>NZ_JBAFVB010000001.1:0-819083 GCF_043193975.1 Xanthobacter versatilis | reverse complement strand
AGGCTGCGCGTTTCGACGCTCTTCAAATCGAGAACGACTACACGTTCCTCCACACTCGCCCCAGCGTCGTGACGCACCTAATAAAAATTCCGGATTAGTGGATTTGTTAAGACGTTACCAACTTGATGGCGGTTACTCACATCTTCCTTGGCCAGACTTTCGCCGTTCAGCTTAGATGAGGTTAGGCAGCCCCTTCTGTGGAACGGCTAAACCTCTATTGCAGTATCCGCACTTTTACAGCCAAGACCGGATAGTCCGGAATCGGCCCCATTTCGGACGGCCTATCTCGGGATAATCAGCATACCCTGAAGCGGACGCACCTAGAGTCTGCAACGGCTCTTCCCAGCCGAGCCTGACGGGAACCACGCGCCAAGAACAGAAGTTGGCGCCCCGCTCGACTCCGGACACTGAGAGGCGCGGTATGCAGGGTCGGGTGGCCGCCAAACGCTCACCTGTTGCAGAGCTGCTCTCTCTGCGTTGAGCCAGCTGTGCGCTACGAGAGCCTCCCTGAGCTTTGCGTTATCCTTCTCGAGCTCGGGGACTCAATTAGTTGGAGGTCGCTGCTTGACCATCCTATGGTGACCAAGTTCCTCGGCCTCCCGCCGATACAAAGGCGTGGGCTAGCAAATGGTGAAAGATGGGTTGGAAGGTCGAATTTCCGTATTCGGCGCGAGACGTGGATCAGCGGCAATTACTTGGTTCCATCGACGTCCTGCATGCTCAAATCAGCATTGCCTTTACTGCGCTGCCTACGTCGGGGAGGGATCGGATGTCCTTAGCAACTGTGAGCATTTGATTGGGCGACGGATGGTTCCGGCGGGCAGCTTTGCGGACGCTAAAGCGTTTAATTTTCAGTTCCGAGCCTGTGAGGAGTGCAATCTCGCGAAGTCTGCAGTGGAAGATCATGTTTCTGAAATCACAATGCTTTACAGCCCGGGGCGCGCCGAAGACGACGCAGTCGACGCGACGGCACGACGCAAGGGAAAAAATTCGTTCGACGGCCGATATCCTGGCCAGCCGGTCGGTGAACAGAGCCAAGAGCTTGTGATCCGCCTTAACGCGTTCATGACCATCACTATGGTCGGTGGGCCGCAGCCGGATAACGGCAAAATTGTGGACCTGAGCCTCTACCATATGCAGGGACTTTTCTCCCTGCTGTGCAGCAGGAATCCGATGACCAGCGAGGGAACTCGCCTTCTAACGGACAGCGATTTCGGCTTCTACGGCTTTGTCATGCGTCATGATTGGGGCAACGCGCACCAGCGCGAGATTATGCGACGCGTGGTTGAGGTGCCCATTGTGGCTCAGTTCAGCACCGCTGGGGGTTACTACCAATGCATCATCCGACGCGCCAATGAACCTGGCTCTCCCTGGTTCTGGGCGCTGGAATGGAACAAGAGCATGAGGGTCTGCGGTTGGATCGGCGATCGCGAAAATCCCCCCGTTTGGTTCATCGACCTTCCGTCGCTAGGATGGGTCAACCTGGGCAAGCAGGGCGAGGCCTACACGCGCCATCGGACAGAGGTGCCCCTTGACGAGATGGACGATATCCTCTTTCCGGCGATTGATGAAGGGCAGGCGGAAGTATGAGCAATCGGTCGAGTGATCGCCGGTTTCGCGACCTATGGGGAGTGACACTGACCAAATCGGCACGCGATAGCTCGCCCGGGCTTCTTTCAGCATGTCCTTGGTGGACATATCCGGATGCGGCCGAGGCGTCAAGATGCGGAACTTCGATCGTCGCCCACAAGCGGGCCTGCACCGCGAATTGTTTAACAGCCGACATCGACACAAAACATCGGCTATTTGCAACTTGCACAGAAGGGTAGCAAAGCGTGCATCAGCTCCAAGGGCGATATTGGCCAGATGCCGCAGCGGCGTCGGTATGATTGATTTGTGATATTGCGAAAGTGGCGATGTCCAAGACGAGAAACAATCATTATGTCCCGCAATGGTACCAAGAGGGGTTCTTTGAACCAGGCCGCTCGTCCTTAGCCTTTGTGGACATGACGCCGGACCGGAAGATCCTCCCTGATGGGCGCGTGATCACTCAAAACGGAGCATGGAACGATACGCCAACTTCGAAAGCGTTCGTTCTAAGGGATCTGTATTCGACCTTCTTTGGAACATCAGTCAACGACGAGATCGAGCGGCGCCTCTTCGGTGACATCGATGGCAGGGGCTCCCAAGCGGTGCGTGCATTTTCTGGCACCGACGTGGGCGAATGGCGCAAGCATTTTCAAGAGTTTTTTGAGTACCTAGATATCCAGAAAATCCGAACGCCGAAAGGGCTGGACTGGCTGAAGGTTCAGTACCCCAAGCTCTCACAGAATGAGTTGATGTACGAGATGCAGGGCATCCGCATGATGCACTGCACGATCTGGATTGGGGGCGTCCGCGAAATCGTCTCTGCTGAGGATTCCGACGTGAAGTTCATCTTCAGCGACCACCCGGTGACCATCTACAACCATGCCGTTCCCCCTATGCACGCGATGGGCGCGTATCCGCTCGATCCAGGCATTGCGCTGAGGGCGTCTCAAACGATTTTCCCGCTGAACCGCGACCTCTGCCTGATCCTCTCGAATCTGGAGTATGCAAAGGATCCGAGCACTAGCCCGCTCGAAAAGAGGACCTTCGCGCGAAATTACCGACAGTCCATGACCCGGATCGACGCGTTCATCCGCTCCCGGAAGCTGACTGCGGAGGAAGTTGCGCAGGTCAACTTCGTTCTAAAATCCCGCGCACGGCGCTACATCGGAGGCGGCCGCAAGGAGTGGCTGTACCCCGAGAAGACGGTCAAGCAGCCGTGGGCCGACCTGAGGAAAACATTTCTGCCCCCGGAAAGCGGCCTGTTCCACTTCGGCGGCCAGATGTTCGTTCAGTACGAGAGCGGGCATGTACACTATCAGGACGAATTTGGCAGGACCGAGAAGCCGCGTGATTTCCTGATTAAGGCGGCACCGGAGAAGCAACTGCGCCCAGGAGATGTCTGTGGGTGCGGATCAGGAAATTCCTTCAAGGCCTGTTGTCAGGGAAAGTCCGAAGTGCTGCGCCCCTCTTGGACTGAGCGTAGCATCCGGGAGCGAAACATCATACTGCAAAATGGGATCGAAAGGATCCTTGGGCTAGACGGCGAAAAGGACTGGACTCAGATCCGGCGTGAACTCACCGATGAGAATATCAAGGAAATCTATTTCCTATACGATGCTCTTTGGCCACTAGAAACCGATTTGCTTGCGTTGCTGCCAAAGCCGGACGGCGTCGCCCGCGCGGTCTACACCGGCTCAATCCACCCCTCATCGATCACTGACTTTGCGTTGGCGGCCCCGCTGTATTTCGGTGAGCTGATTGTCGCGCACCCGTTCATCCACTCGGGAGTCATGGCGAAGGAGTACCGTCCTACCGAGAATCCGAGGCGCTATCGGCAAGATTTTCTGAAAAGCACCATGTTCTTCATGACCATCATGCCGCTTGTGCAACTCGGCTTGGTCAACCTTATACCTGATCCCTGCGACTTCGATTTCCATCTCCGCGAGGAGATGTGGAGCATGGCGCAAGCGCGCGCATCCATAATGCCGTTCGACACCGATAAAGAACCTCGCCTGAAAAAACTCATGGAAGAGGACACCCGGCGCAGCCTGATGTTGATGCCCCCGGATGCGCTGCACAGACAACTCCGCAAACTCAACCCAGAAATGAGCGACGGAGAAATCGAGGCCACAATGCGATTTGCCGAGCGCAAACGAGAGCTAGATCCTCTGGCCGTGCTTCAGGACGGTTCTTTGGGAGGCGAAGGGGGCGGGCAGATGAGCATGTTCAAACTCGCGCCAAATTTCGAGATGACAATGTACTTAGCCCAGGCGACAGGTGCCTACATTGTCACGGACAGCCCATTCCGCTGGAGTGAAGTTAAGAGGGCTATCCGTCGACCGGCGGCAGTTGCGACACTGGGGCTCGCCACCTTTTCGGAAAAAATGAAGGTTGCAAAATTCACTTTTCCGCAGCATGTTACGGATGTCGTTGACCACGCGTTGATAAAGTCCTGCGCGGGGTATCCGGATTTGTTCCGGAACCTATTCAGGTATCTCTCACACCTGGAAGAACGTGGAGCAAAGCCGAACCGGGAAGCGCAATTTGCTGGCCAGTTCCCCAAGATCCATGCAACAGCTCAAGCCGCCATCAAAAAATCAGGTGTCGTAGCAAAAGAGGGCCGCATATCTTGTGTCATGCCGCCCGATGGCATCCAGGACAACACAATCAATCGTCTGCTTTTGATGTCGAGCTCGGAGCGGCACCTTTCAAGCGTGCCGATGGCGTTCTTCATTGAGGATTGTGGGACTCGCAAATCCTCAATACTTGCTCGGTAACGACCCTGAAGGTCGGCTGTCGAGTCGACTCCGTGATTCGGAAGGCCAAAGCTCGAGGCCGCGGTGCGCCAGCTATGGTCAGTCGGACGACGCACGCTGATGTTTCACTCCTCCGAACCTGAGACCGCGACGTGACACTTGACCAAACCAGCAATCCCAAGCTTAGGCTGCTACGCAACGACGCCCAGCGCACCATCTTGGACTCGCTGGCCTCGCACGGCTGGACAGCGAAGATCACGCGTGAGTCTTACCCCGGAGAGTATCTAATTATCGAGGCCGAGCGGGGCGAAGCGCGCCGTCGCTTGGCGTTCTTTTATTCGTCGGCGACGGACAATCGACATTATCAGGTTGCGGCACAGGACGCTGACATCATTTTCCACAATGGCGAGCCTTATAAGCTCGAATCCTTTGCCTACGGGATCCAGGTCCCTGTTCGGCCGGTGAAGACTTTCTACGCGACACTGCTGGAGTGGAATCAGGCCTTTGATCCCGCCCGAGCGGACAGTGGAAGCGCTGGACCGCTTCCGGCGCGCCCATCCCGGGTCAGGCACCTAACCGCTGAAGATCCCCTGGCTGCGATCTGGACGCGCCTGGACCAACTCCAAAGTGTCCGCCTGGCGCGGAAGGTCGTGACGCGTCGGTGCGCGGATGCCGGCATTCAGCTCGAAGGCCAGATATTGGACGCCAAGGCCGAGGGCGTCGCATTCTGCGTTCGCAACGCCGCTGACTACTTCCGTGGTCCCCAGACGAACCTCGGAAGCCGCGTTCTCGCACTCTACTATGGCATCCTGTCATTCGCTTGCGCCGAAATGCTCGCCGACCCCGTCGGACGTGCTGGACTCTCCGAAGTGGAGGCCGCGACCAAGCGCGGCCACGGGCTCTATACCGTTCCCGCCGATGACGACGACCTGGGCGAATTGGGCGTGGGTGTCTCCAATGCCGGGTTTTATCCGGCCTGGGTCCGTCTCCTCACGCCCGATGTCGGCGCCTTTCCAAAGACTAGGGCGACGACGGCCGCGGAATTGGTCGCGCTGCCCGCCGAGTTCCGGACCACTCTGCGCGATTTGCTCGCGGCCGTCCCAGAGCTTGGAGACCTCTATGCGGAGGTCTTCGATGGGCCGCCGGCCTGGATCACACCCGTCTACGACATGGAAGCGAACGGCGCGGCAGCCGGGCAGTGGCTTCACGGCTCTGGCGCGAGTTACATCCATCTCTTGGACACCTCTGGGCGGATCGATTGGAACATGGCGCCCTTATCGGCTTGGCCGTTCGCCGAGCCAATGCCTATTAAGCGTTCGGATGAGCGGTCGGCGCTGAGGGTGCGCGTGGATCATCCCGGCTATGAGTCCTGGCATGAGGCGCTGCCGCTCCATAGGAGCGCGTTTTTGGGTTCGACAAGTCTCATTTTCCCTGGCCTTGTCGGAGCTGGTCGATATCGCGTTCTGGCGTTCGCGACGGCTTACGCGCTGTCGATCGTCGTGCGGTATCTCCCGAGCACCTGGCGGCGCGTCGACGGTGGAGATTGGGACCACTATCGGGCCTTGATCGCCGAGGCCGTGACAGTTTTCGCACGGGTCCTGCCAGAAGAGTTCCTAGAGGCTATCGCTGGCGACCGTGTTGTCGCGCGAATGCCCGGCGCATTTATGTAACCTCGGTCGCAACGCAATTTTCATGCCTTCGCGCTATGATGACCAGCGCCGCTAAGTTTCGGGTGGCGCGGCGCACCTGCGTCTGCACCATTCCGAGAGCCGATCGTAAGGGTTAATCTATCGAGCGCTCAGGTAGATCGAGACGACGATACCGCGCGACCTTCAGTTAATGCTCTCCGGCCCAAGGCCTAACCGAACAGTCAGCCAGCGCTCCATCGTCTATCTCGACGGGCCAGGTCCGCCGCATGTGGTCGAGGATTTCCGCAAGGTGGTCGGCGGCTTCGGCTTCGTAGGCGGCGATCATCGCGCCGAGGTTGATATGCGGGTGTGTGGTTCGCTCAGCGCGAGCGTCCCAAAGCTCATAGGTCAACCCGCTGTAGGACTTTTGTTGGCGCCCCATGAACGCGCGAAGCGTAGACTTTGCGCCAAGGGGTTTGCGCCCGGAGTTTTTGTTCGCGGGATGGCCAGCCAACACGTTCCGAAAGTCGCGGATCGCTTCCCAGGCGGCGCCTATGGAGGGCTTGGGGGCGCCGAGCGCAGCCGCCAATTCCAGCAGCGCGTCCTGCTGGATGATGACGGCCTGCATCACACCCCAGAACTCGATGTAAGCTGCCATTGGAAACGTCGAGAAATCGCGTCGCATGTGGGTCCACAGCGCTTCGCCGGTATCCTGGATCAGCAGCATGGCGGTTTCGTACTGCGCGAATCGGTCCCGGTTTCCGGGCGCAAGGGGCAGATCGCTTCGAATAGTCGAGGAGTGGAAGTGGTCGTAGATATCCTGCCGCAGGTTCAGCAAGCGGTCCATCAGTCCTCTTGCTCCTTTGCGGTCTGGCTGCTCTCCGCCTTCCGCTCCCAGGCCTCGATCTCTTCCTCAGAGACCCAGGTAGCTTGACTCATCGCCCGGCCGCCTTCCCAGAAGGCGTTGGCGGCGGCGTCCCGCAGATTGATGAGCGCGTTGAGGCCCGCGAGTTGGTCAATCGACCAGTTCGGCCCTAGCAGGGGGCCAGTCAGCCGCACGATGCTGAACGCCGTTTCAATTCCGGCCTCATGTAGACCGCCGATGCTCGCAGCCCCCGGCGGTCCTTCGCCAAAGACGTCAGCCACCGAGGTCGTGAGGCCCGCGATTCCAGCATGAACACCATAGCTTGCAACTTTGTATTGCAACCGCATCTGCGCCTGATTGGCAGCTTCCTCCAGGTCCTGAAACGTCGGCTTCTGCTTACCGAGGTGCTGCGCAGCCCAGCCATAGGGTGATTTGAACGCTTGGCCATAGCGGGCAAGCACAACGTCATACTCCGCCTTGGTTCGGCGGAGTTCGGCAACGTTTTTCCCCTTCGCTGCGTCCTTCGGGTGGCATCGTTGATACACTTCAGCGCTCCGCTGGGCCTCCACCAAATCGTGGTCTAGGTACCGTGTGGCGATGTCTTCCCCGTGGTCGCCGAGCACCATGGCGACGACCGAAATCTCGTGCAGGGTCCGCCATCGCGAAAAGGCGGCGTCGGCGAACCCCTCGCGCAGCAACGTGAGGACCTCGGTTGCGACCTGGATGCCACGGACATGTAGTCGGTCGAGGGCCGCGGTTATGGCGACGCGCTGCTTCGAGTCAGAAGCGCGCGCTACGGCGATGGCTTGACCGCCGACGCTGTCGGCGGTCGCCATGAGCATATCGAGCTTATCGAGAGCGTCGCCCCAGATGAGTTGGATGGTCTCGATGAACTCAGCACGATTGCGCTCATGCTCGGCCTGAATTTCCGGCCATTGCTTGCGGATGCGCTGAAGCAGGATGTTCGAGGCGTCCTTAGCGACCCCTTCGATGACTCGCGGCGTCTCGGCTTTGATGCGGTCTGCCAAGCCGTCGATCTCGGCGATGTCTTCTTTCGTCAACGTTAGCGTCGCCGACGTCAGACCGGGGCGTTCCTCCAGTTGAAGTGGGGTGCTGTTGCCGGCGAGGAGATGTTTCGCTAAAGCTTCGGCCTCATGTGGCTTCAGCTCTATGCCCGACGCGCTCGATCGGTTAGCGATGATCCTCTGGAGGTGAATTTGTGGTAGCCTCTGGATACTTGTATCGAAGGCCGCTTGCATTGGTTCAAGCTCCCCGGGAGGAGTTCGTGATCTCGACGTCTTCATGGTCGTCGCTGTGCTCGTCTCGGTCCAAATCGACAGATCACACCGAAAATATCGGCAAACCGCTCGTTGAGAAATACGCTACGCGGGATAGAACCGCCCTGGCGTGGGATGGTCGGCGCCGCGTGAAATCCCTCGCCTACGATCGCGCCGGTTTCCCTGTAGATCGTGACGTAGGCGTCGCCGATTGGGAAGAGCGTCGTCATGATGAGCGGAAGCGGATGCTCGCTCACATAAGCACCGAACCGACTTGCACTGATGGCGATAATCCTAGCCTCGTCCGCCGCAATAACTCCTTGCTCGATATACTGACCGATTTTCCGTGCCTTGTCCCAGAAGGCGCCAGATGTGCGAAGCTATGCCGGGCGGATCGGTGCTGCGATGATATGACCGCCCTCGTTGATCGGGATGGGACGGACAACCTGATCTGGCTCGGAATCTCCGTCGCGAGGTGCGATTGCTTCGATCCAGAAGCGCCGGCCGTCCTCAATCACGCACAGCTCTAGCTGGCCGCCATCGCGTTTGCGTTCCACGATGGGCAACAAGTTGCGGCCCGCCTCGATCAGCGTGCAGCCGAGATACATTTCCCAAAAGCGACCATCGACATCGCGGGCGAACCCGTGCCGGAAATCGGGGTCCGCATAGGGTTCATAGGTCGCCACATGCCGTTTAGCAGGTCATTCAGTTCCTGCTCAATCGGGGATTGTGCCATCTTCAGATTCACGAAACCGGGGTCGAGATTCTGACCGACGACATCAAACAGGTCAGTCATCGCAAACCGCTCGTCCCTTTTCCGTGGCAAGTGGTCTCCGACCGGCCGACGCCGACCTTTTACGGGATCATGCCACGATCAAGGCGGCGAAGCAGCAACGTTGTGGTCAGCAATACCGTGTGCAGGCGAAAGGTGCTGTCGTCTTCATCCGACAGGCCCGGATGCGGACCCGCCGGATGGAGACGCTTCACCAGACCATTGATAAAGCCCCTTCCGTCATCGCCCCACTCGTTGAGCGGGATGCTTAGGAAGCCGTGTGAAGCGAGCTTCGCACGGCGGGGTTGCCCGGTGGCAAGCGTAGTCGTCGAGGGATCGACTCGCTCGGCAATCGCGTCGAGCAACGCGTCGAAGAATGTCCGGATCTGGCCATTGGCGCCGGCCCAATTACCCCGCGCATGCGCGTCCAGCGCCTGCTGCAGGTGACCCCTAGGCGTCTCCAGCCCATATTTGTTCATCAGCCGCATCAGCTCGGACTCGGTCTCAGGAAGACCGATGTCGGTTGGAAGCGTCCGGCGGAGCATCCCGTTGCTCACCGCATAGCCGTCCATGTCGAGCACTCGGACGAACGTTGCCATAGCCGGCGTAATTGGCTCGGCGCTCGACCAACGATGCTCAGGCTCGCGCGGCAAAAAGCTTGCAGCACGCTCAACGATCATGTTGACGAGCGGCTCACCGTCCACTGTTGCGGTGGGATTGAGATCGACGAACTGCTTCAGGTCGCTTAGCCGGTTCTTAAGGCTGACAGGGTCCGATCGGATCTGCGTGTAGACAGCGGGCCCCAATTCCATGAGGAAGGCGGTCAGGTCCGCGTGATATTTGCCTTCAAAAAGATCGATCGCCGCGATCGTCGTGCGGCGCGAGAATAACGGGTTCATCATCTTCCTCAGCTTCAGTCAGGTCATCGCGTCGTCCGGCATGCTCTCGGGCGTGAACGGTACCTTCATGCTCCATTCGCCCGCTTCGTCCTGATAGAAATAGATCCCGCCCGACACAAAAACGTCGCGCGTCAAATCGACAAGCGGGGCGAGGACATCCAGCTCCGCGGACCATGTCGGCTGACTGTCCCATAACGCGCGGCAACGGTCGCGAAGCGCATCGACCAGCTCGCCATATCCGCCGGCCTCGATGGCCGCGCGCGTCTCGGGGAAATCAGCCCAGGTGAGATCCTCGCCATCCATGCCGCCGAGAAGATAGGCGCAGGCCTTGATCGGCTGACAGAGCTCACCGCCCGCCTCGCCGAGCAGGCGATAGAGGTCGCCATGGAGCCGGTACGCCTTGATAGACTCGTTGGCTCGGGTCCGCGCCTCCGGCAGGACCGCGCGGACGGTGTCAGCATGCTGGTCGTTCTGCTGCGGGGCGAAACGAGCCGAGAGCCGGCAGACGGCATATTCGTCCCAGGCGATCCGAGCGATCTGGAACAGGACAGCGCGCTCGAAATCCGCGATCTTGACGCCCAACCTTGCATCCGGCACGAGTGCCTCCATCCGCGCATTGACGTCAACATGGCCGCATTCATGGGCGATGATCCCAATCGCGCTCTGGCGCGCCTCCATCGTCGTCTGATCCTCTGCGATCAGCGGCACGAGCATCTCAGCGTTGAACGCGAGATGGCTCTTCACCACGCCATCGCGCATTACCTGACAGGTCTTAGCGACGCCCTGCATCTCCTCGGTGTCGGTCCGATCGAGTGGCCGCAGCCCCTCGATGCCTTGGTCGATGCTGGCCAAGGCCGCGTCATAGTCGATGCCGATTGTCACGCCGTCTAATGTGCTCAAGTCCATGAAAGACCCCAGCGTCATCACGCATTCGCCGACCGCTTTGCCGAGTTCGACGGCCGCGTCCTGGTTCGTGAAGCCTTGTAGCGATACCAGCAGGCTCGAAGGCACGGTCGTGGGCGGCAGATTGTCCCAGTCGATGTCATCCATGACGTCCGCCCTTGATTAATAGGTCCTGAGCCTAGACGCGCGAGGTGATGCCGGCCCCTGTGCGGATATCCGCGATGGTCGTGCCCAGCGCGTGAGCACTACGGGACCCAACATGTGGCGCTGATCGCGCAATTCTTTCCATCGTACACGAAAGCAACGCTGTATCTGGCACGAGTGGTCGCGACATACATCTTGGTGGCCGACTTCTCGACATCGCTCGGCTTTCCGGAGGCAATCCACTTTTTCGCCGGGCCGTGGGGATAGATCAGCACCCTCTCAAAGGTGAGGCCTTTGGATTCGCCAAAATTCATCGCCTCGAACGGCCCACAAGCGGTACGGGCGCTGTAGCGCAGAACCTGCGGTGAGAAGCGCCGGACGTACTCTGCAACATTGATTGCCTGGACGAGGAAGACGCCGTCATGCCCGGTCACGGTATAGTTGCGGGAGACAGTATTTGGCTCGTTGGGAAAGAAGCTGTCGCCAAGATCGGCAATTGCCTGATTGCAGCGATGCGTATGCTGTTCGTACTCAATCGAAGTCAGGCCGGCCTTCTTCCAGAGCTCGAACTTCTTGATGATCTCCGGGCCGGCAAAGGCCTTGTGCTTTGGCGAGTTGTTTGTCGCAAAGGTCGCCTGACGATGATCGCCGACAAAGGTGATCTGGATGCCCGATTTTAGCATCAGTTCGAGAATGTCGAGGTCATACCCCGCCATGTCTTGAATTTCGTCGATGATGATGCGGTTGAATCGCTGGCGAAGACGTCGCATAACCGAGCCGCCCGACTTGCGCTCACACTCGCAGATGAACTTCGAGATCTTATCGGAATAGATCTGATTGCCATCATGGAAATAGTGCTGCGCAGTTTTAGCCTCCGGCACGAAGGGGACGGATTTGCCTTCCACCCAGAAGATGCCGTCAATGCGCTGGTTGTGCAGGACGGTGCGGTATGGCCGTGCGAGTTCGCGCAGGAGGAACGAATACCAGGAGATTACCTCGATCTGGGGGGGAATCGCCCGCACGCGTTCGTAGGCCTTGAGCTGAATTTCGCGGACGTTGTTGCGTGTGTAGGTGATGAGAGCTGTCGCGCCCTCCTTGTAGCCAAGCGCCTGATCGACGACCCGCGTCGTCTTTCCGCCGCCGGCGGCAGAGATGACGATGCGATTAGCGGATAGCACGGTCGATATAGTCCGGGGGCAACCACTGGACGTCGGTCTCGAAGAACCTGAGTGCAGTTTCGGCCTTGCGATCGATCATGTATGCGATCGCGGGGGCGTCATCAGTGAAGTTTTGGCCCAGGATCTCGTTGATCTTCGCGAGCCCGTTCTTGCGGAGAAGCTGCGGCTCCAGCGTGGGGTATGCCTCGTTGTCGTCATACTGGAGGTTCACGAACTCCGACGTGTCATAGCCGGCGTATTTTGCCTTCACTTTTGCGAGGTTGCCGTCATTGTCGGTGACGACATCGGCCTCCTTCTTCACTGCGATCGCAATGTCAAGGAAGCGCTTAAAGGCAAGCGAGTTGACGGAGATCACGTCGACACCCTCTTCGAGCGGCATGACGCCGTGCTTGTCCTTGTAGGCGCGCTGTACGATCAGCTCGTCGGAGGGGCCTTCGACAAGGATGGCGCGTCTTGCGAGAATAAGCCGCAGTGTGTCGTGCCCGGGCAGCTTCATGAAGTAATCGCGCGTGCCCTTATCCTTAAGTTGGCTGATGCGTACGTTCTCACCGCGCTGGAAGAGTAGCACGGCCTCGATGCCAAGCTTGTTGAGGACGAAGCTGCTGTGGGTTGTGATGAAGATCTGACGGCTGCCCGCATTTGCGGAGATATGGCTGATCAGCTCGTTCAGGCTTGCGTAGGAGAGATGGTTCTCTGCCTCTTCGATCAAAATGATGTTGGACTTGGCCGAGGTTTCCATCGCCAGCTTGATCTTCACGCTGTTCTGTTCGCCCTTTCCGACAAGCGGCAGCGGGATCTCGTCGAGATGAGGCATGATCCCGGCCTCCCATGTCGCGCGCGCCGACGTATCGAGAGATACAGAGATCACCTTATTGCTGACTTTGCCGGTTTTGAGCGCCAGAGCGTCGTTGATCGTCTTCACCTTCGGCTCTTCGGAGAAGCGATCCTTCATGAGCCGGTAGGTGAGCGCCAGATCGACCCGCTCGCGGGAGGAAAGGCTTTCCTTCACAATGTCGGTCACATAGCGGTTGGCGGCGGCGTTGTTCTTGACCGTGCTGGTGTCAATCAGGCTGGCGTGGAGGGGAATCATGCGAGCATTAGTGATCTCGTTATCGGCGAAATCGCGCCACTTTACGCTGTAGAATTCGATTGGCAGCGTCCGAATGTCATTCGGATCGGCGACGTACTGGGCAAAGTCGTCTGCGTGAACCGAGTTCAGCTCGATGGTGAGTAGCACACCTGGCACATCGTCGCTGAGGGAATTGTTGATGCCTTTGAGCTTCGCAAGCGTCGGGTCGTTGGCGAGAAACAGCTCGATGGAGATCGTCGGCGGCGACGCGGTGACGCCTTTTTTAAGGTTGTCGACATATTCGGCGACAACCGCCAGATTGAATAGATAGGGATGCAGCTCGATCTGTATCGGACGGCTGTTGAGCTGACCGGTCAGTGCGAGATGGAGCGCTTCGAGAAGCGTGGACTTGCCACACTCGTTCCCGCCGACAATGACATTCAGCCGTTCGTTGAACGCGACGTCCGCAGCCTTCAGGCAGCGATAATTCTGAATGATCGCTCGTTGAATGAACACGGGAATCCCCTTTCCCCTAAAAATACCACGTGGCCAAGCTCTGGGGACAGGTAGGCCGCCGATCAGTCCACAACCTGCGAAAACAAGGAACCCATCCGCCGCCTTGCTATCCCGCTTTCTCTGGAAGCCGGGGTCTGCGCGCTTCACCGGCATTTCACCCCGAAAGCTGAGGCCAAGTTTAACGCAGGAAGCGCTAGTCAACCCGCCATTTTGCAGACATTCCCAACGGCAGAGAAGGGTCAACACCGGTAGCTGCGACCAAGCGGCGAGGAGGCGCGCCACGCCGATTTCAGGCAATCGCACGCCACGCTGCGATGCTCGCTTTCCGTTGTTGAATCTCCCCCAATTCCCCCTTCTTTAATCATCCCCATTCGGGAAGCCCCAGCATCCTTCCCGGCCAAGGCGGGGATGAGATGGCGGGTTCAGCTCACAATCCGGAGGGCCTGACGCGCGGCGTGCGCATGCTGCGCACCGCGCTCGGCCCGGTGATCTCACGCCTTCTGGATGACCCCTCCGTCGTCGAGGTCATGCTCAACCCGGACGGACGCCTCTGGGTCGACCGGCTATCCGACGGGCTCGGCGCCACCGGTGAGCGCCTGGCTCCCGGCGACGGTGAGCGCATCATCCGCCTCGTCGCACATCATATCGGCGCCGAGGTCCATGCCGGTGCCCCGCGGCTCTCCGCCGAGCTTCCTGGGACCGGTGAGCGCTTCGAAGGCCTGCTCCCGCCTGTCGTCGCAGCTCCGACCTTCGCCATCCGCAAGCCCGCCGTCGCCGTGTTCACGCTCGACGATTATGTGGCCGCCGGCATCATGTCGGTGGCGCAGGCCGAGGCCCTCCGCCAGGGCGTGGCCTCCCGCGCCAACATCCTGGTGGCCGGCGGCACCTCCACCGGCAAGACCACGCTCTCCAACGCCCTCCTGGCCGAGGTGGCCAAGACCTCCGAGCGGGTCATCCTGATCGAGGACACGCGCGAGCTCCAGTGCGCAGCGCCCAATCTGGTCGCCATGCGCACGAAGGACGGCGTCGCCTCGCTATCAGACCTCGTGCGCTCCTCGCTCCGCCTGCGGCCCGACCGTATCCCCATCGGCGAAGTCCGCGGCGCGGAGGCCCTGGACCTCCTGAAGGCGTGGGGCACGGGTCACCCCGGCGGCATCGGCACCATCCACGCAGGTAGTGCCATAGGCACCCTGCGACGGCTGGAGCAGCTCATCCAGGAAGCCGTGGTCACCGTCCCGCGCGCTTTGATCGCCGAGACCATCGACCTGATCGCCGTCCTGTCCGGCCGCGGTGCCGCGCGCCGGCTCACCGAGCTCGCCCGCGTCGAAGGGCTCGCCCCCGACGGTGATTACCGCATCTCTCCCGCCGTCCCTCCGACCGAAGAAGGAACCTCCCTGTGATGCCGATCCGCGTTTCCATCAATCGCCGCCTGCTGCGAGCCGGTGCTTCTGCATTTGCTTTCGCCTGTGCGCTCTCCGCTGCCCACGCCTCCGGCTCCTCCATGCCGTGGGAGACGCCGCTGCAGTCTATCTTGGAGTCCATCCAGGGGCCTGTCGCCAAGATCATCGCGGTGATCATCATCATCTCCACGGGCCTGGCTCTCGCCTTCGGCGATACCTCGGGCGGGTTCCGGCGGCTGATCCAGATCGTGTTCGGTCTCTCCATCGCGTTCGCTGCTTCCAGCTTCTTCCTCTCCTTCTTCTCCTTCAGCGGCGGAGCACTGGTCTGATGGCGGGCGATGCCGGCGAAGTGCCCGGCTTCTCCGTCCCGGTCCATCGGGCGCTCAGCGAGCCGATCCTGCTCGGCGGCGCGCCGCGGGCGATCGCCATCTTCAATGGGACGCTCGCCGGCGCCGTCGGGCTGGGGCTGAGGCTCTGGCTCGTGGGCCTCGCCCTCTGGGCTGTCGGGCACCTCGCCGCCGTCTGGGCCGCCAAGCGCGATCCGCTCTTCGTCGACGTGGTGCGAAGGCATCTGCGCATCCCCTCCCACCTGTCGGTCTGAGGGGGCGCACAATGATGAACTTCGCCGAGTATCGTCGAAACGGGAGCCGGCTCGCGGACTATTTGCCGTGGGCGGCCCTCGTTGGCCCGGGCATCGTCCTCAACAAGGACGGCAGCTTCCAGCGCACGGCGCGCTTCCGCGGGCCGGACCTCGACTCGGCGGAGCCCGCCGAACTCGTGGCGGTGGCGGGTCGCCTCAACAGCGCCTTCCGCCGCCTCGGCTCAGGCTGGGCACTGTTCGTGGAAGCCCAGCGGCACGCGGCGGGCGCCTATCCCGAGAGCCTCTTCCCCGATCCCGCCTCCGCGCTGGTGGAGGCCGAGCGCAAGGCGGGCTTCGCCGAGGCCGGCAGCCATTTCGAGTCGAGCTATTTCCTCACCTTCACATGGCTCCCCCCGGCGGAGGATGCCGCACGGGCCGAGAGCTGGCTCTATGAGGGGCGTGGGCGCGAAGGTGTCGATCCCCACGAAGCACTGGATGGCTTCGTCGATCGGACAGACCGGGTGTTCCGGCTGGTCGAAGCCTTCATGCCGGAGTGCCACTGGCTCGAGGATGTCGAGACCCTGACTTATCTTCACAGCTGCGTCTCGACCCGGCGCCAGCGAGTGCGTGTCCCCGAGACGCCCATGTATCTCGATGGGCTCCTCGCCGACCAGCCGCTCACCGGTGGCCTGGAGCCCATGCTGGGGGACCAACACCTCCGCGTGCTGACCATCGTGGGGTTTCCCACGGCGACAACGCCGGGGATCCTCGACGACCTCAACCGACTGGCCTTTCCCTATCGCTGGTCGACCCGCGCCATCCTCCTCGACAAGACCGACGCCACCTGGCTCCTCACGAAGATCCGCCGGCAGTGGTTCGCCAAGCGCAAGTCCATCGCCGCCATCCTCAAGGAGGTGATGACCAACGAGGCCTCCGTGCTGGTGGATTCCGATGCCGCCAACAAAGCGGAGGATGCCGACCTCGCCCTGCAGGAGCTCGGCGCCGACCATGCCGGCATTGCCTATGTCACCGCCATGGTGACGGTCTGGGATGCCGATCCCCGCATCGCCGACGAGAAGCTTCGGCTGGTGGAGAAGGTGATCCAGGGCCGGGACTTCACCGCCATGGTCGAGACGATTAATGCCGTTGACGCCTGGCTCGGCAGCCTGCCGGGCCATGTCTACGCCAATGTCCGCCAGCCGCCCGTCTCCACCCTCAACCTCGCGCACATGATCCCTCTCTCGGCGGTCTGGGCGGGAGACGAGCAGGACGGGCATTTTGCGGCGCCGCCTTTGTTCTATGGGAAGACCGAAGGCTCCACCCCGTTCCGCTTCTCGCTCCATGTGGGAGACGTGGGGCACACGTTGGTGGTGGGACCGACCGGCGCCGGCAAGTCGGTGCTGCTGGCGCTCATGGCCCTACAGTTCCGGCGCTATGCCGGATCCCAGGTGTTCGCCTTCGATTTCGGCGGCAGCATTCGGGCCGCCGCGCTCGCCATGGGTGGCGACTGGTACGATTTGGGCGGAAGCCTTGCCGAGGAGAGCATCGCGCTCCAGCCGCTCGCCCGCGTGGACGAGCTTTCCGAGCGCGCATGGGCGGCGGACTGGATCGTGGCGATCCTCACCCGGGAAGGCATCTCGATCACCCCGGAGGTGAAGGAACATATCTGGTCGGCGCTTTCGTCGCTCGCCTCCGCGCCTGTCGAGGAACGCACCCTGACGGGACTTGCCGTGCTCCTCCAGTCCAATGCGCTGAAGCAGGCGCTGCGGCCCTATTGCATCGGCGGCTCCCATGGCCGGCTGCTGGACGCCGAGGCTGAGCATCTGGGGCAGGCCTCCGTTCAGGCCTTCGAGACCGAGGGGCTGATCGGCACCAGCGCGGCACCGGCTGTCCTCTCCTATCTGTTCCACCGCATTGAGGACCGGCTCGACGGATCGCCCACCCTCCTCATCATCGACGAGGGCTGGCTTGCCCTCGACGATCCAGGCTTCGCCGGACAGCTCCGGGAATGGCTGAAGACCCTGCGCAAGAAGAACGCCAGCGTGGTGTTCGCCACCCAGTCCCTCTCGGACATCGACGGCTCCGCCATCGCTCCTGCCATCATCGAGAGCTGCCAGACCCGGCTGCTGCTCCCCAACGAGCGGGCGGTGGAACCCCAGATCACCGCCATCTACCGGCGCTTCGGCCTCAACGACCGGCAGATCGAGATCCTCGCTCGGGCGACACCGAAGCGGGACTATTACTGCCAGTCCCGGCGCGGCAACCGCCTGTTCGAGCTCAGGCTGTCGCAGGTGGCGCTCGCTTTGTGCGCCGCCGGGTCCAAGACCGATCAGGCTGCGCTCTCGCAGGTTTTTGCCGAGCACGGGCGCGACGGCTTCCTCGCGGCGTGGCTGCGCCATCGCGGCCTCGGCTGGGCGGCCGACCTCATCCCCACCCTCGACAATCTGGAGACACGCTCATGATCGGCTCGATGCTGCGGGCAGCGCTCGTCGCTGCGCCGCTCGTTCTCTACCCGCTAACGCCGGCGGCCGCGCAATATGTGGTCTACGACCCCTCGAACTATGCGCAGAACGTCCTTCAGGCGGCCCGCGCCCTCCAGCAGGTGACCAACCAGATCACCTCGCTGCAGAACGAAGCGCAGATGCTGATCAACCAGGCCCGCAATCTTGCGAGCCTACCGTATTCCTCCCTCAGGGCGCTGCAGCAGTCCGCCCAGCGCACCCAGCAGTTGCTCGGGCAGGCCCAGAAGATCGCCTATGACGTCGGCGCCATCGACCGGGCCTTCCAGGGCCAGTACGGCTCGGTCTCCCTGAGTGCCACGGATGCCGCCCTGGTCGCCCAGGCGAAGACCCGCTGGCAGACCACGGTCGCGGGCCTTCAGGACGCCATGCGGGTGCAGGCGGGCGTCGTTGGCAATCTCGACACCGGCCGCACCCAGGCATCGACGCTGGTCGGCCAGAGCCAGGCGGCGAGCGGCGCACTGCAGGCCATGCAGGCGGGCAACCAGCTCCAGGCACTCCAGGCCCAGCAGCTTTCTGATCTCACCGCCGTGGTCGCTGCCAATGGACGGGCGCAGGCCCTGTCCGAGGCCGAACGGGCGACGGCGGTCTCGGAGGGGCAGGAGCGCTACCGGCGCTTCTCGACCCCGTCGAGCTACCAACCCTCCGCCGTCACCATGTTCCGCGGGAATTGAGGGGCGGCCATGGATCAGGGCACCGCACTCAGAACCCTCGTCGTCGCTGGCCTTGTGGGCACGGTGATCGCAGCCCTTGCCGTCTCCTCAGGCCGGGAAACGGAGGCGGTCACTGCGATCAGCGTGAAGGGAGGAAACGTCTCCTCGGTCGACCTGAAGAGCTGCGCCACGCTGGAGCAGGCCGATCCCATCGATTCGCATTGCGCGGCGCTCTGGGAGGCGAACCGCCGCCGCTTCTTCGGCAAGCCCACGGAAGGAGTGGCGCCGTGAACGACGTGGGCGTCATCGACACCTTCCTCAACACCTTCACCAGCTACATCGATTCCGGCTTCGGCCTGATCAAGGGCGAGGTGACGGGCCTCTCCTCCCTCCTGATCGCTCTCGACATCACGCTTGCCGGCCTGTTCTGGGCCTGGGGCGCCGACGAGGACGTGATGCGCCGGCTGGTGAGGAAGACGCTGGCCATCGGCTTCTTCGCCTGGATCATCGGCAACTTCAACGCGCTCGCCAAGATCGTATTCGAGAGCTTCGCTGGCCTCGGCCTCAAGGCCGGCGGGTCGACCATCAGCACGGCGGAGTTCCTGCGGCCGGGGCGCCTTGCAGAAGTCGGGCTCACCGCGGGCCAGCCGCTGCTCGATGCGGCGAGCCAGCTCACCGGGCCGGTAGCGCTCTTCGTCAATGCCGTGCAGATCGCCGTGCTGCTGGTCTCCTGGCTCCTGATCCTGATCGCCTTCTTCATCCTGGCGGTGCAGCTCTTCGTCACCCTCATCGAGTTCAAGCTGACGACGCTCGCCGGCTTCGTCCTCATCCCCTTCGCCTTCTTCGGCAAGACCGCCTTCCTGGCCGAGAAGGTGCTCGGGAATATCGTTGCGTCGGGCGTGAAGGTGATGGTGCTGGCGGTCATTGTCGGCATCGGCTCGGGGCTGTTCTCTCAATTCACCGCCTCCTATGGCGATGCCCAACCGACCATCAGCCAAGCTCTGTCGGCCGTGCTGGCGGCGCTGGCGCTCCTCGGTCTCGGCATCTTCGGACCGGGGATCGCCACGGGCCTGATCACCGGCGCGCCGCAGCTCGGCGCGGGCGCCGCCGTTGGGACTGGCCTCGCCGCAGGAGGTGCGGCGCTCGCGGGAGCCGGCGCAGCGGGCATGGCAATGCGCGGGGCTGGTGCTGCTCTGTCGGGAGCAGCCGCGGCGGCACGAGCCGGAGCCAACCTCGCCGGCGGCGCCGCATCCGCCTACAGCGCGGGAACCGCCGGCCAGCCTGGGCTGTCCGGCGTCGCAGGAGGTCTCGGCGGCGTCGCGCGCGCCGGTGCAACCGCTGCAGCCTCTCCGTTGCGCGGATCAGCCGCCGCCTCGCCGACCTTTGGAGCTAATCCCGCTGCAGCAAGCGCTTCAGCCTCCTCCGGTGATGCCCCCGAATGGGCCCGGCGCACGCGGCGCTCCCAGCAGGTCGCCCACGGTGTCCAGACCGCGACCCATGCTGTGCGATCCGGCGACAGCCATGGCGGCGGGTCCTCCATCTCCCTCTCCGAAAGCGATCGCCCATGACCCCCTTCAAGCGACCCTCGGTCCATTACGGCCGCTCCCCCGAGCCCGAGACGCCCTATCAGCGCGCGGCCCAGGCGTGGGACGACCGCATCGGCTCGGCCCGCGTCCAGGCGAAGAACTGGCGCCTCATGGCCTTCGGCTGCCTCGCCCTCTCGGCCGGCCTCTCCGGTGCCCTGGCGTGGCAGGCGCTAAGCGGCTCGGTGGTGCCTTGGGTCGTTCAGGTGGACAAGCTCGGGCAGGCGCAGGCCGTGGAACCCGCCACCTCGGACTATCGTCCCTCCGATCCCCAGATCGCCTTCCACCTCGCCCGCTTCATCGAGGAGGTGCGCAGCATTTCCGCCGATCCCGTCATCGTTCGGCAGAACTGGCTCAGAGCCTATGCCTACACGACCCAAGCCGGCGCCGTGGCCCTCAACGACTATGCCCGCACCAATGATCCCTTCGCCCGGGTCGGTAAGCAGCAGGTGGCGGTAGAGGTCTCGAGCGTCATCCGCGCCTCGCCGGACTCCTTTCGTATCGCCTGGACCGAGCGCCGCTACCAGGACGGCAGCCTCGCCGACACCGCCCGCTGGAGCGCCATCCTCACTGTCGTGGTGCAGGCGCCGCAGGATGCCGAGCGCCTCAGGGCCAATCCCCTCGGAATCTACGTCAACGCCATCAACTGGTCGAAGGAGCTCGCACAATGACGCCGGCCATCCGCACATCCGGGAGGCCGGCGCGCCGTGTCCTCTCCTTTCCGGCTTTCCGCAAGTCCAGCTTGCCGCTTCTGCTGGTTTGCACTTCAGCCCTCGCTGGCTGCGCCACCTTCGAGAAGCCGCCCGAGATCGAATATGACGATGCCCCGACCGCTGTCTTCAAGGCCGAACCGCCGGGACCGGTACGCATCGTCGAGCTGCCCAAGCCCCTTCCGCTCCCCGGCCAGCTGAAGCCAGTGGGCAAGGACGGCAAGGCCGAGCCGGAAGCGACCGACCCTGCCGCTCGGGTGAACCAGGCCAATGCCGCCGCCCGGGTCCAGCCCATGCGCAACGGCTTCATCAATTCCATGCAGGTTTATCCCTTCGTGGAAGGCGCGCTCTATCAGGTCTATGCCGCGCCGGGGCAGGTCACCGACATCGCCCTGCAACCCGGCGAGCAACTGGTGGGAACGGGGCCCGTGGCGGCCGGCGACACGGTGCGCTGGATCATTGGCGATACGGAGAGCGGGGCGGGAACGGCCAAGCAGGTCCACATTCTGGTGAAGCCGACGCGGGCGGACCTCACCACCAATCTCGTGATCAACACCAATCTGCGCACCTATCACATGGAGCTGCGCTCCACCGAGAAGACTTACATGGCCTCGGTCTCCTGGCAGTACCCCCAGGACCAGCTCATCGCCCTCCGACGCCAGAACGCCGAGGCGGCAGTCGTGCAACCCGTCGCCACCGGAATCGACCTGACCAAAGTGAACTTCCGCTACGAGGTGACCGGTGACAGGGCGCCGTGGCGGCCGCTCCGCGCCTTCGACGATGGTCAGCAGGTGTTCATCGAGTTTCCCCGGGGCATCGCCCAGGGCGAGATGCCGCCGCTGTTTGTGGTCGGCCCACAGGGCGACACCTCCGAACTCGTGAACTATCGTGTGCGCGGCAGCTACATGATCGTCGACCGCCTCTTCGCGGCAGCCGAACTCTGCTTCGGTGCCGATAAGGACCAGAAGCGCGTGCGCATCTCCCGGACCGATGGGAGGCCGGTTCTATGAGCGGCAATGAAACCGGGAAGGGGAAGGGGCCGGGCCCTGCCGACGATGACGGCTCCCGGCCGCTGAAGGGGGAAGCCGCGGTGGCCATGCGGCTGCGGCCGGAGCCGCCACGGGTGACCCGCTTGTCTCGCAAGGTGCTGGCTGGACTGGGGCTGGTTACCGGCCTCGGGATCGGCAGTGCGCTGATCTATGCCCTTCAGGCGCGGAAAGACCACGGTCCAGGACAGGAGCTCTACGCCACCGACGTCAAGGCGACGCCGGACGGGCTGGCCGGCCTGCCGAAGGACTACAGTGGCATCCCCAAGCTGGGGCCACCGCTGCCCGGCGATCTCGGACGGCCGATCCTCAATGCGCAGACGGCGGCCCAGCCACCGGTTCCGACAATGGAAGGCATGCCCAATCCAGCTCTCAGCCCTGAGGAGCAGCGCCAGCAGCAGGAGACCGAGGCGGCGCGGACCGGACGGCTGTTCGCCCAGACCAACACGCGGCTGGCAAGCTCTGTCGTGGCGCAACAGGTGAGCGCAGCGTCGGTTCCAACGGCGGCACCTGTCCCGGATCTGACTTCCATTGGTCTTGCGCCGCAGGCGGTGACACCAACGCCCCAGGAGCGGCAGACGGCCTTCCTCAACCAAGCGGTCGACCGACGCACCGTGTCGCCCGACCGCGTCGCGGCTCCGGCCTCGGCCAATATCCTGCAGGCAGGCGCGGTCATTCCCGCAGCGCTGATCACCGGCATCCGCTCCGACCTGCCAGGCCAGATCACCGCCCAAGTGACCGAGAATGTCCACGACAGTCCGACCGGCCGGATCCTCCTGATCCCCCAGGGCACCCGGATCATTGGCCAGTACGACAATGGGGTCGGCTTCGGGCAGCGCCGGGTTCTCCTGGTCTGGAACCGGCTCATCTTCCCCAATGGCCGCTCCATCGTGCTAGAGCGGCAACCTGGAGCCGACGCCGAAGGCTATGCCGGTCTCGAAGATGGCGTCGACTATCACTGGGGCGAGCTGTTCAAGGCGGCCGTGCTCTCCACCATCCTGAGCGTCGGCGCGAACGCAGGCACGTCCGGCAACAACAGCGACCTTGCGAGCGCCCTGCGCGAGGGCGCCTCCGACAGCATCAGCCAGACAGGCCGCCAGATTGTCCAGCGCCAGCTCAACATCGCCCCGACGCTGACCATCCGGCCGGGATACCCGGTGCGGGTTATCGTCACGCGCGATCTCGTTCTCGAACCCTATGGAAGCTGACATGCCGAAGCTGAAACTCTCCGAAATCCTCGACGACAAACCGGTGAAGGTGACGGTCGAATTGCCGGCAAAGTTGCATCGCGATCTTCTCGCCTACTCAGAAATCCTTAGTCGGGAAAGCAATCAATCCCCTACAGAGCCATCCCGCCTCATCGTTCCCATGCTTGAGCGCTTCATCGCGACGGATCGTGGATTTGCGAAGGCTCGGCGCGCAGCTCCTCCAGTTCCCGCGGATGGGCAATCGCTTGGTTCACTTCCGAGGAGGGAGCCATTTTCCGGGCAAGGCTAAGGAGCGTTCGAAACGCGGGATTGTCGTTCTTTGGCGACCAGGCCGCATGGAATGAAACCACCTCGTCGTGCAGCGGGCGATAGGTCAGCCCGGCGACCTTCACCAGACGTTCCGATTCGATGATCAACGTCATTCCGCGGCCGGACGCCACGAGATTGAGAAGCTTGTATCGCCCGACCCGCTGCGCCTCGACGCGGGGCTCACCTTCGATCTCCCGGATTTTCCGGACAACATAGTCTTGAATCCGCGCGCCTGCCGGCGTGTCTCGGATAAGAATTTTCTCAGCACTGAGATCCCGCCATGTCAATGAATCTGAGGCAGCAAGCTGATGGCCTTCCGGCAATGCCACCAGCACCTGTTCCGACCAGAGGTAAGCTGCATCGCACTCCGCAAAATCGCTCAGCCCAATGACAAAGGCGATATCGATCTGAAACTGGCGAAGAGCATTGATGTGCTCATGTGCTTCACCCTCGACGAAATCGATGTGAACTGAGCCATATCTTGCATCATATGCTCGAAACAATGCTGACAAAAATCCGGAGGACAAGGACGAAAACAGTCCAACTTTGAGATATCCACCCTCCGCCCGCCCGATGGCAGCCACCTCGGCAGCCCCGTCCCGAATGTGGTCCAGGGCATGGCGGGCACGATGAAGGAAGCGCTGGCCGGCCATCGTCAGATTGATTCCCCCGGAGTGCCGCAGGAACAGGGATGCACCGATTTGGTCTTCAACGCCGCGAATCCGACGACTCACGGAGGATTCCTGCACCCCGAGTACCGGTGCCGCCTTCCGAAAACTTCCAACATCTGCTGCCGTAATTAAAAAATTCAGATCACGGATATCGATCTGTATTTTATCTTTCTTCATTACGCCTCTTCAGATATCTATTCCTAATGATTTCAACAATTTCATCTGCCACGGAACTGTGGTGCACGCTTTTCCGTGAACGCGGCCATTCCTTCTTTTTGATCAAGAGTTGCAAAAAGAGATTGAAAGGTTCGGCGCTCGAACAGGAGCCCCTCGGAGAGTGAGGTCTCAAAGGCTCGGTTCACGGCTTCCTTGATGGCCATCGTGTTGATGCGAGATTTTGTCGAAATAGCTTCGGCGACAGCCTGCGCTTCAGCGCGCAAATTCGAAGCGGGCACGACCCTCGACACCAGCCCGGACCGCTCCGCCTCCGCGGCGTCTATCATCCGACCTGTCAGGCAGAGGTCCATCGCCTTAGCCTTGCCGACGGCGCGAACGAGGCGCTGCGTCCCTCCAGCGCCCGGCATGACTCCGATCTTCACTTCCGGGAGGCCGAACCTCGCCGTATCTGAGGCAATCACGACATCGCACATCAGTACGACCTCGCAACCGCCACCCAACGCATAACCCGCGACTGCGGCAACGAGAGGTTTGCGCATGCGGGCGATCGCATCCCAGGACGCGAGAAAATCCTCGAGAAATGTCTCGGGATAGGTGCGATCGACCGCTTCCTTGATGTCCGCCCCCGCTGCGAAGGCGCGGTCGGATCCGGTGAGTACCACGCAACCGATGTCCGGATTGGCGCTGAAGGCGGCGAGAGCGCCCGCGATCTCCCCCACCATCGCGGTGTTGAGCGCATTGAGTGCGTCCGGTCGATCAAGCGTGATCCATCCCACCCGGTCAATGATTTGGGTTCGGATGAGTTCAAATGACATCGCCTCGTCCTCTTGGTCAGGTGCATTCACCGCGTACGTTCCAGAATGCTGACGTAGTTCGCGACGGCGGCGCCGCCCATGTTGAAAATCCCGCCGAGCCGTGCATTTCTGATTTGGATACCTGGCGCAGTTTCCGCGAGTTGCATCGCCGCCATCACGTGCATGGAGACGCCGGTTGCGCCGATGGGATGGCCCTTGGCCTTGAGGCCGCCAGACAGGTTCACCGGAAGCTTGCCGCCGGGTTCCGTCCAACCCTCTAAAATCGCACGGCGGCCTTCGCCGGCGGAGGTGAGGCCCATCGCCTCGTACTCGATCAGCTCGGCAATTGTGAAGCAGTCGTGAGTCTCTACGAAGTCGAGATCCAGGAGAGTCAACTTGGCCGCTTCAAGGGCTCCGTGCCACGCCTTGGCTGCTCCTTCGAACCGGGTCATGTCGCGTCGGCTCATGGGCAGGTAGTCATTCACCTGCGTCATCCCCTTGAGGCCAATGGCTGTTTCCCGGGTTGCCGCGACATCGCTTCCGGCCAGAACAAGGGCTGCTGCACCATCTGAGACCATTGAACAGTCGGTGCGCCGCAGGGGAGACGCCACAATCGGATTCTTGTCGGAAACCGTCGCGCAGAACTCATACCCAAGATCTTTTTGCATGTGGGCCAGCGGATTATGGGCGCCATTTCTATGGTTTTTGGCAGCTATGTAAGCAAGCGCATCGGATTGGTCGCCGTAACGTAGAAAGTAATCGTTTGCAATCCGTCCAAACAAACCTGCGAAAGAAGTATTTTTTCCACCTTCCTGTTTCACGTAACTGGCGGATGCCAAAGCTTTCCGGACGTCTTCAGCGGGGCTTGCAGTCATTTTTTCCACGCCGAGGACTAAAACGATCCGCGCCTGCCTAGACGCGATAAGCGTCGCTCCATGACGCACAGCCGCTGAGCCGGTAGCGCAGGCATTCTCTACGCGCGTGGAGGGTCGGAAGCGAAGGGCTTGGTCCGTCTGCAGAGCGAGGGACGCGGGGAAGCCCTGCGGGTCGAGACCCTGATTGAAGTGGCCGACGACGATCTCGTCGACCTCTGCCGGTTCCACCCCGGCATGTGCCAGAGCCGAGGAAGCTACCCCGCTGATCAGGCTCTCGAGCGTCTCGTCATCTAGCTTACCAAATCGGGTGTGCGACCAACCGATGATATTTCCAAGCATTGTCTGGGGTTTCCAATTTCATAAAGTCAGCCGAGGGGAGTGACTACGTGCCTTTTGCTTTCCAGATCTTACGAAATACGCCGGGCGACGGCCGCCCGGCGTGGTATTCCATCAGTTGCCGCGCGGCCTTATCTGAGCCTGGAACTCGCGCCAAACATCCGGAAAGCGCTCGGAGAACGCCACGGCAACCGGAGAGACGGCTTCACGCCACGGCTTGACATCCGTTACGGTGACAATGGCGGCCCCCTTCGCTGCCATGTCCTTCAGGATGGCCGCGTCATCCTTCTCCATGCGCTCCCAGCCTTCTGTGATGTTGGCGCGGGCAGAAGCGAGCAGCGCGTCGCGGTCAGGGCTGGAGAGACGTTCCAGCGCGTCCTTCCGCGCCACCAGCACGTAGGTGATCATCATCAGCCCCGGCGCGTGGGTGGCCTTGGGCGCAGCCATGCCGAGCTGCGAGGTCCAGGCGCCGGGCGAGGTGAAGACCCCGTCGAGGGCGCCGCGCTCGAAGGCGGGCTTCATCTCGGGGATGGGCAGCACCACCGGCTCCGCCGAGAGGCGGCGCATGATGTCCTCGTAGGTGCCGGGCCCGGCTACGCGAATCTTCAGCCCCTTGAGGTCCGCCGGCGTTGCGACGCGCTTGTCGCGGAAGACAAAGAGCTGGTCCGCGCCCCGCATCAGGCCGATCACCCGCAGGTCCTGCTTCTGCGCGAGCGTATCGAGGAGGTCCACCACCCCGCGGCGCGCGGCCGACTGGGCCATGGCGGTGTCGTCGAGCGCGAAGGGCAGGTTGACGAAGCCGAAGCGCGGATCAAGGCGCTCCAGATTGGCCGCATTGACGAAGGTGAGTTCCGCCTTCCCGGCCTTCAATGCCTCGATGGAGGCAAACCCCGGATAGATGGTGCCGCCCGGATTGGCGGCGATCGTCAGCCGGCCCGAACTTGTCCGGGCCACATCCTCAGCCATGGCCGTGAAGTAGGGCACGCGCGGATGATTGGTCGGGATGTCGAAGACGAGCCTCAGCTCGTCCGCCGTGGCGACGGCGGGAAGCGCGGCGAGGGGGGCGAGCGTCATCAGCGCCGCCCCGACAAGGCGGCTGACAGTCTTGGTCATGGGCGGTATTCCTCCGGTGTTGCGCGCGTTGGTGCGCGTCGTTCATCCGCGGGGCGGATTTCAGTAAGGCAGCGGCCAGCGGCGCAGGCGCTCCTTCGCCTTCACGGTGAGGCGGGCGAGGCCGTTCGGCTCGATGATGAGGAAGGCGACGATGAGCGCGCCGAAGATCATCAGCTCCAGATTGGCGAGAACGTCCGGCTTCAGGGCTTCGCCGAACAAGGTCGCGGCGTTGGCGATGGCCACGGGCAGGAGCACGATGAAGGCCGCCCCGAGGAAGGAGCCGAGGATGGAGCCGAGGCCTCCGATAATGACCATGAACAGGATCTGGAACGAGCGATGCAGCGAAAAGGCCTCGATCTCCACGTTGCCGAGATAGAGGAACGCCCACAGCGCGCCGGCCACCCCGCAATAGAAGCCCGAGACCGCGAACGCGGTGAGCTTGGCGCGGGCGGTGTCGACGCCGGTCAGCTCCGCCGCCGTCTCGTGGTCGCGCACCGCCATCAGGGCGCGGCCGGCGGAGGAGCGGACGAGGTTCTTCGCGAGCAGCGCGAGGACCACCACCGCCACGAAGGCGACGAGGTAGCGCGACGGCACCGACGAGAAGGCAAAGCCGAATAAAAAGAGCGTCGGGGTGGAAACGACGCCAGAGGGGGTGTTCAGCACCAGCCACGGAATGTGGGTGCAGATCCATTCGATGAAGAATTGCGCGGCAAGCGTCGCCACCGCCACGTAGAAGCCGCGGATGCGCAGCGACAGCAGCCCGAAGGCGAGCCCCACCGCGCCCGCCACCAGTCCGGCCAGCGCGAAGGAGACCGGGAACGGCAGCATGGGCAGGCGGATCATCAGGTTCACCGCCGCATAGGCCCCCACCGCCATGAAGGCGCCGGACCCCAGCGAGAGCTGACCCGCATAGCCGGTGAGGATGTTGAGGCCGATGGCGGCGAGCGACAGGATCAGGAACGGCAGCAGGATGGAACCGAGCCAGTAGGGGCCCGCCACCAGCGGCACGACAAGCGCGCCGACCGCGACCACCCCGATCACCACCCGGCGGTCGAGGGCCACGGGGAAGATGGCCTGTTCCTTGGCGTAGGAAGTCTTCAGCTCCCCGGCGTCACGGTAGAACATGGGTCAGACCCTCGCGATGCGGGCGGCGCCGAACAGGCCGGCGGGGCGGATGAGCAGGACGGCGATGGCAAGCGCATAGGGGAACCAGTTCTCGATGCCGCCCCCGACGAAGGGACCGAGATAGATCTCGGCAAGCTTCTCCGAGACGCCGATCACGAGCCCCGCCACGATGGCGCCGGCGATGGAGTTGAAGCCGCCGAGGATCATCACCGGCAGCGCCTTGAGCGCCACCAGGGTGAGGGCGAACTGCACCCCCAGCCGGGCACCCCATACCAGGCCCGCGACGAGGGCGATGAAGCCCGCCGCCCCCCACACCACCGCCCAGATGAAGCCGAGTGGCACGCCCGCCACCTGCGCCGCCTGGGTGTCGTCGGCCACCGCGCGCAGCGCCCGGCCCACCTTGGTGTAGGAGAAGAAGGCCGAGAGCACCGCCACCAGCACCGCTGCCATGACCGCGGCGGAAAGGTCGAACTGGGACACCAGAATGCCGGCGATCTCCAAGGGTTCGTCGGAGATGCCAAGATCCAGCCCGCGCACTCGCGTGCCCCAGATGAGCTGGGCGAAGCCCTCCAGGAAGATGGACAGGCCGATGGTGGCCATGAACAGGATCATGTGATCCTGCCCGACGAGCGGGCGCAGCACCGTGCGCTCGATGGCCACCGCCAGCACCAGCATGGCGGCCAGCGCCAGGAGGAAGGCGGCCCACATGGGCAGGCCGAATTCCAGGAAGCCCACGAAGGTCAGGGCCGCGAACAGCACCATGGCGCCCTGGGCGAAGTTGAACACGCCGGAGGCCTTGAAGATGAGCACGAAGCCCAATGCCACCAGCGTGTACATGACGCCGGAAAGCAGGCCGCCCACCACCACTTCGAGGAAGAAGGAGAAATCGCTCATGTGCTGTTCCTTCAGGCGGCCTCGCCCACGGCGGCGGAGCCGAGGTAGGCGGCGATGACCTCGCGGTCGGCACGCACCTCGGCCGGCGTGCCGTCGGCGATCTTGCGGCCGTAGTTGAGGACCACGACGCGGTCGGACAGGCCCATGACCACGCCGATGTCGTGCTCGATGATGAGGATGGTGGTGCCGAAGCTCTCGTTGACCCGGCGGATGAAGCCGCACATGTCGCGCTTCTCCTCGTGGGTCATGCCCGCCATGGGCTCGTCCAGCAGCAACAGGCGCGGCTCGGTGGCGAGCGCGCGGGCGAGTTCCACGCGCTTCTGGACGCCGTAGGGCAGGCTCGCCACCGGCGCCTTGCGCAGGTGCTCCAGCTCCAGGAAGGCGAGAATGCGCTCCGCCGCCTCCCGCTCGCGGCGCTCCTCCCCTGCGGTGGAGGGCAGGCGCAGGAGCTTGCCGAGAAGCGTGCCCCTGAAACGGGCGGCGCGGCCCACCAGCACGTTGTCGATCACATTCATGCCCTTGAACAGGGAGACGTGCTGGAAGGTGCGGCCGATGCCGGAGCGCGCGGCGAAGGCCGGGCGCATGCGGGCCCGCGCCTTGCCGGCGAAGGTGATGGTTCCGGAGCGCGGGTGGTAGACGCCGTTGATGACGTTGAGCAGCGAGGTCTTCCCCGCCCCGTTCGGCCCGATGATGGAGAGGATCTCTCCCTCATGGACGGCCAGCGAAACGTCGGTGAGCGCCTTGACCCCGCCGAACGCCACCGCCACGTCGCTCACCGCCATGAGCACCTTTCCCTGTGCGCGAGAGGCGCGCTCCGTCCGGGCGTGGTCGGCCGCGAGGGCAACGGCGGCGGGCATGGCGTGCCGCACCTCGCCGTCCAGCGTCAGCTCGTGCGCGCCGAAACCGTCTGGCGCCAGCTCCAGCGCGACGATGGAGACAGGCTGCCCGTTGCTCTCCGCGGCGAGGCGGGCATTCACCCGCTCCACCGCCGTGGCGGCACGGGTGCGGGCGGCGGCGCCATCCTCCGTGTCGCCGCCGGAGGGAGCAAGCGCGATGCGCGCCCGCAGACCCGTGGCATCGCGGGTGACGCGGGTGCGGTCGATGCCAGGCGCGCCCCGCAGCAGGGCTTCCACGCGCCGCAGCAGCCTCGCCGCATCGGCCGGCGTGCCGGCGCGGGAAAACGGGCTGCCGTCCTCGGCGAGGCAGAGGTCTGTGTCCAGCGGCAGGCCGAAAGCCATGAGGCGGGTGGCGGCGGCCGGCTCCAGTTCGCCGGAGGTGACGAAGGCGAGCCGGCAGGCGCTGATCCCGAGGGTGTTCCGCAGCGGCGCAGCGAAGGCGAGGCCGGCGCCAGGCGCGCCCTTCTCCGCCGTACGGGCGAGCGCCCGCACCAGCGGCCCGCCGCCCGACAGGCGGCGTCCCGCATCGCGATCGATCAGCTCGAACACGCGGGCGGGCGCGGGCAACACCGTGGGCGCCACCTCCCTGAGATCGATGGGAAAGCTCGCCGGTCCTTCCACGCAATGCACGCAGCAGCCCGACAGGAGCGGCTGCACCAGGCTCCCCGCCGCGTCCGCGATGCCGGAGGCGGGCAGGAAGGCCATGAGCCGGTCGGATGACACAAGCTCCAGCCGCGACACCGCCGCCTTGCCGGCGGCAAGCAGGCGCCGGTGGGAAAGCGCCACAGGGCGGGGCGGCCCGTCCGCGCCGTCCGTGTGCAGGATAAGCGCGGTCTCGTCGCCGTCGACGGTGGCGGCGCGCCAGGCGAACCAGGAGAGGCCATCCTCGCGGGCCTCTTCCGGCGATGGCCCCAGTTCGTCGAGGCGCAGCACCGGCGCACTGGCGCGACTCACGGCGCGCCACGCGCGGGCGGCCTCCTCATTCTCGCACAGGACCAGGGCGGGCTCGGCCTCCGGCGCACCGAAGCGGCGCAGGAATTCCGGCCCGAGCGGCATCACGGCGGCGCCAAGGCCTTGCGCTCCGAGAGCAGCGGCATACAGCTCCGGCCGGTTCTCGCCCACGCTCACCAGGAGGCCCGCGCCAGTGAAGCCCGCGCCGTCGAGCAGGCGGGCCATGGCGGCGGTGCGGGCGAGATAGTCCGCGAACGTCCACGTACGCCAGATGCCGCCCGTCTTGTGGCGCAAGGCCGGGCGCGTCGCATGGCGGCGGGCTGCAGCAACGAGGGTACCGGGCAGCGTCTCGCCGGGGGGCGCGTCCGCCTGTCCGGTGGCGAGCGCCGTATGGTCGAGGGCATGGTTCATGGGAGGAAGGGTCCCTTCGGCCATGGAGGTCAGGAGAGCCAGCGCGGGCGCCGACGGGCGGCAAGGGTCGCGCCGCCGGCCTCGGCGGAGGCATCGAGCCCGAGATAGGAGGCGCGGATTTCCGGATCGGCGGCGAGCGCCGCAGCCGGCCCCTCGCGCACCACCCGGCCGCTCTCCACGAGATAGCCATAGGTGGCGTAGCGCAGGGCGACGGAGGCGTTCTGCTCGGCGAGGAGGAAGGTCATGCCTTCGTCCGCGTTGAGCTGGCGCATGATGGAGAAGATTTCCTCCACCAGCAGAGGCGCGAGGCCCATGGAGGGTTCGTCGAGCAGGATCATGCGCGGGCGGGCCATCAGCGCCCGGCCGATGACGCACATCTGCTGCTCACCGCCGGAGAGGAGGCCGGCGGCCTGGTGCCGGCGGTCCTTCAGGCGGGGGAAATAGCGGTAGACCATGTCGAGGCTGTCGCCCACGCCACGGTCGCGGCGGGAGAAGGCGCCGACCTTCAGATTGTCCTCCACCGACAGGGTGCCGAAGGCGTGCCGGCCCTCCATCACCAGCGAGAGGCCGCGCCGGGCGAGGTCGGAAGCGTCGAGCCCGTCGATGCGCGCGCCGTCATAATGGATGGCACCCCGCGTCACCTCGCCCCGCTCGGAGCGCAAGAGGTTGGCCACCGCCTTCATGGTGGTGGTCTTGCCCGCCCCGTTGGCACCCAGCAGGGCGACGATGCCGCCCCTCGGCACGCTGAGCGACAGGCCGCGCAGGACGAGCGCGAGACGAGAATACATCACCTCGATGCCGGCGATGGACAGCAAGGGGCCTTGCTCGCTCATGGCGTGCCTCTCCCTGGGATGGTTCCGGCACCGGGTCGGGCGATGCCCGAGCTCCGGCGCGTCGGTTCGTGTGGCGGGGTCGTGGGTGGAGCAGACGGGCTCAGTTGGTCTCGCCGGCGCAGTCGCGCGCCGTGATGCCCTTTTCCTTGGCGAACTGGGCCGCCGAGGCCTCGATCAGCGGGCGGACCATGGACTGGTCCGACTTGATCCAGTCGGAGATCATCGTCCATTTGGCGCCGTCCCATTGCTGGAAGCGGATGGCGCCGTCGCCTTCGTGGTCGGCGCAGGTGACCTTGATCTCCGGCATCAGGCCCTCGAGGCCGAGCTGCTTGATGCGCTCGCTGGTCATCACCAGATGCTCGAGGCCCCAGCGCACCTCGTCACCGGTGAGAGGACGATTGCCGAACTTCTTCATGGCGGTGCGCATGGCTTCCGTCACCGCCACACCGTGGAGCACGCCGCGGACATAGTAGACCGAGCCGATGCGGTTCTCCTCCACATTGCCCTGGCCCTTGGCGTAGACGTACTTCTTGATGTCCTCGAACACCGGATAGTTCGGGCCGGTGGCATGGAACTGGGCGGTGATGAAGCCCTTGGCCGCATCGCCCGCCGGCGTCACGTCCTCTTCCGAGCCCGACCACCACCAGCCAATGATGCGGTCGCGGGCGATGCCGGCGCGGGCGGCTTCCTTGATGCCGGTGGGCGTCGCGGCGCCCCAGCCGCGGAACAGCACCCAGTCCGGCCGATACTGGCGCACCTGAAGCCACACGGCGCGCTGATCGAGGCCGGGCGGCGTGATGGGGAAGGTCGTCACCTCGAAGCCGTAGCGCTTGGCCTGGGCGTCGAGGATGGCCTGGGTCTCGCGGCCGGCGGCGAAGTCCATCACCACATTGGCGATCTTCTTGCCCTTCAGCTTCTCCAGCCCGCCCTCGCGCTCGGCGATGTAGCGGATGGTGGCGGTGTTCTCGCTCCAGTAATTGGAGATGAGCGGGAAGAAATAGGGGAAGACCCGGCCATCGGAGGAATCGGTCCGCCCGTAGCCGATGGTGACGGAGGGGATCTTGTCCGCCGTCATGCGGTCGATGAGGGCATAGACGCCGCCCGTGCCGGAGGGCGTGAAGGCCGCGGCGCCGGTCGGCCCCTTCGCCTTCTGGCGCTCGTAGCATTCGATCATGCGGTCGGGCTGGTAGCCGGTCTCGCACTCCTCATAGACGAGCTTCACGCCGTTCACGCCGCCGTCGCGGGCGTTCACCAGCGCGAGATAGTCCGCATAGGCACCGTAGATGCCCGAGCCGCCCGGCGCGTAGGGGCCGGTGCGGTAGATGGCGATGGGCACGAACTGCTCCATCGCCTTGCCCGCGCCGGGGGTCGGCGACTGGGCCACGGCGGGCAGGGATGCAGCGGCGGTGAAGGCCGCGACGCCGAGGGCGCAGGCGAACGCAAGGGTCGGCACGCGACGCGTGCCAGGGCTTCGAGACATTGGCGCTTCCTCCCGAGGCCGGTGTTTGGTCCGGCATTTTTGATATGATGGTCGGACCATAAATCGAAGGACGCGGAATCGTCAATAGACCGTCGCCGGCCACTGAATCTCGAATTAAATAATTATATTTGCTATATTTTATCGAAATATGACGTCATCCGCGCTGCGTTGCGGCGACGAATTTTCACTTGACCAACTAATTTCAGTCGGACAATTTTAGTCCGACAAAACGTTCGAACCCCGGTGCCTCATGGTCGAAGCCGAACGCATGCCTCCAGGTCTCCCCTCGCCGTCTCCGGAAGAGGGCGACGCGTCGGCCGTGGCCCTTGGGCGGCAGGCCTTGTCGCCACCGCCGGGCGTTGCCCTGCGCAGCCGCGCGGAGAGCCGGGTGCTGGACTGGGACGCGGTTGCCATCCACCTCGAGGACCACGGCATCGCGCTGGATCGCGCCTTCGCGCCACGCCAGTTCGCGGGCGGGCTGGCCAACCTCAACTTCCTTGTCCGAGTGGACGGGGGCTGGACGGTGCTTCGGCGCCCTCCAGACGGCCCCCTCCCCCCCGGCGCCCACGACATGGCGCGCGAGCACCGCATCCTCTCCAACCTCTGGCGGGAGCTGCCGCTGGCGCCCCGCAGCCTGCATCTGTGCGCCGATGCCGGAGTCGCCGGCGCGCCGTTCCAGCTCCTCGAATTCCGCAATGGCATTGCCCTGCGTGGCGACAGCCTTGCCCCCTTCCCCGCCACGACGGAGACGGGCGCCGCCGTCTCGCGCCTGCTGGTGGAGACGCTTGCGGCCATCCATGCGGTGGACCCCAAACGAGTGGGCCTCGACACGCTCGGTCGGCCCGCCGGCTTCTTTGCCCGGACCGCCGCGGGCTGGATCGGCCGCGCCGAGCGGGTGGCGAAGGGCGTGCTCTCCCCTGCCGCCCGCGCCGTGGCCGCATGGCTCGCCGCTGCCGAGGTGGCGGATGCAGCGGCACCGACATTGCTGCACAACGACTTCAAGCTGGACAATGTTCTGCTCGATCCCGTGACCCGCGCGCCCGTCGCCGTGGTGGACTGGGACATGGGCACCCGCGGCGACCCGCTGTTCGACCTCGCGACCCTGCTCAGCTACTGGACCGAGCCGGACGATCCCGCCTGCATGCACCAGCTGGCGCAGATGCCCACGGCCCATCCCGGCTTCCTGACCCGCGCCGAGGCGGCACAGGCCTACGCTCGCGCCACGGGGCGGGACCTCAGGCAGCTCAAGCCCTACCGGGTGCTCACCATGCTGAAGCTCGGCGTGGTGTTCCACCAGCTCCACGCCCGGCACCTCGCCGGCGAGACGGCGGACACGCGCTATGCCGGCTTCGGCCAGCTCGCCGAAGCGCTGTTCGATTTCACCCTCGACATCGTCAACGACAAGACATTCTGAGGCGACGCCCCATGGATTTTGCGCTTCCCCAAGAACTCGCGGCTCTGGAGGCCCGCACAGTGGCCTTCGTGCAGGACGAGATCCTGCCGTTCGAGGCCGACCCCCGCCGCACCGCCCACGGCCCCACCGAAGACCTGCGCCGCGAGTTGGTGGAGAAGGCGCGCGCCGCCGGCCTGCTGAGCCCCCACGTGACGCGGGAATGGGGCGGGCTCGGCCTCTCCCACCTCGGCAAAGCGGTGGTGTTCGAGGCGGCGGGCTATTCCATGCTCGGCCCGGTGGCGCTGAACATCGCCGCGCCGGACGAGGGCAACATGCACCTCCTCGCCGGGGTGGCGAGCCCGGCGCAGAACGCGCGCTTCCTCGCGCCCATGGCGGCGGGCGAGACCCGCTCCTGCTTCCTGATGACCGAGCCCCATCCGGGCGCCGGCGCCGACCCCTCCCTCATGAAGACCACGGCGGTGAAGGAGGGCGACCACTTCATCGTCAACGGCGTGAAGTGGCTCATCACCGGCGCCGAGGGCGCCGCCTTCGCCATCGTCATGGCGCGCACCTTCGTGGACGGGCGGGACGTGGGTGCCACCATGTTCCTCACCGATCTGCCGGCGGAGGGCTTCCGCATCACCCGCGCCCTCGACACCCTCGACAGTTCCTTCACTGGCGGCCATGCGGAGGTGGCGCTGGAGAATTTGCGCATTCCCGCCACGGACGTTCTGGGCGCGGTGGGCGAGGGCTTTCGTTATGCCCAGGCGCGCCTCGTGCCGGCGCGGCTCACCCATTGCATGCGCTGGCTGGGCGCGGCGCGGCGCGCCCACGACATCGCCACCGACTATGCGTCGCGCCGCGAGGCGTTCGGCGGGACGCTGCTCTCCCACGAGGGCGTGGGCTTCATGCTCGCCGACAACGAGATCGACCTTCACACCACCCGCCTCGCCATCCGCCACGCCGCATGGCTGCTGGACCAGGGCCAGAAGGCGAACGTCGAAAGCTCCATGGTGAAGGTCTTCGCCTCCGAGGCCATCTTCCGCGTGGTGGACCGTTCGCTGCAGGTGCTCGGCGGGCTCGGCATGACGCGGGACACGGAGGTGGAGCGCATCTTCCGCGACGTGCGCGGCTTCCGCATCTACGACGGCCCGTCCGAGGTGCACCGCTGGAACATCGCGCGCCGGCTCGCGCGGACCGCGACCGCAGCCGCCGTGCCGGCCGGAAGGGCGGCGTGATGAGCATCGCTATCGCCATGCCCAGCGCCGCGCCGCCCGTCGCCGGCCTTCAGGGCAAGATCGTCATCGTCACCGGCGGGGGGCGGGGCCTCGGCCGCGCCATCTCGGACGGCTTCGCCGCCGCCGGCGCCCATGTGGTGCTCACCGGCCGTACCGCCGCAACCGTCGAGGAGGCCGCCGCCACCATCGCCGCGCAGGGCGGCGCGGCGGAAGGCATCGCCGCCGATGTGTCCCGCGAGGAGGACGTGGACGCCCTGTGCCGCGCGGTGGTGGAGCGCCATGGCCGCATCGACGCCCTGGTCAACAATGCCGGCATCAATCCCTGGTACAAGGCCGCCGAGGACACCAGCCTCGACGAATGGCGGGCGGTCGTGGACACCAACCTCACCGGTGTCTTCCTCGCCGCCCGCGCCGCCGGCCGGGTGATGCTGGCGCAGGGCGAAGGCGCCATCGTCAACGTCACCTCCGTGGCGGGACGGGTGGCCCTTGCGCGGACCACCGCCTATTGCGCCGCCAAGGGCGGGGTGGAGCTGATGACCCGCCAGCTCGCCCTCGAATGGGCGAAGAAGGGTGTGCGGGTGAACGCAGTCGGCCCCGGCTACTTCGAGACCGACCTCACCGAGGGCCTGCGCCACAACCCCAAGCTCGCCGAGCGCGTCACTGCCCGCACGCCCATGGGGCGCTTCGGCCACCCGCAGGAGCTGGTCGGCGCCTGCCTGTTCCTCGCCTCGCCCGCAGCCTCCTACATCACCGGCGCCTCGCTGGCGGTGGACGGCGGCTGGACCGCCGCCTGATCCGCGGGATATCCCATGAACGCGCTCACACCCACTGCCACCCCTCCCACCGCCGCCCCCCTGGCCCTCGCCGGCCTGAAGGTGCTGGACCTCACCCGCCTCCTGCCCGGCGCCTTCTGCTCGCTGATGCTGGCGGACCTCGGCGCCGACGTTCTCAAGATCGAGCAGCCCGAGGGCGGCGACTACAACCGCACCTTCCCGCCGCTGAACCGCGCGGAATCCGGCTCCTTCCTGCTGCTTAACCGCAACAAGCGGAGCCTGACGCTCAACCTGAAGGCCGAGGAAGGCCGCGCCATCCTCCTCAAGCTGGTGGAAGAGGCCGACGTTCTGCTGGAGGGCTTCCGGCCGGGCGTCATGGACCGCCTCGGCCTCGGCTACGAGACCCTCTCCGCCCTCAACCCGCGGCTCGTCTATTGCGCCATCTCCGGCTACGGGCAGGATGGGCCGAGCCGACTGAAGCCGGGCCACGACCTCAACTACCTCGCCGAAGCCGGCGCGCTGCAATTGTTCGGCAAGGCGGGGGAAGGCCCCATCGTACCGGGTCTGTCCATTGCCGATGTGGGCGGCGGCTCGCTCATGGCCTCCACCGGCATCCTCGCCGCGCTGCTGTCGCGGGCGACCACGGACCGGGGCCAGTTCGTGGACGTGTCCATGCACGATGGTGCCATCTCCTGGCTGGCGCTCCACGGCGCGGACCACCTGTTCGCCGGCATCGAGCCGAAGGGTGGCGAGCGTCCCTTCATCGGCCAGGCGCCCTGCTACAACGTCTATGCGTGCGCGGACGGGAAATACGTGGCGCTGGGCCTCATCGAGCCGCATTTCTGGCACCGCTTCTGCGATGCCGTCGGCCTGCCCGCGCTGAAGGACGAGCAATGGCCACAGGGCGAGCGCGAGGTTGCGCAGAAGCAGATCCTCGCCGACCTCTTCGCGCAGAAGCCGCGCGATGCATGGGTGGCGGAGCTGGAGCCCGCGGACATCCCCTTCGGCCCGGTCCTTTCCATGGAAGAGGCGTTCGCCGATCCCCATGCACAGCACCGGCAGATGCTGCTCTCCATGGAGCACGCGGTGGAGGGCACCATTCCCCAGCTCGGCTTTCCGGTGAAATATTCCGGCACGCCCTGCACCCTGCGTTCGCCGCCGCCGCTGCTCGGCGAGCACACCGGCGCGGTGCTGGCGGGCCTCGGCTACGGCGAAGACGACATCGCCGCGCTGAAGGCCGGCAAGGTGATCTGAGCAAAATGATCTGAAAGCAAGAGAGCGCAATGCTCCGGGAGGAAACCATGGCCCCCAACATGACCGACTATGCCGAAACGGCCCGCACCTTCCGCTGGCGGGTGCCGGAGACCTTCAATTTCGCCGCCGACGTGGTGGACCATCTCGCCCACACGGCGGACGGCCCCGCCCTCATCTGGGCCAATGCGGCGGGGGAAGAGCGGCGTTTCTCCTTCTCCGACATGGCGCGCCTCACCGCCTGCTTCGCCTCGGCGCTGGCGGCGCGGGGGGTGAGGAAAGGCGACCGGGTGCTGGTGATGCTGCCGCGCATCCCCGAATGGCAGGTGGCCATGGTGGGCTGCCTGAAGCTCGGGGCGGTGCCCATTCCCTGCATCGAGATGCTCACCGCCAAGGACATCGCCTATCGCGTGCGCCATGCGGGAGTGCGCGCCGTCGTCGCCCGCGCCGAGCATACGGAGAAGTTCGCGGACGTGATGGGCGAGGTGCCGGTGCGCCTTGCGCTCGGCAACGCGCCGGGCTTCGAGCCGCTGGCGGAGGCCCTGGCGGCGGGCGACGAGGCCTTCGCGCCGGTGGACGTGGCGGCGGACGATCCGGCCGTCCTCTATTACACCTCCGGCTCCACCGGTCAGCCGAAGGGCGTGCTCCATGCCGCCAGAGGCCTCTATGCGTGGCGCGGCTCGGCCATCCACTGGCTGGACCTCCGGCGCGGCGATACCATCTGGTGCACCGCCGACACCGGCTGGAGCAAGGCCGGCACCTCCATCCTGTTCGGCCCGTGGAGCTGCGGGGCGGCCAGCTTCTTCTACGACGGCCCGTTCGACCCGAAGGAGCGCCTGCGGCTGCTGGAGCGCTACGGCATCACCGTCTATTGCGCCCCGGGAACCGAGCTGTTCCGGGTGGTGGATGCCGGCGTCGCCGAGCACGACCTCTCGCGCCTGCGCCACACCGTCTCCTCCGGCGAGACGCTCAACCCCGCGGTCGCGGCACGCTGGCAGACGGCGACGGGCGTCCCCATCCTTGAAGCCTACGGCCAGACCGAGACGCTGATGACGCTGCTCAATTATCCCTGCGTCGCCCCGCGCGAGGGCTCCATGGGCAAGCCGCTGCCGGGCCTCGATCTCGCCGTCATCGACGGCGCGGGCAACCGCCTGCCGCCCGGCGTGGAGGGCGACATCGCCCTTCTCACCCCCAACCCGCAGATGATGCTCGGCTATCTCGACGAGCCCGAGCGCACCGCCAGCGCCCATGTGGAAGGGCCGGAGGGGCGCTGGTTCGTCACCGGTGACCTCGGGATGGTGGATGCGGACGGCTATTTCTACCATCGTGGCCGCAATGACGACGTCATCAACTCCGCCGGCTATCGTATCGGCCCCTCCGAGGTGGAGAACGCCCTGCTCGACCATCCGGCGGTGCAGGAATGCGCGGCGGTGGCGGCGCCCCATCCCGAGCGCGGCGAGATCGTGAAGGCCTTCGTGGTGCTGCGCGCGGGGCTCACCGGCGACGACGCCCTCGCCAGCGCCTTGCAGGATCACGTGAAGCGTGTCACCGCTCCCTATAAATACCCCCGCGCCATCGAGTTTCTCGGCGAGCTGCCGAAGACCATGACCGGGAAAGTGCAACGCAAGGTGCTGCGCGACCTGGAAAAGGCCCGTGCCGCCGAGAGGATGGTTCCTGATGTCGCTCGCGCTTGATCCGGTGCAGGTGGAGCGGGCCTTCCGTCTCGTCGCCCGCACCATCGAGGACAAGATCCTGGCCGGCGAAATCGCGCCGGGGGATCTGCTGCCCTCAGAGGCGGGGCTGGCCGAGAAGCTGGGCGTGAACCGCTCCACCATCCGCGAAGCCATCCGCGTGCTGGAGCAGAACGGCTTCGTCAGGCGCGAGGCGGGGCGGAAGAAGCTCTATGCCTCCATCCCCCAGTCCGGCGACATTTCCCGCCGGCTCACGGCGGCGATGGTGCTGCATCAGGTGACGTTCGAGGAATTGTGGGAGGCGATGTACGCCATCGAGCCTGCCGCCGCAGCCTCCGCCGCTCAGCGCAGCGATGCGGCCGACCTCGAGGATCTGGAGCGCAATCTCGAGGAGACGCGCAAGGCGCTGAAGGATTCCACCAGCCTCACCGCCCTCGACATCGAGTTCCACGATTTGGTCGCCCGCGCCACCCGCAACCGGGCCATCCAGATGGCAAGGCTACCGATCTCCGAGCTGTTCTATCCGCCCTTCCTGAAGGTGATGTCGCGCCTCAATGCCGGCGAGCGCCTGCTGGTGGCCCATGAGGCGATCTTCGCGGCGGTGCGCGATCACGATGAGAAGCGCGCGCGGGACTGGATGGAGAAGCACATCCTTGACTTCAAGCGCGGCTACGAGCTCGCCAATCTCGACATGGCCACGCCCGTGGATATGCCCGAAAAATGAGTGCGCCCGCCCCCTCCCCCGCCTCTGTCACCTCCGGCGCCATCTCCGCCGAGGAGGCCATCCGCTCGCGCCGCTCCATCCGCGCCTTCCTGCCGACGCCGGTCGGCGACGAGACCGTTGGGGCCATACTGGAGCTTGCGGCCCGCGCGCCCTCCGGCACCAACATCCAGCCATGGCAGGTGCTGGTGCTCAGGGGTGAACCGCTCGCGGCGCTGACGGGCGAACTCCACGCCCTCTCCCTCGCCGGCGATCCCGGCACGGAGGAATTTGCCTATTACCCGCGGCAATGGCGCGAGCCCTATCTCTCCCGTCGCCGCAAGGTGGGGTGGGATCTCTATGGCACACTCGGCATCGCCAAGGGCGACTCCGAGCGGATGCGCCAGCAACTTGCCCGCAACTTCCTGTTCTTCGATGCCCCGGTTGGCCTAATCTTCACGATCGACCGAGATCTGGAGCGCGGCTCCTGGCTCGACTATGGCATGTTCCTTCAGAATATCATGATTGCCGCGCGGGCCTTCGGCCTCCACACCTGCCCGCAAGCGGCCTTCAACGCCTATGGGCCGGTGATCGCCAAGCGCCTAGCCATTCCGGACACGCAGATGGTCGTGTGCGGCATGGCCCTGGGATATGCGGACGCCGCCGCTCCGGAGAACCACCTCGACACCGAGCGCGAGCCACTGAAAAGCTTCGTGCGCGTCATCGACGCGCTCTCCTGACCGTCGGCCGGCGGCCCGACTTAACCTTGCGCCACCGCCGCACGCGCAGCCCCGGTTGCGCGAGTGATGACGCACGACCACTCCCAGACAGGACATGTCCCACATGGATCTCACCGGCACTCTCGCCATCGTCACTGGTGCCGCTTCCGGCCTCGGCAACGCTACCGCCCGACTGCTGGCAGAAAGGGGCGCCCGCCTCGCCTTGATCGACCTTCGGGAAGAAGGCATGGCAAACCTCTCGAAGGAGACCGGAGCGCTTTCCATCTCTTGCGATGTCGCCGACGCTTCGGCTTCGGAAGCGGCATTCGCCCGCATCCTTGCGGATCACGGAGTTCCGCGGATATTGATCAATTGTGCCGGAATCGCTCCCGGCGCCCGCATCGTTGATCGCAGCGAGCCGGGCTCCCTCGCGGAATTCGAGCGCATAGTGCGCATCAACCTGATCGGCACCTATAACTGGCTTCGTCTCGCTGCGGCCTCTATGACAGGCAACACGCCGGATGCCGAAGGCCAGCGAGGTGTCATCGTCAACACAGCCTCTATTGCCGCCTTCGAAGGACAGATTGGCCAGACGGCCTATGCCGCCTCTAAGGGAGGTGTCGCATCCCTTACTCTTCCGGCGGCACGGGAGCTGGCGCGCTACGGCATCCGCGTCGCTGCCATCGCTCCCGGCCTGTTCGGAACTCCCATGGTGGAGGCGATGACCCAGGAAGTGCAGGATCGCGTCTTTGACGCCATCCCATTTCCGAAGCGCCCCGGCCGACCTGAGGAATTCGCACGGATGGTCCTCAGCATCCTTGCCAATCCAATGGTGAACGGCTCTGTACTGCGTCTCGATGCAGGTTTGAGGATGCAAGCCCGGTGACATCTGCTCTTAAGAGACAATATGCAGATTGAAGCCAGAGCCCGTGTTCGGGGCATAGCCCGATGTGACAGGGCGGTGCGCAGAAGCAGGTTTTACCGCGCGCGCTCAATTCGACCGGTGCGCGGAATCGCCGTCAACGGGACGGTTGATGTCGAAATTGGCCAGTTCGTAGCCGCGGCGGAAGTCCATGATGTGCTTTTCCATCCACAGGGTGGCATGCCTCGGATCACGCCTGCGGATGCCCTCGAATATCTCGGTGTGGGCGGCGAGCATGCGATCCTTCGCATTGAGGCGGGACATCACGCGATAAAAGGCCGGGTAGAAGAATTGCCCAATAGGCTCGCGCGCCAGCAAGAGCGCGCGGTTTCGTGACGCCTTGGCAATGATGTAGTGGAACTCGATATCCAGCGCCACAAGCTCGGTTTCATGTTCGAGGCAGCGGCTGGTCGCTTTGAGATTCGTATCGAGCAACGCTATTTCTTCAGCACTAGAGCGCTCTGCGGCAAGCTCTGCGGCGCGGACCTCGAGCGGTAGCATGATTTCCCACAGTTCGAGGAAGGTAATCTCGTGCAGGATCATGGCGCGGGTCATCTGCTGCGCCAGATCCTTCTCTTGGGGGACACTGATGACGAGGCGGCGAGCGCTCTTGCGGAAGACAAGCCCACTCTGCTCGAGGACACGGATGGCCTCGCGCACTGTCGATCGGTTGACGCCAAGCTGCTTTGCCAACTGCAATTCCGATGGCAGTTGCTGACCGGTTTTGAAAACGCCGTCGAGGATGCGCTTCTCAATGGATGACGCAACCAACTGGTAAGTCGGCTGAGCCTCGACCCGCTCCAAGGCGAAAGTTTCGTTTCGGACCTCACCCATGATGCGTATGCCCACATTCAAAGCAGCCGATAGTCGGTCTATCCGCAGATTTTCGCACCATAGTGATGTCGCGCCCCGGAGCCAACCCACACGACTAATGCTGTCAATTTTTGAAATTCATAATGTATTTCAAATATTTACAATTATCGATGATCTGAGTTTGGCGATCCTGCTCTGCAGCGTTTTTTGATGGTGAGTCTAGACAGCGGATTGGCGGCACGATATAGACCGATAGTCCGACTATAAATAAATCGTGGTCTCCTAGCCGAATTGCCCGCTGAGATGACGCCAACGGTCAGCGAGCACCGCCACGGTATTTATGATTATACCATAAATCATAGATACTTATATGGACATGGCTGGGTGACTTCCAATTCAGATAACTGGAGGAGCCCCATGCGCAAGACCTGCCGAACCTTAAAGTATGATGCCAAAGCTCCTCAGCCGCAGGAGCCTATTGCGGCAATATCGTCCCTCCCTTCGCGCCGAGCCCTTCTTGCCAATGCCGTCTGCGCGATCGGAAGCGTCGGTGTCATGACGGCGGGGAATGCCCATGCCTCCACCACGAATGAAACGGCGGACGCGCGCTATGAACGCGGGATGCAGATGCTCAAGCGCGTCGGCGGCGAGGGCTACGACATTCCTGTGAAACGCCTCGCGGAAGTGGCCCCGGATCTTGCGCGCTTCACTGTCGAATATCCTTACGGCGACGTTCTGTGCCGCCCCGGCCTTGACCTGGCAAGCCGCCAGATCTGCACGATTTCGGCACTGATCGCCAACGGCAGCGCTCAGCCGCAGCTCAAGTATCATATGAATGGCTTCCTGAACGTCGGCGGAAAGCCGCGGGAACTTGCCGAACTGATGTTCGTGGCCATCGCCATCTGCGGTTATACTTCCGCAATCAACGGCGTCGGCCTCATTCGCGAGATTTTCAAGGAGCGCAACATCGCCTTCGAGGCGATCGCCCCCGTCACCGACGACGGGACGCGCCGGTACGAACGCGGCATGGCAACCCTCATCGCCTGGTCACAGAAGGGGCCGGACGCGGTGACCGGGCCGCTTCAGAAGGTGTCTCCGGAACTCGCCCAGTGGGTGGTCGAGGTCGCCTATGGTGACCTTCTGTCGAGAGAGGGGCTCAGCCACCAGACGCGAGACCTCGCGATTGTGTCGATGCTGACCTCCCAGGGAAATCGCGCCGATGCGCTGAGATTTCATATCGAAGCCGCGCTGCGCCACGGCCTCACGAAGGAGCAGCTGATCGAGGCCATCACGCAGCTGAGCATCTATGCAGGTTTCCCTGCAGCGCTGAATGCCTTCGCGGTGGCGAACGCCACGTTCAAGGATTGGAACGGCGCAATCCCTGCTGGCCCTGCGTCGGGGGCGGCGGCGGTGCAATCGGAGACCCGCGAGGCCCGCCGCAAGCGCGGATCGGAAGTGCTGTCTAGGACATCCGCCGCTGCCGGCGAGGCGGTCGTACGCAGCTTCTCCGACATTGCTCCAGACATCGGCACGATGATCGTCGAGAATGCCTATGGCGACGTCTTCGCCCGCAACCAGATCTCCTCGAAGACGCGCGAGCTGACCGCGTGTGCCGCGCTGGCGGCCGTCGGCAGCAAGACGATGGAGACGCCGCTTCGCGTCCATGTGAACGCCGCGCTCACCGCTGGTGCCAACCGCGAGGAGATCAACGAGGCGCTTCTCAACCTCATACCTTATTTCGGCTACCCGGTGGTGCAGCAGGCGATCCGCATCGCTGGCGAGGAGATCACCAAGCGACCCACTTGAAAACAAGGTCGGCCAGCCCGCCGCATGGGCTGGCCGACACGCTGCTCGCAGCGCGAGCCTTCAGGTCCCGCGATGTTCCTCGCCACGTCTTTTGTGGCTTCAGATGCCGTGCGCCCGCACGCCAAGGCCCGAGCCATATCTAGCCGCCGTTGGGCAGACCGCGACCGGAGAACGCATCTCCCGTGGAGGCGCGCGGGAGCTTTACAGGAGCCGGCACGGACCGGAGGCGCTGGAATTACCGTTTTCTCGCTTGTTTTGCTTCTCAAAGAGAGTCACCCCATGGCACTTCCAACCAAGCTCCTCATCGATGGACAGCTTCTTGACGGCTCCGGACTACTGAGCGTAGTCGACCCCTCGACCGGCGAGCCTTTCGTCGAGGTCCCGCGCGCGTCGCAGGCACAGATGGAGGCGGCGATCGCTGCAGCGAAGGCCGCACAACCCGCCTGGGGCGCGGCCCCCTTGTCTACGCGTCGTGAGCGTCTGGCGCGCTTCGCCGACGCAGTGGCGCAGCATACCGACGAACTCGCCCGCACCCTGGTGATGGAGCAAGGCAAGCCTCTGGAGCAGGCACACGCAGAGATCAGCTACGCTGAGTTCTTTCTCCGCCATTTCGCCACAGCGGAACTACCCGTCGAGATCGTGCAGGACGACGAGGTCCTTCGGGTCGAAGTTCATCATCGTCCGCTGGGCGTGGTCGCCGGAATCACGCCCTGGAACTTTCCCGTACTCATCGCCGCTTACAAGCTCGGCCCTTCGCTACTGCTCGGGAACACCTTCATCCTCAAGCCCGCGCCGACCACACCTGTGACCTCGCTGATGCTCGGCGCACTGGCGCGCGATATCTTCCCTCCGGGCGTCGTCAACGTCGTCACGGATGCCAACGACCTCGGCGCATTGCTCACGACCCATCCGGATGTGGCGAAGATCTCCTTTACCGGCTCGACGCCCACCGGGCGCAAGGTGATGGCGAGCGCCGCGTCGACCTTGAAGCGGATCACGCTCGAGCTCGGCGGGAATGACGCCGCCATCGTACTTGACGACGTGGACGTCGCTGCCGTGGCGCCGAAGATATTCGCCGGCGCCTTCCTCAATGCTGGGCAGGTCTGCATCGCGATCAAGCGGCTCTACGTCCATGATCGCGTCTATGATGCGCTCTGCGGCGCACTGGCAGCGCAGGCAGACACTTCGGTCTTGGGGAACGGCCTTGACGCCAGCACCTCGATGGGTCCGTTGCAGAACGCCGCGCAGTATGCCAAGGCGCAATGCCTCCTCGACGTGGCTGCGAGCGACGGCACGATCGTCACAGGCGGCATCGAGGCACGCAACAGCGGCTACTTCGTTCGGCCGACCATCGTCCGAGACATCACCGATGGCAGCGAACTGGTCGACGAAGAGCAGTTCGCCCCGATCCTACCCGTCGTGCGTTTCAATGACATCGACGACGTCGTAAGCCGTGCCAACGCCTCACCCTACGGCCTAGGAGGGTCCGTCTGGTCCGGCGACATCGATCGCGCCTACGAACTGGCGCAGCGGATCGACAGCGGAACCGTGTGGATCAACCATCACTTGCATTTCGGCCCCCACATTCCCTTCGCCGGCGCCAAGCAATCCGGCTACGGCGTGGAGTTTTCCGAGGCCGGCCTTTCGGAATTCGGCCAGACGCACGTCATAAGCATCGCGAAATGAAAGCATCTGGCGGGCGCGAGCGCGCACAGCGGATCTGATAACGGCGGCATGCCATGAACGCGCGCTGCCGATCCGCCGTAAAATCTGCCGCCGACCCCCGCCGTTCCATCCCGCTCAACCGCGCCGGTCGATGGGCTGGCCCATTTACAGGACACAACGATGAGCTGCCTCATTGTGCGTTCGAGAAATCTTGTCTTCGCGTTAGTCGCGGGCATCGCCACCGTCGTCCAAGCGGGCGGAACACCGGCCGCCGCCGCGCCGGTTGCCGACGTGGACGGGCGACGTATCATCGGTGCCGACGCCGAACCCGGCAACTGGTTGTCACATGGGCGAACCTATTCGGAGCAGCGCTTCAGCCCGCTGAAACGCATAACCGACGCGAACGTCGCGAAACTGGGCCTAGCTTGGCATCACGACATTTATACCCGCACCGCGCGCGGGCTGGAGGCGACCCCCATTGTCGTGGACGGCGTGCTCTATACGTCGACCGCGTGGAGTCATGTCTTAGCGCTTGATGCTCGCACCGGCGCAAAACTCTGGGAGTTCGACCCCGAAGTCGATGGGATTTATGCGGCCCGGGCGTGCTGCGACGTGGTGAATCGGGGGGTCGCGGTCTGGAAGGGGAAGGTTTTCATTGGCGCAATTGATGGACGTCTGATCGCCCTCGATGCGACGACAGGCAAGAAGGTCTGGGAGACGCTGACGGTAGATCGCAGCAAGGACTACACCATCACCGGCGCCCCCCGGGTAGTGAAGGGAAAGGTGATCATCGGCAATGGTGGTGCGGAATTTGGTGTGCGTGGCTATGTCTCCGCCTACGACGCCGATACCGGCGCGATGGTGTGGCGCTTCTACACCGTTCCCGGCAATCCGGCGGACGGCTTCGAGAGCCCCGTTCTCGAAATGGCCGCAAAAACTTGGGCCGGGGAATGGTGGAAATACGGAGGCGGCGGCACGGTGTGGGATTCCATGGCCTACGACCCCGATCTCGACCTACTCTATATCGGCGTCGGCAACGGTTCGACATGGAATAGGAAGATTCGCAGCCAAGGAACCGGCGACAACCTATTCCTGTCTTCTATAGTGGCGCTGCGGCCGGACACAGGCGAATACGCCTGGCATTTCCAGACCACACCCGGGGAGTCCTGGGACTATACCGCCACCCAGCATATGATACTTGCGGATTTGATCATTGGAGGGCGTCCCCGAAAGGTTCTGATGCAGGCGCCCAAGAACGGCTTCTTCTACGTTCTTGACCGCGAGACTGGAGAATATATTTCCGGAAAACCCTACATCGCATTGACGTGGGCGAAGGGGCTGGATCCGGCGGGCCGCCCGATCGTCGACCCACAGCAGCGCTATGAGGATACCGGCAAGCCGACATTCGTCGTCCCCGGACCGCTCGGAGGCCACAATTGGCACCCCATGAGTTTCAATCCTCAGACCGGCCTCGTTTATATCCCCACACGTGATGCCGGCGCCATCTACGCTCCGGCGGCACCTGATAACTACAGTCTTCGCCCTGGCGCATGGCGCTTCGGCCTGGATATGACGGCGCTGACTTTGCCCGAGGATGCGAAGGATCGCATCCAGGCCGCCAAGGGGGTCAAGGGACGGCTCATCGCATGGGACCCCGTCCGGCAGGCGGAAAAGTGGGCGGTCGAGATGCCCATGATCTGGAATGGCGGCGTGGTGTCTACGGCAGGCAACCTCGTGTTTGCTGGCAACGCACAGGGCCTTTTCGTAGCCTACCGGGCCGACACCGGCGAAAAATTGTGGGAGTTCGCAGCCGGCACCGGCATCGTAGCGGCCCCTGTCACCTACGAAGTGGAAGGTGAACAGTATGTTACGGTCCTTGCCGGATGGGGCGGGGCGGTGCCGATCGTCTTTCCCGGTATTGTCGCGGGCGCGCCCTCCAACGGCACCAATCGCGTCCTGACATTCAAACTGGGAGGCTCGGCATACTTGCCGGTCGCTGAAAAAAACTCCTCCCCGCTGGCTCCACCTCCGGCAATAGCCAATTCAACCACTGTCGAAGCGGGGAGGGTTCTCTTTCAGGAGAATTGCTTCCGCTGTCATGGTGAGAGCGCGGTGGGCGGTCCGGTGCTGCCAGATCTCCGGCGCAGCACCGCCATCGGCGACCCCGCTCTTTGGACACAGATTGTGCTTGGCGGAGCTCTTGCCTTCAACGGCATGGCGCCATTCGCACCCCAATTAAGCCAAGACGAAGTAGAGAAAATTCGATCCTACGTGATCAAGAGAGCGGAAGACGAGATCAAAGACCCATCAATCAGAAAGTGAATTGAATATGACCTGCTGGCCCAGCGAACTGGATTATATTATTCAGGCCCATTGACCGACTTCACTAAACACCCGTCGTAGCCATTGATGTCCGGGATCGGCATCATGTCGTGCGTGCCAAGTCTGCACCACCCGGAATGAAGGAATATCTATTGGCGGCGGGAAAAGTCGGAGCGGCAGCCGCCCCGCCAATGGGGCGAAGAGACGACTGGGCTCCGTAGCCACGAGGTCGGAGGCATCGACCAACATCGGTGCCATCAAGAAATGGCCAACTGTCATGACGACGTTCCGTTTCATTCCCTTCTCGGAGAGTACGGCATCGACATAGCCGCTCGGATTACCCTTCATCGAAACCTGGAGATGGCGCAGCGAGAGATAGCGGTCGAGGTCGAGTTTCTCGCCCAGGTCGGGATGATCGCCGCGGCCAGCGCAGATGAAGTCCTCTTCGTAGAGCAGTTCTTCGCGCATATGGTTGGGCGGCTGCGGGAAGTTGCCGGCGATGAGTTCTACAGCTCCTTCATCGAGCATCGGCAGGCCGACACCGTGGCTCGTATTGCGGACCACCAGAGAAACGCCTGGGGCTTCGCGATCGAGCCTTGCGGTCAGACGCGGTAGAAGCACGAAAGCGGCATAGTCGGAGAGACCGACCAGGAACTGCCGTGTGCTTTCGCTCGGATCGAACGCGCGCCCACCACGCAGGACGCCCTCAACCTGTTCGAGGATCGACCGCACGCTCGGCGCAATCTCCTGCGCCAGCGGCGTCGGCGTCATGCCGCGCGGGGATCGGACAAACAGCGGGTCGCCGAACAGAGCCCGGAGGCGATTGAGCGAATGGCTGACTGCCGGCTGGGTTAGCCCGATCCGCTCCGCCGCGCGCGTGGCGTGCCCTTCTGCAACGAGAGCGTCGAAGACAACCAGCAGATTGAGATCGACGTTAGCGATATGAATTCTCTTCATAACGGTAATACTAATAATGAATTGGATTTATCGCAACCGTCGATACAAGGTCTGGCACGAAGTAAAGCGAGGGCGGATGGCAGAGTTGGAGAACATGAGCGTCAGGTCCCACCACCGTAGCAACGGGAAGAGCAAGTTCTCGCCGCCGCTTTATTGAGGCTGCCTTTGCCGCAGTAAGTTCTTTTGCCATCAGTCGGAGCGGGCAAGCCATGGCCTCGGAAACGCATGAGGATCGATTTTCACGCGGCCTGGAGATGCTCCGCCGGATCGGCGGCGAAAATTTCGATGGACCGATCAATGCTCTGGCGGAGACCTCCGCCGATCTGTCGCGCTTCACCGTCGAATATCCCTATGGCGATGTGCTGTCCCGCCCGGGGCTCGATCTCCCACTCAGGCAGCTCTGCACCGTCTCGATGCTGCTGGCAGACGGCAGCGCCCAGCCGCAACTGAAGTTCCATATAGCCGGCTTTCTCAATGCCGGCGGCACCCCCGAAGCGATCGTCGAACTGCTCTTCGTCTCGGTCGCGGTCCTGGGTTTCCCTGCAACCATCAACGCGGTCGGCATCGTTCGGTCGGTATTCGCCGAACGCGAGTTGGCATTTCAGCCCATCAAACCCGCGACGGGTGACGGAGAGGGACGCGGATGGGCCGGACGCGAGATGCTGGAGCGGCTCGTGGCGGGCGACGCCCAGAACTATTTCGACCGCTTCGCCGGCACCGCGCCCGACCTCGCGCAACTTTCGATCGATTTTGGGTTCGGGGAGGCGCTGGCTCGGGACGGCCTTGATCACAAGGCTAAGCTGCTCGCGATCATCGCGATGCTCGCCGCGAGCGGCAACCGCACCGATGCACTGCGTCTTCATCTGGCCGGCGCCATCGCGAATGGAGTGACGTGCGAGGAGATCATCGAGCTGCTGATACAACTCAGCGTCTACCGTGGCTTCCCATCGGCCCTGAACGCATTCTCGGTCGCTCGCAGCGTCTTCGCACTCGGCGTCCAGCCGCTTCAGGTGGACATTCCCGCGCCCGTCGATGCGGAAAGTCGTTCGGATCGATTGGAGCGGGGAAAGGCCCTGCTTGCGAAAAGCTCGGCGGCATCAGGCGACGCCGTGGTCCGTAGCTTTGACGACATTGCACCGGACCTCGGGCGCATGATCGTCGAGCATGCCTATGGCGAGGTGTTCTCGCGCGACGGCATCGATCTGAAGACCCGTGAACTCAGTGCCTGCGCAGCTTTGGCCGCCATCGGTTCCGTAACGACGGAAACGCCTTTGCGGGTCCACATCAACGCCGCCTTGAATGTTGGTGCGAGCCGCGAAGAGATCATCGAAACGCTGGTCAATCTCGCGGCCTACAGCGGCTATCCAGCGACACAACAGGCGATCCGCATCGCTGCGGAAGAGTTCGCCAAGAGCAACCCGCCCTCGCGACAGCGTAAGGAAGAACGTGAATGATCGACCGACGTTCAATGCTTTCCGCCATCATCTCAACTGCACTCCTGCCGCCATCGCTCGCCATGATCACACCCGCCGCAGCGCAGGGCACCAACCGGGCCGAACGTCTCTGGACGGGTTTCAGCTCGCCGGTCGGCATGGCGTTCGACAAAACCGGCAACCTCTTTGTGGCGGAGTGGAGCGCCGGCCGCGTCTCGCGCATTGAACCGGGCGGAAAGCGCACGACATTCGCGGATGATTTGTCCGGCCCCTCGGGTCTCGCGATCGACGCGGAAGGCAACATCTACGTTGCTTCCTATTCTCGCGACGAGATCTATCGCTTCACGCCCGATGGCAGCCGGGAAACCTGGCTCACGGGGCTCGCGACGCCAGCGGGACTTGGTTTTGATCGGACAGGCCGGCTGCTGGTCGCCAACCGCCGTACCAACGAAATCCTCGCCTTCAGCGCCGCCAGGATCCGCAGCGTCGCCGTCTCCGGTCTGAGAACGCCGGTCGGGGCCGTTCAACGCCCCGACAATGGCTTCATTGTCTCCAATATCGGCGGCGGCGTGACGATCTTGCGCGGCGACGGTCGCCGGATCGAGACTGGCGAAGCATTGCGCACGCCGGGTCCAGGGATCGCACAGACAGCAAGCGGCCGGGTCTTCGTGGTCGATTACGGCGGAACAGGCATCCATGAGGTCTCCGACGATGGCCGCACGAGCCTGTTCGTCGATGGTCTTTCCAGTCCCGTTGGCCTGACCGTCTCGCCATCGGGCGATCTCTTCTCGGCCGACTGGGGCAACGGCGCCATCTATCGCATCAGACTTGCGTGAGGCTGACATTCGACAACGCCAGCTGTCATCGGAAAGCTGCACTCTGAGACCACAAACCTGGAACGCCCGAGACACTCTTTTTTGCGTCCAGATGCCCAGAGCCAACGCGGGATTTGGGGGCCGCTCCCTGACATCTCGGTTTCGCAGAAGATTCAACTGCCTTGGGTAGATCTCTCCGCCCTCGTAGCCGTTTTAGCAAACAATTGACCATCAGACTGGCGCGCCTTGTACGGAGGGGTGGCAAGGACAGCACCCGTCCCATGGAAAGCAAAGTACGGGCATTCCAAGAACCAACTCGCGATGCGGAAGTCGCCCAGCAATTAGCGTACCCCGCGTTGAAGGGGATGCCCAACCGACGCCTTGCCGCCCAGGATATCTGCCATTTCGACCGCGATACGGTCCGCTGCGAGCCGCTGCGCTTCGTCGATGTGGATGTAGCGCTGCGTCACGCCGCGCGCCGCGTGGCCGAGCAGCGCCGCGATGGTCAACTCGGAAAAGCCGAGGTCGCCGGCGACGCTGGCGAAGGTGTGGCGCAGGGTATGCGGGGTGACGTCCTCCAGCCGCGCCATCGCGCAAACGCGATCGAGCACGCGCACGATCCCGACGAAATGCCCTTCACCCCAGTCGGCCGGGAAGAAGAAGCGCGATCCCGCCTGTGGTTGAGCCAGCAGAAGGTCGACGGCGGCGCGGCCGATGACCCGCGTCTGCGCGCCGCTCTTCGTGTCGGGAAATCGGATCGAACCTTCCTCGTCATGGAGCCAAGCACGCTCCAAAGCGAGCCCCTCCATGCGGCGTAACCCCGTCATCAGAAAGAAGCGGATCGCCGCGAGGCCGGTTGGGTGCTCTCCCTCCTGCTCCGCGGCCCGGATCGCTTGGCCGAGCTTTTCGATCTCGGCGCGACTCAGCCGGCGGTCGCGCGGCATGCTGGCGAGGCGACGCACGCCCCGCGCCGGGTTGTTTTCGATCTTTCCCAGCCGGACACCGTGCTCGAGAATGGCGTGCAGAGTCGACATGGTTCGCGCAGCAACGCCCTCGCCGCCCGTCGCGGCACCGCCGCGACCGCCGGCGCGGGGCTTGGAAGTCTTGCCCGCCGCGATGTCCGCCTGTGCCCCCTCGATATCGCCGAGCTTGAGCGCGCTGACCGCGCGCTTCCCGAGGAGCGGCCGGATATGCACGTCGATACGGCTGCGATCCATGGCAAGCGTTGACGCTTTGATGGGCCGGCGTGTCTTACCGAGGATCCGGCCGGCCTCCGCCGCGGCCAGATACCAGTCGCACACCTCAGCAACGGTGGTGGCGTTACCGGCCGCCGCTTGCTTTTCCTCGAGAGGGTCGATGCCCCTGGCGATCCGGCCGAGGACGGTCTTCGCCTCGCGCCGCGCCTCCTCCAAGGTCAGGACGCCGTAGCGGCCAATCATGATGCGACGGCTGCGGCCTTGGGCGTTGCGATATTGGACGACGAAGGTCTTCAAGCCTGAGGCGACAACCTTGACGCCGAAGCCCCGGAGTTCCTGATCCCACTCGATCAAATACGAACCTTTGACCCCAACCTTCGAAGGTTTCAGAGCATCGACCGTCTGCTTCGTGAGCTTTGTCATTATATATCAATGCGTTAGCAATGTTTTGCTTACTTTATCACGGACGACCCGTCGAAGTAAGCAAAAAGTCAGCTTTTCAGGGCGCGTTCAGGCGCGCCATTGGGGAGGTTCGGCGACGGAATTGATAAAAAATATATAGCTATCATAGCAGTTTATGCGAATTCAGCGCAATTCCTCGCAGCGTGGCGAAAGCGCCTGTGGCACCTTGCCAAGGTTGGGGTCGTGGGTTCGAATCCCATCGCCCGCTCCAGTTTCGCTAAAAGAAACCAGTGACTTAGAGATTTTATCTCCAGCACCGTTTCGCTTACAATCCACTCGCTCTCCGTTTTTGTAAGCATTTTGCAAGCACGCGAACGCGTGCTGCTGGATATGACTGCGCGATTCTCTCGTCTCGATGAAACATTGCGTCCGGTCATTCGATCTCCGAACCAGGCGCACGCTATAGGGCAAAGCTCGGGCGTCGATGTGGCAAGCAAATACAGGAGAACGGCGAAGTAGTGGTAGCTGAGACCCTCATCTTTGGTGGCAAGGCGGTTTCTTTCAAGTCACAGATCGCTCCTCCAGACGGGGATCAGAAGCGCTCGCCCACCATCTCCTCGCTCTTGGCCCCGAGCGCCTCGGCGAGGGCGGGATCGAGCGCCTAGGAGCGCACGCCCTCGCCGATGGGGTTGATGAGCCCGTCGGACACGGACGAGACGTGGCAGTTCTCGCAATAGTGGCCGCCGACCAAATCGGCGACCGCCCCGGCCCACACCGAGGTCGCGGCGCCCTGCGGGATGGTCTTCCACCGGAAGGGCGGCTGGCCTTCGGCGGCCAGCTCGGCGTTGATCCGCTCAAGCATCTGTTCAAGGACGCCTGTGCCGATATGGCGTCCGAGCTCCGTCTCGATGCCGCCGGTCGAACGCAACCGCGAATAGGACGTTGGCGGTCTTTGAGCGTCCGTAGGCGACGATCGGGTCGTAGGGCGTGCCCTCGAAGTTCGGGCCTTCTAGGTCGACGTCCGCGAAGCGGTGGCTGACGGACGCTACGTTCATCAGCTGCCCGCCGGGGGCGATGCGGTTGATCCGCACGAAATGGCCGAGATGATTGGTACCAAACTGGGTCTCGAAACCGTCCGCCGTATGGCCGAGGAGACCATCGCGGCCTCCGACCGTCCGGAGCTGACGGCGGCGAAGATCATCGTCTCCGGCGGCCGCGCTTTGGGCTCGCGGGAGAAGTTCGCCGAGCTGATCGAGCCGCTGGCGGACGTGCTGGGCGCCTCGCGCGCCGCGGTGGATGCGGGCTCCGCCCCCAACGACTGGCAGGTGGGCCAGACCGGCAAGGTGGTAGCCCTGGAGCTGGACATCGCGCCGGGCATTTCCGGCGCCATCCGGCATCTGGCCGGCATGAAGGACAGCAAGGTCATCGTCGCCGTCAACAAGGACGAGGAGGCCCCCATCTTCCAGGTGGCCAACTACGGCCTCGTCGGCGACATCAACACCGTCGTCCCCGAGCTCGAGGCGGAGATCGGAAAGATGTGAGGCTGAGGCGGCCCTCATCGCCGACAACGCGCGTGCCCTGGTGGACGAGGAGGTTTCGTCCGCCAGGGCTGGCGGAGATGGTCTCGGTGACCTGCGCGGTGATCTGGCCCGGCAGGTCCGGCCGAGACGACGGCTCCTGCCGGCCACAGTGACGGCCCTTGACGATGCGGGAAAAGAGCCGAAAGTTGCGCCGATGCTGGGGAGGGCGACATGGTGGCCTTCGTGCGCAAGGCCGTGGCTTGGCTCCTGTCTCGTCTCCGTCCGGCACGGGCTGCATCAGCCCATGGCAAGGCCAGCAGCCTTCTCGATACCTGCCCTACTGCCCCGGATGCATCGCTGCGGGCGCTGGGTGCGGCTCTCGCCGATCCTGAGGAGCTGATCCGGATCGGCGCGGCGCGCGCGGCACCCTGGCTGGCGCCGAAGGGGGCGGCAGAGCTGCTGTGGGCGCGCCAGGAGCAACTGGCGGAGCCACTACCCGTCGCCGAGGCCTCCAGTCTTGCCATCGCTATCGAATGGGCCGGCGGGAACGGCGTACCGCTTGCTGCGCGTATCCTCCAGACGACGCCCGAGGTGGTGGAAGCGGCCACGGCCGGTGACGGCGCGCATTGGGCGCGTGAGATGAACCAGTTGGTGGACCGCATCGCGCGGCCCGGCCGGTTCCGCCTGCTTCAGCCCTTCTTTGTTGCGCACCGCCTGCGTACCGGGCCGCCCCAGGACCAGCCGGAGCACGACGAGGAAGAACCGGACGCCGGCCAGCGGAAGGCGCGGGCGGCCCGATGGGCCTTCGAGAACGCCTGCCGCGATTTTTCCAGCTTCGGCAGCGACGCGGCAGTCCGGGCAAGCCTCGACGCGGCGTTCGCCGACACGCTTGGGCGCCTCGACGCAGGCGACACCGACGGCGCGGTCGAACGCCTCCTCGCTTTTGCGATCACCCATCAGGACGAGCGCGTGCGGCTCACCGCCCAGCGCATGCTCCCGGCCTTCGGAAGACAGGCGTCGGAGCCGCTGCTCGCCATGCTGGCCGGCAAATCCGACATCCTGCCGGGACCCGAGGTGATGGCCGCCATCGCGGCCGCGCCGCGCGGCTATATCCCCGAAGGCGCCACAAGCGAAAGCCTGCGCGCATTCCTTGCCTGCGAGACGCTGGAGGATTTCACCGACCGGCCCACCGCCTTTGCCATCGTGCAGGCCGCGCTTTCGGGGGATGGACCGGCTCGGACCCGCGCCCAGCGGGTCGCCGCGCGCATGTCGGCCGATGTGGCGCTGCCGGTGCTGGCGTGGCGCGCGCTTGGCGGGGCCACCCCATCCGAGCGCATCGAAGCCCGCACCCTGCTGGACCGGATCCTCAGCCGCGATGCCGCCCTGGGCATCCGCTTCCATCGCATCGGCGCCACCGAAGTGGAACCGGAAACACTCGCGTGGCTGGGGCGCATCGTCCTGCCCGCGCCGGACCGTCGCGCATGGACGGACAACGAAGATGTCGCCCTTGCGGTGCTGGCTGAGGCCATCGCCGTCCTCCCCGCCCTGTTCAACGACGCCGGCCATATGTACATGGAGCTGGGCACCGCCGAGCGGTTCGATCATTTTCTCAGGACTGACGGTGTGGTCCCCTCCCGCAGCACCGGGTCCGACGCGCGTGAATATGTGCCGCGCCCGGCACCCCCCATCGCGATGCGGACAGAAGAGGAGGCGCCCACCAGCGAGACCTTTGCCAGCCGGAATGCGCGGTTCGACGCCATCGTGAAGCTCGACCTGCCCGACCCCGACTTACCGTCCCCTGACACGGCCGAAGAGGCTCCCCCGACGGCGCCCCTCCCCGAGCCGGCGCCGCGGTTCACCGATATCCAGCTGTTCGAGGCGGAACGCGAACTCGGACCGCTGGAGCCCCTCGTCCACGGCCGCGCCTACACCCTGAGCATCGCGGTGCGCACCCTGCGGCTCGGCCTGACGAAGGAACGCCAGGAGCAGCCCGACGTGCGCATTCCGGGACAGACGCAGACTGAAACCGTCTGGGCCATCGTCAGCGACGAAAGCACTGCCGAATTTGACGACGCGGAAGGCGGCGCCTTCGACATCGACAGGCGTTTCGCCTCCTTCCGCCTGCCGGTGACGGGGGATTCGGAAACCGCGGCGCTGTTCACGCTCACCCCGAGGGTCAAGGCGTTCCGCCAGCGCGGCGGCGGGCGCGGGCGCATCGGCGTCCGCCTGTATCACCGGCTCAACCTCATCGACCACCTGGAGCTCGAGCTGCGGTTGGAGGTGCAGCCGAACCAGCCCCTCTCCCCGCCGGACGATCCGGCCCTCAAGGCGGTTTTCTGCCGGGCGCTGGGCACGAGCGTGGAGCCGCTTGACCCGGACCGCGCGGCGCGCACGCTCAATATCGCCATAAGTCGCGTGGCCGACACTGAAGCGACCTATCGTTTCGCAGTGGCCCTCGGCGATGGTGACGGCGCCCCCCGGACCTATGCCGTGAAGCGCCTGCGGTCCGACCAGCTCGACACCTTCATGACGCGCTTCCGCGCCATTTTGCTGGACGCGGTGTTCGGCGAGGCTTTCGCCAAGGCGGAGCTATCGCCCGCCGTCTGCACCAAGACCCTCACCGACCTCACCCGCCTCGGGCAGGACGTGCTGACCACCCTGTTCGACTACGGCGAGGGCGGCGACTTCTTCAGCCTCGGCCAGATCATGCTGGAGGCGCTGCCGCAGGCGCCGGTGGTGCAGATCGTGCTGGGCAAGGGGGCGGAGAACCTTGCCCTCCCCTGGCAGATCCTCACCGTCGACAACCGCCCTCCCCCCGCTCCCGGCGCCGGCGCGGCACGGGTGAAGCCGGAGGACAATTTGTGGGGCTTGCGCTTCGTCCTCGAGGTCAAGCGCTGCGGCGACGGGGTGGACCGGCGCCCACCGGCCGGGCGGGACCGGAGACCGATCAAGGTGCGCTACGGCAACTGGCCGTTCGCGAACGAAGCCCAGCACCGCGCCCGCCTCGCGCAGATCATCGCCGCCCACGGGGACGAGGCCATCCTGGTCGAGCCCGTTCTCACGGGCGCGACCGATTTCGTGGAGGCGCTGAAGGGCGGCGGCGAGCTGATCTATCTCTACGCCCACGGGCACGCGGCGGCGCCGACCACGCCATCGGCCATGGCCCTGCGCGACCGCACCCTCGCCAAGCTCGCGGACGTTGAGGAGGAGCTGAAGCGCAATGCCGCCGGCCTGCCCTCGGCCGAGCTTGAGCCGCGCGTCGCGGCTCTCAAGGCCCTGAAGGACGTGGTAGGCCAGGGCGATGAGGCCAGCGCCCTCACCCTCAGCCTCGCGACCGTGCGGCTCACCGACCTGCTGCTGGCCCTGCCGCCGGACGGCGCGAAGCTTACCGACGCGCCGGTGCTGTTCCTGAATACCTGCCAGTCGGCGCAGATCTGGAACGGGGTCGAGAATTCCTTCGTCAGCTTCTTCCTCTCCCGCGGCGCGCGCGCCATCATCGGCAGCGAGGCTACCATTCCCGCAGTATTCGCGGACCGCTTCGGCTGCGAGGTCATGGGCCGGATCTTCCAGGGGGAAACCATCGGCGAGGCAGTGCGGCAGGCGCGGCTCACCCTGCTTCAGGCGAGCCGCAATCCACTGGGGCTCTGCTATGCGGTCTACGGAGCGGGCGATGCGCGGCTGATCCCACAGCGCACAATGGGGATGGGAGGACCAAGATGAGCGACATTCAAACCGTGATCGGCGAACTTCAGCAGGCCGACGACGACAAGCTGCTGGAACAGCTCGGTGCCTATTCCAAGGCCTATGCATCGGATGCGGCGAAGTTCTCGGCTCCCGCAGCCGCCATCCCCCTCGACATGGCGACCATGGGGCCGCTCGACGGACTGATCGAGATCGGTCGGCGGGTGCTGAAGCGCTGGCAGAAGGTCATCTACGATCTGGTCTGCGGCGGCGGCGAGGTTGACCCGGATGCGCGCAAGACCATCCTTGATTCCCTCAAGATCAACTCGCCGGAAGCCCTCGCGGCGGCAGTGGCTGGCGTTCTGATCAGCACGTTCAACGTGGGACCCGCCATCGCCACCATCGTCGGCGTCCTGTTCGGCCGCCTTCTGCTGCCGGCGGCAGGCCAGGTTGTCTGCGAATACTGGAAAGAACAACTGGCCTGAGCTCCTGAAGCATGGCCGGGCGCCTCCCGGCCATCCGTCTTCCACGGCCGCAGGGGTGGTGCGGAACTCTCGCGTCATCTCGCGGAGCCGGCCGGTCCGGTCGAGACCCTCAGGTTCCAGCGGACCTGCCGGATGCTGATGCGGATTGAGCCGAAGCTGCTCGGTTCGCACCCTAGACGATGTACGGCAGCGGCGCGTGCTCGTGGGTGGCGCGGAAGGCGGCGAGGCGCAGGGCCGCCTTGTCGCTGGAGGCTTGCAGATGGGCCACCAGGGCCCGCCGCGCCACCGCGTGCTGGCCCTTGCGCACCGCCTTTATGATGTCGAGGTGTTCGCCCATGAAGGGGTCCACAAGCCCGTGGGGTTTCAGCTCCATCTGGATATGCTTGCCGGAGACGAGAATGCAGCGGGTGCGCTTCAGCGCCTCCATGATCTCCGGATTGCGCCCATGGCCGATGCAGTCGATGTGCAGGTCGTTTTCCAGCACGTCGAGGTCTGCGCTCTCCACCTTGGGATAGCTGTCCATGGCGTCCCGCAGCCGGCGCTCGATGGCATCGAGCTGCGGCGTCGGGATCTGGCCGATGGCGCTGTCGAGGGCCACCGGCTCCAGCAGAATGCGCAATTCGTAGAGGTCGCGAAAGCGCGCTTCATCCAGCGGCACGGTCCACCAGTGTGACTTCTCGCCCTTGGAGACGATGCCCACCTCGCGGGCATGGATGAGCAGGTCGCGCGCCACCGTGCGCCCCACGTCGAAATGGCGGGCGATGGCCAGTTCGTTGACGCGGAAGCGGCCAAACACCGAGGACAGGATGATCTCGCGCTCGAAATCATAATAGAGCGCCTGCCAGGCAAAGCCCTTCCGGGCTTCCACCGCCTCGTCGCCGCTTTTCAGCATCTCCGCCGTCACCGGCAGGCGGCGCGGAGCGGCGGCACGGCCGACCATGAGACCGCGCCCGTCGAAGCGGGAGACGACGCCCTCTTCTTCCAGCTCCGCCAGCGCCTGCTTCACCGGCGAGCGGCTGGAGCCGAACAGGGCCGCAAGCGGCCCCTCCAGCAGAACGATGCCTTCCGGCAGCACGCCCGCCGCGATGGAGCGGCGCAGCCGGCCGGCGATGACCGCATAAGCCGGCGTGCGATCCACAACGGGCGCTGCGGTCCGCGCCGCGCTCAGGTTACGGCGCCGATCTGCCATGGCACGAACTCGCTGTCGCCGAAGCCGAAATCCTCGCTCGCCGTATGCGCGCCCGAGGCCACGGCAAGAATCATCTCGAAGATACGCTCGCCCGCGGCGGCGATGGTGTCCTCGCCGGTGACGATGCCGCCGCAGTTGATGTCCATGTCCTCGTGCATGTGCTCGTACATCTGGGTATTGGTGGCGACCTTGATGCAAGGCGCCGGCTTGAAGCCGGAGACCGAGCCACGGCCGGTGGTGAAGACGACGATGTTGCAGCCCCCCGCCACTTGGCCGGTCACCGCCACCGGATCGTAGCCGGGCGTGTCCATGAACACAAAGCCCGTGCGATCGATGATCTCGGCATATTCATAGACCGCCTCGAGCGGCATGGAGCCGCCCTTGGCCACCGCGCCCAGCGACTTCTCCAGAATGGTGGTGAGCCCGCCGGCCTTGTTGCCGTGGGAGGGATTGTTGTTCAGCTCCGCGCCGTTGCGCTCGGTGTAGGTGCGCCACCAGTCGATGCGGTCCATCAGCTTCTGCGCCACCTCGGGGCTCACCGCGCGGCGGGTGAGCAGGTGCTCGGCGCCGTAGATCTCCGGCGTTTCGCTGAGCACCGCCGTGCCGCCGTGCTTCACCACCAGGTCGGCGGCATAGCCCAGTGCCGGGTTCGCCGAGATGCCCGAATAGCCGTCCGAGCCGCCGCATTGCAGCGCCACCTTCAGGCCGGTGAGGGGCACCGTGGTGCGCTGGGCGGCATTGGCGATGGGCAGCATCTCGCGGATGATGGCGCTGGCGGTCTCGATGGTCTTGCGGGTGCCGCCGAGACCCTGGATGGTCATGGTGCGCAGCAGCCGGCCCTCCACCAGCCCCTCGCGGGAAACGATGGGCTCGATCTGGTTGGTCTCGCAGCCGAGGCCGATCATCAGGATGCCGGCGAAATTCGGGTTCTTGGCATAGCCGCCGAGCACGCGGGTGAGATAGGCGTAGCCCTCGGTCTTGGTGTTGATGGCGCAGCCGGTGCCGTGGGTGAGGGCGACCACGCCGTCCACATTACCAAAGCCCTCCAGCCCGCCGCGGTTGAAATGATCGGCGACGGCGCGAGCCACCGTGGCCGAGCAGTTCACCGAGGTGACGATGCCGATGTAGTTGCGCGTGCCCACCTGGCCGTCGGGCCGCACATAGCCCTCGAAGGTGCGCCGCGCGGCCTGCGGCAAAAGCTCGGTGGCGCGGCCGTCCTCGGCGAAGTGGTGAGCGACATCGCTCTCCTGCATGGCGAGGTTGTGCAGGTGGACATGGGCGCCGGGCGCGATGTCGGCGGTGGCGACGCCGATGGTCTGGCCGTACTTCAGCACACGCGAGCCTGCGGGGATGGGGGCGACGGCCATCTTGTGGCCGCTCGGGATCTCGGCCAGCGCGGTCACGCCCATTCCATCGAGGATGACGGCGGCTCCCGCCGGAATGTGCGCGCGCGCCACCCCGACATTGTCCGACGCATGCAGGTGGATGAGGGGTGATGCGGCGGACGTCGTCAGCATGGCGCTTCCCTAAAAATGATCATTGCGTGCATCAATCAATCATGTTAGACATGGTTTAGTCAAACAAAAAATATAACAAATATCAGGGTTATGGGGACGCCAATGGCCAGACATCCGTGATCCATCGTCTCATTCGTGTGCACTTCTGGCGCACGCCAAAGCATTCATGCCAGTCATGAACGCAGATATAGTGTCATCGGCGAAACGGACCTGATGCCGTGGGCTATGAATTCGATTTTTCATTTCTGAACGAGTATTGGCCTGACCTCCTTAATGGCGTCTGGCTGACGCTGGGCATGACCGTGGCATCGGTGCTGCCCGGATTCATCCTCGGCACCCTGTGCGCCGTGGGGCGCCTCTACGGGCCGCCCTATGTGCAGCGCGCCGTCGTCTTCTATGTGGAGGCGATCCGCAACACCCCGCTCATCATCCAGGTGTTCTGGCTGTTCTTCGGCCTCGCGGTTCTCGGGGCCAAGATCGGGCCGTTCCCCGCCGCCGTGATCGCGCTGGTGGTGAATGTGGGGGCCTATACGGCCGAGATCATGCGGGCGGGCTTCCGCTCCATTCCCAAGGGCCAGATCGAGGCGGCGCACTGCCTTGCCCTCACGCCGACCCAGGCCCTGTGGTCGGTGCAGCTGCCGCAGGCGGTGGAGCGGGTCTATCCCGCCCTCGTCAGCCAGTTCGTGCTGATGATGCTGGCCACCGCCATCATGTCGCAGATCTCGGCGGAGGAACTCACTGGCGTCGCCTACATGATCCAGTCCTTCACCTTCCGCGGCTTCGAGGTCTACCTCGTCATCGCGGTCATCTACCTCGCCATGGCCTCGCTGCTGCGCCTCAGCCTGATGGGTGTGGCGCACGTGTCCTTCCCCCGCCTTCGCCGTCTCGGCACGCCGCTGTGAGGATGCCATGCTGGGCCTGACCATCGAGCAGATCGCCTACCTCTTCCGTGGCGCCGGCTGGACCATCGTGCTGTCCGTGCTGGGCTTTGTCGGCGGCACGCTGCTGGGCCTGCCGGTGGCGCTCGCCCGTGCGTCCAAGAACCGGCTGCTGCGCTTCCTGTCCGGCCTGCTGGTGCAGCTGGTGCAGGGCATTCCGCTGCCGGTCATCATGTTCGTGGTCTACTTCGGCATCTCCATCGCCGGCTTCGACGTGCCGGCGCTGGTGGCGGCGGGCGTCGCCATGACGCTTTATTCCGGCGCTTATCTCGGCGAGATCTGGAAGGGCTGCATCCTCGCCGTGCCTCGCACCCAGTGGGAGGCGGGCGAGTGCCTGGCGCTGACCAAGACCCAGCGCTTCGTCTTCGTCATCCTGCCGCAGGCGCTGCGCATCGCGGTGCCGCCCACGGTGGGCTTCCTGGTGCAGATCGTGAAGAACACCTCCTATTCGGTGGTGATCAACTTCTTCGACCTCACCTATTCGGCGAAGGTGATCAATAACGCCACCTACAAGCCGTTCACGGTCTTCACCATCGCGGCGCTGATCTATTTCGCCATCTGCTTTCCCATGTCGCTTCTGGCGAGCCGGTTCGACCGCCGGCTGCACCGCAGCTGAGGACGCGCCATGGACCTGACCTCCCGCACCCTGACCTCCTCTGCTCTGCCCTCCTCCGCCATTCCCGCAGCCGATCCGCACGAGGGCCTTCGCATGACCAGTTCCGCCGCCCCCCTGGTGCGCTTCAAGAATGTGGAGAAGAGCTTCGGCGCGCTCCAGGTACTCAAGGGCATCACCCTCGATGTGGCGCCGGGGCAGGTGGTGGCGCTCATCGGCCGCTCGGGCTCCGGCAAGAGCACGGCACTGCGCTGCGTGAACGGCCTTGAAACCATCAATGGCGGCGAGCTGGAGGTGTGCGGACGCAAGCTTCACGCCGGCAAGGTGGACCTGCTGGAACTGCGCAAAGACGTGGGCATCGTCTTCCAGAGCTATAATCTCTTCCCCCATCTGACGGTGGAGGAGAACATCACCCTTGCCCCGCGCAAGGTGCGGCGCATCAGCAAGGCCGAGGCCCGCGACATCGCCGCCGAGGTGCTGGAGGAGGTCGGCCTTTCCGAGAAGGCGCAAGCCTATCCCGAGCAGCTCTCGGGCGGCCAGCAGCAGCGCGTCGCCATCGCCCGCTCGCTGGCCATGCGGCCGAAGCTGATCCTGTTCGACGAGGTCACCTCGGCCCTCGATCCGGAACTCACCGGCGAAGTGCTCAAGGTGATCGAGCGCCTCGCCCGCGAGGGCATGACCATGATGCTGGTGACCCACGAAATGGCGTTCGCCCGCTCGGTGGCCAACACCGTCGTGTTCATGCACCAGGGCCGCGTCTGGGAAACCGGGCCCGGCGCCATGCTCGCCAATCCCGTCACCGACGAATTGCGCCAGTTCGTCGGCAGCGGCCTGTAATCGCCATCAAAAACACTGACCGGAGGAACCCCAGGATGCTCAGGACCCCCATCATCGGCGCCATGGCGCTCGCGCTCGGCCTCGCCGCCGTTGCGCCCGCCGCCGCCGAGACGCCCGCCGGCATCAAGCAGCGCGGCAAGCTGATCGTCGCCATCGACGTGTCCCACCCGCCCTACGGTATGCTCGACGACAAGGCCAAGGAGACCGGCTCGGACGTGGAGACCGCGCAACTGCTTGCCAAGGACCTCGGCGTCGCCCTGGAGGTGGTTCCGGTGTCCGGCGCCAACCGGGTGCCCTCCCTACTCGCCAACAAGGTGGACGTGGTCATCGCCTCCTTCTCCATCACGCCGGAGCGCAAGAAGGTGGTGGATTATTCGCTCCCCTACGGTGTGATCCCGGTGGTGGTCTCCGCGCCCAAGGCCATGGCCATCAAGACCCCCGCAGACCTTGCCGGCAAGTCCATCGCGGTCGCCCGCGGCACCACCGCCGATATCGAGCTTTCGCGCACCATCAAGGACGCCAAGGTGGCGGCCAACATCGTGCGCTACGAGGACGAGGCCACCGCGGTCACCGCCCTTGCCACCGGCCAGCAGGATCTGCTCGCCGCCGCCCTCTCCACCGCCAACACGGTGGCCGAGCAGAACCCGGGCAAGACCCTGGAAGTGAAGCTGGAGATGGCCGCCTATCCCATGGCCGTCGGCCTGCGCAAGACCGATCCCGAGCTGAAGGCCTATGTGGACGAGTGGGTGAAGGCGAACCTTGCCAACGGCAAGCTCAACGACATCTACAAGAAGTATTTCCACCTCTCCCTGCCGGAGCATATCGCGGCCGAGTGAGCGTCCTGCGCCGTCATGCCTGTTCCGCCCCCTCCGCCCTATGGCCGCAGGGGGCGGGTCCGGGGAGAGGGCACGGACCTCGGGTGCTGCCCTGATAACCTCGCCTGACCGTTCGCGCCCTCCCCCCCGGGCCCCTTGTACCTCAATGATACGCCGCTCACTCGGCGGCCACATCCAGCGGCGGCATCACCGCCGGCGATGGCGGCGCCGGGCGTCGGCGATCGGCGAAGAAGCGCTGCAGGCGGTTCATGTAGAGGTAGACCACCGGCGTGGTGTAGAGGGTCAGCACCTGGCTCACCAGCAGGCCGCCGACGATGGCAAAGCCCAGCGGACGGCGCAGCTCCGATCCGGTGCCGGTGCCCAGCATCAGCGGCAGCCCGCCGAGCAGCGCCGCCATGGTGGTCATCATGATGGGCCGGAAGCGGATGAGGCAGGCCTGGTAGATGGACTCCTCCGGCGCCATCCCCTCCTCCCGCTCCCGCGCGAGGGCGAAGTCGATCATCATGATGGCGTTCTTCTTGACGATGCCGATGAGAAGCAGAATGCCGATGAGCGCGATCACGCTCAGGTCGTAGCCGAAGAGATAGAGGATCAGGAGCGCGCCGACCCCCGCCGACGGCAGGCTCGACAGGATGGTGAGCGGGTGGATGTAGCTCTCGTAGAGCACCCCCAGGATGATGTAGACGGCGATGATGGCGGCCAGGATCAGGTAGGGCTGGCTGCTCAGGGAATTCTGGAACGCCTGCGCCGTGCCCTGGAAAGTGCCGATCAGGGTCGCCGGCATGCCCATCTCGCGCTCTGCTTGCTTGATGGCGTCCACCGCCTGCCCCAGCGCGGTGCCGGGGCTGAGGTTGAAGCTCAGCGTCACCGCCGGGAACTGGCCCTGGTGGGAGATGGAGAGATAGGCGGACTTTGACGTATCCACCTTCACGAAGGCCGAGAGCGGGATCTCCTCGCCCGTGCGAGGCGAGCGCACATAGAGCTTTTCCAGCGCGCTCGGGTCACCCTGCAGCGTGGGATCCACCTCCAGGATCACGTGGTACTGGGACAGCTGGGTGAAATACTGCGCCACCTGCCGCTGGCCGAAGGCGTCGTAGAGCGTGTCGTCGATCACCTGGGGCAGGATGCCGAAGCGCGCCGCGGTGTCGCGGTCGATGGTCAGGGAGACCGTGGGCGCATTGGTCTGCTGGTCGGTGGCCACGTCCTGCAGCTGCGGCAGGGCGCGGAGCTTGGCAAGCATGCGCGGGCCCCAGGCGTTCAGCTCGTCGAGATTGGCGTCCTGCAATGTGTATTGATACTGCGTGCGCGAGGGCCGGCCGCCCACGTTGATGTCCTGTGACGCCTGGAGGAACAGGGCGATGCCCTCCACCTTGGCAAGCTGCGGCCGCAGCCGGGCGATGACCTGGTCGGCGCTGGCATCCCGCTCATTGCGCGGCTTCAGTGTGATCCAGACGCGGCCGGTGTTCACGGTCTGCGAGCCGCCGGTGGCGCCGGCCGCGCCGGACACGGCCTCCACCGCCGGATCGCGCGCCACCACCGCCATCAGCGCCATCTGCTTCTGCGTCATGGCGGCAAAGGAAATGTCCTGCGCCGCTTCGGAGAAGCCCTGGATGAAGCCGGTGTCCTGCTGCGGGAAGAAGCCCTTGGGGATCACCACATAGAGATAGCCGGTGGCGGCCATGGTGACGAACAGGCTCATGAGGGTCGCGAACTGGTGCTTCAGCACCCATTTCAGGCCGGTGTCGTAGACCTTGAGCATGCCGTCGAAGAAGGCCTCCGCCGCCATGTAGGCGCGGCCGTGCTTCGCGCCGTGGTCATTCTTCAGGAACAGCGCGCACATCATGGGGGTGAGGGTGAGCGACACCACCACCGACACCAGGATGGTGATGGTCACCGTGACCGCGAATTCCCGCAGCAGCCGGCCGACGATGCCGCCCATCATCAGCACCGGGATGAACACCGCCACCAGCGACAGGCTGATGGAGATGATGGTGAAGCCGATCTCCCCCGCCCCCTTCAGCGCCGCCTGAAAGGGTGGCAGGCCCTCCTCGATATGGCGGTAGACGTTCTCCAGCATGACGATGGCATCGTCCACCACGAACCCCACCGCGATGGTCAGGCCCATGAGGGACAGGTTGTCGATGCTGTAGCCCAGCACGTACATGACCGCGAAGGTGCCGATCAGCGCCATAGGCACCGTGACGGAGGGGATCACCGTCGCCCACAGGTTGCGCAGGAAGGCGAAGATCACCCCCACCACCAGCGCGATGGTGAGCAGCATGGTGAACTGCACGTCCTCCACCGAGGCGCGGATGGTCTGGGTGCGGTCGGCGATGATCTCCACATTGATGCCCGGCGGCAGGGCCGCCTCGAGGCGCGGGATCATGGCGCGCACCCGGTCCACGGTCTCGATCACATTGGCGCCGGGCTGCTTGAACACGATGAGCTGGATGCCGCGCTTGCCGTTCTGCCACGAGGCGAGGCGCACATTCTCGGGGCCGTCCACGGCCCGGCCGATGTCGCGGATGCGCACCGGCGCGCCGTTGCGATAGGCCACAACCACCTCGTTCCAGGGCGTGGCAGCGAGGAGTTGGTCGTCGGCATAGATGGTGAAGCCCTGGGCCGCGCCGTCGAAACTGCCCTTGGGCTGGTCCACGGTGGCGGCGGCGAGCACGGCCCGCACATCCTCGAGGCTCATGCCGAGGGCCGCGATCTTGGAGGGGTCCACCTGCACCCGCACCGCTGGCTTCTGCTCGCCGGTGATCGCAACCTGCGCGATGCCGGCGATCTGGCTGATCTGCTGCGCCAGAATGGTGTCGGCGGCATCGTCGAGCTTGGTCAGCGGATAGAGGTCCGACTGCACCGACAGGATCAGGATCGGCGCATCGGCAGGATTGATCTTGCGGAACGTGGGCGGGCTCGGGAGGTTCTTCGGCAACTGGCCTGAGGCCGCGTTGATGGCCGACTGCACGTCCTGCGCCGCCGCGTCGATGTTGCGGTTGAGATCAAACTGGATGGTGATGGCGGCGACACCGAGCGCGCTCGTGGACGTCATCTGGGTGACGCCGGAAATCTGGCTGAACTGCCGCTCCAATGGGGTGGAGACGGACGACGCCATGGTCTCCGGGCTCGCCCCCGGTAGGCTCGCCGACACCTGGATGGTGGGAAAGTCCACCTGCGGCAGCGGCGCCACCGGCAGCATCAGGTAGGCCACCGCGCCCACCATGACGAGGGCCGCCATCAGCAGCGTGGTGGCGATGGGTCGATGGATGAAGGGGGCGGAGATGTTCATGCCGGGCTCACCGCGCTGGCGCTGGTGAGCGTGCCGCCCGCGGGCGCGCCATCGGTTCCCGTGCCGGGGGTTCCCGCCGGCGCCTGCCGCACCGAAACCCGGGCGCCCGGCGTCAGCTTGTACTGGCCGTCCACCACCACCCGGTCGCCGGCGGTGAGGCCGGCCTCAAGGAAGGAGATGCCGTCACGGCTGCCGCCCACCTTCACCGGGCGCTGCTCCACGGTGCCGTCGGCCTTCACCCGATAGACGTATAACCCGTCCGGGCTGCGCTGGATCGCCTGCGCGGGAACCGTCGCTACCGCCCGGCGGGTGTCCACCAACACCTTCACGTTGACGAAGGCGCCGGGCCAGAGCTTGAGGTCGTCGTTGGGGAACAGCGCCTTGAGGCGCAGGGTGCCGGTATCGGAGCTGATCTGGTTGTCGATCAGCTGGATCTGGCCTTGGCCCATCTGCGTGGTGCCGTCCCGCTTCAGGGCGATCACCTCCACCGGCCCGCGCGCCATCGCCTCGCGCACGTCCTCCAACCGGTCCTGCGGCAGGGCGAACAGCACGGCGACCGGCTTCACCTGGGTAATCACCACCAGCCCGCCGGTGTCGGAGGCGTGGACGATGTTGCCCTGGTCCACGAGCCGCACGCCGGTCCGCCCGGAAATGGGCGCGCGGATGGTGGCATAGTCGAGCTGCACCTGGGCATTGTCGATGGCGGCCTGATCGCCCTCCACCGCCGCCTGGTACTGGGCCACGAGGGCCGACTGGGTATCGAGCTGCTGTTGGGATGCGGCCTGCTTGGGAACAAGGGTCTTGTAGCGCTCGTAATCCATCTTGGCATTGGCGAGCAGGGCCTCGTCCTTGGCCTTGGCCGCCCTGGCCTGGTTGAGCGCCGCCGTGAACGGGCGCGGATCGATCTGCGCGAGCAGGTCACCCGCCTTCACGTCCTGTCCCTCGGTGAAGGCGACCTTCTGCAATTCGCCGTCGACGCGCACCTTCACCACGATGGTGTTGGAGGCCTGCACCGTGCCGATGCCGAGGGCGTAGATGGGCACGTCCTGAAGCCGCACCGTATCCGCCACCACCGGAATGGGTGGGGCGACAGCCTTCGCCTTGGGGGCGTCCGGGCCGGGCGTCAGCAGCCCGAAATGCCACGTGACGGCGCCGGCGAGGATCACCGCCGGCGTCACGATCCATAAGACAGGCCGCATCAGCTCTTGCGCTCCAGTGGTCAACGGGCCTTTCAACCCGCCGGCGGACGGAACCCTGCGGCCATGCGTCCAGGCTCACGGGACTGTGATCGCATCAACGGACAACGGGCACCGCAGGGTTTCCCCACCGTGCGGGTTCAAAGGATCAAACCCGCAGAACGCCGCCGGCCTGCGGCGCCGCAGCGGAAGCAGCCGGGCGGGCGCCCGCCCTGGGACGGGGCGACCGATTGAGGGAGAGCGCACCATGGTGGCATGTTGCGGGGATGGGAGGCGGGTTCGAATACGCCCATGCGCGAGGCGAGCGACGAGGACCTCATGGCACGCGTGGCCACCGCCGACGCGGCAGCCTTCCGGACGCTCTGTGACCGGCATGCGGCGCGCGCCGCCGGCTTCGCCCGGCGCTTCCTGGGCGATGCGCAGGACGCGGAGGACATCGCCCAGGAGGCCCTGCTTCGGGTCTGGCGCGCCGCACCGCGCTGGCGCCCCACGGCGGCCTTCGGCACGTGGCTCTATCGCATCGTGGTCAATCTCTGCCTCAACCACCGGCGGAAGGCCCGCTTCCTGCCCCTCGACGGGACCGAGGAGGCCGCCGACCCGGCGCCGGACGCCCTCGCGCGCATGGAGCGCCGGGAGGACGACCTCGGGCTTTGGGCCGCGGTCGCCGATTTGCCCGAGCGGCAGCGCGCAGCCATCCTGCTCACCTACTGGGAGGGTCTCTCCAATGCGCGCGTGGCCGACATCCTCGGCACCTCGGTTCCCGGGGTGGAAACCCTGCTGGTGCGGGCGCGGCGCAGCCTACGCGGCCGCCTCGGCCCGCACCAGAACGGAGGATGAGGCATGACGCGCGCGGAACTCGAACGGCTGATCGCCCGCCACGGCGCGGACCGCGCCCTCTGGCCCGCAGGCGTCCGGCAGGATGCCGAACGGCTGGCGCGGCGGGACCCGGTGGCGCGGGCGCTGCTGAAAGAAAGCGACGCGCTCCATGCCCGCCTCGCCGCCGGAACCCGACACCACCCGAAAGACACGGAGAGCGGAAGACGGGTCATGGAGGCCCTGTTCGCCTCGCCGCTGCCGCCCCAGAGCCAAAGCGGGCCGACGGGCTGGCTCCCCGCCTGGCTGGTGTCGGTGGATCTCGCCCCGGCATGGCCCAGCATCGCGCTTTTGGCCGGCATGGCGCTTTTGGGCTTCGTGATCGGCACCGGCACCGGTGGCTTCGGCCTTCTGCCCGGCGAGCTTCACGCGCCGCAATTTTCCGGTGGCGACGTAAGCACCATCGTGTTCGAGCCCGACCCGCTGGGGGAGGAAGTTCTGTGAGCCTTGAACGGCGCTCCCTCCTGGCCATGCCATCTCAGCGCCTGCTGCTGGTGGCCTCCCTCGCGCTCAACCTGTTCTTCGCCGGCGCGGCGGTAGCGGTGGCGTTCCACCGCATGCACGGCCCGCCGCTGGCGGCGCGAAGCCAGACGGTGCACATCGACCGCCTCGCCGCCACCCTGCCGGCGGCGGACGCAGCCGTGCTGCGCGCCCGCTTCGGCGACATCGCCGGCAGCCTCGCCGCCGCCGAGCAGGCCTCCCGGCTGGCGCAGGACAAAGCCCGCAGCGCCATCTCAGCGACCCCGTTCGACGAAAGCAGGGGCGATCAGGCGTTCGTCGAGCTGAGGGCCGCGCGGCGTGCGGTCTGGCTCATCGTCCACAAGGCCATCCTCGATGCCGCCAAGGACATGTCCCAGGAAGGACGCGACCAGCTCGCCGCCTGGGTGCCACCCGGACCCGCCCGCGCGGGCGGCGCCACGGAGAGGACGAAACCGCCGGCATCAAACGGCGGCCAGTGACACCGCATGGCGTACCGAGTCCGGCATGCCGACCTCACGCAATGGTGCCGCCACCATCGACCGTGACGGTCGTGCCGGTGACGAACGGGTTGGTGGCGACGAAAAGGATCGCCTGCGCGATGTCCTCCGGCCGCCCCACACGGCGGGCGGGCAGACGCTCGGCGGTGCGAGCGAACATGGCCGCGCGGTCGTCCTCCCGCATGCCCTGCCACAGCGGCGTGTCGATCAGTCCGGGCGAGACGGTATTGACGCGCACTGGCGCCCGCTCGAGCGCCAGGCCGCGGGCGAGCGCCTCGATCGCGGCGTTGATCGCGCCCTGCAGCACCGCGCCCGCGCTCGGCCGGTGGGAAAGGAAGCCGGATACGAAGGTGATGGAGCCTCCATCCGCCACCTGCGCAGCGCGGGCGACGCGGTAGGCGCCCCAGAACTTGCTCTCCATGGAGGCCTTCGCGGCCTCCAGAGGCAGGCCGGAGACCGGGCCACTCTTGGTCGCAGCGGCCGCGATGGCGACGTGGTCGAAGGCCGGCGCCTCCGCGAAGACGCGTTCGATGGCACCATCGTCGAGAATGTCGAGGGCCACCGCCACGCCGCCGGTCCCGGTCGCAACGGCATCCAGCTTCGGCCCCGGCCGGCCGGCGGCGAACACGTGGGCGCCGGCATCAGCAAAGGCCCGCGCAGTGGCCGCGCCGATGCCGCCGCCCGCGCCAACGATCAGAACGCGCTTGCCTGTCAGGTCGAGTGCCATGATGAGACCTCCTGTGCTCGTCTCCGGCCTGCCGCAGCCGGGAAAGTCCAATTCGCCATGAGGGCAATGTGCGCTCTTGTTCTGAAGCTGATAAGCGAGCACGCATACGAGGTATTCTCGCATTCAAGTTGAGAACATGCGGTGCTGGACGACCTGAATGAGCTGAAGACGTTCCGGGCGATCCTGGCCGAGGGTAGCCTATCGGCCGCCGCGCGGCGGCTCGGCGTCACCCTCGCGGTGGTGAGCAAGCGACTGGCGACGCTGGAGGATCGGGCCGGCGTGCGCCTCATCCATCGCACCACCCGCGCGCTCAGCCCCACCGAGGAAGGCGCGCGCCTGCTGATCGATGTGGAGCGTGCGCTGGACGCCATCGAGGCCGGCGAGGAGCGGCTGGCGAGCGGCCGGGTCGAACCCTCGGGCGCTCTGCGGGTCAGCGCGCCCATCGCCTTCGGCCGCCGCTGCGTGGCGCCGGTGCTCGCCCAACTGGCCACGCGCCATGCCCGGCTCGCGGTCGCGCTGGAACTGGACGACCGGGTGGTGGACTTGGTGGGAGAGGGGTTCGACGTGGCCATCCGCATCGGCGCGCCCGTCGACAGTTCAGCCATGATGCGCAAGCTCGCCGACAACAGGCGCATCCTGGTCGCCGCTCCAGCCTATCTCGACCGGGCGGGCCGGCCGGTGACCCCGGAGGAGGCCGCCGGCCATGCGTTCCTGCGCTACGGCCGCGGCAGCGACCCGTGGCGGCTGCGGGGACCGGACGGAGCAACGGCCAGCCTTGGCGCGGCGGCGCGGTTGCGTGTCGACGATGGCGACGTGGTGCACCACTGGGCGCTTGCCGGCCTCGGCATCATGCTCAAGTCCGAGGTGGATGTGGCGCAGGACCTTGCCACCGGTCGGCTCACCCGCGTGCTGCCCGGTTGGGATGGCGGGGATGCGCCCATTCTCGCGCTTTATCCCAGTGCCCGGCATGTGCCGCTGAAGACGCGGGTGCTGCTCGACGCGCTCGCCGCTCACCTCGCCACCCTCATGGCCGGCGAAAGCCGCCGGCCCGCGGCACCCCTGCCGGCGCTTGACGTGCTTTAACTAGCCGTACCGCCGGCTCGCCTCTATGGCGAGGCCGGTGCCCACCGAGCCGAAGGTGTCGCCCTCGATCACCCGGGCCTGAGGCACGCAGGTGCAGATGGCCGCGCGCACATGGCTGAGGCGGGTGGAGCCGCCGGTGAGGAACAGGGCGTCGATGTCGTCGGCCTTCAGGCCCGCCGTGGCGAGGCAGGACGCAATCCGCCCGGCGATGCGATCGGCCAGCAGGCCGGTGTGCCGCACCAGATCCTCATGGGCGATGCCCACGGACAGGCCCGCTTCCAGCACCGCCAGATCCAGTACGGTGGCGCCCGCCTCGGCCACGCGGATCTTCGCGGTCTCCACGTCGAGGGCGAGGCTGTGGCCGCGTTCGTCCTCCACCGCCCGCGCGAGGCGCGATACCAGGTGGGGACGCTCGGCATCGCGCTCCAGCTCGCGGATGGAGCGGGCGGTCTTGCCGTCATAGAGCCGGTTGATGGCGGACCAGGTGGCAAGATCCTGATAGATGCCCACCGGCATGGACAGGCCCTTGCGCTTCAGCGGGCTGCCGTGGCCGAGCAGCGGCATGACCATGGACAGGGAGAGCTGCCGGTCGAAATCCGTGCCGCCCACGCGCACGCCCTCGTTGGCGAGGATGTCGGACGCCCGGTCGGACTGGCTGGCATGCCCGCGCGCAATGCGCACGATGGAAAAGTCCGAGGTGCCGCCGCCGATATCGGCGATCAGGGCCAGTTCCTCGCCCGCCACCTGCCGCTCATAATCGAGGCTCGCCGCGATGGGCTCGAACTGGAACGACAGGTCGGTAAAGCCGATCTCGCGGGCGATGGCGCCCAGCACGTCCTGCGCCCGCATGTCGCCGGCCGCGTCGCCATCCACGAAGTGCACGGGACGGCCGAGCACCACCTGATTGAGCGCGCCACCGGCCGCCGCCTCGCCCCGGGCCTTCACCGCGCCGAGAAACGCCGCGATCACCGCCCGGAAGCTCAGCCGCAGCCGGCCGACTGAGGTGGTCTCATCCACCAGCGCCGTGCCGAGCACCGATTTCAGGGCGCGCATCAGCCGGCCCTGCTCGCCCGAGACATAGGCCGCCATGGCCGCGCGTCCCACCAGCGGCTCGGCGCTACGGGGGAAGAAGATGGCGCTCGGCAGCGTGTCGGCAGCCCCTTCCAGGGGCGCAAGACGCGGACCGTCCGCGCCGATGAAGCCGAGCGTGGTGTTGGAGGTGCCGAAATCGAGGCCGCAGGCGGTCATGGGCCCTCCGTGCAGGATGCGGGATGCGGAAGGGGGCGCTTGCTAGAGCATGTCGTGCTGCAACGCAAGAGATCAAGCGCAGGCGGCCGCCGGAGCAGCCCCTTTTCGGGGCCGCCCTCAGGCTGACCGATGCAGGTTCGCTCCCGGGTCGGAGGCGCGATCAGGGGCGGCGCGGCTTCTTTCCTGCCGGCTTGCCTGCGAAGGTGCCGGGACCGCGATCCGCAGGACCTCGGCTTGGTGGCTTCCCGCCCTTGCCCGGTCCGGCCTTGTCGCGGAACGGCTTGCCCCGGCCCGGCCGGTCCTGCCCCGGCTTTTCATAGCCCGGCTTGTCGTATCTCTGCTTGTCTTGGGGCCCCTTCCAGCGCGGCGCCGGCCGCTCGGGACGGCTCGACGGCGCGCCGCCGGGCAGCGGCTCGATGATCACGTCCGAGCCATCGGACTTGCGCGCGGACGTGCTGAAACGGTCGAGGGCGGCGGCGCTCACCTCGAAGGCGGTTTCCTCGTCGAAGATGCGGATGGCGCCGATGTCGTCGCGGGTCACGTTCCCGCGGCGGCAGATCAGCGGCAGCAGCCAGCGCGGGTCCGCCTTATTGCGGCGCCCGATATTGAGGCGGAACCACGCCCCGCCGCCGGCGCCGGCAGGTCCGCCGAGCCCGCGCGCGGCGGCACGGTCGCGGCCGCGCGGCTCGCCGGGGTCGGCCACCTCCTCGGGCGAGGGCAGGCCAGCGCGATAAAGGCGCACCAGCGCCGCCACCAGATGCTCGGCCGGCTGCTGCTCCAGCAGGGCGCGGGCGACGGCGGCGTCCTCCTCGTTCGGCTCGTCGGTGAGCAGCGGATCGCGCAGCATGCGCTCGTGGTCGAGCTTGCGGATCTCGTCGGCGGTGGGCGGTCCCGACCAGGCCGGGGTCAGGCCCATGCCCCGCAGCATGTCTTCAGTCCGGCGGCGGCGAAACGGTGGCACCAGCAACACGCTGACGCCCTTGCGGCCGGCCCGGCCGGTGCGGCCGCTGCGGTGCTGGAGGCTCTCGGCGTCGTTCGGCAGGTCGGCATGGATGACGAGGCCGAGGCTCGGCAGATCGATGCCGCGCGCCGCCACGTCGGTGGCGACGCACACCCGCGCTCGGCCGTCGCGCAGGGCCTGAAGCGCGGAGTTGCGCTCGTTCTGGCTCAGCTCGCCGGACAGGGCGACGGCTGAAAACTGCCGCTCCTGCAGGGTCGCGTGCAGATGCCGCACGGTTTCGCGGGTGTTGCAGAACACGATGGCGCTCGGCGCATCATAAAAGCGCAGCACGTTGACGACGGCGTGCTCGATCTCCTTCGGCACCACGCGCATGGCGCGGTATTCGATGTCGGCATGGCCGCCCTCGGCGCTCGCCACCTCGATGCGCAGGGCCTCGCGCTGGTAACGCTTGGCCAGCATGGTTATGCCGCGCGGCAGCGTCGCCGAGAACAGCAGGCTGCGCCGCTCCGGCGGGGTGGCGTCGAGGATGAACTGGAGATCCTCGCGGAAGCCGAGGTCGAGCATTTCGTCGGCTTCGTCCAGCACGACGACCCGCACGGCGGAGATATCGAGCCGGCCCCGCTCCAGATGGTCGCGCAGGCGGCCGGGGGTGCCGACCACCATGTGGGCGCCCCGGCTGAGCGCGCGCTGTTCCTGGCGTGGGTCCATGCCGCCGACGCAGGAGACGATGCGCGCACCCGTCGCCGCATAAAGCCACTCGAACTCGCGCTGGACCTGCAGGGCCAGTTCACGGGTGGGGGCCACCACCAGCGCCTGCGGCGCCGTGGCGGGACCGAAGCGCTCATCCGTGCCCAGCAGCGTGTCCGCCATGGCGAGGCCATAGGCCACTGTCTTGCCCGATCCGGTCTGCGCGGACACGAGGAGGTCGCGCCCCGACGCCTCGGGGGCAAGCACGGCAAGCTGCACCGGCGTCGGATCGTTGTAGTCCCGCTCGGCCAAAGCGCGGGCGAGCGCCGGGTTTGTCGTCATGAAGGGCACGGGCTTGGTTCCGCCTATCTGGCACTGTCGTCAGGCGTCGAACGGGAGCCATCGGATGGGGTTGGGGAGCTCTTCTTAATCGAGCAGACGCCCTGATACCACGGCCAGCTTGATCTGATCCAATGTCGCCCCTCCCGCAATACCCCTCCCGCCCCAGTGCATGTCATGTGCGTGAGCGCCGCACCAGCTGCGCTCCCCAGAATCGACAAGCCGCTCCCCCGGCGGGCGAAGCGGCTTGTGTAGGGGTGCCAGAGCTAGCCGACGGCGACGGCGCGGACCGTAGGCTCCTCCTCGGCGTCGGGACTGACGGCTTCAATGCCCACGGACATGCCTTTGAACTCGGCGTCGCCGTAGATCGTGGCGAAGGCCGCGTCGGCGGCATCCCGGCCGACGCCGATCCGCACCAGCCCCTGCAGGGCGGCCTGCCGGGTGGCGTCGAACAGGTACCATTCGCCACCCAGATAGGCCTCGAAGACCGCATGGAAATCCGGCGGGTCCAGCTGCCAGGCATAGCCGCTGGCGAACCGGGTGGGGATGTTCAGGGCGCGGCAGAAGGCGATGCCGAGATGCGCGAAATCCCGGCACACGCCGGCACGCAGCACCATGGTGTCATAGGCGGAGGTCTGGGCATCGCTGGAACCGCGCTCATAGTCCACGTGATCGTGGATCCAGCCGCAAATGGCATTCACCCGGTTGTGGCCGGGTTCCAGCTCGCCGAACTCGCGGCGGGCAAACCGCCCGAGAAGGTCGGACTGACAGAAGCGGCTGGGGTTGAGATAGGGCAGGATGTCGAGCGGCAGCTCACCCACAGGCACTTCGCCGATGCCGGTGGGCTCCTTCTCGATCATGTTCACCTCAACCTCGCCGGCGTAGGCCACGCTGAACGGACCCGGGTTTGCGATCACCCGCAGGAAGCGGCTGCCGCCCTCATCCTCGGCGAACCGCTCGATGGCGTAGCCCGGCGTCAGTTGCAGCCGCTCGGCGATGATCCGTTGCCGGCGCAGGGCGGCGGCTTCGACGTTGAGAATGAACACGGTGGGAGACTTCACCTCGTATTCGAGGCGGGATTGGACGGCGAAGCGCATTTTTGCCCCCGTTGGTCCGCGCGCGGACGGCGCGAGGAAGACTCCGCACACGGCGCTTTGTTCCACCGAACGTCCCGCAAAGCCGAAGGCGCCACTGCGCCCGCCCCTTTCGCGCGAACCGTAGCCTGTACCTTCCGTCCGGTGCACGCGCTGGCTATGATGCCACCATGCTGCATAGCAGCATCCGGATGGACGACGCAGGCTGGGAAGGCCGGAAATGGGGAAACTCTTCAGCGCGCACGGCGCGGCACGCTGGCTTTCGTTCTTCGCGGGGTGGGTGATTCTCGGGCGCATCGGCGCCATCGACCTCGCCGCCGGCCTCGTCATATCCGCCCTCGCCACGGTCCTCAGCCTCCACCTGCTACCGACCGTGGGACCGAACCGCCTCAACCCTAGGGCGATGCTGGCCTATGCGGCCCGCTTCTTCGCCGGCTCGCTGCGCGCCGGCTGGGACGTTGCGTGGCGGGTCGCCGCCCGTCCGCCCCGGGTGAATCCCGGCGTGCTGGAGGTGCCCTGCGCCGTACCGCAAGGCCTCGCGCGGGACGCGTTTCGAGCGCTCGCCAGCCTCCAGCCGGGCACGCTGCCCCTCACCGGACAGGGACCGGAGCTGCAGGTGCATTGCCTCGATATCACCGCCCCGGTCGCAGCAATGCTGGATGCGGACGCCACTGCCTTCCTCGCCATGGCGGACACGCCACGCCATGGCTGACCTGCTCTTTTCGGCGGCGACACTGCTTCTGCTCCTCGCCACAGCGGGCCTTGCGGCCCTGTGGCGGGCCGGCAACGACGTGGATCGCTTGCTGGCTGTCCAGTTGCTCGGCGCGGCCGGGATCGCCGTGCTGCTGCTGCTGACGCCGGCCACGGGCGATCCCGCGCTGCTCGACACAGCACTGCTGCTGGCCCTGCTCGCCGCGCTGGCGGCCTGCGCCTATCGCGCTGCCTTCGGCTCGGTGCGCCCAAAGGCGGGAACACCCCCAGCGGCGCCCCGGCCATGAGCCTGATCGCGGACGCCTTCACCCTCGTGTTCATCGCGGCCGGCATCGCCTTCTTCGCCGCCGGAACCCTCGGCCTCGTGCGCCTGCCGGGGACGCTGTCGCGCATCCACGCCCTCACCAAGGCCGACAATGTGGGCCTCGCCCTCATCGTGCTCGGCCTGTTACCGCAGGCGGCGAGCTTGCTGGATGCCGCCAAGATGGTGGCGGTCTGGCTGCTGGCCCAGCTCGCCTCCGGCGCGGCAGCCCAAGTCATGGCGGAAGCCGTGATAACAGAATCGAAGGACGCCGGCGACGCGCCCGCTTCGGGGGAGGACAGCCGGTGAGCCTCGTGTTCGATGCCGTGCTTTGCCTCCTGCTGTTGGCCGGTGCGATGGGCGTGGTGGCTACCGGCGCGGCACGGCCGGCGGTGATCGCCTTCATCGGTTATGGGCTGCTGCTGGGCCTTGCCTGGGTGCGCCTTGCCGCCGTGGACGTGGCGCTAACCGAGATCGCCATCGGCAGCGGCATTTCCGGCGTGGTGCTGCTGCGCTGCGTCCGCGCCCTGTCCGCAACTCCGAAGTCGTCCGCACCCAATCGCGCCCTGCGGCCGCTGGCGGCGGTCGTTTCCATCGCCATCGCGGTGGCGCTCGGGGCGGCGGTGCTCGCCTTGCCGGAGCCGGCACCCACCCGCGCCTCCGACGTGGCTGCCGCCCTGCCCGCCACCGATCTGGGCAATCCGGTCACCGGGGTGCTCCTCGTCTTCCGCGCCCTCGACACGCTGCTGGAAAAGGTGGTGCTGCTGTTGTCCCTGGTGGGCGTTTGGGCCCTTTCCCGGGATCCGGCCTGCCGGGGGCGGCCGGATCCCCTGTCGGTGGAACCCGCGCCCGCACCCTCCGCCTTCCTCGCCCGGGTGCTGGCGCCCGTGGGCGTGCTGGTGGGGCTCTATCTGCTGTGGGCCGGCGCCGATCATCCCGGCGGGGCGTTCCAGAGCGGGGCGGTGCTCGCCGCCATGGGCCTGCTCTTGGTCATGGGCGACCAGATCAGCATCCCGGCCACGCAAAGCCGTGGCCTGCGGCTGATGCTGCTGGCCGGCCCGTTCGGATTTCTCGCGGTGGGCTTTGCCGGCTGGGCGACGGCGGGCGTGTTCCTGGGCTATCCGCCGGGGGCGGAGAAAGCGGTCATCATCGCCGTGGAAGTCGCCATCACCCTCTCCATCGCCGTCACCCTCGGCCTCATCGTTCTGGGCCCGCCGGCCGGAGAGGAGCGCTCGTGACCGGCGTTACTCTCTTCGACCTCGCCGGGGCGGCTCTTGTCGGCTGTGGTGTCTACGGGCTGCTGACGGCGCCCGGCGCCCTCGGCCGCATCCTCGCCTTCAACATCCTCGGCGGCGGGGTCTTCCTGATTTTCGGCGTGGTGGCGCGGCGCGGCGCGGGCGCCGGCTTCAATGCTGATCCAGTGCCGCAGGCGCTGGTGATCACCGGCATCGTGGTGGCCTTCTGCGCCACCGCCCTCGCCGCCGCCCTGCTGGTGCGGTTGTCCGCAACTCAGGCCGAGGCCGCGCACGAAGATGAGCGGGAGAAGGACACGTGAGCGCCCTTCTCGTCCTCGCGATCACGGCACCGCTCCTCGGCCTCGTGCCGCTTCTCCTGCTCGGGCCGCGCACCGGCGAGCGCGCGGCGCTGGGGATGCTCGCCGTCAATGTCGCCATCACCGCCGGCATCGCCGAGCGGGTGGCGCAGGGCGGACGGGCGCTGGGCTATTTCGTCGGCGGCTTTGCCCCGCCGCTGGGCGTCGGGCTGCGGGCCGACGGCTTTGCTGCCGCCATGATGCTGATGGCCGCCCTGGTGCTGCTCTTCACCGGCCTGTTCGCCATGACCGGGCCGGGGGATATGACGCGCAAGGTGAAGGCGCGTGGCTCGGCGGGCATGCCGGCCACCTTCTTCATCCTGCTTTTGTCGCTCGCCTGCGCGCTCAACCTCGCGTTCCTGGCGCAGGACCTCTTCACCCTCTATGTGGCGCTGGAACTGCTCACCTTCGCCGCCGTGCCGCTGGTGTGCCTGGAAGGCAAGGCGGGGCAGCTTGCGGCGGCGCTCACCTACCTGCTGTTCGCCCTGTTCGGCTCGGTGCTGTACCTGCTGGGCGTGGTGCTCATCTACGGCCTGTTCGGCACGCTGGACATCGCCCACCTCGCCGGCCTGATGGCGCACGGAGCCGGCGGGGCGACCGCCGCCGCGGCGCTTGCCTTGATGAGCGCGGGGCTGATGGCCAAGGCCGCCCTGTTCCCGCTCCACCTCTGGCTGCCGCCGGCCCATTCCGGCGCACCGCCGGCGGCGAGCGCGGTGCTTTCCGCCGTGGTCATCAAGGCGCCGCTGTTCCTTCTGGTGCGGCTCTGGTCGGACCTTGCGCCCTTGCCCCTGACCCAGCTGACCGGCCCCGTTTTCGCCCTCTGCGGCGCGGCGGCCATCGTGTTCTGCGGAGTGGTGGCGCTGGCGCAGGAGCGGCTGAAGCTGCTCATCGCCTATTCCACGGCGGCGCAGATCGGCTACCTGTGCCTCATGTTCCCCCTCGCGGCGTCCAGCGACGGGCCATCTAGCGCGCTGGCGTGGACCGGGGGCACGCTCCACCTCGTCTCCCACGCCTTGTCCAAGGCCGCCATGTTCCTCGCCGCCGGGCTGATCGCAGAGACCATGGGGCATGACCGGCTGTCGGGATTGGGGGGTGTCGGCCGGCTGGCGCCGGTGAGCGTCGCCGCCTTCGGCCTCGGCGGCCTGTCGCTCATGGGGCTGCCGCCCTCCGGCGGGTTCGTGGCCAAGGTGATGCTGCTGACCTCGGCCCTGCAGCAGGGCTCGTGGTGGATCGCCACGGTGGTGCTCGTGGGCGGGCTGCTGGCGGGCGGCTATGTGCTGCGGGTGGTGGTGATCGCCCTGCAGCATCCCGATGCCGACCTGCCCGATGCGCGGGAGTGCCGCTGGCGGGCGATGATCGCCCTCGCCCTCGCCTTCGGGGCCATGCTGGTGGGCTTCATGCCGCTCGCTCCCCTGCCCTTCCTGGAGATCGGCCGCCCCCTGACCTGGACGGGAGTGATGCCATGACCGGCGAGACCCTGTCCCCGCCGCTCGATCTCTCCGCCCTCGAACCGGCCATGCCGGCGCTGTCCGAGGCGCTCATGGTGGTGGCGATCGCGCTGCCGCTGGTGCTGGCCTTCGCCGCGCTGGTGCCGGCGGTGCGCCGGGCCCTGCCCCATCTTCTGGTTTTCGTCCCGCTTCCGGCGCTGATCGCGGCCCTCGCCGTGCTGCGGGGACTTTCGGTGCTGGTGGCGCCCGATCCCTTCCGCTTCACCCTCGCCCTCGACGCACCGGGGGCGCTGCTGCTGGGCGGGGCGTCGCTCTTGTGGATGACCGCCGGAACCTATGCCATGGCCTATCTGCGCAAGGACCCGGCGCGGCCGGCCGTCATGATCTGGTGGCTGCTCACCATGGCGGGGTCCTTCGCCGTGTTTCTGGTGGCGGACGTTGCGAGTTTCTATCTCGCCTATGCCCTGGTGAGCTTTTCCGCCTATGGCCTTGCCGCCCATGACGACACCCCACAGGCCCGGCGCGCGGGCTCGCTCTACCTGGCCTTGACCGTGCTGGGCGAGGCGCTGCTCATCGCAGCCTTCGTCATGCTCGCCTCCGGCGCAACCGACGCCAACCCGCAGATCCGCGATGCGGTGGCCCTGCTGCCCACCTCGCCGTGGAAGACGCCGGTGCTGGTTCTGATCCTCCTCGGCTTCATCCTGAAGATGGGCCTCTTTCCCCTGCATGTGTGGATGCCGCTGGCCCATTCCGTGGCGCCGGTTCCAGGCTCGGCGGTGCTCTCCGGCGTGGTGGTGAAGGCCGGGGTCATCGGCCTTCTGCGCTTCCTGCCCGAGGGCGTGCCTTTGCCCGGCTGGGGCGCGATGCTGTGCGGCGCCGGCCTGTTCACGGCCTATTACGGGGTCGCTGTGGGCCTCACCCAGACCCATCCCAAGCGCGCCCTCGCCTATTCCACCGTGAGCCAGATGGGCGTGGTGGCGGCGGTGATCGGCGCCGGCGTCATGAACGGGACGGCCGGCACGTTCACCATCGCCGCGTTTTATGCGGCGAACCACATGCTGCTGAAGGGCGCCATGTTCCTTACTGTGGGTGTTGCCATGGCGTCCTCGCCCAAGCGGGCATGGGCGGTGGCGGCGGTCGCCGGCGTGCTGGGCCTGAGCCTTGCCGGCCTGCCGCTGACCGGCGGCGCCATGGCGAAATACGCCATCAAGCTCATCGTGCCGGATGGGGTGGCGGGCACCCTGGTCACCCTGTCCGCCGCCGGCAGCACCCTGCTGATGGCCCGCTATGCCTTGCTGGTGGCCCGCAGCGGCACGAAAGGCACGCCGCCGCGCGACCTCGTTGTGCCCGCGCTCGCCCTCGCCGTTCTGGCGCTGGTTTTGCCGTTTGCGCTGTTCGAGGCGGTGACGGGCCTGCCAGCATCGGCTGCCTTCACGCCATCGGCACTCCTGAAGGGGCTGTGGCCCGTGGCGCTCGGCCTCGGGGGCGCGGCGCTCCTGGCCTGGAGGGCGCCGCGCGTGCGGGAGGTGCCGGCCGGCGACATCCTCAACGCCCTCGGCGTTCTGGGCACTGCGGGCCGAGCGATCATGGGTGGTGCGGTGGCGGCTGACGACGTGCTGCGCCGCTGGCCGGTCGCCGCCTTCGCCCTGCTCGCGATCGCCGCCCTGCTCGCCGCCACGCTGACCTTCGCCGCCCTGCCTTTATAGCGAGCCCCGCCCATGGCAGGGTTCACATGACCGAATCGGTCGACCTGAGGCGGGAAGGCGTTGGCGTTCGGCCGCCGACGCACAAGACGAGTGAGGGAACATTCCATGTCGAGACCGCCATTTCGCCGGACCGGAAGCTCGGTGCGGGACACCGCCGAAGCGGCGTTCAAATCGGTCACCACCAAGCCTATCGAGGCGCCCCCGAAGGCCCCGGTCGTTCCCGGTGGGCGGGAAATGGTCGCGCTACGCATCGACCGCGAGGTGCTGGAGCATTTCCAGGAGGGCGGTCCCGGCTGGCAGGACCGCATCAACGACGCGCTCCGCAAGATCGTCGACGCCAAATCCTGAGTCGCGTCGTCAGCCGGGCCGCCGGCCGCCTGCGCTGAACCCGATGGGGTTTGAGCTCTGGAACGCGGCATTCACGCCGGCCGCGACCTCGTCCAGTTCGCGGGTGAAGATGAGGTCGTCGATATAATTGATGAAGTGATGCGGCCTCATCTCGGCGATCTTCTCGATCCTCGGATGGCGCGCCAGATCGGCTGCTCTACCATAGATGCCGAGCCCATAGTTGCCGCCGAGCTGATGGCCAAAGACCTGCCCCCATCCCAGGAGGCGGCGCGCACCGCCGGCGCCGCGATCCCGCTCGGCGCGTCAGCACAGAAAATCATTGCCCGCTTTGCTGAGAATGGCGGACGCTGTAGCGACTATGCTGGGGTCATCGATCTTCTCAGGCAGAGCTGAAACGTCCATCAGGTCCGAGCGCGCAAAGCGCCGGGCCAGCCCGAAACCGGGCCAGAGCACGCGCCAGGAAACTGCTCGAGGAAACGTGGCAGAATAAAATGGGGGGACACATTGAGACATGGCATGATCATGGGCCTCGTCGCGCTGCTGGCGACGACCATCGCGGCATCCGCCCAGGCGCCGAAAACCGTCAAGATCGGGGTTCTCAACGACCAGTCGGGCCCCTACTCCGACCTGGGCGGCATCGGATCGGTGGTGGCGGCTCAGATGGCAGTCGAGGATTCCGGCCTCAGCCAGAAGGGCTGGACCATCGAGGTGCTCTCGGCCGACCACCAGAACAAGGCCGACATCGCCGCCAGCGTCGCCCGCCAATGGTACGACGTGGACGGCGTCGACATGATCACCGACCTCACCAATTCCGCCGCCGCCCTCGCGGTGAACGAGATCACCCGCGACAAGAACAAGGTCATTCTGGCCTCGGGGGCGGCAACCTCCGACCTCACCGGGAAGGCGTGCTCTCCCAATACGGTACACTGGACCTCCGACACCTGGGCGTTCGCCCACGGAACCGGCCAGGCCATCGTGAAGACCGGGGGCGACACCTGGTTCTTCCTCACCGCCGACTATTCATTCGGCCAGGCCCTGGAGCGCGACACCGCCGCGGTGGTGGAAGAGTACGGCGGCAAGGTGATCGGCCGGGTCCGGGTGCCCCTCGACACGGCCGATTTCTCGTCCTTCCTGCTGCAGGCGCAGAGCTCCAAGGCGAAAATCGTCGGCCTTGCCAATTCGGGGGCCGACACCACCAATTCGATCAAGCAGGCGGCGGAATTCGGCATCGTCGCGGGCGGCCAGAACATTGCCGGCCTGCTCATCTACATCACCGATGTGCATTCCATGGGCCTGCAGACGGCGCAGGGCCTGATCCTGACCGCGCCCTTCTACTGGGATTTCAACGACGGCACGCGGGCCTTCTCCGCGCGCTTCGCCGACAAGATGCGCGGCACCAAGCCCTCCATGGCTCAGGCTGGTGTCTATTCGGCGACCCTCGCCTATCTCAAGGCGGTGGCCGAACTCGGCTCAAGCCAGGACGGCAAGGCGGTCGTGGACAAGATGAAGTCGGCGCCCATCAAGGACGTCCTGTTCGGCGACGGCTTGATCCGCGAGGATGGGCGCAAGATCCACAACATGTATCTCTTCGAGGTGAAGAAGCCGTCCGAGTCCAAGGCGCCGTGGGACTACTACAAGCTGCGCGCCACCATCCCCGCGGAAGAGGCCTTCCGCCCCCTCTCCGAGAGCGAGTGCCCGCTGGTGAAGAAGTAGTCGCCAGCCCCCTCCCCGTCATTCAACCGGCGGATCCAGGAAACTCCACTTCGTTGGTCGAGCTGCTCAATCTCGTGATCCAGGTAGAGATCCACACCGGACAGGGCGAGGCCGTTCCCGGCCCAGCCGCAAGGTGACGGTGGCGGCCGACCGATGCCGGCCCGCCGTCGGTGAACCGTCAGACCGCGAGCCACTCCTCCATCAGCCGCGCGTTCGAGGTGAGCGCCTCGGGGGCGCCCTCGAACACGATGCGGCCATGGCCCATGACGCACACCCGGTGCGACACCTTGAGGGCGATGGTGAGCTTCTGCTCCACCAGCAGCACCGACACCCCGCGCCGGTTGATGTCGGCGATGGCCTCGCCCACCACGGTCACGATCTTCGGGGCCAAGCCTTCCGTGGGCTCGTCGATGAGGATGACCAGCGGGTTGCCCAGCAGCGACCGGCACATGGTGAGCATCTGCTGCTCGCCGCCCGAAAGGCTGCCGGCGCGGGTGTTGCGCCGCTCCTTGAGGCGGGGGAAGTAATCAAACATCTGCTCGATGGTCCAGCGCGCGGCGCCTTCCGCGCCCTTCTGCTCGCCCATCCGCAGGTTTTCGTCCACCGTGAGGTTGAGGAAGACCTCGCGCTCCTCCGGCACATAGGCGATGCCGGAGCGGCAGATGGTGAAGGCGCGAGCGCCGGTGAGCTCCTTGCCGCGCAGCACGATGTGGCCGCCGGTGGGCGGCACCAGGCCCATGATGGCCTTCAGCGTCGTGGACCGGCCCGAGCCGTTGCGGCCCAGGAGGCTCACCACCTCCCCCTGCCCCACCTGGAAGGTGACGCCGTGCAGGATGTGGCTCTTGCCGTAATGGGCGTGGAGGCCGTCGATGGTGAGAAGCGACGTGTCGCGCATCAGCTGGCCTCCTCGCCGAGATAGGCTTCGCGCACGGCGAGGTTGCCGCGGATCTCGGCCGGCGTACCGGTGGCGATGATCTGCCCGTAGACCAGCACGCTGATGCGGTCGGAGAGGGAGAACACCACGTCCATGTCGTGCTCCACGATGAGCAGCGTGCGGCCCCTGGTGATCTCGCGGATGAGGCCCACCGTGTATTCCGTCTCCTCGTGCGACATGCCCGCCATGGGCTCGTCCAGGAGGATCACCTTGGGATCGCTTGCCAGCGTCATTCCGATCTCCAGCGAGCGCTGCTCGGAATAGGATAGCTCGCTGGCCAGCACGTTCGCCCGCTTCTCCAGCCGCACCTGGGCGAGCAGTTCGTCCGCCAGATGGGTCACCGCCTTGAGGCGGGAGGCGCGCCGCCAGAACACGAAGTCGAGGCCGAAGCGCCGCATCACCGCCAGCCGCAAATTCTCGAACACCGAGAGGCCGGGGAAGATGTTGGTGATCTGGAAGGAGCGCGCCAGCCCCTGCCGGTTCACCAGATGGGGCGCCATGCCGCCGATGGGCAGACCATCCAGCAGGATGTCGCCGGCCGTGGGCGTCAGCTGGCCGGAGATGAGGTGGAACAGGGTGGACTTGCCCGCCCCGTTCGGCCCGATCACCGCATGGCGCTCGCCCGGCACCACGTCGAGCTCGATGCCGCGGATGATCTCGATGGGACCGAAGGACTTGCGGACCCCGTGGAGGGACAGGACAGGCGTGCTCATGAAACGCCTCCGCGCTCAGGATCCAGACGACGGGATGCGACGTTGAGAAGGCCGATGCCCACCGCCATCAGGCCCAGCGGCAGGCCCCAGGTGACGGGCGAGAACGGCAGCCACTCGCGCCCGAACAGGATGACCGGCGGCCATGGGGCGGCGGCGATCATGGAACGGTAGTCGGTGGAGAAGAAGCGCTGCGCCAGCTCCACCATGCACACGAAGCCGAGGATGGCGAGTACCAGCGCAGCCGCGAACAGCAGCCCCCCCGAAAGCCGCTCCCAGCCGAGGCCGAAACGCCCCTCGCGGACCCGTTTGGCGAACTCGCCCACGAGACCGTCGGGCAGGAACATCATCACCAGCACGAACAGCACGCCCTGATAGAGCAGCCAGGACCGGGTGAGGTCCGACACCGCATAGCCGAAGAAGGACATGAGCGCAGCGCCGATGGCCGGCCCCAGGAACACCTTCACGCCGCCGATATAGCTGTTCAGCACCACCGAGGCGGAGAGCTGCATGTCGAGCACGACATAGTTGGCCGCCTCGATGTTGAGGGCCTGCAGGCCGCCCGCCACGCCTGAGAACATGGCCGAAACCGCGAACACCAGCACGCTGAGCCGGTGAACATTGTAGCCGAGGAAGCGCAGCCGGTGCGTATTCTCACGCAAGCCGAGGGTGAGGCGGCCCACCGGCGTCAGGGTGTAGAGATAGAGCAGCAGCAGGCAGAGCAGCACCCAGGCGAGGGTGAGGTAATAGACTTCGACGTTGCTGCCGAAGGTGAAGCCCCAGGCCGGCATGCGCATGGCGGAGACGCCCGCCTCGCCGCCGAACACCTCCTTCAGGTGCGGCGCCAGGGCATGCAGCAGCTCGGCCAGCGCCAGCGTGATCATGGAGAAATAGACGCCGGTGCGCTTGGTGGCGAACCAGCCGGCGGCGATGCCGCTCACGAGCCCCAGCAGGCCGCCCACCAGCGGCAGCAGCGGCGTGGGCAGGAGGCCGGCGCCGTTGAAGGCATTCATGGCGTGGATGGTGGCGAAGGCGCCGATGCCGAAATAGGCCGAATGGCCGAAGGAGAGCATCCCAGCCTGCCCGCACAGCAGGCTGAAGGCAGAGGCGAACAGGGCCGCGATCAGCATCTGGATCGACGCGTTGACGAGCCCTGCGGAGAGGAAGGCCGGGGCGGCGACCAGCGCCGCGACGGCAAGGGCGAGGAGGATGACCTTGGTGCGCATGGTTTAGCTCTTGTCGCCGAACAGGCCCGAGGGACGCACCAGCAGCACCAGCAGCATGAGCGCGAAGGGAATGGTTGCGGCAAGGCTCGACACCTGCAGCGTCAGCGGGCCGCCCACCGCGCGCGCCCAGTCGCCGAGGCCGACGACGCCGAGCAGGTCGGCAAAGCTCGCGTCGATGCCCACCGCCAGCGAGGTGACCACGCCGATGAGCAGAGAGGCGACCATGGCGCCTTCCAGCGAGCCGAGACCGCCGATGACCACCACCACGAACACCAGCACGCCGAGTTCCAGCGCCATGTTGGGATTGGTGGTGTAGAACGCCCCCGCCAGCGCGCCGGCGAGGCCCGCGAGCGCCGCGCCCACGCCGAACACGCCCATGAAGACGAGCGGCACATTGTGGCCCAGCGCCTCGGCCATGCGCGGCCGAAAGATGGCCGAGCGCACCACGATGCCCACCCGCGTCGTGGTGAGCAGCGCATAGATGACACCGAACATGGCCAGCGCCACCGCGCCCATGATGAGCCGGTAGACCGGATAATCGGTGCCGCCGATGCGGAAGGCGGCAAAGCTCAGGGCCGCAGGCACCCGGTAGTCCACCGGGAAATTGCCGAAGAACAGCTTGATCAGTTCCGCGATGATGAAGGACAGACCGAAGGTGAGCAGCAGTTCATGGGCATGGCCGAAGCGGTGGACCCGGCGCAGGAAATAGCGCTCCACCACCACCCCCACCGCGCCGACCACGATGGGCGCTACGATCACCGCCAGCGCGAAGCCGAGCACGCCCGACAGCGCATAGGCCACATAGGCGCCCAGCATGTAGAACGAGGCATGCGCGAAATTGAGGACGCCCATCATGCCGAAGATGAGGGTCAGTCCCGCCGAGACCATGAACAGCAGCAATCCGTAGATCGTGCCGTTCAGGACGGCGACAAAGAGATGTTCCATCAAATGTCCTCTCGCGTCAGGCAGAGGTGTTCGGCTGGACGGCGGATCGCGGCTTCATGACAGCCCCATGGCCGGGCGTGCCCCGGCCATGGCGGATCGTGAGGCGCGAAGGCTCAGTTGGGCCGCGTCATCTTGCAGGCGTCCTGCACCGGAGAGGAGGCCTCGGCGGCGGTGAAGAGCTTCATGGGCTTGAAGCCGAGGTTGGTGCCGTCCACCTTGAACTTGGCATCCTCCGCCACGATGGAGACCACCATGGGGATCTGCGCCTGGTGGTCGGCCGCGCGCATGCTGGCCTCACCCATGGGCGTCTTGACATTGACGTTCTCGAGGGCCTTGGCGACGGCATTGATGTCGACGCTGCCATCCTTGGCCGGTGGCACGCTTTTCAGCGCCTCACCCACCATGGCGACGCCGAAGGCGGTCTGCGGCTCGATATAGACCGGATAGTGGCCGGTCTTCGCCTTGTAGTCCTCGGCGAAGGCGGCAGTGGCCTCGCTCGCCTCGGCGTTGAAGGGGTGGGCGACCACATTGCCGAGCGCCACATCGCCGGCATTGGCAATATTACCCGGCTGGTCGAGGAAGGCGGTGGCGAAGCGGGTCTTCAGGCCCGCGCCATGGGCCGCTTTCATGAGCAGAAGCAGGTCGTTGGACCAGTTGCCGGTGATCACCGTCTCGGCGTTGGCGGCCGAGATCTTGGCGACGTACGGCGAGAAGTCCTGGATCTTGTTCACGTCGTGGAGGGTCTTTTCCACCACCGTGTAGCCGCCCAGGGGCGCATTGGCGACGATGGCGCCCTCCATGTCGATGCCCCAGCTGTAGTTCTGGTTCATGGAATAGACGCGGGTGCCGAGGATGCCGGCATCCTTCATGGCAAGCACCATGGGCTTCACCCGTACCTGCGCATTGGGATTGAAGCGGAAATGGTGGAAGTGGCACTTGGCGCCGGTCAGTTCCAGCGCCTCACCGCCCACGTTGAGGAAGATGACTTCCTTGCCGGGGTTGCGGATATTGTACTTGCGCACGTCCTCGGTGATCTGGCCCGACACGGCCGACGAGGCGCCCTGCACGATAAAGCGGGCGCCGTCGGCGATGGCCGCCTTCACCTTGTCAGCGGCGCCCACCGGGCCACCCTGGTTGTCGTACTCCAATAGGACGACCGGCTCGCCGCCATAGCCGCCGCCGGCGTTGATCTTGTCGATGCCGTATTTGGCGGCGGTCTTGAACAGCAGGCCGGTGGAGGCCTGCGGGCCGGAAAGGGTCTCGATCACCGCGACCTTCAGCGGCTCGGCGCTGGCTGCGCCGGCGGTGGAGGCGAGGAGCATCGCGGCGATCGGCGCGAGGAAACGTGCACGGATGGTCATGAAAAGTCCTCCCTGGGACGTGGTTTTGCTTGGCTTCACCCGGTTCTTCTTCACTCTCTGCGGCCTCATCCCGCCGCGCGCAAATGGCGCTCCAGAAGGCGCCAGACCTCGTCGCGGATCTCCAGCTGCGGCATGTGGCCAACTCCAGGAAACAGGTGCAGGCCCACCATACCAGGCAGCCGCCGCACATGGCCCGGCGGGATGATCTTATCCTCGGTGCCGGCCACGACAGTGACCGGAATGCGCAACTGCTCCAGCTCCGCGCGCACGCTGAAGGCCTGCGTGCCGTCCGGGAACAGGGCTGCGGCGAGACGTTGCTGGGCGGCTACCAGCGCGTCGTCGGCACGGGCCGCGGCGCTGGCGCGCACGAAGGCGGGGGTCAGCACCGAAGGATCGGCCACCAGTTCGCCAAGCCAGGGCGCAAGGCTCTCGGCGGTGCGGGCGCGGGCAAGGCCGGATACGAAGGCGCCGTTGATATCGGGCCCAAGGCCCGCCGGCGCGAGCAGGAACAAGGAGCGTACATCGGGATAGCCTTCGGCCGCGAGCGCCACCGCCACCGCCGCGCCGAGGGAATGGGCGACAAGATCCAGATCGGACAGGCCGAGGCCCTGCAGGGTCTCGCCCACCGCCGCCACCAGCGCCTCGAAGCGTGCGGCACCGTGGCCGGCCGATCCGCCATGGCCTGGCAGGTCGATGCCGAGCACCGGCCGCGACACCGCAGCGCCGGCAAGGAAGGGACGCCAGCCGTTCAGCTCCGAGCCGAAGCCGTGGACCAGCACCAGCGGTCGGCCCTCGCCCTGACGTAGCCACGCATGATTGAGCCCCCCCTGTCCCGACCCGGTGCCAAGACGCGGCGCAGCAGGGGAAAAACGCGGCGCGGCGGGCGCAACCGGCTGGTGGCGCGCCTTCTCCACGTCGATCCGCACGATGCGGCCCCTGGGACCTGAGCCGGTGAGCGTGCTGAGATCGACGCCGAAATCGTCCGCGAGGCGGCGGGCCAACGGCGATGCAACGACCTTGCGCGCGGCGACAAGGGCCGCGATGGAGGGCGCCCGCGCCGCAAGGCTCGGGGCCGGTGCAACCGTCGCAGCGGGCGCCCGTGCGGAGGGCGCAGGTGTCGATGGCACAGGTGTCGATGGCACAGGCGAAGGAACAGCAACCGCCGCAGGCGCCGCCACGGCCGGCGCGGCGGCGACGGACGCGACCCGCGCGGGCGCGGCTTCCCCTTCCGCGAGGATGGAGGCGATGAGGGTGCCCACCGCCACGCCGCGCGAACCGTCACCGATCAGGATGGGGCCGAGGCGGCCTTCGTCCTCCGCCTCCATCTCCATGACGGCCTTGTCGGTCTCGATCTCGGCGAGCAGGTCACCACGCTTCACCGCCTCGCCTTCCTTCTTCAGCCAGCGGACGAGGTGACCCTCCTCCATTCCGGCGGCGAGGGCGGGCATCAGGATTTCCTTGGGCATGTGGGGCTCCTGATCAGGCGAGGGCGAGGCCCTGCTCGGCCATGACGCGACGGATGCCGGCCTCGATGTCCTTGGGACCGGCGCAGGCGGCGGCTTCCAGCACCTTGGAGATGGACGGCGAGGCCTCCCCGCCATGGACGCGCTGCACCGGCTGGTCGAGCGCATCGAAGCAGCGCGACTGGATCTCGGCGGCAAGGAACCCGCCGTAGGAGGTGCCCACCGAGCCCTGCTCCACCACCAGCACGTTGCCGGTCTTGGCGATGGAGGTCTCGATGGTCTCCCAGTCGAGGCCGGCGCGGTCGAGGCTGCGCAGGTCGATGACCTCCGCGTCCACGCCCAGGCGCTCCACCTCCTCCAGGGTCGGCTTCACCATTGACAGGTAGGTGAGGATGGTCAGGGCCGAGCCGGGCCGCACCACCTTGGCCTTGCCGAGGGGAATGAAATAGTCGAGGTCATCCAGCGGCGCCGGGCCCTTGGCGTTGTAGAGGTCCACATGCTCCAGCACGAGCACGGGGTCCTGGCAGGCCAGCGCGCTGTTCATGAGGCCCACATAATCGAACGGCGTGGAGGGGGCGACGATGCGCCAGCCCACGGCGGTGGCGAAGATACCGGCCGGGTCCATGGAATGCTGCGAGCCATAGCCCGTGCCCATGGCCACCTTGGTGCGCAGCACCAGCGGCACCGCCATGTCGCCGCCGAACATGTGCCGCGCCTTGCCGATCTGGTTGAACACCTGGTCGGCGGCCACCCACATGAAGTCCGGATACATGAACTCGATCACCGGCACATAGCGCCCGTCCATGGCGATGCCGCCGGCGAGGCCCGCAAAGGCGTTCTCGCTGATGGGGGTGCCGAGCACGCGGTCGCCGAAGGCCTCTTTCAGGCCGCGCGTGGCGCCATTGGTGCCGCCCTTGAGGCGATGCACGTCCTCGCCCATCACCACGATGCGGTCGTCCTCACTCATGCGGCGGTGCATCACGTCCGCCACCACGTCCACGAAGCGGGCCTGCGGGTCGATGCCGCCGGTGAAGGTCTCCAGTTCCTCGGTGCGCACGCCGTCGAGTTCGGACAGGTCGCCGCGCACGCCAAAGTCGCGGAAATCGGGCGAGGGCCACAAAGCCGGGATGATGCGGCGCTTGCCGTCCACCTGCTCCACCAACTCGCCGGCCACATCCTCCATGAGCGCCTTGGCACGGGCGCGCAGGGCGGCGACCTCCTCGTCGCCGATGAGCTGGCGCAAAGCCATCTCACGGGCCAGGAGATCGATGGGATCGCGCCGGCGCCACTCCTGCTCTTCCTCACGGGTGCGATAGCCGAAGGCGCTGCCGGGCAAGGGGCCGTTCTGGTGGAAGAAACGGTAGACATCGGCCTCGATGACGGTGGGGCCGCCGCCTGAGCGCATCACCTCCAGCGCCTCGGCGCTGGCCAGCGCCACCGCCAGCGGGTCCATGCCGTCCACCTTCCAGGACGGGATGGCAAAGCCCAGCCCGCGGGCGGAGAGGCGGATCTCGGCGGTGGCCTCCTCCACATGGGTGGAGACGGCGTAGCGGTTGTTCTCGATGAAGAAGCACAAGGGCAGCTTCCAGGCCGCCGCGAGGTTCATGGTCTCCAGCACCGAGCCGATATTGGTGGCGCCGTCGCCGAAATAGGTGAAGACCGCATCGCCCGTGCCGGCGCGCTTGTGGGCGAAGGCCGCCCCCGCCGCCAGCGGCACGCCGCCGCCGACGATGGCGTTGGTGCCGAGATTGCCCGCCTCGCCCCAGCGCAAGTGCATGGAGCCGCCGCGCCCCTTGCAGAAGCCCTGGGCGAGGCCGAGGATTTCCGCCATGGTCTTCTTGGACAGGTCGCGCACGTCGCCACTGATGGCGGCGGTGGGGGACAGGCCGTCCGGCGCCACATAGGCCAGCGACTTGGCGAGGAACTGGTGGTGGGCCCGGTGGGATCCGTTCACCTGGTCGGAAGCGCGCATCATCACGGCGGATCCGGTGGCGCCGCCTTCCTGCCCGATGGCCGAGTGGGCGGGGCCGTGCACCAGCCCCTGCCCGGCCAGCTCCAGCACCTTCTCCTCGAATGCGCGGATCAGCGCCATGGAGGTGAGCATGGTCCCGAGCAGGGTCGGATCGGCCGCATTCCAGTCGTCGCGGGAGGTGGTCAGCTCACGCCAGGGGGCGGCGGGTTTCAGGTCGATATGGGTCGCCATCACGGCAGCTCCGAAAACACTGGAAACGTCGAGGGTGCGAACTTCCCCCGCACGAAAGAACGGGACATCGAGGTGCGCGCCATGGCTCAGCCGCCCGGATCGGCTGTGTGCCAGAGCCTCAGGGAGGTGGTGCGCTCATAGGCCTTGCCATTGGGAAAGCTCACCAGCTCGCACTGCATGCCCCAGGGGGTGAGGAAATAAACCCAGGTCTGCCCACCGCTGGGCCCGCTCTCGCGCGTCACCGGCACACCCAGGATGCGGGCGCCGTGCGCTTCGAGATGGCGGACGGCGGCATCCATGTCATCCACGTAGAACGCAAGATGATGCCCGCCCACGTCGCTGTTGCGCGGCTGGATCGTTCGCTGGTCCGGGGCGATGTACTGGAAGATCTCGAAATTGGAGCCGAAGCCGCAGCGCAGGAAGACGAGCTTCTTCATGATGGCGCGCGGATCGACATTGAGCTGGCGGGCCATCCAGTCGTCCTCGGCCTGGAACGGTCCGAGCTCGTAGACCTGGATACAGCCGATGACATCCACGAAAAAGCGCACCGCCTCGTCGATATCGGGAACGGTGAAGCCGATGTGATCGGTTCCGCGCAGGCCCGGAAGCCCCCGCTCGGCCGTCTCGTAGGATTGCCCACCCTCAGTGCTCATGACCCGCCCCGTTGGAGGGATCGGCGCGCCGTTCGGCCGGGACGGGATGCGATTTCCGCGGGAAACCGGCCACCATCGCGGTCGCCGCAGCCCCCTCGCCCTCGCGTCTTCCCCTTGCCAAACGATCTGCGCCGCTTTCCTGACGGATAGGGCTGACGGGATACGCTGTCAATATCATTGTATCCAATTATGCCTGATATACGGATCGTGCGGCGCAAAATTCGCCTATTTGGATACATTTGTCAGAATGCGCACGCGTATGGTATCCAAACCGACCAAGCGGCACGGTCCCCATGGACGCCAGGGCCCCTCCAGCAGAGCGCGCCATGAGAACGGAAAAATCCCCGGATGGGCCAGACAAGGACCAGGGCGTCCGCAGTCACGCCATCGCCACGGACCTGCGGGCCGGCATCCTCGCCGGGCTCTACGCCCCCGGCACCCGCGTGCGGCAGGAGGAGCTGGCCGAGCGCTACGGCACCAGCCGCATCCCGGTGCGCGAGGCCCTGCGGGACCTCGAAAGCGAGGGGCTTGTGGTGCTGGTGCCCAATTCCGGCGCGTGGATCGCCAAGACCGACATCAACGAGTGCGTGGAGATCTACAAGATCCGCGAGCGCATCGAGCCCCTCGCCCTCAGCGAGAGCATCCGCAACATGGACGCGGCCACCATCACCCGTCTCGCCGAGCTGTGCGCGCAGATCGAGACCTCGACGGAGGTGGAGGATTTCCTGAAGCTGGACCGGGAGTTCCACCTGCTCAGCTACAAGGCGGCGGCGATGCCGACGCTGCTTTCCATGATCGAGCGCTTCTGGAACACCACCCAGCATTATCGCCGCGCCTATTCCCACCTCATCGGGAAGGAGGGCCAGTGGATCATCCACAGCGAGCATCGCCTGATCATGGAAGCGATCCGGCGCCGCGACGACAGGGACGTGCAGCATTTGCTTGAAAGCCACATCCGCCGCACCCGGCTTCAGCTTCAGGCGAACGACCTCACCGGCCTCGTGCCGGCCGGCAGATAGGCCTGCCTAGACCTTCTCCGCGCGGCGACGTCCGCCGGCGGGCTTGCGCGGCGGATCGGCCGGCGCCGCCGGAGTGGAGATGGACCACAAGGTCTCGAACATCACAGACTGCAGGCGCGCGAAATCCTCGCTCTCGATGATGAGGCCGTAATTCTCGCGCTTGGAAGAGATGATGGAGACCTTGTCGTCATAGACATACTGGGTCACGCCCAGCGTCATGCCATCGGGTGCATAGCGCAGCTCGCGCAATTGCTCCAGGCCCGAGGGCCAGATCTGCCCAACGTCCTTGTCGCGGGAGCGCAGCACCTTCAGGGTGATGCCGCGCTTCACCCGCTCGGAAATATACACGTCCATCTCGCCGAGCCCCGGCGTCTCGATCAGCTCGTTCATGGAGAGGATGCCACACAGCGTCTTGCTCTGGCAGGTCAGGGTATCCCACAGCACGGTGTTGATGCCCTCCTCCCCCTCGTAGAAGCGGATCTGAGGCTTGCCCTTGGCGCGATTGTAGAGGGAGCGGATCTGCGGCATCACATCGGTGATCACCTGCTTGCGCAGTTCCAGCCGCTGGAGCATGCCCACCGGATCCTCGGCCACCACGAAGCGCCGGCCGGAGCGCTCCACGATGCGGATCAGCTCTTCCTGCTCCAGCCGCTCCAGCACATCATAGGCGGTGGTGCGGGCAAGCCCGGCACGGGCAGCTACCTCCTGCACCGGCGCCTCGCCCAGCTCCACGGCGGCGAGGTACAGCTTGAACAGCTTTCCGGTGATGCCGATCTTGGCGAGCTTTTCTTCCATATCCATGACGTGTTGGTCTCACGGCGCGGCGCAGGCGGGCCGCGCCGTGAGAATGGCGGAATTCACGGCGGATTGCATGCCCCGCCGTGTGAGGTCTTCAAGCTTTCAAGCGAACCGCCTGCTGCGGGGCTTCATTGACCGTCAGGTTGAAAACGTCCGGCCGGGCATAATTGCCGGCCACGTCGAAGTCGAACTTGGCGCGGCCCAGATCGTCCATGTCGAGCTCGGCGGTCAAGAGGGTTTCCTGATCGAAGACCGGGCCGGCCAGCACCTTGCCGAGGGGGTCGATGATGGCCGCCCCGCCGTGCATCACGATCGCCTCGGGATCGTCGGTGATGGAGCAACGGTAGTCGTCCGGAAAATCACCGCGCTTGACCACCTGGCAGGTGGTGAGCACGAAGCAGCGGCCTTCCAGCGCGATGTGGCGCATGGTGGGCAGCCAGGTCTCACGATCGTCGGCGGTGGGGGCGCAATAGAGCGAGACACCCTTGGCGTACATGGTCATGCGCAGCATGGGCATGTAGTTTTCCCAGCAGATCACCGCGCCGATCTTGCCGATCGGCGTGTCGAACACCGGCAGGGTCGAGCCGTCGCCGAAGCCCCAGGCGAGGCGCTCGCCGGCGGTGGGCATCAGCTTGCGGTGCTTGCCCAATAGGGACCCGTCCGGGCCGAAATAGAGCACCGTGCAATACATGGTGCCGAGTTCGCGCTCCATCACGCCGATGACCACATAGGTCTTGGCCTCGCCCGCCGCCTTGCCGATGCGGTCCGTCTCCGGCCCCGGCACGGTGATGGCGGCGTCGAGATAGCGGCGGAAATCGTCGCGCCCGCGCACGGTGCGCACGCCGATGGCGATGTCGAAGTCCGAGCCCTTCGGATAGACCGAGAGGAAGGCCTCGGGAAACACCACGATCTCGCAGCCTTCCGCCCCCGCCTTCGCGATCCACGCCTCGGCCTTGGCGACGGACGCCTCCACATCGAAGGGCACCGCGCCCACCTGGGCGACGCCGGCTTTCACTTTCATCATTCTTCTCCCTGGGATTTGATGGGGCGTCACACGCCGAGATAGGCGCGACGCACGCCCGGATCGTCGGAGAGGGCCTGCGCGGTGCCCGAAAGCACCACGTGGCCCGCCTCCAGCACGTAGCCGCGATGGGCCACGGACAGCGCCAGCATGGCGTTCTGCTCCACCAGCAGCACGGACACGCCCTGCCGGTTGATCTCGCCGATGGCGGCGTGCAGCTCGTCCACCACGATGGGCGCGAGGCCATGGCTCGGCTCGTCGAGCAAAAGCAGCTTCGGCTGGCCCATGAGCGCGCGGCCGATGGAGACCATCTGCTGCTCGCCGCCGGACATGGAGCCCGCCATCTGAGACTGCCGCTCCTTCAGGCGCGGGAACAGGGCGAACACCCGCTCCACCCGCTCGGGAATGTCGCGGGCGCTGCGATGGCCGAAGGCGCCCATCATCAGATTGTCCAGCGTGGTCATGCGCGGAAAGACGTGGCGCCCCTCCGGCACATGGCCGATGCCGAGGCCGGGAATGGTATGGGCCGCCCGGCCGAGCAGAGCCGCCCCCTCGAAGACGATGGTGCCGCGCGCCTTCGGCACGAGGCCGGAAATGGAACGCAGCAGGGTGGTCTTGCCCGCCGTGTTCGCGCCCAGCACGGCCACCGTCTCCCCCGCCTTCACCTCCAGGGTGACGGACGAGAGCACGTCCGGTCCACCATAGGCGGCGGAAAGGTCGCGAACCTCAAGCATGAGCGGCCTCCTTGCCAGCGGCGCCATGGCCGAGATAGGCCTCGATCACTGCCGGGTCGGCGGCCACCTCGGCGGGGGTGCCCTGCGCGATCAGGCGGCCGAAATTCACCACCAGCAGTCGGTCGCACAGGGCCATGATGGCGCGCATGTGATGCTCCACCACGAGGAAGCTCAGGCCCTCGGCCTTCAGCGCGCGGATCACGCCCATGACCTCGTCCATCTCGTTGGGGGTGAGGGCCGCCATGACCTCGTCCAGCAGCAGCACGCGGGGCTCGGTGGCCAGCGCGCGGGCCATCTCCACCAGAGCCTTCTGCGGGAAGGTGAGGTCGGCCACATCCGCCTCGGCGATGGGGGAAAGGCCCAGCTTGTCCAGCACCCGCTCCGCCGTGGCGCGCGCGCCGGCAAGATCATGACGCAGCAGGGCGGCGGTCATCACGTTCTCGACCACGCTCATGTCGGGGAACAGCGCGGCATTCTGGAACGTCTTGGTCATGCCCTTCGCCGCCACCTTGTGGGGCTTGAGGCCGGACACCGTATCGCCGTCCAGCACCACCTTGCCCGAGGTCAGCGGCTGGAGACCGACCAGCGCATTGAACAGGGTGGTCTTGCCCGCCCCATTGGGACCAATGAGGCCGATGATCTCGCCCGCCTTCAGGGAGAAGGAGACGCCATCCACCGCCTTGAGACCGCCGAAGGTAACGGCGATGGCGTCGGCTTGAAGCAGCGCGTGCATTGTCAGGCCCCCTTCGCGGCGGCCTGGGCCGGCGCCACCACCGGCGGCACGGCCTTGGCAGCGCGGCGCTTCTTCGGCCAGAAGGCCATGACGCCGCGCGGCTGAATGAGGATGGCGGCGATCAGGATCAGCCCGAAGACCAGTTGCGACAGGCCCGCCGCCTTGGAGGAGAGATAGGCGTTCGCCACCTCTTCCAGCGGGATCAGGAACAGGGCGCCGATGAGGGGCCCTCCCAAGGTGCCGAGCCCGCCGACGATGGCGATCATGGCCATGCGCACCGAGATGCCCGCCAGCGAGAAGATGGAATCCGGATCGAAGAAGAAGGTGAACTGCGCAAACACCGTGCCGCACATGGCGGTGAGCGCGGCGGATATGACGCTGGCGGGGAGTTTCACCCGGAACGTGTCGACGCCCGCCACCTCGGCCGCATTCTCGTTCTCCCGCACCGCCCGCAGGCGATAGCCGATGGCGCCGCGCGCCAACAGGTGGAAGACGAGGCAGACAAACACCAGCAGCCCGAGGATGGCCCAGTAATAGGAGGACACCGCGCGGAAGGCGAAATAGGCCGGCTGGGTGCCCATGAAGGGGATGGAGAGGCCCACCGGACCGCCGGTGAGGCTGGCCCAGCTGTTGGCGATCACCCGCATCACCTCGGCGAAGGCGAGGGTGGCCAGCGCGAAGTAATGCCCCTTCAGCCGGAAGGTCGGAATGGAGAGCAGCGCGGCCGCCGCCCCCGCCACCCCGGCCCCGACGAACATGCCGATCCAGGGCGAGACGCCGAGCTTCAGGAACAGCAGGGTGGACGTATAGGCGCCGAGGCCGAAGAAGGCGGCATGGCCCAGCGAGATCTGGTTGGCAAGTCCGCCCACGATGTTCCACGACTGCGCCATGGCCGCGAACAGCAGCACCATGGCGGCGACGCGCAGCAGATGTCCGCGCGGATCCACCACCAGCGGCAGCAACGCCGCCGCGGCAAAGAACAGGAGCAGCACCACGCGCCCCGGCGAGAAAAGCTGTCGCATGGCTCAGGCGCCCTTGATGAGGCCCTGCGGGCGCAGGGCGAGAACGGCGATGAAGATCACGAACAGGCAGAGGTTCTGCAGCTGGATGGGGAAGACGAGGGTGGACATGGACTGCACGATGCCCACCATGATCCCGCCCGCCAGCGCCCCCGCCACCGAGCCGAGGCCACCCAGCACCACCACCGTGAACATGAGCACCACGAACTGCCCGCCGATGGTGGGGCTGACCGTGATGTAGGGCAGGATGACCGCGCCGCCGAAGGCGGTGAGGGCTACGCCGAGGCCGAAGGCCAGCCCATAGGTGCGCCGTGTATCCACGCCCACCAGCGTCGCGGCCATGGGATCCTGCGCCACGGCGCGGATGGCCCGGCCCATCCAGGAGCGGTCGAGGAACAGCCAAAGTGCGGCGGCCAGAATGACGGCGGCGATGAAGGCGTAGAGGTAGGGCGCGCCGATGAAGATGTCGCCGAGCCTGTAGCCTTCCACCTGATAGGGCACGCTCACCGACCGGAAGTCGGAGCCGAAGACCATCAGAGCGGCATTCTCGATGACGATCATCAGGCCCACGGTGAGAAAAACCTGCGCCGCCGGCGGCGCCTTCAGCACGCGCTGGATGAGCGTGCGCTGGACCCCATAGCCCACGGCGAACACCACGACGAAGGACAGCACCGATCCGATCAGCGGATCGAGCCCCAGATAGCGCCAGGCGAACCAGGCCACGTACATTCCGAGCATGAGGAATTCGGCATGGGCGAAATTGACCACCCCGAGCACGCCGAACACCAGCGAGAGGCCGGTGGCGATGACGCCATAGACGCCACCCAGGAGGAGACCATCGACAAGGGCCTGAAGCATATGCGTCCCGTCAGGCTGGAGGGCGGCCCCGCCACATGGCGGGGCCAAGGGAATGGCTTCAGTTCACCGGCTTGCCGCGCCAGATGGGAGCCTGCTTTGCCGCCTTGGGCGGATAGACGGTGACCGGCTCGTCGCCGCGCCATTGCACCATCACCGGGAAGGCGGACGCATTGAGGCCGTTGGCATCGAACTTGATGCAGCCACCGGGGACGCCGCGTGCGAAGCCGGCGCAATAATCAAGGCTGGCGAGGGCGTCGCGCACCTTCTGCGGATCGGACGACTTCGCCTTCTCCATGGCCTGCGCCACCGCATCCAGGGCAGCTGCGTGGATCAGGGCCTCGTGGGTGATGAAGGCGCCGTACTTCTCCTTGTACTTGGCGGCGAGATCGGGGATCAGGTCGCCGCTGGCGGCCGCCACCGAGAGCACGCCCTCGGCATAGTCGCCGAGGCCCTTCTTGAAGTCGGGAATGATGTAGCCGGCGGCGCCGCCAATCACCGGGATATCGATCTGCTGCTGGCGCAGGGCGCGGATGATGAGCAGGCTGTCGTTGAGATACGATACCGGGAACGCCATCTGGGCACCCGAAGCCCTCAGCTTGTTCACCAGCGGCGCCACATCAGTGATGCCGAGCGGATAGGCCTCGTCCAGCACGATCTCGACACCGGCCTTTTTCGCGGCATCGCGCAGGCCCTTGGCCTGGGCGGTGCCATAGGCCGTGTCCTCATAGAGGATGGCGATCTTGTCGATCTTCTCGCCGGCGGCCTTGGCGATTTCGGTGGCGTAGTCGAACTGCGCGGCACCGAACACCGTGCCTTTCGGCGACACCTGGAACACATACTGGTAGCCGCGCCCGGTGATCTGATCGGCGAAGGCGAAGGTGACCAGCGGGATGCCGGCGCGCTCGGTCACTTCCGAGGCTGCCAGCGTGGTGGAGGAGACGAAGGCGCCCACCACCGCGCTCACGCCGTTCTGGGAGATCAGGCGCTGGGTGGTGGCGGCGGCGGTGTTGGGGGTGGGCACGTCGGCGGCCACCAGCTTGATCTTGGCCCCGCCCAGGGACTTGATGCCGCCGGCGGCGTTGATCATCTCGGCCGCGAGCTCGGTGCCGCGCTGGGCGCCAATGCCGAACTGGGCGTTTGGCCCCGAGAGCGGTTGGATCACGCCCACCACCACATCATCCGCCGCATGCGCTGGCTGGAGGAGGGACGCGAACACGGCGGCACCGGCAGCGAGCATAACACCCGCCGCGCGGCGCCGGTCGAGAGGTGCGGACATCATGGGACCACCTTCGGCTCGGGCTTTCGATGGCCAGACGCTACGTCTTGTCGGCATTTTCCGTCAACGACGGACTATGTCAAATTTTGAGCAAGGACCGCACCGCGGCGGGCGTTCTTACTCATCTATATGTTTTTACACACTTTATTGTGCAAATAATTTATGCATCCCAGCTTCTGAAACAGGGAGTTTAGCACCGGAGTCAAGTGTCGAAATTTTCGACGAGTACGACCTGCGCCATCGGAGTGGCAGCTTTCCAGCCACCCCTCCTGGCATTTATGTCGGCTTTTTTCGACACAGCGGAAAGGGGATAAAAATCAGTCATACTGTCGCTTGTTTGAGCATGCTCGATACCAAAAACGCAGATGCGTCGAAGATTGTTGACATGATATCCGTTGCACCCTCATCTTTTCGGACCTTCCAAAAAAGAGAGAGGACCTTTCCGCATGCAAAGGACCTGGAAAACGCTCGCCTCAGCAGCCGCCGCGACCCTTGCCGCGGCGTTTCTGCCGGCCGCAGCCATGGCGCAGGCGCCGGTGAAGATCGGCGTGGTGCTGCCGCTCAGCGGTCCCAACGCCCAGTTCGGCATCAACAGCCGCGCCGGCATCGAGATGGCGGCGGAGGCCATCAATGCCGCCGGCGGCATCGCCTCCCTGGGCGGGGCAAAGATCGAGCTGGTGGTGGCGGACGTGCCCAGCCCCAACACCGCCGCTGCCGCCACCCAGCGTCTCGTCAGCCAGGATCAGGTGGTGGGCGTGGTCGGCGCCTTCGTCTCGTCGATCACCCTGGCCGCTTCCGAGGTGACCGAGCGCGCCGGCATCCCCATGATCACCCATTCCTTCGCCGACCAGATCACCGCGCGCGGCTACAAGTATATTTTCCAAGTGTCGGCCAAGGCGACCACCTACGGCAAGGCCCAGCTGGACTATGCCATCGCGCTGGCGAAGCATGCCGGCGCACCGTTCGAGAAGGTCGCGATCTTTTACGAGGACACCGCCTATGGCACCGCCCAGGCCAAGGGCCTGCGGGAGGCGGCCAAGGCCGCAGGCATCACGCCGGTCATCGACGAGGCCTATCCGCTCGGCATCACCGATGTCGCGCCGCTCATCAACAAGCTGCGCTCGGCGAAGGCGGATATCGTATTCCCGGTGTCCTATTTCAACGATGCGCTCCAGATCATCCGCGCCATGCGCCAGCAGCAGATCGATATTCCCACCGTCGGCGGTGCCGCCGGCTATATCATTCCCGATTTCAAGAAGGGGCTCGGCGAGTATTCGGAGGGCGTATTCTCCATCGCGCCCGCGAACTATGATTTCATCCCCGAGCTGAACGCCCAGTACAAGGCCAAGCACGGCACCTTCATGACCCACGAGGTGATCATGTACGGCGCCGCGCTGCATCACATGGCCAAGGCCATCGACGCGGCGAAATCCCGTGACCCGGAGAAGATCCGCGACGCCATCGCGGCGCTGAAGATCTGCGACACCGGCTTTGCCGCCGGCATTCCCGGCGGCTGCACAGCCTTCGATGCCACCGGGCTTTCCAGCACCGCCTATCCGGTGTTCGTGCAGTGGCGCGGCAACGATCTTGTCACCGTGTTCCCCGCCAAGGCGGCCAAGGGGCCAGCCATCTGGGCTGGCAAAACCCTGAACTGAAGCCCATCGACACCGATCGGACGCCCCGCCGGTACCCCCGGCGCGGCGCCTTCGCCTCAAGGAAACGCCCATGGTCTTCCACGTCGAATATCCGCGCATCGTCCCCGAGCGCCGGCCGCCGGGCCACGAGCCGGCGGCGCCGCGCTTCTCCCTGCGCTGGGAGCAGCCAGTAGGACTCGTGGTCTGCGCCTATTTCGGCCTTCAGGGGCAGGACCTTGCCTGGGACGAGCAGAAGGCCTTCTTCGACCGGCTGCAAACGTCCTTCGGCACGGACGGGCCTGTCGCCCAAGAAATCATGCGCACGCACGACGAGACGGGCGCGGTGAACGCCATCCTCGTCGCCTACTGGCTCGATGCCACCGCTCATGCCCGCTGGGAGCGCAACTCGCCCTTCACTGCGTGGTTTCGCGATCCCGCACGCCTCGAAGGCACCCGCGGAGTGTGGCGGGAAACCATGCATGTGCCCTACGACCGGCACGAGACCATCTATTCCACGCCCGGCTACGTCATCGGCCTGGCCCGCACGCCGGGAGCGACGCGCGTGCCCATCACCACCAACGGCTATTTCGGTGCCATGCGCGACCGCATGCCCGTCTCCGCCATCGACACGCTGGAAAGCCCGCTCGGCGCCATGCCGCCCCGCCGCGCGCCCGATTCCCACGGCCGACGGGTGACGGCGGCGTTTCCGCTGAACCTGATCTCAATTCGATCCGGGCAGTATTGGGAGGGAGCGGGTAACGAGCAGACCGCCGACTATATCGACAATCTCCAGCCCAAGCTCATGCGCGGCATGGCGCATCTTTCATCCCATCCAGAGCAGACCGGCACGCTGACACTACGCATCATGACCAATCTGGATGCGGAGGGAAGACCCCGCGCCGAAACCTCGGTGCATGGCTATTTCCTCTCCATGGCGCATCTGGAAGAGTGGTCGCGCAGCCACGAGACCCATCTCGACATCTACCGGCATGCCATCGCCATGAACCGGCTCTACAAAGAAAAGCGCGAGGTGTTCACTTGGCACGAGGTGTTCGCGCTGCTGCCCGGCGCCCACGCCGAATATGCCAACTGCCATGGCGGCACCGGCCTGCTGCCTTACTTCGCCGACGCCTGAGGCTCCCGAACGCTGCGAGCGTCGGGGTCGGCTTTGGCCGGGATCTATTGGGAATGGCGCATCTTGGGCTTGCTCGGCGTGCGCGCCGAGTCGATGCTCTCAAAGTCCATGAGTGCAAAGTCCTTGCGCGCCAGATCCATGCCGGACAAGTCTATGATCTGCTGCGCAATGAGAGGCGCAGACCGTCGCGGCTTCGCCGAGGCGAAGGGCAGTTGTGCCACGTCACAAAGACAGGATCGAGGCCGGGTTTCCCCTGGCCCCGGCGTTCAGCTTCAGATCGCTTTGGCCTGAGCCTTGGTGCGACGCTTGCGGACCGGCGCGACCACCACGAGGGCTTCGGCTTCCGCCTCGCGGGCCTCGCGCAACGCGCGCAGGCGCGCAGTATTGGCGCGGATCGCCTCGAAATCGGAATTGTAACGGTCCATGGCCTGGGCGATCGAATTCTCGAGCTGCCGGCGACGGTCCGAACTGGAAATGCGCTCATGGAGCGCGGGAGAAAATGTGTCCATAAAGAACACCATATACCATGCCGCGCTTGAGCGGTAGAAATTAATCAATGATCTGGTTTGTACGCCGGCTCTTCTTTCGAAGGGCCGGCGTTTTTCGCGTGCATATTTCGGCCGGCAACATGCGCAAACGCCGCCAATACGCCCCGGCGATCCGAAAAGAACCGACGAAAATCTGCATCCCTCATCCCATCCTGACGTGAATGGAACGATCCTGCCGCGCCGCGTCAATGGCGGCGACCGCGATGCCCTGGCTCACCTGGTCCGGGTTCTCGACCCCGATGCGATAGAGCCCCGCGCCGTGGCGGATCGTCAGATCGAAGCCCGGCCAATCCTTGGGAATACAGGGATCGAGGCGCAGCTGGTTGCCCCTCTTGCGCAGCCCGAGAATGCTCTCCAGCCCGGCCCTCTGCATCCAGCCGGCGGAACCGGTGTACCAGGTCCAGCCCCCGCGCCCCGGGTGGGGCGGCTCCGCATAGATGTCGGCGGCGAGCACATAGGGCTCCACCTTGTAGCGCAGCAGGTCCGAGCGGGTGCGGGCATGGTTGATGGGATTGAGCATCCGGAACAGGGCCGCAGAGTGGGCGGTGGTATAGGCCAGCCAGGCGCGATCATCGGAAATCCGGGTGCGCACCCCACGGCCGGAAGGGGGCAGCCACCAATGCTGTACGTCGCCCTCCACGAACTACCGGGCGGCGGCGCGCAGCAGATGAGCGCGGGTCATATCAGGGCGGATGGCGACGAGGGCCATGCCGTCCTGCAGCTGGTCGCGGAAGCCGCAGGCGCCGCTCGCATGATAGATGGCGGCACGCGCCCACACCCGGCAGGCAAGGGTCTGGTAGAGCAGCCAGCCGTTCAGCGTGATGTCCATGCTGCATTCCGGGGTGCGGACCTCCACGGCGCCGAGAATATCATCCCAGCTCCGCGTCACCTCAGCGAGGACTGATCGTGGTCGGCGGCCAAGGCAGGGCGGCCTCCAGGTCGGCGGCGTCGATGGCGAGGCTTTCGCTCCGGCCCTGCGGGGCCGCGACGGCCGGCGTGTGCAACAGGGTGGCCACGCGCCGGTAGGCGATGAAGGAAAGGCCGAGGATCTGCTCCTCATCGATCACCACGCGATAGGTTCCAGCCGGGAGCACGCCCTCGGTGCCGCGGATCCGGAAAGGATGGTCGAACGTAACCATGGTTTCATGGGTGCGAACGTCCATGACGACACCTCAGCTTTTCTTCTTCGGAGGCCCGATCGATACGGGCGTACCCTTGATAAACGAAGGCGGCGCCACAACTTCCTTTACCTTCTTCGGCTTTTTGGTTTCGCGATTCCCGCGCAATTGTCCCTTGGCCATTGCCGTCTCCTGCGCCTGGAATTGTGTGCTTCGCGCGTGTCAACCATGCCGCCAGCCTGTGGGGTGATCGACGACTGGGCGCTCTACGACCCGGCATTCGACCAGAGGGGGGCGCGAGCCGAGGGACACGCGGGCTGCAAGGCGCCGGGCGCCTTGCAGAAGTGTGGTCTACGCATCTCTCATGAAAGCGATGCGAAGGCCGGCGATGACCGGGTGACCGGGCCGCCGGCCGAACAGATCAGCTCAGATCCTTGAGCTGATCCGCGGACAGCTTGCCGCTCTTGCGATCCGTGACGAGCTCGAAGGCCACCTTCTGACCTTCGCGCAGATCCGACATACCTGCGCGCTCAACCGCGCTGATATGCACGAAGGCATCGCTGCCACCAGAATCGGGAGTGATGAAGCCAAAGCCCTTCTGGGCGTTGAACCACTTTACGGTTCCCTCAGCCATGGGAAACCCTTTCAAATTTTTGAGTTGTAGCTTACCGAGCCCTGCCCGGCCGTCGAAATCGCATTTTCTGGCGAGAGATATTGGTTTAGAGCAGAAATCAATCCCGCCTATAGCCAAGTTTTCCGGCTTTCCATCGACGCATCAGCTATGCTCCCAAATGCTGGAAATAGCAATAATATTTTCCATAACCGCCGTTTCCACATTTGCCTGCATGCCAGGCGCTGCTGAAGACGTACGATGTTTACCTCCCGGCCGTGCGCCCTTCCCGGCCAGCCCTGCGAACAGGAATGCCACCCGCCCCGGGCCCCCGCGGCCGTCGGAAGCGGCACCGGGAAACCTTGCGGTGGTGTCGTAGTCATGCGCTGATAAGGTGGTTTCTCTCGCTGTGGAGTACCCGTTGAGCCTCCTTAAGATCCGCCACACTACCACCTATCGCTTTCACCGGCCGGTCGCTTTCGGACCCCACCGCCTGATGCTCCGCCCCCGTGAAAGCCGGGACCTGCGCGTGATCTCCAATTCCATCACCCTCACTCCGCAAGCGAGCGTGAGCTGGGCGCACGACGTTTCCGGCAATGCGGTGGCCACCGCCACCTTCCAGGTGGGAGCCGACCTGCTGGTGGTGGAGAGCCTGACCCAGATCCAGCTGGACGCGGTAGCCTGGCCGGTGTTCGATATCGCAGGCTCCGCCCAGTCCTTCCCGTTCCGCTATTCCGACGACGAGTGGAAGGACCTCGGAGTCCTCGGCACCCCGCAATATCCCGATCCCAGCAACCAGTTGCGCGCTTGGGCCCAAGGCTTCGTCTGCGCGATGCCCACCGACACGCTGTCCCTGCTCAAGGACCTCAGCACCGGCGTCTCCCAGGCCATCAACTACCAGAGCCGCGACGAGGAGGGCACGCAAGCCCCGGTCCAGACCCTGCAGCGGGGCTGGGGATCGTGCCGGGATTTCGCGGTGCTGTTCGTGGAGGCGGCACGCAGCCTCGGCTTCGGCGCACGTATCGTGTCCGGCTATCTCCACAATCCCGACCAGAGCCAGACGGGATCTTCGGGCGCGGGATCAACCCACGCCTGGGGCGAGGTGTTCGTGCCGGGGGCGGGCTGGATCCCATTCGATCCCACCAACCGCAGCATGGGCGGGTCCAACCTCATCCCCGTCGCCGTGGTCCGGGATATCCGCCAGGCCATTCCGGTGGCCGGCAGCTTCATCGGCGATACCCTCGCCTTCCGGGACATGAGCGTGGATGTGCGGGTCTGGTGAGGCGGCGCACCGCCTCACTGGTTCTCCTATGAGCGGGCGTGCGACTGCGAAGACTTCGGCTCGTCCTTGTGGTCATGGAGAAAACGCGCGATGAGCACCTTGAGCTGCGCCAGATCATCATGATCGCTGGCGGTCGCCCGCCGAAACAGCGCGCGCTGAACGGGGGTCGGCAGGTCGGTCCATTCCTTGACCAAAGCCGCGCCCAAGCATTCGAGGATGTGCCGCTCGCGTTCGGTCAAGGACGCATGGCGCTGGGCCGAGAGATTTGGGGGCACCTGAGCACCACCTTCATCATCCCAGCGTGAGATAGCCGCCACCACATCAAGGCGGGTCGGCTCGATATCTTGGCGATTACTTCCCATATAAAAAGCATATCACAAAATCGAACCGCACCACAATTTCCGACATCCCGTTTCCGGCATCCCGGACTGACACCCTCAGGAGCCCGCCGCCAGGCGGCAACCCATCGGCGGGCCTGACGCAGCTCAGGCTCCGGGCACACCTTGGCGACGCGCTTGCGCCAGACCGCCCGCGTGCCGCAGCCTCATTTCAGCTGCTGCTCCACCTTGGCGATGGCGGCGTTGGCGCAGGCTTCGTCCAGCTGCCCGCCCGGCGCGCCGCCCACGCCCACGGCGCCGATGACCTCGTTGCCGGACTTCACCGGAACGCCTCCAGCGACGACCAGAAAGCCGTCGATAGCGACGAGCTGCGCGGCAGCCGGCGTCTTCTGGATGTTCTCCACCATGGTCGAGGTGGGAATGCGGGTGGAGGCCGACGTGTAGGCCTTGCGGCGCGCTGCGTCCGGCGTATGCACGCCGGCATTGTCCGCCCGCGCCAGCGCCCGGAGCACTCCAGCACGGTCCACCACTGCCGCGGTCACGTTGTAGCCCTGGGCCGCGCAGGCCGCGACCGCCTCGCGCGCGATGTCCAGCGCGATGGTGAGAGGCATGTTCTTGTCCTGGAGAACCTGGGCCGACGCTGCCGGCACGAGCGAGACCGCGGCCACGGCGGCGAGAAGAAGGCGCTTCATCGTCAATCCCTTATGTTGCGGCGGGTGTTCTTGGCACGTTTGCGATGGCGCCGGATCGAGCGGGGGTCGGTCACCGGCACGCAAAGCGGATCAGGGTGACGGAACCGCGCCGCCACGGCCCATGCTTTAGCGCGCGGCGGGCGGCCGCTTAATCCGCGCCTTCACACGGGCGGCTAGGTAGGACTACCGAGACGGCGGTGCAGCAATGGACATGCGCACCAGGTCCGCCACCGAACTGGTGCCAAGCTTCTCGGCGATGTTGGCACGGTGGGCATCGATGGTGCGCGGCGAGACGGCGAGCGCTGCCGCGATCTCCTTGCTGGCCCAGCCCCGGCACACCAGGTCCATCACCTCCCGCTCGCGCTCCGTGAGGGTGGCGAGCAGGGCATGGGTCTCCTGCCGTTCCAGCACCTCCTCCAGCACCTTGGTGGCGGCGGCGAGGGCATCCAGCAGCACCTGCTCGTCCACCGGCTTGGTCAGGAAATCCACGATGCCGGCTTTGAAGGCGCGTCGGCAGGCGTTCACGTCGCCATGGCCGGTGATCATGATGACCGGCCAGTCGATGCCGCGCGCCGTCAGCGTCGTCTTGAGCTGGAGCCCGCTGACCAGCGGCATGCGCAGATCGATGAGCAGACAGCCGGGGCGCGCCGTGTCCACATGGGCCAGGAAGGTCTCGGGGTCGGCGAAGGTCTCCACCGTCATGCCGCAGGTGGACAGCAGCAGCGACAGCGCCTGCCGCACCGCTGCGTCATCGTCCACGATATAGACGCGCAGGGGCTTCATTGCGCCGCCTCCATGCGCGCCACTGCGGCGGGCAGGATGATGACGAAGGCCGCACCCGTGGTCGCCCCGGTATCCGCACGGATGGAGCCGCCGGCCCGCTCCACCAGCGTCGCGCACAGGGACAGGCCCAGCCCCATGCCGTCCGCCTTGGTGGTGAAGAAGGGCTCGAACAGGCGCGGCAGCACTGCCGGCGCAATGCCCGGGCCGGTGTCGGCGACGCGGATTTCCACCTGCCCGCCACCAGTCCCGGTGCGGATGACGATCGTCTTCTCGGGCTGCGCCGTGCCGTCGAGGCTGTCCACGGCGTTGCGGATGAGATTGTGCAGCACCTGTTCCAGCTCGATGGGGTCCACCACCGCCTGCGGCAGCGTGCGGTCCAGATCCAGCTTCAGGCCGATGCCGCGCTGGGCGAGATCGGTGCGCGCCAGCGCGGCCGCATCGACAATCACGGCATTGATGTCGGAGGGCATGCGGGAGGTGGCGCGGTTGCTGATGTAGTCGCGCATGCGCTGGAGCATCTCGCCGGCGCGCTTGGCCTCGCGCACATTGGCCCGCAGCGCCTCGTCGAGCCGCACGGCATCGCCCCCCGGCACCGCCAGCCGCAGCGCCGCCTGGCTCTGGCTGAGCAGGGCAGTGAGCGGCTGGGTTAGCTCATGGGCGATACCGGAGGCGAGCTCGCCCAGCGCATTGACCCGCGAGGCATGGGCAAGGCGCGTCTCGCGCTCCAGCAAAAGGCTGCGCTCCTGCGCCTCCCGGGCCGCCGCGCGCGAGCGACTGGCCTCCCGGCGCTGCTTCAGGGTGTAGCGCAGCGCCAGAAGGCCGATCAGCGACAGGACGGCGAACAGCAGCACCGGCCCCATGGGCACCACCTGCGCGAACGCAAGGCTGCGGTCCAGCGCCAGCTTCAGGGGCTGGGTCTGGCTGTCGATGGCGCGCTCGAAGTGCAGCGTCTCGAGCGTCGCGCTCCCCTGCGGACCGGCGGTAGCGGTGCGGTCCACCAGGCTGTGTCCGCCGAGATCCAGCCGCAGGCGGGTCGCGGCCGGGCGCTCCTCCCCCTCCACCAAGAGGGCGGGGTCGATCTCCACGATCATGGCCAGCGGGCGACCCGGCCCTCCTGTCCGCTTGCCGAGGAAATAGCGCCCGGGCACCGCAGGATCGGCATAGGCGCGGGCCTCGCCGGGGGCCTGGGCGAATACGCCGGCGGTGAAGGCCGGCAGGGGCGTCGCCATCACCCCCTCCGGGGCTGCGACGAGGATCTCGCCGGCCCCGCCCGCGCCCGGCGCCACGATGCGCACCGAAACGATGCGCGGATAAAAGCGCATGATGGCGAGCGCCACCCGCCGCACCGCCTCGCGCGGCGGCGGATCGGCGGACTGGACCAGCGCCGCAAGGCTGGTGAGGTGGGCATCGTGCTGCGCCACACGCTGGGAGACGATGCGATGCAGCGCCACGCCGGCGGCATTCAGCTCCTCGCCGGCCTGCTGCGTGGCTGAACGGGCGGACAGCAGCGCAAAGCCACCCACCGCCCCGATCCAGACCAGGACCAGAACCGCGATCGACCTGAAGGCAAAGATGCGGTGGCGCACCCCATCTCCCCCTGCTGAAAGCGTTCGCCGCCCCGGATGACGACGGCAATGCCTCCATATGGGGCCATTTTCGCTGCCGACGGAAGATCCTCCCGCCAGGGAGGTGAGTCAGGGCCGCCATGCCGGCTCGAACCCATAGCGGCGCGCCGGATTTGCTCCGCCGCCGGTAATGGAGCGCGGTTTGCCGCCGTGCACCATTGCCAACCGCAGCGCACGCGCTTTCACTAGGGGAGAGTCGCCCGGAGCCGCGCTGTGCCGAATTTCCTGCCCCTTGCCACGACGCCCCTCGAAACACCGCTGCTGCGCGCCATCCGGGATATCCACACCCGCTTCACGCCCCTGCATGACGGCGAGGTCGCCTCCTACATCCCGGAACTGGGCAAGGCCGACCCGGACCATTTCGGGATCGCCGTGGCCACCACCGACGGCCATGTCTATGAAGCGGGCGACACGGCGGTGCCGTTCACCATCCAGTCGGTGTCCAAGGCCATCGTCTACGCCCTCGCCCTCGACATGCTGGGGTCCGAGAAGGTGGAGGCAGCCATCGGCGTGGAGCCGAGCGGGGAAGCCTTCAATTCCATCCGCCTGAAGGCCGACAACCGCCCCTTCAACGCCATGGTGAATGCCGGCGCCATCTGCTGCAGCGGGCTCCTCGCCGAGGCTGCCGGCGATGAGGCCTTCGAGCTGATCCGGACCACACTCAGCCGCTTTGCCGGGCGCGAGCTGGAGGTAGACGATGCGGTGTTCCAGTCGGAGCGCCAGACCGGCGACCGCAACCGCGCCATCGCCTACCTGCTGCGCACCTATGGCGGCGTGCGGGGCGACGTGGATCACATCCTCGACACCTATTTCCGCCAGTGCTCGGTGCTGGTCACCGCCCGCGACCTGGCGGTGATGGGGGCGAGCTTCGCCAACCACGGGGTCAATCCGGTGACCGGGGAGATGGTGGCCTCGAACTACGCCGTGGCGCGCACCTTGGCGGTGATGATCTCCTCCGGCATGTATGACTTTGCCGGCGAGTGGATCTATCGGGTGGGCGTGCCGGCCAAGAGCGGCGTCGGTGGCGGCATTCTCGCCGCTTTGCCCTCCCAGCTCGGCCTCGGCATCTTCTCGCCCCGGCTCGATGCCCATGGCAACAGCGTGCGCGGCCTGCGCACCTGCTCCGCCCTCTCCGACGCCTTCGACCTGCACATGCTGTCGCGGCGCGACGACGTGCGCACCTGCATCGCCGCCGACTACGATTTCCGCACCGTGCCCTCCAAGCCCGGGCGCCAGCCCCACGAGCAGAGCATCCTGGAACAGCGCTCCGGCTCCATCCGCGTGCTGGAGCTGGCCGGCAAGCTCTCCTTCGCCACCATGGACTATGTGACCCGCCGGCTCACCGACCCCGCCGGTGTGCCGGCCTTCCTGATCCTCAACCTGCACCGGGTCTCCACCATCACCGATGCGGGGCTGCGCCTGTTCACCGGCCTGATCCGCAATCAGCTTCCGGCCTCCACCACCACGGTGATCGCCGGAGTTGAAGGCAACTCGCCGGTGGCGCCGCAGGTCAAGGCCATGAAGGAGGAAGGCGTGCGCGTGCGCATCTTCCCCACCTACGACGCCGCCGTGGACTGGGCCGAGGACCAGATCGTCTACCGCCATGGCGGCTTCTCGCAGATCGGCATCGAAGCCGACCTGTCAGGCCAGGCGCTGCTCGCCGGGCTGTCACCGCAGGAACTGGCCGACCTCTCCCGCCTCGGCACCCGCGTGGTGTTCGATGCCGGCACGCGGATCATCGACGCCAACGAACCGCCGGCCCGGGTCTATTTCCTGGTGCGCGGCATGGTCAGCGTGCGCTCAATGCACGACGTGCGCCTGTCGACGTTGATCCCGGGCATGGCCTTCGGCGAGCTGGCGCTCATCGATCAGCCGCGCAGTGCCGACGTGTGGGCCGACACGGAGGCGGTCTGCCTGGAGATTTCCGCCGAGCAGTTCCGCGCCTTCCAGGAGACCCACGCCCGCGCCGCCGACCGGATCATGCGCAACCTCGCCATCCTGCTGGCCGGCCGGGTGCGCATGGCCACGGCGCGGATAGACATGCTGACGGGGTGACACCTCGCCGGCACGACGCAGTCCGCCGAGTGGCTCGCCTACGCCACCTCGTCGCTCACCACCTTGAAGGTCGTCAGCGTCGCTGGGCCGAAGGTGGTGACCATGGCGACATCCGTGGCATCACGCCCGCGCGCCATGAGGACGCGACCGATGCGCTGGGTGTTGTGCCGGGCGTCGAACGTGTACCAGCGATCGCCCAGATACACCTCGAACCAGGCGCTGAAGTCCATCGGATTGGGATCAATGGGGACGCCGAAGTCGCCCAGATAGCCGGTGCAGTAGCGCGCCGGAATGTTCATGCAGCGGCACAGGGTGACGGCGAGATGGGCGAAGTCCCGGCACACGCCGCGCCGCTCGTTATAGGCGTCGAAGGCGGTCCGCAGCGGGCTCGCATGGGCATAGTTGAAGCTGATGTGCCCGTGGACGAAATCACAGATGGCCTGAACCAGCGGCCAGCCCTTGGGCACGTGGCCGAACAGGTTCCAGGCGACGTTGCTCAACCGGTCCGTTTCGCAATAGCGGCTGCCGAGCAGGAACAACAGCGTATCCACCGGCAGGTCGCCGAGGGGGTGCTGGACCGCGTCAGGTGCCACCACGTCAGGCTTGCCGCTGTCGCGGATCACGAAATCGGAATGGATCTTGAGCTGTCCCGCCGGCGCCTCGATGACGTGGCAGAAATTCCCGAAGCTGTCGTGGTAGGTATTGGCCGGGATCGGCGGATCGAACAGCATCCGGTCCACGCTCTCAAGGTCGTTCACCCGCGAGGGGTGGACGCTGAGCGTCAGGATCATCGGAGTGGGCTTGGGGCACGTGTGGATAATCTCGTAGCCCGCGCGGATCTTCATGGATGGGAACCTTTTTGGGTTTGCGCGAGCAGAACGCGCGGATGTCTGCTATGGCTCGCGGCAACTTGGAAAGCGGCAACTTCGGGAACAGCGCAGGCGACCGGTGTCGCCGCGCAGGCGTGAGGACTGATTTGGACCGAACGGTATCCCTGCTGGCGGACGACGAGATGCCGCCTGTCACAGTGTTCAATGCGGAAGGACCTTCCGCGTTCCTCATTGTCGCGGACCATGCGGGCAATGCCTTTCCGCGATCAATGGGCCGGCTCGGCATTTCCGAGGCGGATCGAGTGCGTCACATCGCCTGGGATATCGGCATTGCGGGCGTGTGCCGCACGCTGGCGGAACGACTCGACGCTACCCTCATACAGCAGAATTACTCGCGGCTCATCATCGACTGTAACCGCCCGCCTTCCGTTCCCTCTTCCATCCCCCAGCAGAGCGAGGCGACGCCCATCCCCGGCAACCTTGGCCTTGGCGATGCGGAGCGGACCCTGCGCGAGCGCGATTTCTTCCGGCCCTACCATGCGCGCATCGCCGCCGAGCTCGACGAGAGGGCGAAGGCCGGCCGGCCCACCGTGCTCATCGCCATGCACAGCTTCACGCCGTCCTATCACGGCGTGGCGCGGCCCTGGCACGTGGGGGTGCTCTACAATCGCGATACCCGCTTTGCGAGTGCCATCTTGGCGGCGCTCCGACAGGAAAGCGGCCTCATCGTTGGCGACAACGAGCCATACAGTGTCGATGACACGACAGATTATACTATCCCCGTCCACGGCGAGCGCCGCGGATTGCTCCATACCGGCATCGAGATCCGCCAGGACCTGATCATCGAGCCCGCCGGGCAGACCGACTGGGCCGAGCGTATGGCCCGCGTCCTCGCCTCGGCGCTGGAAACCTGCCCACCGGAGCAGTCTCCTGGACCACTGGCCAGTTAAAGCTATCTGCACGGTCCATTTCTTGCTTCTTTATACCATCTGACATTCGAGGCGGCAGGTCTGCGACCCCCCGCCCTGCGCGAAAGATGCCCCGCGAAGCCGCCGGGGCGAATGACATCGGGCAGGAGGGGCCTCGACACATGGGCTCGAACACATTCGGACGCAGGCGGCATATGTGCGAGTGGGCGGACCTTGCCGCCGACGACACGGACCTCGCCGCCGTGCTCGCGGAAGGCCAGGGCCACCATCTCTCGCCGTTCCACCTGCTGTCGGTGCCGGGCATGAGCGCAAGCGACCAGCGCACCTGCTCGGAACTGTGGACCCGCGAGCGGCGGGTGGCTGCGCAGCTTGAGCGCGATGCCCTCGCCTTCAGCTTCCAACCCTCTGAGAAGCGCAAAGAGCGGCACAAGATCCGGCTCGGCTACCTCTCCAACGACTTTCACGAACACGCGACCGCCCATCTCCTGATCGAGGTTCTGGAGGCGCATGACCGCGACGCCTTCGAGGTCCATGCCTATTCATTCGGCGCCGACGACGGGCTGCCCATGCGCCGCCGGCTGATGGCGGCCTGCGACCGCTTCGTGGACATCTCCGCCATGGCCGACAACGCCGCGGCGCGGCTCATATATGACGACGCGGTGGATATCCTCATCGACCTGAAGGGCTTCACCTCTCAGGCCCGCTCCGGCATCGCCCTTCTGCGGCCGGCGCCAGTGGTGGTTAATTACCTCGGCTATCCAGGCACCATGGGCGCGGGCATTTGCGACTACGTCATCACCGACCCATTCCTGACACCCCCCGCGAGCGCCGCCTTCTATTCCGAGGCCTTTGCCTACATGCGGAACACCTACCATCCTCACGGCAGGCGCACGCCCGTGGGCGACAGGCCCTCGCGGCGGGAGGCCGGACTGCCGGCCGACGGCTTCGTCTTCTGCTGCTTCAACCAGCCCTACAAGATTTCCCCCCAGATGTTCGACATCTGGTGCCGGCTCCTCGCCTGCGTGCCCGACAGCGTGCTGTGGCTGCTCGACACCCCCCATGCCGCCGGGAACCTACGCAGCGAGGCCATCGCACGGGGCATCGATGCCCGCCGCCTCGTCTTCGGTGCCAACATGGGCCAGGCGGACCACCTGCGGCGGCTCCAGCTCGCCGACCTGATGCTGGACACCTCACCGTTCAACGCCCACACCACCGCCAGCGATGCTCTTTGGGTCGGCCTGCCGTTCGTGACCTGCCCCGGGGACACATTTCCCTCCCGGGTCGCGGGCAGCATCCTTCATGCCATCGGCCTGCCGGATCTCGTAACCGACAGTCCGGATGCCTATTTCGACCTCGCCTACACCCTGGCCACGGATGAGGAGCGCCTTGCGGATGTGCGCGCCCGTCTCGCGGCGAACAGGCTGACCGCGCCGCTCTTCGACGTGACAGCCTATACGGCGGACCTGGAAAGCCTTTATGGCGCCATGTCGGCCCGGCACCGGGCCCATCTGCCGCCGGCGATCATCGGAATGCACGGATAAATCGTGCGCCGATGCGGTAAATCGCGGCACATGTGCTAAGACGCCCACTTTCCGGTATGATGCCGGGAGCCCTCGAGCGAGCGGTCGCGTTGCGGCCGGGGATTCGCGGCAACCCTCAGATTGGAACCGTTTTGCAGGTACTCGTCAGAGACAACAATATCGAACAGGCCCTGAAAGTCCTGAAGAAGCGCATGCAGCGGGAAGGCATTTTCCGCGAGATGAAGCAGCGCAAGGCGTATGAGAAGCCCTCCGAGCGCCGTGTCCGCGAAGCGGCCGAAGCCGTGCGGCGCACCCGCAAGGCTGCGCGCAAGAAGGCCCAGCGCGAAGGTCTCATCGCCGCGCCGAAGCGGACCCTGAAGCCCCGGCCTGGCGCTGCCCCCGCGCCGCGCTGATACCGTTGCCTTTCGGGCCGGATCCCGATCCGGCCCGCCACTCGCGGCCCCTCCCCCGCAAGAGCACTCCCCCCAAGCGCGCCCCGAACGCCCCACCTGCGGGGCACTTTCTGCGCAGACCTCCCCTGCCACCCCCTCGCGGCGGTAGAGCGGGACGCCGATTTTAGCAGCAACTTGATCTTCGCCATTTCAGTGCGCCTCGTGCACCGGCTGATACCGGCATTCAGGCACCGGCCGAGGTTCACGTTCTCGCGATTGCCAACTACGAAACCCATTGTTTACCGGTAGTTGGACACACATTTCCCAACGTAATCACCGGTACTTTTATACGCCATGGGGCCGCCCCGAACGCGACCATGGCTCGAATCTCGCAATTGCGAGCATAATGCGAAAATGTTCAAATTATGGCAATTTTGACATATTCACACGGCAGTTTCTTGCTCAGTTTGCTGGTGCTATGAATCTTTCAGTCGAGACAAGAGCAACAAAAACCGAAACGAGGATGCCGACCCACTCTCGGTCCAGATGAAGACCTTTCGTTCAGGCAAGCCCGCTTGGCCTGCCCCGAAGGACGTCTGCGACACGGCGCGACCCCGCAAGCGCTAGTTCAGAAAAGGACGCGACGCACCTGCACCCGTCAGGAGCGACATGCGACGCGTGCCCTCTTCGAGAACCGAATGCCCCGGAACACTGCGTCGCCGATTTCGCCTTCGGACCTGAAAGTATCGGCTGCACGAAGGAGGCCGAAATGCGGTATGCGCCATCTCCTGCCAAGTATTGCCGAGAGACTGCCGAACCCTGCACTGTCGCGATCATAGGAGGTGGACCGGGGGGGCTATTCAGCGCCCGGCACCTCACCGACAAGCTCGGTGACGCCTGCAGAATCAAGATCTTTGAAGCTAGCGAGCGCCTTGGTGGCAAGATCGTCACCGGCGAGTTCGCCGGCGTCGGGCCCTACGAGGCCGGCGTGGCGGAGATCTACGATTATTCCTCCCTCGGCCCCGATCCCCTCCGCTATTTGATCGAGACCGAGCTCGGCCTTGAAATCCGGCACATCGCCGGCGGCTCCTGCATCCTCGACGGACAGATCATCCACGATGTGGAGCATCTGGGAGCGGTCTTCGGATCGGAAGCGCGGGACCAGGTGGTCCGCTTCAAGCAGAAATGCGCGGAATTGCTCAGCGTGGATGACTTCTACGCCAGCACCCGCAACGTGGACAACCACCACTCCTGGGCCCGCAAGTCGGGCGAGGAAACACTCTATAACGAGATCACCAATGATGCCGCCCGGCGTTACGTGCGCATCATGGCGCACAGTGACGTCGCCGCCCCGCCGCATCTGACCAACGGCCTGACATTCCTCAAGAACGTCTTGATGGATGTTCCCGGATACATGGATGTCTTCTCCGTGGTCGGCGGCAACGAGCAGATCGTGGACGGCTTGTGCGAGCTGATCGACGCGGAGGTCCATCTCGGCGCCACGGTGAAGTCGGTGAAGCCGCTGTTCGACGGACGCTTCCAGCTGGATATCTGCACCCACGGCGCCATCGAGCATGAAGTGGTGGACTATGTGGTGGTCTGCCTTCCCCTGACCGCCCTGTCCATCATCGACTGGCGCTCGCCGCACCTCAAGGCGGCCATGGACCAGCACATCAACTACTTCGACCGGCCCGGTCACTACTTGCGTGCCACGCTGCTGTTCGAGCGCCCGTTCTGGCGCGAACACATCTCCGGGGCCTGGTGGATGCTCGATGCGTTCGACGGATGCTGCGCCTACGACGAGGGCGCGCGCACCCCCATCGGACCGTGGGGCGCTCTGGGCTTCCTCATCGCCGGCAATGCCGCCCTGGGCCTTGCCAACATGAGCGACGAGGACATCGAGCGCCTGTGCCTCGACGCCCTGCCGCCGGCCTTCGGGGACGCGCGCCGACTTCTGGTCGATCGCAGGATCCATCGCTGGATGGCATCGGTGAATGCGATCCCCGGCGGCTATCCGGTCCGCAGCGCCTATGTGAACCACCGCCCGGCCGCCAAGCAGTATCCCGGCCTTCTGGTGGTGGGCGACTACATGTTCGACGCGACGCTCAACGGCGTCCTGGATTCGGCCGATGCCGCCTCCGATATCATCGTCAGCGAGGTCATGGCGCGGCGGCGCGCCCAGTTCGCGCCCCCCGCTCCACGCCGCGACCGGCCCGCCGAAGTCGCGGAATCCGCCCGGAGCGATGCGAGCCGCAACGGGGCACTCAACGGCAGCTACCTGGCCGAGATCATGGAAGCCGCATGGGGCGTGCAGCCCGGCGCGCGAATCCTGCATTTCGGCTCAGGCTCCGGCAAGCTGTTGTCGGACCTGCGGGCGCTTGGATTCGATGCCATCGGCGTCGAGCCCTGCCGCGCCGCCTGGGAAGGCACCCCGCACCGGCTGCGCGGACACAACCTGCGCATCTGTCCGCAACGCCTGCCGTTCCCCGACGGCTCGTTCGACGTGGTCATCGAGACCGGCCTGTGCCGCCTCGAGCGCGACCAGCTCACAGAGGTCATCACCGAGATCCGGCGCGTCGCCTCCCGCGGCTTCATCCTGGGCTCGGTCACCAGCGACCTGCCCATCGAGGTCATCGAACGCCACGAACTGCTCACCGGCATCAAGACGCTGACGTCGCGCTGGGGCTGGTCGGACCTGCTGTTGTCCCTGGGCTTCCGCTTCGCCCTCGCCGATCCGGCCAAGCTGGACAGCGCATGGCGGCTCTCGGTGGGCGCCGGCGTCGCGCCCAGCGAATGGTTCGAGGATGCCGAGTGCCTGCGCTACTGCACCTACGACGCCAGGCAGGAAACCGCTTCGAGGGATATCGCCACGGCCGCCGAGGTCGCGCGGATCATCGCCGAGCACCTTTATGACGACGATCGCGTCCCCGTCCGGCCCATGGCCGCCCGGGCCGCCCTGATGCCTTGAAGCCCGAACACGAAAGGGGCCCTGTCATGCAAAGGACACTTCCCAATCCGTCGGTCGAGATCGAAGCCCGCGCATGGCGCCTGCGCTTTCTCGATGCGCCCCCCAGCCAGGTGGCTGGTCTCGGTGAGGCGGACGTCTTCACGGTCGAGGAGCCGCGCAAGGTTTTCGTCGTCGCCGAGCCTGTAGATGCGACGGCTCCGCCATCGCGGTTTGATGACACCAGCGGACGCTCCCTCGCTTTGCTGTGGATGCCGCCTCTGGCGTTCGACGGCTGCGACAACGCCTGGCTGGAAGGCGTCCCGCTGGAGGGTCCGAAGGACGGGGGGCGTGTGGTTCGCGCGGGTTTGCGGACGGCACGGGTGGTCTGGACCAACGCCCGCGCGATCATCTACGCCAGCCCCGACCAGTTCGAGGACGCCCGCGACGCGCTCATCCGTTTCACGATCCTCGAACGCAACGTCTGCGACATCGAACGTCACATGCCCGAGGTGTGGGCTTCGATCAACCGGAACGTGAAGCTGACCCATACCATCCATCCCGGCGACCTCCGGCGCAATGGCACCAAAGTGGGCCGGATGACCGAGCTCGTGACCGAGATGAACAGCCAGGCGCTGCACAACGACTCCGCGCTTGAACAGCTCAATCCCACTCTCAGTCCAGGCTCGAAGCGGCTCTTCGCCGAACTCGCCCTTCAGGCCGATCTCTATGACCGCCTTGAAGCCCTCGCCGAACCCCTCGACTTCGCTTTCGAATATCACGAGGTCCTCAACACCCGGATCATCGAGGCGTCCCAATGGTCCAAGAGCAACTGGATCGAAATCTGGATCCTCGCGGTCCTGGTGCTGGAACTCGCCGCCACCGTCTATCCGCTCGTCGAGCAATTCGTCCCACACAACTGAAGAGGAGAGCGTGTCATGAGACTTCTCGCTGCTGCGGCCATTGCCGTTCTGGCGACATGCGCCCACGCTTCAGACTTCGAACTCACCGCCGATGAACTCCGCGCAAGGATGGTCGGCAACACCGTCGTCGGCATCGAGGATGGTGAATTCTATGCCGAATACCTGAGTCCCAACGGCATGATCTACGGTCGCAATCAACACGAGGCCTACCAGGGCTACTGGCGCATCGTCGGCAACAAGCTCTGCCTGGCCTACGATGAGGACAACGCGAAAAAGATCAGCTGGAGCTGTGTCTTCGTTGCATTGAGCGGCGACAAGATCATCTGGAACGACAACAACGAGGTATCCTACGCGCGGCTGCTTCCTGGGCGGGCAGAGAAGACTGCGGCTCGCGTATCGCGCAACTAGAATATCCAAGTTGCGCGAACGGTCATCACGTTCGCTCGAAAAATCAAGAGAGCCATTCCAGGAGAACGACATCGCAGTCGGATTGGAAATTGTCTCCTGACTTGGATCCAGAGGTGGATTGGCTATCCGGCGTGGTTCGACCTGAACACGTCCGGTTCCATTTCCCCTCCTCCCGAGCCCGCCGCAGCTCGGGAGCGAGCCCGGAGCATCGACGACCGTACTGTCGCAAGCCGTGTCGCGATGCTCCGGTGTCAGGGCGCGGGATCCGATCCGAGCGGCCTCGTGGACCTCACAGGGCGGGGGGTGGCTTCAGCCCCAGTTCCCGGGCCAGCCAGTCGGCGAAGATGCGGACCGCCTTGCGCGGCTTGGACTTTGCCGGAAAAACCAGGAAGTGGCCCAGGTAGCGCAAGTCATGCGCGACGCCGTCGAGGGGCGCCACCAACCGGCCGTCGGCGATCTCGCGTTCGGCGAGGCGAGTGGATTCCAGCGTCACGCCAAGCCCGTCCACCGCCGCCGCAATGGCCATGAAGCTGCGATCGAAGCGGCTGCCGCGCGGGCTCGGCGGGGCAAGGCCGTTGGCGAGAAACCACGCATTCCAGCGCAGCCTCTTGTGCTCGCTCTCGATCAGCGGATGGTCGTAGAGGTCCGCCGGGATGCGGATGCCGGCCGCCATCTCCGGCGCGCAGAGCGGGCGCACCGTCTCCTCGCCGAGGGGAATGACGGTGAGGCCCTCCTGCCGTGGCGGGCCGTAGCAGATGTCCGCATCAAATTCATCATTCAGGAAGCGCGGATAATCCGTGCTGGCGGACAGGCGGATGTCGAATCCCGGATGCTCGGCGATGAGCCCGCGCAGCCGTGGCATCAGCCACTGAGCCGCCATGCTGGGTGCGCAGTGCAGCCGCAGATGGTTACTGGCCCGGCCGCTGACCTGCTCGATGCCGTGCCGCAATTCGTCGAAGCCCGTGGAAACGCTAAGCTGAAGCGCCTCGCCCGCGGGATTGAGACGCACGATCCGCCCTTCCCGCTCAAACAGGGCGACCCCCATCAGGTCCTCCAGCTTGCGGATGGCGTGACTGACCGCGCTTGGAGAAATGGCGAGTTCCTCCGCTGCGGCGCGGAACGAGCCGGTGCGGGCGGCTGCCTCGAAGGCGCGCAGGGCGCCGAGTGGAAGAGCGTTCATGTTCCCTTAGATGAACTCAGTTCACCGGTTCGCGCAATTTTTGTGTTTTTCCCGGCTTAGAGCTTCCGACACACTCCGGCCAACCAAAATTGGATCGGGAGGACGTATCGTGCTGCTCAAGGGCAAGACCGCAGTCATTTCGGGGGGCGCCGGCGCGCGCGGCATCGGCTTTGCCACCGCCAAGACCTTCGCCGCCCAGGGCGCCCGCGTCGCCATTCTCGACCTCGACGCGGCCGGCGCCGCCAAGGCGGCCGCGGAGCTCGGCCCCGAACACGTGGGTATCGGCTGCGACGTGACCGACAAGGCCGACTGCGCCCGCGCCATCGGCGAGGTGCTCGCCGCCACCGGTCAGATCGACATCCTCATCAACAATGCGGGCATCACCCAGGCCATCAAGGTATGGGACATCGATCCCGAGAGCTGGGCCCGCATCCAGGATGTGAACCTGAAGGGCGTGCTTTATCTCAGCCAGGCAGTGATGCCGCACATGCGCGAGCGCAAGGCCGGCGCCATCGCCTGTATGTCGTCGGTCTCTGCCCAGCGCGGCGGCGGCATCCTCGGCGGCGCGCATTATTCCGCCGCCAAGGCCGGCGTGCTGGGGCTGGCGAAGGCCATGGCCCGCGAGCTGGGGGCTGACGGCATCCGTGTGAACTGCGTCACCCCCGGCCTGATCCAGACCGACATCAACGCCGGCAAGATCTCCGACGACGCCCGGGTGAAGATCCTGGAGAACATCCCGCTGAACCGGCTCGGCGTGCCGCAGGACGTGGCGAACATCTTCCTGTTCCTCGCCTCGGACCTGTCCGCCTACGTCACCGGCGCCGTGATCGACGTCAACGGCGGCATGCTCATCCACTGAGCGCTCCGGCGCTGCGGCGCCCAGCCTTCGAGGAAAACCAGATGACCATCGCAACTTCCGGCCACAACCGGCAGCTTGCCGAACGCGCGCACGCCATCCGGCGCCATGCGCTGCGCATGGGCGAGGTGCAGGGCCAGGGCTACATCGCGCAGGCGCTCGGCATCTCCGATGTTCTGGCGGCAGCCTATTTCCATGCCATGACCTATCGGGCCGAAGATCCGGACTGGGAAGGACGCGACCGCTTCCTGCTGTCCAACGGGCACTATGCCATCGCGCTCTATGCGGCGCTGATCGAGGCCGGCATCGTCCCTGAGGACGAGCTTGAGACCTACGGCTTCGACGACAGCCGGCTGCCCATGTCGGGCATGGCCAGCTACACGCCGGGCATGGAGATGTCGGGCGGCTCGCTCGGCCTTGGCCTCGCCATCGCCGTGGGCCGCTGCCTCGGCCTCAAGCGCAAGGGCTCCGACCGCCACGTCTACACCCTGTTCTCCGACGGTGAGCTGGACGAGGGCTCGGTGTGGGAGGCCATCATGTCGGCCGCCCACTTCCAGCTCGACAATCTCATCGCCGTGGTGGACGTCAACAACCAGCAGGCCGACGGGCCGTCCACCTCGGTGCTCGGCTTCGAGCCGCTGAAGGAGAAGCTGGAAGCCTTCGGCTGGTTCGTCTGCCGCGTGGACGGCAACGACCTCGAAGCGGTGCGCAAGGCCTTCGATGCGTGCAAGGCGCAATCGGGTGGCGGCAAGCCCAGCATGATCATCGCCGACACGCTGATGGGCAAGGGCGTGCCGTTCCTTGAGGCGCGCGAGAAGAACCACTTCATCCGCGTCGATGCCCACGAGTGGCAACTGGCGCTGGCCGCACTCGACGAGGGGAAGCCGTCATGAACCACGTAACCCGCAAGGCCGCCCCTGCCGCCCCTGCCGCCCCCCCTGCCGCCGCTGCTGCCGGCAAGCCCCGGCTGACCACCTCTGCGATGATCGCCTCCATCGCCGCCGAGGGACAGCGCACCAGGCCGGCCCCCTTCGGCCACGCCCTCGTCGCCCTCGCGCGCGAGAACCCGGCCGTCGTGGGCATGACGGCCGATCTCGGAAAATATACCGACCTGCACATCTTCTCGCAGGCCTTCCCCGAGCGCTTCCACCAGATGGGCATGGCCGAGCAGCTTCTGTTCGGCGCCGCCTCGGGGCTGGCCGCGGAGGGCTTCATGCCCTTCGCCACCACCTACGCCGTGTTCGCCTCGCGCCGGGCCTACGACTTCATCCACCAGACGATCGCGGAGGAAAACCGCAACGTGAAGATCGTCTGCGCGCTGCCGGGCCTCACCTCCGGCTATGGCCCCTCGCATCAGGCCGCGGAAGACCTCGCCCTGTTCCGGGCCATGCCCAACATGGTGGTGATCGACCCCTGCGACGCGCACGAGATCGAACAGGCGGTGCCGGTGATGGCGGCCCATGACGGGCCGGTCTACATGCGCCTGCTGCGCGGCCAGGTGCCGCTGGTGCTGGACGAGTACGGCTACACGTTCGAGCTCGGCAAGGCCAAGATGCTGCGCGACGGCCCGGATGCCCTGATCGTGTCCTCCGGAATCATGACCATGCGGGCCCTGGAGGCGGCGGTCCTGCTGCGCCAGGACAAGGTCGAGGTCGCGGTGCTTCACGTGCCCACCATCAAGCCCCTCGACGAGGCGACCATCGTGGAGGCGGCGCGCAAGAGTGGCCGCCCGGTGATCGTGGCGGAGAACCACACCGTCATCGGCGGCCTCGGCGAGGCCGTGGCGGGCGCGCTGCTGCGCTCAGGCGTGGCGCCGGCAGGCTTCCACCAGATCGGCCTGCCCGACACCTTCCTCGATGCCGGCGCCCTGCCGACCCTCCACGACCGATACGGCATCTCCGCAGCAGCCGTCGCGGAACAGGTCAAGGGCTGGACCGGCCGCTAGCGCGGTTTCTTCAAGCGGACCGATGTCCGCTTCGCCTGGAAATGCGCCAGGCCACCATCGATCCGGGAAGGGACCCGCCCCTTCCCGCCCGATCCGCCGGAGAGCGGACGGTCCAGGCAAACGAAATCGCCCAAGAAAGACATGGCCCAAAGCGGCCTAGGGGAGGAAGAATGACGACCATCGGCTTCATCGGTCTCGGCTCCATGGGCCTGCCCATGGCGCGCAACCTCGTGGCGCGGGGATTCGAGGTCACCGGCTTCGACCTGCGGGCCGAGGCCCGCAACGCCCTCGTGGCGGCGGGCGGCAAGGCTGCCGACACCGCCGCGGCCGCCTGCGCCGGGGCGGACATGGCCGTGCTGATGGTGGTGAACATCGCCCAGGCCCGCGACGTGCTGTTCACTGGCGGCGTGCTCGATGCTCTCGCCCCCGGCGCTGCGGTCCAGCTCATGTCCACCTGCCCGCCGGCAGCGGTGGCCGAGGTGGCGGCAGAGGTGGAAGCGCGGGGCTTCACCTTCGTCGATGCCCCGGTTTCGGGCGGAGTGGTGGGCGCGACCGCCGGCTCCCTCACCATCATGGTGGGCGCCGGCGATGCCGCTTTCGCCCGCGCCAAGCCGGCGCTCGACGCCATGGGCGCCAAGGTGGTGCATGTGGGCAAGGACGCTGGACAGGGCGCCACCGCGAAGGTGGTGAACCAGCTGTTGTGCGGCGCCCATCTCGCCGTCGCGGCGGAAGCCCTGTCGCTGGCCGAGCGGCTGGGCGTGGACACCACCGCCATGCTCGACATTCTCGGCGGATCGGCGGCTTCAAGCTGGATGCTGCGCGATCGCGGTCCCCGCATGCTGGAAGCCGACCCAACCGTCACCAGCGCCGTGGACATCTTCGTGAAGGATCTTGGCCTCGTGCTGGAGGCCGGACGCGAGGCCAAGGCCGCCCTGCCCATGGCAGCCCTCGCCCACCAGATGTTCCTCTCCGTCTCCGGCCGCGGCCTCGGCGCCGCCGACGACAGCCAGGTCATCCGCGCCTATCGCAGCCTGCAGGGCCGGGACTGACCCGCCGGCCGCCTCCGCCGACACGCCAAACGCCGACCACCCAAACGCCGACCGCCAACGCGCGGAACATCAAGAAGGCCGCACAGCGGCCACAAGGGAGAAACACATGACCAATACGCCCGCCTCCAAGGGCCTTGCGCAGGGTCTCACCCGCCGCACCCTGCTGACCGCAGCTGCCGCGATCCCGCTCGCCGGCATCATCACCCGCGCCCGCGCCGCCGAGTTCACCTACAAGCTCGCCACCGGGCAGGACCCGACCCATCCGGTGAACAAGCGCGCCCAGGAAGCCGCGCAGCGCATTCTGGAGGCCACCTCCGGCCGGCTGGAAATCAAGGTGTTCCCGGCCAACCAGCTCGGTTCGGACACCGACCTGCTCACCCAGGTGCGTTCCGGCGGCGTGGAGCTGTTCAACCTCTCCGCCTCGATTCTCGCCACGCTGGTGCCGGTCGCCGGTATCGTGAACACCGGTTTTGCCTTCCCGGACTACGACACGGTGTGGAAGTCTGTGGATGGCGGCCTCGGCACCTACATCCGCGAGCAGATCGCCAAGGCCGGGCTCGTCGCCCCCATCAAGTTCTGGGACAACGGCTTCCGGCAGGTGACCTCCTCCACCCGCGAGATCAGGACGCCCGAGGACATGAAGGGCTTCAAGATCCGCGTCCCGCCGGCGCCCATGCTTACCTCGGTGTTCAAGTCGCTGGGGGCGGGCGCGACGCCGATCAACTTCAACGAGCTGTATTCCGCGCTTCAGACCAAGGTGGTGGAAGGGCAGGAGAACCCGCTCGCCATCATCTCCTCTGCCCGTCTCTACGAAGTGCAGAAGTCCTGCTCCATGACCGGCCATGTGTGGGACGGCTACCTCATCCTCGGCAACCGCCGCGCCTTCGCCGCCCTGCCCGAGGACCTTCGCACCATCCTGGTGCGCGAGTTCGACCGCTCCGGCGCCGACGAGCGGGCCGACATCGCCGCGCTCAGCCAGTCGCTCCGGGCCGACCTGACGGCCAAGGGCATCACCTTCATCGACGTGGACCGCGAACCCTTCCGCAAGACGCTTGCCGAGACTTCCTTCTATGCCGATTGGCGTGCCAAATACGGCAACGAAGCCTGGTCGCTCCTTGAGGCGTCCGTCGGCAAGCTGGGGTGACGTCATGGATCGCGCAATCACGGACCCGGTAATCACCGAGCCGAATATGGCTCATACCCATATGCTGGCCCCGGACGAGCCGGCCGGCGGCTGGCGCAGGGGCGTGCTCAAGGTGGAGCGCGCTCTGATCAAGATGGTGGAGATTCCGGCGGCACTCCTGGTGCTGGCGGAAGTGGTGGTGCTCTTCGTCGGCGTGGTGATGCGCTACTTCGTGCATTCGCCCATCGTCTGGTCGGACGAGCTGGCCTCGGTCCTGTTCATCTGGCTGGCCATGCTGGGCTCCGTGGTGGCGCTCCAGCGCGGTGAGCACATGCGCATGACCGCGCTGGTGGGGGCGCTGCCCCTGCCGAAGCGCGCGGTGCTGGAAACGCTAGCCGTCGCCGCCCCGCTCATCTTCCTCGTGGCCATGCTCCATCCCAGCCTGGAATATGCCGAGGACGAGATGTTCGTCACCCTGCCCGCCCTCGACGTGCCCAATACGTGGAAAGCGGCGGCACTGCCGGTGGGCCTCGCGCTCATGGGCATCGTCGCGATGCTCAAGCTCGTCCGCAACGCCAACCCCATGCAGGTGGCGGGCGTCATCGCCTTCCTGGCGGCGCTGACCGCCGTGGGCATCCTCGGCACGCCGGTTCTGAAGACGCTGGGCAACATCAACCTCGTGATCTTCTTCGTCGGCCTGGTGGCGGCGGGGGTGTTCGCGGGGGTGCCCATCGCCTTCTCCTTTGGCCTCGCCACGCTCGCCTATCTCTCCTTCACCACCAATGCCCCGCTGACGGTGGTGGTGGGCCGCATGGACGAGGGCATGAGCCACCTCATCCTGCTCTCGGTGCCGCTGTTCGTGTTCCTCGGCATGCTGATCGAGATGACCGGCATGGCGCGGGCCATGGTGGGCTTCCTCGCGAGCCTCCTCGGCCATGTGCGGGGCGGCCTGTCCTACGTGCTGATCGGCGCCATGTATCTCGTCTCGGGCATTTCCGGCTCCAAGGCGGCGGACATGGCGGCGGTGACCCCGGTGCTGTTCCCGGAGATGATCAAGCGCGGCGCCAAGCCCGGCGACCTCGTGGCCCTTCTGGCCGCCACCGGCGCGCAGACCGAGACCATCCCGCCAAGCCTGGTGCTCATCACCATCGGCTCGGTCACCGGCGTGTCCATCGCCGCCCTGTTCGCCGGCGGCCTGATGCCCGCCGTCGTGCTCGGCGTCATGCTGTGTATCCTGGTGCGCTGGCGCTACCGCAACGAGGACCTGTCCGGCGTGCGCCGGGCGAGCAGGACGGAAATCCTGCGCGCCCTCGCCATCGCCGTGCCGGCCATCGCCTTGCCGTTCGTCATCCGCGCCGCGGTGATGGAAGGCATCGCCACCGCCACCGAGGTCTCCACCATCGGCATCGTCTATTCGGTGGTGGTGGGACTGCTGATCTACCGGCAGTTCGACTTCAAGCGGCTGATGCCCATGCTCACCGCCACGGCGGCGCTCTCGGGTGCCATCCTGCTGATCATCGGCGCGGCCACCGGCATGGCCTGGGCGCTCACCCAGTCCGGCTTCTCCCAGGAACTGGCGCGGGTGATGGGCGGCCTGCCCGGCGGGGCGGCGACCTTCATGGTGGTGTCTATCGTCGCCTTCATCATCCTGGGATCGGTGCTGGAGGGCATCCCGGCCATCGTGCTGTTCGGGCCGCTGCTGTTCCCCATCGCACGCAGCATGGGCATCCATGAAGTCCACTATGCCATGGTGGTCATCCTCTCCATGGGCCTCGGCCTGTTCGCCCCGCCCTTCGGCGTCGGCTACTACTGCGCCACGGCCATCGGCGGGGTCAGCCCCGACGCCGGCATGAAGCCCATCGTCGGCTACATGGCCGCCCTGCTCATCGGCCTCGCGCTGGTCGCGGCCGTGCCGTGGTTCTCCATCGGCTTCCTGCCCTGATCTCCCTTTGATGCGCCGGGGCGCGTGCCCCGGCGCCAGCCAAGGTCGCTCACCATGTCGCTCATTGCCTCCACTGGCTTCGCCGAAGCCGGTAACGCCGTCGCGCGCCCGAATTCCGGAGACGGCACCCCATCCGCTCGCCTGAACTCCGGGGACGGCTTCGCTTCCGCTCGCCGTATGGCCGACGCCATCCGCTTCCTCGCCCTCGACGCCATCGCCAAGGCCGAGGATGGCCATCCCGGCGCGCCGCTGGGTGGGGCGGAACTCGCCACGGCGCTGTTCACCCGCCACTTCAAATGCAATCCGGCCGACCCGGCATGGTTCGACCGCGACCGCTTCGTGCTGTCGAACGGCCACGGCTCCATGCTGATCTATGCCGTGCTCCACCTCGCCGGCTATGCGGGCATGCCCATGGAGGAGATCCGCCGCTTCCGCGAGCTGGGCGCCCACACCCACGGCCACCCCGAGCGCGACGTGGCGCTCGGCATCGAGGTCACCACCGGGCCGCTGGGCCAGGGCATCGCCAATGCGGTGGGGATGGCGGTTGCGGAAGCCTTCCTGTCCGCCACCTACGGCCCCGAGCTGGTGGATCACCGCACCTATGCGGTGGTCGGCGACGGCTGCCTGATGGAGGGCATCGCCCATGAGGTGATCTCGCTGGCCGGCCACCTGAAGCTCGGCAAGCTCACCTTCCTGTGGGACGACAACCGCATGACCGACGATGGCGGCACGCACTTCGCCATCTCCGAGGACGTGCGCGCCCGCTTCCGCATCGCCGGCTGGCAGGTGATCGACGTCGACGGACACGACGTGGAGGCGGTGAGCGCCGCCCTCATCCTCGCCCACCAGGATCCGCGCCCGACCATGATCGCCTGCACCACCGTGCTGGGCAAAGGCCTGCCGCGCCTCGAAGGCAAGCGCGGCGCCCACGGCGGACGGGTGTTCCCTGAGGATGTGGTGGAAGCCCGCGCCGCCGCCGGCTGGACCCACGGCCCGTTCGAGGTGCCGCAGGATGTCGCCGCCGCATGGCAGGCCGGCACCGGCGAGCGCAATCGCCCCGCCTATGAGGCCTGGCAGGCCCGCGTCGCCGCCTTGCCGGCCGACAAGCGCGCCGAGTTTGAGCGGCTGGTCCGCGACGAACTGCCGGCGGGCGCGCTGTCGGCGCTTTCCGCCCATGCCGAGGCCCTCGCGGCGGCGGCCCCCGCGCAGTCCTCCAACCAGTCCACCGCCGACATCGTGGACCTGCTCGCCGGCCTCGTGCCCGAGCTGCTGCCTGGCGCGCCGGATCTGGAAGGCCCCACCAACTGCAAGCGCGGGCTCGACGCCTTCACCGCCGAAAACCCGGCCGGGCGCTACATCCACTATGGCATCCGCGAGCATGCCATGGGGTCCATGATGAACGGCATGGTGGCCCATGGCGGCGTGCTGCCCCTGGGCGCGACCTATCTGGTGTTCTCCGACTACATGCGCCCATCCTTGCGCATGTCCGCGCTGATGGAGCTGCCGGTCATTACACTCTACAGCCACGACAGCATCGGCATCGGCAAGAACGGGCCGACCCACCAGCCGGTGGAGTTCCTCGCGTCGCTGCGCGCCATGCCCAACATGGCGGTGTTCCGTCCCGCCGACGCGGTGGAGACCGCCGAATGCTGGCAGCTGGCGCTCGCCCGCCGCGACGGCCCCTCCTCCATCATCTGCTCCCGGCAGGCCCTTCCGGCCCAGCGCAGCGACGCTGGCGAGAACCGCTCCGCCCGCGGCGCCTACGTGCTGCGCGCGGCCGAGGGCGGCCCACGCCGGGTGACGCTGATCGCCACCGGCTCGGAGGTGGACGTGGCGGTGAAGGCGCGCGATCTTCTCCAGGCGGAGGGCATTCCCACCGCCGTGGTTTCGATGCCCTGCTGGGAGATCTTCGGAGAGCAGGACGAGGCCTATGTGTGGGAGGTCCTCGGGCCGGGCACGGTGCGGGTTGCGGTGGAGGCGGCGGTGAAGCTGGGCTGGGAACGCTGGATCGGCGCGGACGGCGCCTTCGTGGGGATGAACAGCTTCGGTGCCTCGGGACCGGCCGACGAGTTGTTCCGCCATTTCGGCATCACCCCCGCCGCCGTGGCGGATGCGGCGCGGGCGCGGCTGTGAACGCGCCCTTCCCGCCCCTGGGCCGTGTCCCGCGCATCGTCTTCCTCGATCGCGAGACGCTGGCGCCGGCCGTGACGCTCGCGCGCCCGGCCTTCGCCCACGACTGGGTGGAATTCGACCGCACCGCGCCGGCCGAACTGATGGAGCGGGCCCGCGATGCGGACATCCTGATCCTCAACAAGGTGCGGCTCGACGCCGACACCATCGCCGGGCTGCCGCGCCTCGCTTTGGTCGCGGTGGCGGCCACCGGCACCGACTGCGTGGACAAGGCCGCCTGCGCTGCCGCCGGCATCGTGGTCAGCAACGTGCGCGGCTATGCGAAGGCAAGCGTGCCGGAGCACACCTTCGCCCTCATCCTCGCCCTGTCGCGGGCCATCGGCCCCTATGCGGCGGATGTGAAGGCCGGTGCATGGCAGGCGGCGGGGCAATTCTGCTTCCACACCCATCCCATCATCGATTTGCACGGCCGGCGCCTCGGCATCTTCGGCTCGGGGGATCTCGGCCAGCAGGTGGCGGCGCTTGGCCGCGCGTTCGGCATGGAGCCGGTGTTCGCCGGCCGCAAGGGCGCGGGCGAGGCCCGCCCCGGCTACATGCCGTTCACCGAGGTGATCGAGACCGCGGACGTGCTCACCCTCCACTGCCCGCTGACGCTCGAGACGCGGGGATTGATCGGCGCTGAGGAGTTCGCCCGCATGGGCCGGCGGCCCCTCCTCGTGAACACCGCCCGTGGTGGCCTTATTGACGAGGAGGCGCTGATCGCGGCGCTCGACGCCGGCCAGGTGGCGGGCGCCGGCATCGACGTGGCCATGCCCGAGCCGCCCCCCGCCGACAGCGCGGTGATGCGCCTCGCCCACCATCCGAAAGCCATCGTGACGCCCCATGTGGCCTGGGCCTCCATGGAAGCGCAGCAGGCGCTGGCGGACCAGCTCATCGCCAATATCGAGGCCTTCGCCGCCGGCCGCCCGGTGAACGTGGCAACGCCGTAGATCGGAGGAAACGCCCTTCCCGGCGGTCGGACGCTGCATTTTCCCAATGGACCATGAGCTTTTCCCATGGTCCATTGGTCAAGCCCGCGCGGCGCCTGAGCGTGGCCCTCTCGGCATCGGTCGAAGACCGAGGCCGTTGGCACTAGTCTGCCCGCCGGGACAGGAAACCCATGCGACTTCTTCTGGTTGAGGACAATCTGGAGCTTGCCGGCTGGCTGGCGAAGATCCTGCGGCAGGACAATTACGTGGTCGATGTCTTCCACGACGGGGAAGAGGCCGACCACGCGCTCGCCGTTGCCGCCTATGATCTTGTCATCCTCGACCTCACGCTGCCGAAGATCAACGGCATGCAGCTGCTGCGCCGCATCCGCAGCCGCAAGGATACGGTGCCGGTCATCATCCTCACCGCCAATGCGAGCCTCGACGGCCGCGTCGCCGGCCTGGACGAAGGGGCGGACGACTATCTCGCCAAGCCCTTCGACATCGCCGAGCTCGAAGCCCGCATACGCGTGCAGCTGCGCCGCTCGGCGCGGCGGCCGGACCCGGTGATCAGCTGCGGCGCGCTGGCTTTCGATACCAATACCCGCCTGTTCGCCCTCTCCGGCACCCCGCTCGCCCTCACCCCGCGCGAGCATGCGGTGCTGGAGATGCTGCTCATGAAATCGGGGCAGACCGTCAGCAAGGCCCAGCTCTCCCAGAGCATCTTCGGCCTCGACGACCTTGCCGATCCCAGCGCCATCGAGATCTATGTGCACCGCGTGCGCAAGAAGCTGGAGGGCAGCGACGCGCGCATCGTCACCCTGCGCGGCCTCGGCTACCTGCTCCAGCACGATGCGCATTGAGAGCCTGCGCCTCCAGCTCCTGTGCTGGCTGCTGCTGCCGCTGGCGGGGCTGGTGGCGCTCAACGTGTGGACCAGCGGACGGCAGGCCCGCGCCACCGCCGACCTCGTCACCGACCGCACGCTGGATGCCTCCGTCCGCGCCATCGCCGAGGATGTGCGCCTCGACCGCGGGGTCATCGACGCCACCATCCCGCCGGTGGCGCTGGAGATGTTCGATACCGGCCACCGCGACCGGGTCTTTTACCGCGTGGACACGGCGGAAGGACGGCTCCTGACCGGATATCCGGACCTGCCCCGGCCGAAGGCGACGCCGAAGGAAGGCGTTCCCCTGCACTTCTCCGCCCCCTATCGCGACCAGCATCTGCGCCTTGCCGCGCTCCAGTATCCGGTTGTGGGCGCCCATGACGGCGAACGCGTAACCGTTGTGGTCGGCGTGACTCTGGCAGGGCACGCCGCCATGGTGCGCGAATTGTGGGTGGGCGGCTTCAGCCAGCAGTTGGTGCTGCTCGCCGCCGCAGGCCTCCTCGTGCTGGTGGGCTTGCGCCAGGGCCTCGCGCCACTGCTGCGCCTGCGCGACACGGTGATGAACAAGGGCCGCGACGACCTCGCCCCCATCCCCGACGCGGCGGTGCAGAGCGAGCTGCGGCCGCTGGTCGCCGCCCTCAACACCTATATGGCCCGTGTGGAAGGGCAGATGGCGGCTCAGCGCCGCTTCGTCGCCAATGCGGCGCACCAGTTGCGCACGCCGCTGGCGCTGCTCGCCACCCAGGTCACCTATGCCCGTCGCACCCCGGACGCGGCCGAGCGCGAGGAGGCCCTGTCCGGCGTTCAGGAGAGCACGCGGCGCCTCGCCCGCCTCGCCAGCCAGTTGCTTACCCTGTCCCGCTCGGAACCCGGCAGCCGACGGCCGCGCGACGAGGAGATCGACCTTTCAGCGTCCGCCAGGCTCGTGCTGGAAGGGCTGGTGGACCTCGCCATCGAGCGCGGCATCGACCTCGCCCTGGACGCGGATGCGCCCGTGCTCACCCGGGGCGACGGCGCCATGACCCGCGAGGCCATCGTGAATCTGGTGGAGAACGCCCTGCGCTATACCCCCGCCGGCGGCAGCGTCGCGGTGAGCGTGCGCGCGGAGGACGACTGGGCCGTGCTGGCGGTGGAGGATTCCGGGCCGGGCATCCCACCGCAGGAGCGCGACAAGGTGTGGGAGCGGTTCTACCGGGTGCCGGGCACGCCCGGCGAGGGCTCCGGCATCGGCCTGTCCATCGTGCGGGAGGTGGTGGACGGCGCCGGCGGTATGCTCAGCCTCGGCACGGCGGAGGCGGGTGGGCTGAAGGTGGAAATGCGGCTACCGGCAGCTTCCACCGCCGGCAGGCTGGAGGACGGTATCCGGGGCGCCTGACCGCCAGACCGGATGCCACCGCTCGCAGGGAAGGTCGCCGATGGTGACCCGTTCCTCAGTTCTGCTCGCTGTAGGGCACGGGCCGCCACTTCACGAGCCGGTTCTCCACAAGGGTGATGAGGAATTCCATCACCAGTGCCAGCACGGCGAGGATGATCATGGCCGCGAACACACCGTTGGCGTTGAACGCGCCCTGCGCCGTGGCGATGAGCAGGCCCACGCCCTGCTTCGCCCCCAGGAACTCGCCCACCACGGCACCCACCAGCGCGAAGCCGAAGGAGACGTGCAGGGACGCGAGGATCCAGCTCATGGCCGAGGGGATGATGACCGAGGTGGTGATCTGGAACGGCGAGGCACCGAGGATCTGGGCGTTGGCGATCATGGCCCGGTCGGCCTCGCGCACGCCCTGGAACGCGTTGGCGAACACCACGAAGAACACCATCACCACCGCAAGGGCCACCTTCGACGCCATGCCGAGGCCCAGTGCGATGATGAAGATGGAGCCCAGCACCACGCGCGGGATGGAGTTCGCGATCTTGATGTAGATGGAGAACACGTCCGCCAAGAGCTTGTTGCGGCCCAGCACGATGCCGCAGACGATGCCGCCCGCGGCGCCGATGAAAAAGCCGAGCACGGTCTCTTCCAGCGTGACCAGAATTTGCACCCACAGCGAGCCCTGCGAGGTGCCCTCGGTCATCCACACCCAGATCTGCTCGGCGATGCCCGAGGGGCTGGCGAAGAAGAAGGGATCGATGAAACCGGTCTGCGCCCCCAGCTCCCAGATGCCCAGCACCGCCACCAGGATGGCGATGCGCAGGGAAATGACGAGGGTGCGCCGGGCCTTGAGGCGGGCGCGAGCCTTGGCCTCGATCTCGGCTTCGGTGGGGATAGCGCGGGGGGCCGCCTTGAACGGGGCGGACGGGGCTTCTGCCTGCATGGTCATTGTATGTCCTCCCTGTCTTCAGTGGCCAGTTTCAAGGGTGCGCTGCTGGCCGATCTGCACTTCCTCGCGCAGGTCGTTCCAGATGATGCGGCACTTCTCGACGAACGCCGGATCGTAGCGGATCTCCTCCATCACCCGCGGGCGTGGCAGGTCGATGTGGTAGACGCTCTTCACCGTGGCCGGGCCTGCGGTGAGCACATAGACCTTGTCGGCCAGCGCCACCGCTTCTTCGAGGTCATGGGTGACGAACACCACCGAGGCGCCGGAGCCGGACCACAGGTCCAAGAGCTCATCCTGCATGTTGGTGCGGGTCTGCACGTCGAGGGCCGAGAAAGGCTCGTCCATGAGCAGGATCTTGGGCTCGTTGATGAAGGTCTGGGCCAGCGCCACGCGCTTGCGCATGCCGCCGGAGAGCTGGTGCGGATAGTGATTCTCGAAGCGGGCAAGGCCGACGCGGGCGATCCAGTCGCGCGCCTTCTCATAGGCCGCCTTCCGGGGCAAGCCGCGATAGAGCGGGCCGGCCGCCACATTGTCGAGCACGCTGCGCCAGGGGAACAGGGCATCCGCCTGGAACACGAAGCCCACATCCTTGTGGATGCCCTCCACCGGGCCGCCCATCACCCGCACCTCGCCGGCGCTGGGCTTGGCGAGGCCGGTGACGAGGTTGAGGGTGGTGGACTTGCCGCAGCCGGTGGGGCCGACCACGCAGGCAAACTCGCCGCGATCCACCGTCATGGTGAAATCGCGCAGCGCCGTCATGGACTTGCCGTTGGGCGTCAGGAACCGGCGGGTAACGTTCTCAAGCTCGATGGCCGGCGACAGCGCGGCAGCGGGCATGATCGGCGGACGCACGTCCGCCACGGCTTGAAGAGACATGAGTTTCCTCCCGTCGCCGGCGGCAGGCGCGCGGCGACCTTGGTCTTGCGGGTTCTGGTTTGTGGTTCGGGACGGCCGGCGCCGAATGTCAGGCGCCCGCCGTCAAATGCGAAGGCTCAATTGCCGAGGGTCAGTTACCCAGCGTCTTGGCGGCGTTATCGACGAAGACGGTCGTGTAGGTCTTCGACAGGTCGATCTGCTTGCCCTGGACGTTCTTCGAGAAGGCGGCCAGCACCTTCAGTACCGTCTCCGGGCCATCGGCCGGCATGCGGCCGTCCGGCGTGAACTGGGCTTTGCCCTCGGCGAGGCCCTGGATGTAGAGGTCCTTGTCGCCGACGAGATAATCCTTGGGCATCTTCTCGGCGATCTCAGCAGCGCTGTGGCTGGCGATGAAGCGCATGGTGCGCACGAAGGCGTTGGCGAGCTTCTGCGCATCCTCGGCATGGCTGTCGAGCCACGACGACTGCACGTAGAAGGACGCGGCGGGATAAGGTCCACCCAGCGCCGCCACGGTCTTCTCGGGGGTGCGCATGTCCACCAGGATCTTGGCGACGCCGGTCTTCACCAACTGGCCGATGGTGGGTTCCGTGGTCATGCCGGACTGGATCTGGTCCTGCTTCATGGCCGCGATGAAGGTATTGCCCGCGCCCACCGGCAGCAGCGAGAAGTCACCGGGCTTCAGGCCCGCCCGCGCGGCAAGATAGCGGGTGAGGAAATCCGTGGAGGAGCCGAGGCCGGTCACGCCCAGGGTGTGGCCCTTGAAGTCGGCGGGGGACTTGATCTGGTCCGCGAACTTGGCGGAGACCATCTGCACTTCGCCCGGCGCCTGGCTGAACTGCACCACGGACTTGATGAACTTGCCCTTGGCCTGGAGGTCGATGGTGTGGTCGTAGAAGCCCACCACGCCCTGCACGGCGCCGGCGAGCAGCTCGTTCTCCGCCTCGACACCGGCACGGGTGTTGATCAGCTCGACATCGAGCCCCTCGTCCTTGAAGTAGCCCAGCTCGCGGGTGAGCACGGCCGGCAGGTAGATCTGCTTCTCCATGCCGCCGACGATGATGGTGAGCTTTTCCGCCGACGCCGCGCTCGCGGACATGAGGCCGGCGGCGACGATGAACGAGCCGGCGACGACACGCAGGCTGCGTCCCGCGCGGCGGAACGGGGAGAAATGGGGCATGGGTCGGTCTTCCCTGAAGGGCGCTTTGCGCGCGCGTTTCCTCAAATGGCGATGCCTTGCGGCATTCTCTTGGTCTTGCGGCACCCGTTGGCGACGGGTGTTCGTAAGCCCTTCTAGGCTACCCAAGCTTTCAGTCGGCTTTCATGTCCCGCGCGATTTGAAAGGATATGCGTCAGACCAACGGCCCCGGTCTTTGACCGATGCCGAGAGGGTTGCGCTCAGGCGCCGCGCGGGCTTGGCAAGGGCCGACGAGTCGAGCTCTTCGGCCCTTGGTATCAGGGCCCCGCCCGCCAGCGCCCATGCGCGTCGATCATGCCACGCACCGCGTGGATGAACGACCCCTCCATCAGCAGCGCGATGCCGAGCCGCGCGCCCACCACCATGCCGGCGACGGCCAGCGGCCAGGACAAGGCCAGGAGCGATCCCGCCGTCAGCCCCTGCCCGATGGTGCAGCCCCCGCACAGGATGCCGCCCATCCCCATCAGCACCGCGCCGAGGAGATGGCGCTTCATCTCGCGCGGATCGTCGAACGCCTCCCAGCGAAAGCCGTCCGATCGCCGCGCGGCCGCGAACGCGCCCAACGCCACGCCGAACACGCTGCCGGCACCGAACTCGGCAAGGCTCGCCTGGTCGAACAGCAGGCCGAACAGGGTCCGCGCTACCGGTGACACGAAGGTCAGGCTCTGGGGCGCCGTGGGATGGGCGAATTCGTCCACCAGCAGCGTCGTGGCCAGCCATCCCGCCACCACGCCGAGCCCCAGCACGACGCCGGCGGTCATCAGCCGGGGTGCGCGCCAGAGGCGGCGGTCGGCACAGGCGGGAAGGATCAGGGCGAGAACCGCCAGCGCCCCCATCCAGCCCCGCAGGTCGTGTCCCGCCACCCGCCCGATGAGGGAGGGAAGATCCGCCTGCGTGCCGGCGGGAAGGGTGAGGGCCACGCGTTCCAGCCCATCCACCCGGAAGCCGGAGAGGACCCCGCGCAAGGTGGCGTAGGCCGCCGCGCCGAACACCATCAGCACCACGAGGCTGCGCAGGTCGCCCGAACCGAGGCGCACCAGGGAGCCGAAGGCGCAGGTGCCCACCAGCGCCATGCCGAGCCCGAACAGCAGCCCGCCCAGCAGGATGCCAAGCCACGGCAGTGCCATGGGTACGTAATTGGTGCGCTCGGGCGCGAGGATGCCGGCGAGGGCCAGCGCCTGCGTCCCGGCAATTGCAAGGCCAAGGGCGAGGGCGAACACCTTCATGCGCCGCCAGTCCTTGCCCACCATGGCATCCTCGAGGGCGCCGAAGGTGCACAGCCGGGCACGGAACACGCAGAAACCCGCGATGCCTCCCACCAGGAGGCCCGCAAGCGCGGTCCACCAGGGGCTTGAAATATCCATGCGCCGCCTCCTCCCGTAGACGGCAGGCGCGGGACTTGTGTCGCCCCGTCGCCGGCCCGGCGCTGTTTTGTCTTAACTCTTGTCGGCGCGTTCCGACCCGCAATACATGTCGTAGATGACCGAGATGACCCGACGCACGTCGTCGTTGGCGAGGCTGTAATAGATGGTCTTGCCGTCGCGGCGCGTGGTGACGAGATCGTCCAGCCGCAGCCGTGCCAGTTGCTGGGACACCGTGGGCTGGCGCAGGGACAGGATATTCTCCAGCTCGGTCACCGACCGCTCGCGCTCGGCCAGCAGGCACAGCAGCAAGAGCCGGTTCTCGTGGGAGAGCGCTTTCAGGAAATCGCTCGCCTTGCGCGCATTGCGCATAAGCTGGTCGAGTTCGGGCGAAATCTCCGGGCCTTCGCGCAGTTCGTCCTCGATCCGCGTGGACACGATGGGTGGCATGCTCTCGAACCTCTCACAAATCGACGATGCGCTCCGGCCTCACGGCCGATTAGGCGCGCCCTGTTGCGTCAGCGCGCCCAGCAGACCCCAGAAGGCTTCATCGGAAGCATAACCGGTAATGCGCCCGATCTCGCGTCCTTCGTCCACGAGCACAAAGGTGGGCGTGAAGCGCACCGGACCTGCAAGCGCGACATCGGCCGGCACCCCGCCGGACAGATCCACCCGGCGCAGCGGCGCGCGCCGGCCTTCCTCGGTCTTCTGATAGATGGGCGCCACATCCCGATCGAACTGGAGACAGTAGGCGCAGCCCCTGCGCTCGAACATCACCAGCTCGCTCGCCCGCGCGGGCACCGCCGCACCGAGCACGACGGCAAGGACGCCCGTGAGGGTCAGCCAGGACAAGGCGCGACGCATATTCCACGCTCCGGAAGCGCGATTTCACTTCTCATATTATCGCATTCGCATATATCTTGAGCAAGACCTGAAACCGCGTCGGCTCAACGCATGCGGAAGGGGAGGATCATGTCGCTGGATATCGGCCTGCCCGGCGCCTTCCTGGCCGGGCTCCTGTCGTTCGCCTCGCCCTGCGTGCTGCCGCTGGTGCCTGCCTATCTCGGCTTCCTGACCGGGACGGTCGCGGGTCACGAAGGCGAGGCCGCGCCGCGCCGGCGGGTGATCGCGGCGTCGGTTCTCTTCGTTCTCGGCTTCTCCACCGTCTTTATCCTGCTGGGTGCGACCGCCTCCACCCTCGGGCAGATGCTGATGCGCCATGTGGAGACGCTCACCCTCGTCTCCGGCGCCCTGCTGGTGCTGTTCGGCCTCCACATGACCGGCCTGGTGCGCATTCCCCTGCTTTACCGGCAAGCGAAGATCGATGCTGCCGCCACGCCTGCGGGCCTCGTCGGCCCCTATCTCATCGGTCTTGCCTTCGGCTTCGGCTGGTCGCCCTGCGTCGGGCCGGTGCTCGCCGCCATCCTGATGGTGGCGGGGGCCGAGGCCTCGGTGGGCAAAGGCATGGCGCTGCTCGCGGTCTATGCCGCCGGCATCGGCATCCCGTTCCTGCTCGCGGCCGCTTTCACCGGCCCCTTCCTCGCCTGGGCGGCTTCGGCGCGGCGGCGTCTGGGCCTTATCGAGAAGATGGCCGGCGCGCTCCTCATCCTCACCGGCCTCGCCTTCATGACCGGCTTCATGCCTGAGGTCGCCCAATGGCTCATGGACCAGGTGCCGGCCCTCGGCACCATCGGCTGACGCACCCCCGGAGGGACCCTGATGTCGGATGCATCCCACCTCACCCGCCGCGGCCTCCTGCGCGGCGCCGCGAGCCTCACCGGCACCATTGCGGCGACGGCGCTCACGCCCGGCGCGGCGAAGGCCGTGACGCGGCTCGGAGATGACGGCCTCTATACGCAGGACTGGTATCTGGACAGCTTCCTCGACCTCTCCGAAGATCTGTCCGCCGCCACATCGAAGGGACGCCACTTCGCCCTGCAGTGGAGCCAGCGCGGCTGCATCTATTGCAAGACGTTGCACACCGTCTATTTCGCCGACCCGGCCCTCGCCGATCCCATCCGCGCGGCGTTCGACATCGTCCATCTGGACCTGTTCGGCGCCCGCGAGGTGACGGCCTTCGACGGTGCCCGCCTCACCGAAAAGGCGTTCGGACAACGCGAGCGCATCCGCGCGACGCCGACCTTCCAGTTCTTCGCGCTGGACAGTGGCACGGCGAAGGAGGTGGCGCGCCTGCCCGGCCTGCTGCCGCAGACGGAGTTCGCCGCCATGTTCCGCTATGTGGCGCAGGGCGCCTACAAGGACGCGACCTTCGACGCCTTTCTTGCCCGCCAGGACCGCACCTGAAAAATGGCCCCGCGCGAAGCGGGGCCAAGTCGTCGTGAAGCGCTATTTCAACGGCTTGTTCACCGGTGAATCGGGGTCGAAAAGATAGGCCACCACGTCCTTGATCTGCTGCTCGCTGAGCACCCCGTTGTGCCCGAAGCGCGGCATGGGCGAGCAGGCGAAGGCCGCCTGCGGATTGAACACCTTGGCATAGGCAGCCTTGGCATCGGCCGGGGCGAACTTGCGATCCGCGCCGTAATTGGTGAGGCTCGGGCCGAGCGTGCCGTAGCTCACCTCGCGCGGGTCCATCTGGTGGCAGGCATAGCAGTTGCCGCCGCTCACCGTGCCCGGCGGATCGGAGAACTGGCCGCCACGCCCGTTCTGCGCGACCTTCTCCCCCTCCTTCCAGTTGCCGATGACGCTGCCCTCCGGCAGCTTCACGGTCTTCGCCTCCCGCGCCATGATGGCCTCCGCCTCCTTGGCCGCGGGCTGGTTCCGCGTCACAGAGCACAGCTGCATGGTTTCGTCCGGCACGAGCCGTTGCGCCCAGCCTTCGGGCAGCTTGGTGAAGCTTTCCTTCACCACCCGATCCACCACGGCGGGAGAGGCCGGCGGGATCTGCTGGGCATGAGCCAAGCCGGGCAGAACGAGCGCGGCGGCGATGAGTATCTTCTTCATGATGCCTCTCCCCCTCAGCGCTTGATGGACGGAACGTTGAGCTCGCCGCCCGCTGCCTGCGCATTCAGGAAGACGGTGAGCGCCGTGACCGCCTCCGAGGCGTAGTCCGGGGCCGGCATGCGCATCTGGCGGTAGCAGTCCCACAGGCGGTGCTGCATGGTTCTCAGCGCGCTCTGGGAAACCCGGTAGGTGGGCCAGGAGCCCATGGTCAGCTGCGCGTCCTTGCCGGGCTTGTCGAGCTGCGGCAGGCCCTGCAGGCGGATGCGCTTGCCGGCGTCCGCATGGCAGGTGGAGCAGGAGAAGTCATTGATGGCGGAGCGGCGGAAGAACAGCGCTTCGCCGATGCCATAGGCCTCCTTCTCCTTGGCATGATCAAGCGGCACGGCGATCTTCATGCCGTTGGACTTGTTGGCGATGAAGGCGACGAGATCCTCCATGTCCGAACCACGGCCCGGCCCGGAAAAAGGCTTTGCCATGATGGGCTTGATGTCGAGGCCCTGGATCTTGTCCATGCACCAGAGCAGCCGCTGTTCCAGGTCCATCACCTTGTCGGCATCGGCGAAATAGCGCGGCAGTTTGGCATAGGCGCCCTCCAGCTTGCCGGCGCCCAGACCGAGGTCGCAGCTTTCCAGGGACACGTTTTTCGTGCCGCGCTTTTCCGCCCACAGGGCCTCGCCCCGGTCCACCGCGAGGTAGCCGGGATTGGCCATGGGATCGTTGATCATGGCGCGGTAGCGCTCGATTTCCTTCTCGCTCGCATCCTCCTGGGCGCCGGCCCGGAAGGTCGGGGCGAGGAGGAGGGCGAGGGCGCACAGACATGTGAGAAACGGGACTTTGGGTCGCATATATCCTCCCGGTCTTGGCGGGCCGAGGCGCCGGGCCTTCTGGTGAAGCCCTTGGAACGCAACGGCCTTCGGCCCCGCGGCGGCCAGTGATAGGCAATCGCGATGACCTGACGGAGGATACTTTACATTCAAAGAAATCGATATCACAATATGTGAAATTGATTGGCGACGGCGCGGTGCGCCCGCCTCAGATCATCAAGAAAAAATAAGCATTTAAGGCCTCATCCAGGGGCCGCCCAGGAGGAAACGGATGACCCTTCACGTGGATTCACCCCGTCTTGCCACCCGACGCCGAGCGCTGCAGCTGGCAGGGATTGCGGCCCTTGCTGCGGTGCTGGCGCCGCGCATGAGCTTCGCCACCGAGGCGCAGGTGGCGGAGGAGATGAAAAAGCTGTTTGGCGGCAAGGCCATGGGCGAAGGCAAGATCAAGCTGGACGTGCCGGAAATCGCCGAGAACGGCCTCGTCGTGCCCATCAACATCGACGTGGACAGCCCCATGACGGAGGCCGATTTCGTCAAGTCTGTCCATGTGTTCGCCGATGGTAACCCGCTTCCGCAGGTGGTCACCTACACCTTCACCCCGGACAGCGGGAAAGCCTCGGCTTCGGCCCGGATGCGGCTGGCGCAGACGCAGAATGTGATCGCGGTGGCGGAAATGTCCTCCGGCGCGCTGTTTTCCGCCCGGTCGCAGGTGAAGGTCACCATCGGCGGCTGCGGTGGCTGAGTAGAGTTCAAAACGAATCAAAATAATCGTGGGCGAAAATCGCCCCACCTGACTAATCGGGAGGAAACCCATGGCCATCAAGTCCGCGCCCCGCGTGCGCGTCCCCGCCCAGGCGAAAGCCGGCGAGATCATCGAGATCAAGACCCTGATTTCCCACGAGATGGAAAGCGGCCAGCGCAAGGATGCTGCCGGCAAGACGGTGCCGCGCGACATCATCAACAGCTTCCAGGCCGCGTTCAACGGTAAGACCTTCTTTACTGCCGAATGGTTCCCGGCGATCTCCGCCAATCCCTTCCAGTCCTTCTTCTACAAGGCCCGGGAGAGCGGCGAGTTCACCTTCTCCTGGAAGGACGACGCCGGCGCCGAGCAGAAGGCCACCGCCAAGCTCACCGTCGCCTGACGCCAAAGCATAAATCCGCCCCTTATCTGGATTTCGGGAGCGCTACACATCCGGATCACGAGGTGATCCGGACAACGCTACCCCTATGACTTTTGGAAAGCGCGATCACCATGATCTCAAGGCGCGATTTTCTGTCCGCCGGGACGGCGCTCGCCGGCCTTCTCGCCGCCTCGGGACCGGGGCTGGCGCAGGCCATCGGCGGGCAATTGACCCAGAATGACCTCTTGAAGTTCGGCAGGATCGGCACCTTCACCATTCTGCATGTCACCGACATCCATGCCCAGCTCAATCCGCTCTACTTCCGTGAACCGTCTATCAATTTGGGCGTCGGCGACGCGCGGGGCGTGCCGCCGCACCTGACCGATATGGCCTTCCTCAACTACTTCAACATCAGGCCGGGCACGCGCGACGCCTATGCGCTGACTTCGGAGGACTTCACGGCGCTCGCCCGCAGCTATGGCCGCATGGGCGGGGTGGACCGCATCGCCACCCTCATCAAGGCCATCCGCGCCGAGCGGGGGGCGGACAAGGTGCTGCTGCTCGACGGCGGCGACGGGCTGCAGGGCTCGTGGTCGTCGCTGCAGACCAAGGGCGAGGACATGGTGCGGGTGTTCTCCGCGCTCGGGCTCGACGCCATGGTGGGGCACTGGGAGTTCACCTACGGCGCCGACCGGGTCATGGCGATCAAGGAGAAGGCCCCCTTCGCCTTCCTCGCCCAGAATGTGCGCTCCACCGAATGGGGCGAGCCGGTGTTCGATGCGGCGAAGACCTTCGAGAAGGGCGGCGCCAGGATCGCCGTCATCGGCCAGGCCTTCCCGCGTACCCCCATCTCCAACCCGCGCTGGATGATCCCGGACTGGGAGTTCGGCATCCGCGAGGAGGAGATGCAAAGACAAGTGGATGCTGCCCGTGCCGGCGGCGCCGACGTGGTGGTGCTGCTCTCCCACAACGGCTTCGACGTGGACCGCAAGATGGCCACGCGGGTGAAGGGCATCGACGTGATCCTCACCGCCCACACCCATGATGCCATGCCCGCCGCCACCGAGGTGGGCAAGACCCTGCTGATCGCCACCGGCTCCCACGGCAAGTTCCTGTCCCGCCTCGATCTCGACGTTCAGGACAAGAAGGTCACCGGCTACAGGTTCCAGCTGATCCCGGTGTTCTCGGACGTGATCGCGCCCGATCCGGAGATGACGAAGCTGGTGGCGGACATCCGCGCGCCTTATGCCAAGGACCTTGCCCGTGAGGTGGGCCGGGCGGAAAGCCTGCTGTACCGGCGCGGCAACTTCAACGGCACCTTCGACGACATGATCTGCGACGCGCTCCTCAAGGAGCGGGACGCGGAAATCGCCCTTTCCCCCGGCTTTCGCTGGGGCGGCACGCTGCTGCCGGGCGATCCCATCACCTTCGAGACCATCTCCAACGCCACCGCCATCACCTATCCGGCCTGCTACCGCAACACCATGACCGGCCGGCAGCTGAAGGACGTGCTGGAGGATGTGGCCGACAACATCTTCCATCCCGACCCCTATTTCCAGGGCGGCGGCGACATGGTGCGGGTGGGAGGCGTGGGCTACGCCATCGACGTGTCGAAGGGCGTCGGCCAGCGCATCTCCGACCTCACCTTCCTGAAGACCGGCAAGCCGCTGGAGGCGGACAAGACCTATACGGTCGCCGGCTGGGCCTCGGTCTCCCAGAACGTGGAAGGCCCGCCCATCTGGGAGGTGGTGGAGCGCTACGTGGCCAACGCCAAGACGGTGAAGATCGCGCCCAATGCGTCGGTGAAGGTGACGGGGGCGTGAGGTAAATGCCGACTTGCCCCCGACAAGCCGGGCTGCCTCAGGCACCCGATTTCGCCGAAAATATTCAAACAAACGAATAAAAGAATACCAGGGAGGACGCCATGTCCGATAACCAGCTCCCAGACACCGGCCGCGCCGCCGGAAACGCTGTCGCTCCGCCGCTCTCGCGCCGCCGCTTCCTGTCCGTGGCAGGCCTTGGGGCCGGTGCGGCCGCGGCCGGCGCCGGTGCCCTGCGCGCCGGCCCCGCAGCTGCCGCCGGCCCCGACCCCAACATCGTGCCGGTGCCAGCTTGGTCGAAGACGCTGGGCCCCGGCGTCAACGTCAATCCCTACGGCAAGCCCTCGAAGTTCGAGAAGGACGTGGTGCGGCGCGAGGTGACCTGGCTCACCGCCAGCTCGGAAAGCTCGGTGAGCTTCACTCCGCTCTATGCTCTCGACGGGGTCATCACCCCCAACGGCCTGTGCTTCGTCCGCCACCATGGCGGCGAGGCGGAGATCGATCCGGACAAGTATCGTTTCATGATCCACGGCATGGTGGACAAGGAACTGGTCTTCACCCTGGACGACATCAGGCGCATGCCGGGCCGGGTCAACCGGGCCTATTTCCTCGAATGCGCGGCCAATTCCGGCATGGAGTGGCGCGGCGCGCAGCTCAACGGCTGCCAGTTCACCCACGGCATGATCCACAACGTGTTCTACACCGGCGTGCCGCTGCGCGCGTTCCTCGACATGGCCGGGGTGAAGCCCAAGGGCAAATGGGTGCTGGCCGAGGGCGCCGACGCGGCGGTGATGACGCGCTCCATTCCCATCGAGAAGGCGCTGGACGACTGCCTCGTCGCCTTCGCCATGAACGGAGAGGCGCTGCGGCCCGAGCAGGGCTATCCGGTGCGCCTCGTGGTGCCGGGCTGGGAAGGCAACATGTGGATCAAGTGGCTGCGCCGCATCAAGGTGGGCGACCAGCCGTGGCAGCAGCGCGAGGAAACCTCGAAATACACCGACCTGCTCGCCGACGGCCGCTCCCGCCGCTTCACCTTCATCATGGATGCGAAATCCGTGGTGACGAGCCCCAGCCCGCAGGCCCCCCTGCGCCAGAAGGGGCCGAACGTGCTCACCGGCATCGCCTGGTCCGGGCGCGGCAGCATCAAGCGGGTGGACGTGTCGCTGGATGGCGGTCGCAACTGGACCACCGCGCGCCTCGAAGGGCCGGTGATGCCCATGGCCATGACCCGCTTCTACCTGGATTTAGACTGGGCCGGGCAGGAGCTGATGGTGCAGTCCCGCGCCATGGACGACACCGGCTATGTGCAGCCCACCAAGAACGAGCTGCGGGCCGTGCGCGGCACCAATTCCATCTATCACAACAACGGCATCCAGACCTGGCTGGTGCGCTCCAACGGGGAGACGGAAAATGTGGAAGTCGGCTGAGGCGCTGCTGGTCGCATCCGCGCTCCTTCTCGCTGCCCCGGCCGGCGCTGCCCCAGAGGCGAAGGGCGCGCCCGCCAAGGTCGGGGGGCAGAACGCCGGGGGGCAGAAGGCCGCGCCGGAACAGGCCAGGCCGCAGCAGGCGGTGAATGTCTCCACCGCCGCCCCGGCGCCGGCCGCCAAGGTCATCGCGCTCGGCCGGCCCGCTTTGCCGGAGGAGATCGCCGCCTGGAACATCGACGTGCGGGCCGATGGCGAGGGCCTGCCCGAGGGCAAGGGATCGGTGAAGCAGGGCGAGGAGCTGTTCCTGCACAATTGCGCCGTCTGCCACGGCGAGTTCGGCGAGGGGGCGGGGCGCTGGCCGGTGCTGGCGGGCGGACAGGGCACGCTGAAATCGGACCGGCCGGAGAAGACCATCGGCTCTTTCTGGCCCTATGCTTCCACCGTGTTCGACTATGTCCACCGCGCCATGCCGTTCGGCAACAACCAGTCGCTGACGGCTGACGAGACCTATGCCATCGTGGCCTATCTGCTGAACCTCAACGACCTGGTGCCGGAGGGCTATGTCCTGTCCAAGGAGAATTTCCCCAAGGTGGCGCTGCCCAACGAGGCGAACTTCTATGAGGACGACCGCGAGACCACGGAAAAGGCGTTCTGGAAGAAGGACCCCTGCATGACCAACTGCTCCGGTGAGGTCCACGTCACCGCCCGCGCCCAGATCCTCAACGTGACCCCGGACGGCGAGGCACCCAAGGGTAATCTGGAGTGAGCGTCATCTGGAGCGAGGCCAGCCCCACATGCCGAGGGCGCGTTTGACGGGAGTGCATTTGACGAGAATGCATTTGACGGGGGCCATGCCCGGCCGTCACGGCATCGGGGCCGGATGGCTCCCGGCCCCGATGCTGGCCGTCACACTGGCCTTTATGCTGGCCCTGGACCTCGCCCCCGCGCGGGCCTCGGGCAATATGGAGCCGGGCGATGTGGAGCTGGGTGCCTGGCTCGCCGGGGCCTGCGTCTCCTGCCACCAGCCGGGGGCGGCATCGGGGGGCGTGCCCACCATCGCCGGCCTGCCGCAGGCGGCCTTTCGTGGCGGCCATGGAGGAATATCGCAGCGGGGCGCGGCCCTCACCCCTCATGCATGCCCTCGCCTCGGGACTTTCGGACGCGGAGATCGCCGCCCTCGCCGCCTATTTCGAAGACGTGAAGCCCGCACGATGACGGGTCAGACATAAGCTCGGCAAACGTCCGGGCCCGGGAGGAAACCATGCCGCATTTCGATCGCCGCGCCTTTCTCGGCACCCTGGCGCTGGCCGGGGCCGCTCCGGTGGCCGCCCATGCCGCCCAGAGCGTGGAACTGAAGGACATCGCCAAGGAGGCGGACACCGCCTGCCTCTACCATTGCGACTACGGCGACCACGAGCGCTTCGCCCAGACCCTGAACAACATCTCCAACCATTATGCCGCCTACGGCGCCGACCCCTTCGCCATCCAGCTGGCGCTGGTGGCCCATGCGGGCGGGGTGAAGTTCTTCCTCGACAGCCTCGCCGGCACCATGTGGGAGAAGGAGACGCTGGACCCGATCCTGACCGAGAAGATCGACGCCCTCGCCAAGAACGGGTTGAAGATCTACCTGTGCTCCTTCACCTTCGCCCGCAACAAGATCGACAAGGAGCGGGCCCGCAAGGCCCCCTACATCGCCTTCGTCCCGTCGGGGGTGGCCACGGTGGGCGCCCTGCAGAACAAGGGCTTTGCCTATCTCAAGGTGGGCTGACCGCCATGACCGGGACGATCTCGCGCCGGACCCTGCTCGCCACCGCCGCCTCAACTCTCGCCGCGCCGGCGGTGCTGGGGCAGGCCAAGCCTCGCCTCGTGGTGGTGGGTGGCGGGCCGGGGGGCGCCACCGCCGCGCGCTACGTGGCCAAGGATGCCCCAGGCGCCATCGAGGTCACCCTGGTGGAGCCGAACTCCACCTATGTTACCTGCTTCCACTCCAACCTCTTCCTCGGCGGACTGCGCAGCTTCGACAGCCTCGTGCACGGCTATGAGGGGCTGGCGCGGCAGGGCGTGCGCGTCATCCACGAGGCGGCATCCACCATTGACCGCGACCGGCGCGCGGTGGTGCTCTCCGGCGGCGACCGCCTACCCTACGACCGGCTCATCCTCTCCCCCGGCATCGATCTCGACTACGGCTCGGTGCCCGGCTGGAGCAAGGACGCGGAGGACATCATGCCCCACGCCTGGAAGGCGGGACGGCAGACCCAGATCCTGAAGGCGAAGCTGGACGCGGTACCGGACGGCGGGCTGATCGTCATCATCGCCCCGCCCAATCCCTATCGCTGCCCGCCCGGCCCCTACGAGCGCGCCTCGATGATGGCCCATGTGCTCAAGACCACGGGACGCGGCCGGGCCAGGATCGTCATCGTCGATCCCAAGGAGAAGTTCTCCAAGCAGGGCCTGTTCCAGGAGGGCTGGGAGGCCAATTACCCGGGCATGATCGAGTGGATGGCCCCGGACATCTCGGACGGCCTGAAATGGGTGGACCCGAAGACCTCCACCGTGGCCACCGGCTTCGAGACCTACCGGGACGCGGCCCTCGTCAACGTCATCCCGGCGCAGATGGCCGGCGCCATCGCCCGGCAGGCGGGGCTGGCGGATGCCTCGCGCTGGTGCCCGATCGATGCCGACAGCATGGCCTCGCGCATGGATCCGGCGATCTTCGTCATCGGCGATGCCGCCATTCCCGGCGACATGCCGAAATCCGCCTTCGCCGCCAACAGCCAGGCAAAAGTGGCGGCCATGCGCGTGCGGGCCGACCTGATCGGCGCGCGCGCCTTCCCGGCCCGCTATGCCAACACCTGCTGGAGCCTCATCACCCCCGACGACACGGTGAAGGTGGGCGGCCGCTACGCCCCCGCCGACGGCCGGATCCGCGAAGTGGAGGGCTTCATCTCCCAGACCAACGAGCCCCCGGCCCTGCGCCGGGCGACGCAGGATGAGAACATGGGCTGGTACGCAGCCATCACCGCCGACATCTTCGGGTGACGGGTCCGCTCAATGCCCGCCGCCGCCCCCTGCCCCGCCGGGCCTGGGCCGGCGCATGAGCGGGGCGGCCACCACCAAAGCGAGGAACACGAAGGTGAGCAGGTAGAACACGTCGGCAAAAGACATCACCAACGCCTCGCGCCGCACGATGAGCGCCATCTGCTTCAGCGCCGCGTCGGAGGCAAGCGAGCCCAGCCCATCGAAGGTCTTCGTCAGTCCGTCGAGCTGTTCCAGCGCCGCCTGGTTGCCCCATTCCACGCTCTCGTGCAGGCGGGCGAGGTGCAGGTCCCAGCGGTTGTTGAGCACGGTGTTGATGAGGGCGAGCCCCACCGCCCCGCCGAGATTGCGGGTGAGGTTGAACAGGCCCGAGGCATTCTTCAGCTGTGCCGGCGGCAGCGTGCCCAGCGACAGGTTGTTGATGGGGATCATGGCCATCATCAGCGAGGTGCCGCGCAGCATCTGCGGGATCAGCAGCTCCCAGAAATCCCAGTCCTTGGTGATGAAGGTGATCCACCACGTGCCCAGCGCGAAACCGGCGAAGGCGGCGCCGATCATGATGCGGGGATCGAGCCGCGTCATCAGCCGCCCGGCGATGGGCGCGCTCACGAACATGAACACGCCGGTGACGAACATGGTCTCGCCGATCTGGAGCGCCGAATAGCCCCGCACCCGCCCCAGATACACCGGGTAGAGATAGGTCAGGCCATAGAGCCCGATGCCCATGACGAAGCTGAAGGCCGAGCCGATGGCGAAGTTGCGGTTCACGAAGGCGCGGATATCCACCACCGGCTCCTTCGCCATCAGCACGCGGGCGAAGAAGGCCAAGGCCGAGACGCCGCACACCACGGCGAAGGCGAGGATGTAATTGTCCTCGAACCAGTCGTTTGTCGGGCCTTCCTCCAGCACGAACTCCAGGCTGCCGAGGAAGCCCGCCATGAACAGCAGGCCCCACCAGTCGAAGCGGTCCAGAAGGGCGAAGTCCGGCTCGTCGAAGTCGATCAGCGTCACCGAGGCGATCACCACCAGGATGCCCGGCCCCACATTGATGAGAAACAGCCAGTGCCAGGAGAACAGGTCGGTGAGATAGCCGCCCACGGTGGGCCCGATGGTGGGCGCCAGCGTCGCCACGAGGCCGATCATGGGCGCCACGATGGGCTGCTTTTCCTTCGGAAACACCGAATAGGCCGCAGCGAACACGGTGGGGATCATGCCGCCGCCGAGAAAGCCCTGCAGCGCGCGATAGACGATCATCTGCTCGATGCTCGTGGCCGTCGCGCACATGAAGCTCATGAAGGTAAAGCCCGCCGCCGAGGCCGCGAACAGCCAGCGCGTGGACAGCGCCCGCGACAGGAAGCCCGAGAGCGGGATCATCACCACCTCAGCGATGAGGTAGCTGGTCTGCACCCAGGAGATTTCGTCCGAGGAGGCGGCAAGCCCGGCCTGGATCTCGGCCAGGGAGGCGGAGACGATCTGGATGTCCAGGATCGCCATGAACATGCCGAACACCATGCACAGGAAGGCGAACATGCGCCGCCCCTCGACGCCCGGAGCGGCGGCGGGTGCGCGGGGCGGGGCGATGGGCGTGCCTTGGGTGATGGTGCTGGACATGGTGTTCGTCCTTGGGCCCGAACGGCCGGCGCTCAGGAGGCGTCGGCGCGGGTATCGACCACGGCGGTCACCGACATGCCGGGCCGCAGGTTGCGCCCTTCGAGCGCGCCGGCGTCGAAGCCGATGCGCACGGGAACGCGCTGCACGATCTTGGTGAAATTGCCGGTGGCATTCTCCGGCGGCAGCAGGCTGAACACCGAGCCGGACGCCGGGGAAACGCTCATGACCGTGCCGGCGAAATCCCGGTCGGGATAGGCGTCCACCGACACCCGCACCTTCTGGCCCTGATGCAGGCGGCCGAGCTGGGTTTCCTTGAAATTGGCGTCCACATAGACGCCGGCCAGCGGCACCACCGCGGCAAGGCGGGTACCGGCCTGCACCAGCTGGCCCACCTGCACCGCGCGGTTGCCCACCACCCCGTCGATGGGCGCGCGCACCACGGTGAAATCGAGGTCGCGCTGGGCCTGGTCGCGGGCGGTGCGGTACTGGTCGAGCACGCGCGCGGCCTCGGTGCGCTGGGCCTTGATGACCGCCACGGCGGCCTCGGCGGAAGCAACGGCTGCCTGTCCCGCGGCGACGTTCGCCTGCGCCTTGTCGCGGTCGGCGCGGGCATTGTCGAGCACCGACTGGCTGGCGAAATGGGAGCTGGCGAGCTTGTTCTGCCGGTCGAATTCCAGCTGCGTGCGCTGCAGGTCGGCCTGGTTGGCCACAAGCTGCGCCCGCGCCTGGGCGACGGCGGCTTCCGCCGCCTTCTCCTGCTCGTCGAAGCGCGACAGGGCGGCCTCCTGGGTGGCGATCTTGTCCTGCGCGGCACGCAGGGCGAGGGTGTAGTCGCCATCATCGATGCGCGCGATCACGTCGCCGGCCTTGACCCACTGGTTGGCGACCACGTCCACGCTCTTCACATAGCCCCCCACCTTGGCGGCGAGGATGGAGGTGTCGGCGGCCACATAGGCGTCGTCGGTGGAGACCTCGAAGCGACCCACCTGCCACCAGTGGGTGCCATACCAGCCGCCGCCCACCACCAGCGCCGCCAGCAGGCCGCCGAAGACGAACGGCTTCACCGAGCGCTTCCTGGCAGGCGCTGCCTCCGCCGCCGGGGCTGATGCCGGCGCGTCCGCCAGCGGGGCGCCGCCGGGCGCGGCTCCGGGCCGCTTCAGCACGGTCACGCCGGCAACCGGCGACGCCGATGCGGGCGTGTCTGGAGCCGCGTCGTTCGCGGCCGGTTCGATCCTGTTCGCCTGTGTCACGGTCGCCCTCCGGCTGGCGCGAAGAATTTCAACTGAACGGTTCAGTTCAGCGTCTGGATGGAGTATATTGAACTGAACCGTTCAGTCAAATATTTTGACAGCGCGCCGCTGCGCTCCTATGCAGGGTGTCTGTCAGGAAGGTTCAAGATGAGGCATCCCACGAAGGCCGCAGCGGCGGATGTGAAGGTGGCGCCCGCGCCCGCCGCGCCCCAGACCACCGCGCCTGAGGCCGGCAAGCACCGCGACATCATCGACGGTGCCCGCCGGGTGTTCTTCGACAAGGGCTTCGACGGCGCCAGCATGGATGAGATCGCCCGCGCCAGCCAAGTCTCCAAGGCCACCATCTACGTCTATTTCTCCAGCAAGGAAGAGCTGTTCCAGGCGCTGGTGGAAACCGACCGCCGCAAGTCCGCCGAGCGGCTGTTCGAGTTCGATCCCGACGACAAGGACGTGGAAAGCCTGCTGAAGCGCATCGGCATGACCTTCATGACCATGATGGTGCAGCCCGACCACATCCGCCTCATGCGCATGGTCATCGGCGCGGCGGAGAAGTTCCCGGCGGTGGGCCGCACCTTCTTCGATGCCGGGCCCTGCCACGGCGGACGCCGGCTGGCCGATCTCCTCGGCCGGCAAGCCGAGCTTGGACACCTTCAGGTGGACGACCGCGAGATGGCGGCGTTCCAGTTCTTCAACCTCTGCCAGGGCAACCTGGTGAAGGGCCTGATGTTCGGCACCGGTCAGCAGCCGAGCCCCGACGAGATCGCCAAAACCGTCGATGGGGCGGTGCGAGTCTTCCTCGCCGCCTATGGCGTTTTGCGAAACTAGGCCAGACCCCGAACCGCTCTTGCACGTATCATAAAAGAACTTCTCGCATAAGTTGCCGCGCAGCGTAAGCTCGTGGCAATAAAGCGTGATTTTCCGTCGGCTGCTTCCAATTGCGCCACCTAAACCCCGGTTTGGGGCTTGATCTGCGACAGCGGGAATGCATCGTCATACCGTCGAAACGGGAGGCGTCGGGGCCATGACCTCTATTCGCAGGCTTGGGGGTGACCTCGGGCGACCACCGGCTTTTTTCCACCCCCCTGCGTCATGGCCCACAAGCGGGGCGCCACAGGCGGCCGCGCCATGGCCGATGCGGGGCCGTCGCTTCGCCGTAAGGACACACTGATCTCAATGCGCGCGCCGCTGCTGCGGCATCGAGCGGCCAGCGCCTTCCGCGGCCGCAGCCGGACCCGCGCCGAGGATGTTTCATGAGCCTTTCGCCCGGCCACCGGGGGCCTTCCCCCGCGCACAAGCCGACCGCGCTCGATCAGGCCCTGCGGGCCATCCGCCCCGCCTTCATCGCCGTGATCGTCTTCAGCTTCTTCATCAACCTGCTGGGCCTCAACGGCTCGATCTACATGATGCAGGTCTACGACCGCGTGCTGTCCTCCCGCAGCATCGAGACGCTGATCCTGCTCACCCTCATCACCGCCTTCCTCTATGTGGTGTGGTCGGCGCTGGAAGCGCTGCGCACGCGGGTGCTGGAGCGGGCCGGCTTCGCCTTCGACGCCAAGGTCCACGTGCCGGTGTTCGACGCCATCCAGCGCACCGCGGTGCGCGACCGCAGCTCCGGCCAGACCCAGACCCTGCGTGACCTGGACACGGTGCGCGACTTTTTCGCCGGTCCCGCCCTCAGCGCCCTGTGCGACCTGCCGTGGATGCCCATCTACGCCATCTGCGCCACCCTGCTGCATCCCTACTACGGCTTCCTGGCGCTGGGCAGCGCGCTGCTCTCCGGCGCCCTCGCGGTGCTCAACAACCGGGCCACCCAGCCCAGCCTCTCCGCCTCGAACCGCGCCAGCATCACCGCCAGCACCCTGGCGACGGCGACCCTGCGCAATGCCGAGGTGCTGCAGGCCATGGGCATGGCTCCCGAGCTGCGCCGGCGCTGGGGCGCCATGCGCGAGCAGGCGCTGGGCTGGCAGGGCCGGGCCGGTGATCGCGGCACCATCCTCGTGGCCCTCACCAAGTTCAACCGCGCCCTGGTGCAGAGCGTGGTGCTCGGGCTCGGCGCCTACCTCGCCATCCACAAGGAGATTTCCCCCGGCATGATCATCGCCGGCTCGATCCTGGTGGGGCGCTGCATCCAGCCCATCGAGCTGGCGGTGAGCAACTGGAAGTCGGTGGTGAACGTGCGCGCCGCCCACGCCCGCATCCAGCTTCTGCTGGCTGAGGCGCCTGATCCCGGCAAGCGCCTGCGCCTGCCCGAGCCGCGCGGCGAGATCGCGGTGGAAAACCTGTTCGTGCGCGCCCCCGGCCGCGATGTGCCGGTGCTGCGCAACGTGTCGTTCCGCCTGCCGGCGGGCACCGGGCTCGGCATCGTCGGCCCCACCGCGGCCGGCAAGTCGAGCCTGGCGCGGGCCCTGGTGGGGGTGTGGGCGGCGGTCGGCGGCTGCGTGCGGCTGGACGGCTCAGAGCTGGGCCACTGGGACGAGGCCCAGCTCGGCCGCGCCATCGGCTACCTGCCGCAGGACGTGGAGCTGTTCTCCGGCTCCATCGCCGAGAACATCGCCCGCTTCGGCGAGGTCCACGACAGCGAGGTGGTGGCCGCCGCCCGCCTTGCCGGCGTGCATGACCTGATCCAGCACATGCCGCAGGGCTACAACACCCAGATCGGCGAGGGCGGCGTCGCCCTCTCGGGCGGGCAGCGCCAGCGCATCGGGCTGGCGCGGGCGGTGTTCGGCCTGCCGGCCCTGATCGTGCTCGACGAGCCCAATTCCAGTCTCGACCCGCCGGGCGAAGTGGCGCTCTCCGAGGCGCTGCGCCAGCTCAAGGCGGCGGAACGCACGGTGGTGATCGTGACCCACCGCCCGGCGGTGCTCGGCCAGTGCGACCTGATCCTCGCGCTCGCGGACGGCACGCCCCAGGCGTTCGGCCCGCGCGACGAAATGCTGAAGCGCCTGACCGGCGGCGCGCCGAAGCCGGGGGGCCCGCCCACCGCCCAGCCGGGGCCTCAGCCAGTGCCCCAGCCCGGGCCACAGATGGGGCAGCAGCCGATGCCCCAGCCGGGGCCCCAGATGGTCCGCAGCCGTCCGCCGCTGGCGAGCGTTCCCCTCGGGACGGCGGCGAACGAAATCCCGCCCAATATGCCCGGCGCCCCACGGCCCCCGTTCATGGAGGATGGCCATGCGGTTTCTTGAAAGCTGGTTCAGCCCCCGCGCCGCACTGGCCGGAGCGGACATGGGCGCTGCCGCCGGCGTGCGACCAACCACACCGGCTCCCCCGACCGCACCGGGCGCGCCCCCGCCGCCCTCGGGCGACTACAATGCCATGGCCCGCATCGGCTACGCCGTCATCGCCTTCACCTTCCTCGGTGTCAGCGGCTGGGCGGCGCTGGCGCGGGTGGATAGCGCCGTCATCGCCCCCGGCGTGGTGGCAGTGGAGAGCAAGCGGCAGGTGGTGCAGCACCTGGAAGGCGGGATCGTCGCGGAAATCCTCGTCAAGGAAGGCGAGGAGGTGGTGAAGGACCAGGTGCTGTTCCGCCTCGACCCGACCCAGTCCAAGGCCAGCGACGACGCCGCACTGGCCCAGCTGCGCGCCGCCCTGGCGCTGGAGGCGCGGCTGATTGCGGAGCGGGACGAGCGGGAGCAGATCGTCTTTCCCGACGATCTCCTCGCCAATGCCGGCCAACCCGTGGTGCGCGACGCCATGGCCGACCAGCTCACCCAGTTCCGCGACCGGCGCGCCGCCTTCAAGAGCCAGACCGGCATCCTGGAAAACCGCGCCGAGCAGTCGGGCCACGAGATCGAGGGCCTGACGCAGGAGCGGCTCTCCGCCGAGCAGCAGTTGATGTTCATCGACGACGAGCTGGATTCCCTGCGCCAGCTGGAGCAGAAGCGGCTGGTGAACAAGTCCCGCGTCTCCCAGATCGAGCGGGAGAAGGCGCGGCTCGAAGGCGTGGTCGGCCGCAACACCGCCGACACCGCCAAGGTGCGCGGCTCCATCGGCGAGCTCACCATGCAGGTCTCCCAGTTGCGCCAGCAGCGGGCCGAGGACATCGGCAAGCAATTGCTGGAGGTGCGCCAGAGGATCGCCGAGCTGACCGAGAAGGTGCGGGTGACGCGCAACGTGCTCGGGCGCATCGACATCCGCGCCCCGCGCTCCGGCACGGTGCAGAACATCAACGCCCGCGCCTACACCGTCGGCGCGGTGGCGCGGGCTGGCGACACGCTGCTGGAGATCGTGCCCCTGGACGAGCCTTTGGTGGTGGATGCCCAGGTGCCGGTGCAGGACATCGACCGGCTCAAGAAGGACGATGCGGTGGAGGTGCGCTTCCCCGCCTTCCACGATCGCACCACCCCCATGGTGATGGGCAGGCTCAAGACCGTCTCCCGCGACCGGCTGGTGGACGAGACCACCCACCAGCCCTACTTCCTCGCCCGTGTGGCTGTGGCCGAGACCGACATTCCCCCGGCCCTGAAACAGCGCCTCGTGCCCGGCATGAATGCGGAAGTCGCCTTCTATGTGGGCGAGCGCTCCGTCCTGAGCTATCTGGTGCGTCCCATCACGGATGCCTTCTCCCGCGCCTTCACGGAGCGCTGAGACGGCCGGGGTCGGGCGCCACCCGAACCGTTCGGGGAAAAGGAGACGGGGATGTTGAAGATCTGGGGCCGGCTGAACTCGGTGAACGTGGAAAAGGTGGTGTGGTGCGCGCGGGAGCTTTCGGTGCCGTTCGAGCGCATCGACGCCGGCGGCGTCTTCGGCCTCGTGGACACGCCGGCCTTCCGCGCCCTCAACCCCTTCGGCCGGGTTCCGGTGATCGAGGACGACGGCTTCGTGCTGTGGGAATCCAACGCCATCGTGCGCTATCTGTGCGCCCGCCACGGCGTGGGCACCCTGATGCCCGAGGACGCCCGCCTGCGCGCCGACGCAGACCACTGGATGGACTTCCAGCTGAGCGCGGTGGCGCCCGTGCTCTCGCCGGTGTTCCGCGGCATCGTGCGCACCAAGCCGGAAGCCCGCGACATGATCGTCATCACCCGCGCCTTCGGCGAGCTGAAGGACGCGTTGGCGGTGGCCGACGGGGCGCTGGCGACACGCACCTACCTGGTGGACGAGCGCTTCACCATGGCCGACATCCCGCTGGCCAGCGCCTGCCACCGCTGGTTCAACCTGCCCCTGGACGGCACCGGGCTCGAGCGCCCGGATTTCCCGCACCTGTTTGCCTGGTACCAGCGGGTGAAGGCCCGCCCCATCGCGACCGAGCTGATGGTGCTGCCGCTCACCTGAGAGACGGTTTGAAGATTCACCCAGATGGGCGATTGCAGCCGTCGCAGGCGCACTATCACCGTCATGGCCGGGCTTGTCCCGGGTATGACGGGGGTGATTGCGCCTGAGCTCCTTTGAATTTCCGAACGGGCTCCGAGTGTGATGCTTCGCGCGATGCTGCCGCCGCGGCGGCGCATGTGACCTGAAACGCAGTCGCCCATCTCCCGTGGGCGGACGGGGGCAGATCGCGGCAGGGTGGAAGCCGCGATTGCCAGCGCCCCCCATCGGCCTACAATTGTGGCCCCTCTTAAGGCGTACCGCGTTCGATGGTCGATTTCCGCAGCCTTGAAATCTTCTACTGGGTGTCGCAGCTGGAAAGCTTCAGCAAGGCGGCCGAGCGGCTGAACACCACCCAGCCCGCCGTATCCCAGCGCATCGCCGCGCTGGAGACCGAGTTGCGGACACGCCTGTTCGAGCGGTCCTCGCGCTCCATCAGCCTCACCGAGAAGGGCCGGGTGCTGGTGGATTATGCCGAGCGCTTTCTCAGGCTGCGCTCCGCCATGCTGGAAGCGGTGGCGACCCCCGAGGCCATGCGCGGGGTGGTGCGCCTCGGAGTTGCGGAGACCATCGTTCAGACTTGGCTGTCCCGCTTCATCGAGCGGGCCCACGCGGTTTATCCGAACGTGCTCATCGACATCACGGTGGACGTGTCGCCGGTGATGCGCGACGCGCTGGTGAAGCGGGAGCTGGACCTCGCCTTCCTGCTGGGCCCGGTGAACGAGCCCAACATGAGCAACCTCGACCTCGGCAGCTATGCGCTGGCCTTCATCGCCGCCAGCGACCTGTCCCTTGCGGCCGAGCCCCTGTCGCGGCGGGATCTTCTGAAGTATCCGCTCATCACCTATCCGAAATCCACCTATCCCTATACTTTCCTGCGCGAGGTCCTGAGCATTCCGGATATCGGATCGCCGCGCCTGTTCAGCAATTCCTCCCTCTCCACCATCATCCGCATGACCGAGGACCATATCGGCCTCAGCGTCATCCCCCCCGACGTGATCCGCGCGGAGCTGGCCGCCGGCAAGCTGCGGGTGGTTGAGACCGAGGTCGCCCTGCCGGACCTCGCCTTCACCGCCAGCTATCCCATGGCCATGGGCGGCGGCATCGCCGGTCCGCTTGCCGCCCTCGCCGCAGAGGTGGCGCGGGAGGACCGGGCCGGGGAGTTGGCCAATAAGCGGGCATGATTAAAGTTCATACAGGATCATAATTTGTATGCATGCATGGAGCGTGATGACATGGCGACCTCTCCCGCCGAGGCCCGCTCATGTCATCCCAATCCGCGCTGTTCTCCGTCATTCCCGACACTGCTTATGTATTCGCCGCCACGATCGCTGACGTTGATGCAGCATATTATCGTATTTCCGAGCAGGTCATCCGCACCCCGCTCTTCGAGAATGCGGCCATCAATGCGGCCTGCGGGGCACGAATTCTCATCAAGCCGGAAATGTTGCAGCATACCGGCTCGTTCAAGTTCCGCGGTGCTTCCAATCGCGTGGCCCTGATGAGCGCCGCCGAGCGGGCCGGCGGCATCGTCGCCTGGTCCTCGGGCAACCATGCCCTCGCCATCTCGGCGGTGGCGGCGCGCCACGGCATCAAAGCCACCATCCTGATGCCCTCCGACGCCCCGCGCGCCAAGATCGAGGGCGCCGAACGGCTCGGCGGCACCGTGCGCCTCTATGATCGCGCCACCGAAGTGCGCGAGGAGATCGGCGCCGAGATCGCTGCCCGCACCGGCGCCGTCATCATCCCGCCTTATGACGACCCCCACGTCATCGCCGGCCAGGGCACGGTGGGCCTGGAACTGGCCGAGCAGGCGGCAGCCCTCGGCGCGCAGCTCGACATGGCCCTGTTCGCCTGCTCCGGCGGCGGCCTGGTGGCGGGCGCCGCCACTGCCCTCAAGGCCCGCTCGCCGGCAACCCTGGTCTATAGCGCCGAGCCCGCCGGCTTCGACGACACCGCCCGCTCGCTGGCCTCCGGCAAGCCGGAGCGCAACGCGCCGGGCGCCACGACGCTGTGCGACGCCCTGATGGTGCCCACTCCCGGCCTGCTCACCTTCCCCATCAACCGCGCGCTGCTGGCGGGCGGCGTGGCGGTGACCGACGACGAAGTGAAGGCCGCCATGCGCCTCGTCTATGACACGCTGAAGCTGGTGGTGGAGCCCGGCGGCGTCACCCCGCTCGCCGCCGTGCTGGCGGGAAAGGTGGACGCCAAGGGCAAGACCGTGGGCGTCGTGCTCTCCGGTGGCAACGTGGACCCCGACACCTACGCCGCCTGCATCGGCGCCTGAACCCTTTCTTCTCGCTTCCAACCCACAGGGTTCACCATGCTCGCCAAGGACACGGCCCTTTATGCGCGGGTGGCGCGCACCATCGACGACTTCATCTGCCTTGATTTCACCGGCGTCGGCCTCATCGGGCCGATCCGGGCGGCGCTGGCGCGCCGGCAGCCGGGCTTCATCGCCATGGGGGCGGCGGAGATCATCGCCGCGACCCTCACCACCAAGGGCGGCCCCGCCCTCATCGCCACCGGCTTTCCCGAGGGCGGCGGCGTGCCGGAGACCGACGGGCCGGTGGGCGCGGCGCTCATCGCCCGGGCGCTGTTCCTGGGCTTCGGGGTGGAGAGCGTCATCGTCATCGACGAGGACTGGGCGGAGATGATGGCCGCCACCTGCCGGGGCGCGGGGCTTGCCCCCCTGCCCTTCCCGGCCGACGGCGTCATCCGGCCCGTGCCGTTCCTGCGCCCGGTCTATATCCGCACCGTGCCGAAGGATGCGGAAGGCTGCCGTACCGTGGCCGACGAACTGCTGGAGCACACCCGCCCGCAACTGCTCATCGCCATCGAGCGGCCGGGCGCCAATGCGAACGGGCTCTACCACGGCCTCGGCGGGCGCCCGCTGGACGGCATGGTGGGCGACCTCGACTATCTGTTCCGCACCGGCAAGGCCATGGGCCTGCCCTTCATCGGCATCGGCGACGGCGGCAACGAACTGGGCATGGGCGTCATTGCCGAAGACCTGCCCGCCTTCTCGCCCAAGGCGGCAGACTGCGGCATTCCCGGCCGTGGCGGGGTGGCGGCGGCCACTGCCGCGGGGCACCTTCTGGTGGCCAACATCTCCAACCTCGGGGCCACCGGCCTTGTGGCCGCGCTCTCGGCGCTGCTGGAAAACCCGGTGGTGTTCCACGATCCGGAGCTGGAGGTGCGCGCCATCGAGCAGTGCGTGGCCTTCGGCGGTGTGGACGGCATGTTCATGGCGCCCGAGCCGGCGGTGGACGGGCTTTCCGCAAAGGAGTGGGAAGGCCTTGTGCGCACCCTGAAGCTCACCGTTGCGCGCACCCTGGGGGACAGCGTCAACTGGAAGGGCGACCGGGGCGACTGGCGTCAGGTGAAGTGAGGCTACACACATGACTGAAGCGGAAGACAAGCTCGCCGCCCTCGGCCTGACCCTGCCGCAGGCCGGCACCCCGCGCGGCACCTATGTGCCGTTCGTGCGGGTGGGCGACCTGGTGTTCATTTCCGGGCAGGGCCCGCGCCGCGACGGCCAGTTGCTCTATGCCGGCAAGGTGGGCGCCGAGCGCACGCCCGAGGAGGGCTACGAGGCCGCAAAGCTCTGCGCCCTCAACCTTCTCGCCCAGCTCAAGGCCGCCTGCGACGGCGACCTCGACCGGGTGGCGCAGGTGGTGCGCGTGGCCGGGCTGGTGCATTGCGTGGACACCTTCGAGGGCCATCCCGGCGTCATCAACGGGGCGTCCGACCTGTTCTGCGCCGTGTTCGGTGAGCGGGGGCGGCATGCCCGCATCGCCAGCGGCGCCTCCTCCCTGCCCAGCGGAATGACGGTCGAGGTAGAGGCCTGTTTCGCCCTCAAACCGTGAGCTGGCGCCAACTATAAGTACGCCTTATCCGAAACAATCCTGAATCATCATTGGACCTTGTGCTTAGTTTGTCCAGATAATGCCCATGGATCGAGCGCGCTCATTCCATGGGCACACTGCCAGGCGCGCTCCACACCCGATCAGCCCCGAATCGCCACGGCGATCAACAGGACGAGCCTCACCATGGCCAGCACAGCAAGCCTCCGTGTCGCGCCCCAGCCGGACGCCTATGCCGCCTATCAGACCCCGCTCGCGGTGCGCCAGGCCTGCCGCAGCGGCGCGCTCACCGGCCCCACCGCCGGCATGGCGCCTGGTTATGTGCAGGGCAACCTCGCCGTGCTGCCCAAGGATCTGGCAGAGGAATTCCTGCGCTTCTGCCATTTCAATCCGCGCCCTTGCCCGGTCATCGGCATGTCGGAGCCCGGCAGCTTCAAGGTGCCCGTGCTGGGCGAGGACCTCGACATCCGCACCGACTTCCCCGGCTACCGGGTGTGGCAGGACGGCGAGGTGATCGCCGACACCGCCGACGTGACGGACTACTGGCGCGATGATCTGGTCGCCTTCGTCATCGGCTGCTCCCTGTCCTTCGAGGAAGCGCTGATGGCCGAGGGCCTGCCCCTGCGCCATGTGGACCGCAATGTGCGCGTGCCCATGTTCCGCACCACTGTGCAGTGCGTGCCGGCGGGCCGCTTCTCGGGCCGCATGGTCATGTCCATGCGTCCGCTGGTGCCGGCCCACGCCATCCGCGCCATACAGATCACCACGCGCTTTCCCCAGGTGCACGGCGCCCCCCTGCATGTGGGCCTGCCGGAGCTGATCGGCGTCAAGGACCTGATGAAGCCCGACTATGGCGACGCGGTGGAAGTGCTCGACAACGAGCTTCCGGTGTTCTGGGCCTGCGGCGTCACCCCCCAGTCCGTGATCGCCGAGGCCAAGCCCTCCTTCGCCATCACCCACGCGCCCGGCTGCATGCTGGTCACCGACCGGCGCAATACCGAGTTCGCGATCCTTTGATCATTCCCGGGCGCCAAGGCTCGGACTGACGCCGAAAACGGCGCAGACTGCAACAAATGCCGATCCAGACATCCTGACCTTCAGAGGGGACCACACATGAACCGCAGAGAGCTTCTTCTCGCCGCTTCCGCCCTGCCGCTCGTCGGCCTCACCGGCGCCGCTTCCCGAGCTTTCGCCCAGGGCGCGCCGGAAGTGGTCATCGGCGTGCTCTACGCCATGTCCGGCCCGAGCGCCCAGGTGGGCATCGATGCCCGCCACGCCTTCGAGACCGCCGCGGAAATCATCAACGGCTCGTTCGACTTCGACATGCCCACCGCCAAGGCCGCCGGCCTTGCGGGCCTCGGCGGCGCCAAGGTGCGCCTCGTCTATGCCGACCACCAGGCCGACCCGCAGAAGGGCCGCGCCGAGGCCGAGCGCCTCATCACCCAGGACAAGGTGACCGCCCTCATCGGCTGCTACCAGTCGGCGGTGTCCTCCACCGTGAGCGCGGTGGCCGAGCGCTACGGCGTGCCGTTCCTGTGCGCGGACAGCTCCTCCCCCAGCCTGCAGCGCAAGAAGCTGAAGTTCTTCTTCCGCCCGGCCGCGCAGGACGAGATGTTCTCCGCCGCCATGTTCGACTTCTTCGACGCCCAGAAGAAAAAGGGCAAGAAGATCGACAGCGTCGGCCTGTTCTACGAGGACACCATCTTCGGCGTGGATTCGTCCAACGTGCAGCGTAAGCTGGCCACCGAGCGCGGCTACAAGATCGCCGCCGACATCAAGTACAAGTCCAACTCGCCCTCGCTCTCCGCCGAGGTCCAGCAGCTGAAAAGCGCCGATCCGGACGTGCTGATGCCGTCCACCTACACCACCGACGCCATCCTGCTGGTGAAGACCATGGCGGAGCTGGGCTACAAGCCGAAGAACCTCGTCGCCCAGGCCTCCGGCTTCTCCGAGCAGGTCACCTTCGACGCGGTGGGCGACAAGCTCATCGGCGCCATCTCCCGCGCCTCGTTCTCGCTGGATCTGGCTGCCAAGCGCCCGTTCATCGGCAAGGTGAACGAGATGTACAAGGCCCGCTCCTCGCGCGACCTTAACGACAATTCGTCCCGCGAGCTGATGGGCCTCGTCATCCTCGCCGACGCCATCGACCGGGCCAAGAGCACCGACGGCACCAAGATCCGCGACGCGCTGGTGGCCACCGACATTCCCGGCACCCGCACCATCATGCCCTGGGCGCGCGTGCACTTTAACGACGAAGGCCAGAACCCCGACGCGAGCCCGGTTCTGCTGCAGTACACCGGCAGCAAGTTCGTCACCATCTTCCCCGACGACGTGGCCATCGCCGCGCCCATCTGGCCCATGAACGGCTGAATCAACGGCTGACGTTCCGGCTGGAAGGACACACAATGACCGCGCAAGCGCTGATCCAGGTGCTTGCGAGCGGCCTGCTGATGGGGCTCATCTATGCCCTCATCGCAGTCGGCCTCTCGCTCATCTTCGGGCTCATGGATGTGGTGAACTTCGCCCACGGCGAATTCCTCATGATCGCCATGTACGCCACGTTCGGGCTCGTCCTGTGGACGACCCTCGATCCCATCGTGGTCGCACCTTTGGTGGTGGGGCTCATGTTCTGCGTAGGCGCGTTCGTCTATGTCGCGGTGGTGCGCTATGCCATGCGCACCAAGGCGAATGCCGGCATGGTGCAGATCTTCTCCACCTTCGGCCTCGCCATCCTCATCCAGGGCGGCGCCCAGTATTTCTTCACCCCCGACTACCGGTCCATCAAGACCTCGTGGCTCGGCGGGCACACGCTGGACCTTGCCGGCATCTTCCTGCCCTGGCCGCAGATCTATGGCGGCCTCATCTCCATCGCGGCGTTTGCCGCCCTCTCCCTGATCTCACGGACCGACTTCGGCAAGGCGCTGGAAGCCACCCGCGAGGACCAGGGCGCGGTGGCGCTGGTGGGCATCAACCGCAACAAGGTGTTCGCGGTGGGCTGGGGCCTCGGCGCGGCCCTGGTGGGCCTCGCCGGCACGGTGCTGGCGATCTTCTACTACATCCATCCCCAGGTCGGCGCGACCTTCGGCACCATCGCCTATGTGACGGTGGCGCTGGGCGGCTTCGGCAGCGTGTTCGGCGCGCTGGTGGCCGGCGTCATCGTGGGGCTGGTGGAAGCCATCACCGCCCTCATCCTGCCGCCGACCATGAAGGCGGTGGGCATCTACGCCCTCTATCTCGCCGTGGTGTTCTTCCGCCCGAGCGGCCTGTTCGGAAAGCTGTGAAGATGACCGACAGCACCCTCACCTCCCTCAAGCTGCGCGGCGATGCCTTCATCGCCAAGCGCCGGCGCCAACTCGTCGTCGCGGCCGCGGTGTTCGCCGCCGTGGCCTGCCTGCCGCTGGGCATCCGGGACGTTTATCTCCAAAACGTCCTCATCCTCACCCTGCTCTATGCGGCGGTGTCGCAGAGCTGGAACATCCTCGGCGGCTATTGCGGCCAGATCTCGCTGGGCCATGCCCTCTACTTCGGCATCGGCGCCTATGCGGCGTCCGTGCTCTACGTGAACTACGACATCGTGCCCTGGTTCGGCATGGTGGTGGGCGGCCTGCTCTCGGCGGCGCTCGCGGTGGCCCTCGGCTTCATGACCTTCCGGCTGAAGGGCCATTACTTCGCCATCGCCACCCTGGTGATCGCGGAAATCGGCCTGGTCCTGGTCCACAACTGGGACTTTGTCGGCGGCGCCCTGGGCATCCAGTGGCCGTTCGGCACCGACAGCTTCTGGACCCTCCAGTTCGCCCGGGACAAGGTGCCCTATTTCTACATCGCCCTCGGGCTTTTGGTGGTGGTGTGGCTCGTCACCTATCTCATCGAGAATTCCCGCTGGGGCTTCTGGTGGCGCGCGGTGAAGGACGATCCGGAGGCGGCCGAGAGCCTGGGCGTGGAAGTGTTCCGCTCCAAGCTTGCGGCGGCGGCGGTGTCGGCCTTCTTCACCGCGGTGGGCGGCGGCTTCTATGCGGCCTTCGTCTCCTACATCGACCCCGAAAGCGTGATGAGCTTCCGCTTCTCGCTGCTCTTCGCCCTGCCGGCGGTGCTCGGCGGCATCGGCACCCTGTGGGGCGCCCCGCTCGGCGCGGCGATCCTCATCCCCCTCACCGAGATCACCCGCTCCTATCTCGGCGGGTCGGGCTCCGGCCTCGACCTCATCATCTACGGCGCGCTGATCATGGTGGTGGCGCTGGCCAAGCCCGAGGGCCTGCTCAGCCTCTTCACCCGCAAGTCGGGAGGCAAGGCATGACGTCCGATATCCTGCTCGAGACGCGCGGCGTCACCCAGCGCTTCGGCGGCCTGGTGGCCAACTCGGATGTCTCCATCTCCATCAAGCGCGGCGAGATCCTGGGGCTAATCGGTCCCAACGGGGCGGGCAAGTCCACCCTGTTCGCGGCCATCTCCGGGGCCCGGGTGCCCACCTCCGGCTCGATCCTGTTCGAGGGCGTGGACATCACCCAGATGCCGGCGGCCGAACGCTGCCGGCTGGGCATCGCCCGCACCTTCCAGGTGCCCCGCTCCTTCGATTCCATGAGCGTGGCCGAAAACGTGATGATCGGCGCCTTCGTGCGTAACTCGAATGCCACCCGCGCCCGTGCCGCGGCGCTGGAGGTGCTGGACTATGTGGGCCTCGACGGTCGCGCCGATGCCACCGCCGGCCAGCTCACCCCGCCGGAGAAGCGCCGGCTGGAGGTGGCCCGCGCCATCGCCACCGAACCCAAGCTCCTGCTGCTGGACGAGGTGCTTACCGGCCTCACCCCGTCCGAGGCACGCCTCGGCATGGACCTGGTGCGCAAGGTGCGCGCCCGCGGCATCACCGTGGTGATGGTGGAGCACGTGATGGAAATCGTCATGCAGCTGGTGGACCGGGCCATCGTGCTCAACCTCGGCAAGCTTCTGGCCGAGGGCAGCCCCGCCGACATCGTCCGCAACGAGGATGTCATCACCGCCTATCTCGGGGATCGCCACCGTGCTGCTTGAAGTCAAATCCCTGACCACGGCCTATGACGGCCTCATCGCCATCTCCGACATCTCGGTGGACGTGAAGGCGGGCGAGATCGTGGTGGTGGCCGGCGCCAACGGCGCGGGCAAGTCCACCCTCCTGAAGTCCATCGCAGGCATGGAGCGGCCCAAGAGCGGCACCGTGACCTTCGCCGGCGATCGGATCGACGGACTGGCGGGCCACCTCATCACCGCGCGGGGCATCGCCTACGTGCCGGAAGCCAAGCGCCTGTTTCCGCGCCTGACGGTTGCGGACAATCTGCGCCTCGGCAGCTACCTGCACGCCGACAAGGCCGACCGCGAGGCACCGCTGGAGCAGGTGTTCACCCTGTTCCCGCGGCTCAAGGAGCGCCTGCCCCAGAAGGCGGCGACGCTCTCCGGCGGCGAGCAGCAGATGCTCGCCATCGGCCGCGCGCTGATGACCCGTCCGCGCCTGCTGATGCTCGATGAGCCGTCCCAGGGCATCATGCCCAAGCTCGTGGACGAGATCTTCGACGCGGTGAAGACCATCCGCGACACCGGCGTCACCATCCTTCTGGTGGAGCAGCGGCTGGTGGAGAGCCTGGAAATCGCCGACCGCGCCTATGTGCTGCAGACCGGCCGCGTCATCCTCGAAGGCTCCGCCGCCGAGGTGCGCGAGAACCCGGACGTGCGCAAAGCCTATCTCGGCATCTGACCGCGCGTCCGGCGGTGGAAGCCAGGCGATGAAACCGTCATGGCCGGGCGCGTCCCGGCCGTGACGGCCCGCTGCGGCGCCCCGCGCAAGTCCGAGCCTGATGCCGGGATCGCGGCACGCCATATTCGGTCAGTCTCAAGCCATTCCTGAGGGGAAAGCACCATGCAGGTGGACCTCAATTCCGACCTCGGCGAGGGCTTCGGCGCCTACGCCATCACCGACGACGCGGCGCTGCTCGACATCGTCTCCTCGGCCAACCTTGCCTGCGGCCTGCATGCGGGGGACCCCGAGATCATGGCCCGCGTGTTCGCGCTGGCGAAGGCCAAGGGCGTCAGCGTCGGCGCCCATCCCGGCTTTCCGGACCTGTGGGGCTTCGGCCGGCGCCGCATTCCTTTCTCCACGGGGGAGATCGAGCGCCTCGTCGCCTACCAGGTCGGCGCCGCGCAGGGGCTGGCGGCCTATGCTGGCCATCGCGTGGCTTACGTGAAGGCCCACGGCGCCCTGTCCAACATGGCGGAGGAGAGCGCGGAAATCGCCGCCGCCATCGCCCGCGCGGTGAAGGCGGTGGATGGCAGCCTGCCCATTCTCGCCGGCCCGCTCGGCGCGCAGGCTGAGGCTACCCGCGCGGCGGGACTCACCCCCATCGCCGAGATCTTCGCCGATCGCGCCTATACGCAAGCCGGCCTACTGGTGCCGCGCGGCCAGCCCGGCGCGGTCATCACCGATCCGGACGAGGCATCCGCGCGCGTCGTCGCCATGGTGAAGGCCGGTGCCATCATCACCGCATCCGGCACGCCGCTGCCCACCGAGATCGGCTCCATCTGCGTGCATGGCGATTCAGCCCATGCGGTGGAGACGGCGAGGCGGGTGCGCCGACGGCTCGAAGACGAGGGCATTTCCATTGTCCCCTTCGCCTGAAAGTCCTGCGCCAGCCCATTCTGGCCCGCGCCTGCTGGATGCCGGGGAAACCGCCCTCGTCGCCGAGTTCGGCGATGTGGTGGACCCCGTCCTCAACGACCGGGTGCTGGCCCTTGATGCGGCCGTCACCGCGCGCGCCCTGCCCGGCGTGCGCGAGAGCGTGCCCACCTATCGCTCGCTCATGATTCACTACGACCCGCTGGTGATCGACCGCGCCACGCTCGCCGCCGAGGTGACAGCGCTGGCGCAGGCAGCGCCTGCCGAGGCCCGGCACGGCGCGCTCTGGACCATCCCCTGCTGCTATGATCCCGAATTCGGCGAGGACATCGCCACCATCGCCGCCTCCACCGGCCTTGCGCCGGACGAGGTGGTGAGGCTGCATTCCGGCGCGCGCTACCGGCTCTACATGTACGGCTTCGCCCCCGGCTACTGCTATCTGGGCGGCCTGCCGGAGGCGTTCGCCACGGTCTCGCGCCGCTTGAAGCCGCGCCCGCCCCATCCGCCCAACGTGGTGATGATGGCGGGCGGGCTCGCCAGCATCGCGACCGTCTCCATGCCCACCGGCTGGTTCCTGGTCGGACGCACGCCGGAGCGCATGTTCTCCCTCACCCGCACCCCGACGGTGCTGCTGGACGTGGGCGACGAACTCATGTTCGAGCCCATCGACCGCGCCACCTTCGACACGCTGGAAGCCCGCGCGGCCGCAGGCGAAGTGGTGGCGCGCCGGGAGCCGCAGCCATGAGCACTCCCGCCCTGCGCATCGTCGCCGCCGGTCCCGGCACCACCATCCAGGACAGCGGCCGGCACGGCTACCTGCGCTTCGGCGTCACCGGGGCCGGCCCCATGGACCCCCTCGCCCACGCCACCGCCAATCTCGCCGTGGGCAATGCCCCCGGCGCCAGCGCCATCGAGGTGGGGCTCGGCGGCCTCTCGCTCGCGGCCGAAGACGGCCCGGTGACCCTTGCCATCGCCGGCGCGCCCTTCACGGTGGCGCTGGACGGCCAGAAGCTGGAAACCCCGCTGGTGTTGACGCTGGAGCCGGGCGCCGCCCTCTCCCTGCGCGCCGGCCCCACGGGCGCCTGGTGCTATGTGGCGGCGGCGGGCAGCTTCGCCCTCGCGCCGGTGCTGGGCTCCACCGCCACCCATACCCGCTCCGGCCTCGGCGGGCTCGACGGTGGCCCGCTGAAGGCCGGCGACCGCCTGCCCCTGGGCGCGGGGGCGGAGCTCGGCCACACCGCCCCCTCCCGCCTCATCGCCCCCTGGCTGGAACGCTCACTCGACGTGGTCCGCGTGGTGCTGGGCCCGCAGGACGATTTCTTCGCGCCAGAGGTGGTGGAGCGCTTCCTCACCCAGCCCTGGATCCTCTCCGGCCGCAGCGACCGCATGGGCTACCTGCTGGAAGGCGAGCCACTGACCCACGCCGGCGGCTTCAACATCGTCTCCGACGGCATCGCCCATGGCGCGATCCAGGTGCCGGGCGAGGGCCTGCCCATCGTGCAGATGGCCGACCGCGCGCCCACCGGCGGCTATCCCAAGATCGCCACCGTCATCGGCGCCGATCTCGGCAGCTTCGCCCAGTTGCGCCCGGGCGCGAGCTTCCGTTTCGCGGCGGTGGACATCGCCACTGCCGTGGCGGCGCGGCGGGCCCAGGCCGAGGCGCTGGCGCGGCCGGTGGAGCGTGTGCCCCTGATCCGCACCGAACTGCCGTCCGAATTCCTGCTGGGGCTCAACCTGGTGGGCGGGGTGGTGAGCGCCAAGGCACCCATCGTCTGACGCCCATCACCGGCCCATTTCTTGCTGGATCTCAGTCATGGAGCCCCTGCGGCAGGGGCGCGATGGCGAGTGGGTCCGGCCATGGCCTTGGCGATGAAGGCAAATTCGACCAGGCGCGCGGACTGCCCGCGCGCGTGCGGAACCCGACACGCGTGTGACAACGACCGGTGCGATCCCGTCTGGCCCGCCCTGCGCCAGGCATCCGTGGGGGCGCGCGGATGACCACGCACGTCGCACCCGCCGCCGGCACCGAGCTGCCGATCGACCTGCCCATCGTCGCGGGGCCGAAGATCGCGGCCCTGTCCTGCGGCAAGCCGGCATGGCTGGTGGTGCTGCTGCATGAAGAAGGCGCCGACGGGCAGAAGGTGATCGACCTCGCCCTCAACTGGGCGCCCGAAATGCCCAAGGCCGACTTCCTCGCCGCCGAGGCCCCCTTCCCCGCCGAGGGCGGCGGCCGGCGCTGGTTTGCCTCCGACGCCATGACGCCGGAAGCCATTTCCGAAGGCCTCGCCACCGCCGGGCCGTGGCTCGACGCCTTTCTCGACCGCATGCTGGCCGAGCGGCGACTGCCCGACAGTCATCTTGCTCTGGTGGGCTTCTCGCAGGGGGCCATGCTGGCGCTCCATGTGGGGCTGCGCCGCGCCGCCTCTCCCGCCCTCATCATCGGCTTCTGCGGCGCGCTGCCGGAGGCGGACGATCTGGCCGGCGAGATCCGCGCCCGGCCTCCGGTGCTGCTGATCCATGGCGAGGAGGATTCAATCGTTCCCTTCGACCAGATGGTCGCCACCCGCGAGCGGCTGAAGGCGCTGGGCGTGCCGGCGAAAAGCATGCGCCGGCCGAGCCTGGGCCACGCCATCGACGACGACGGCATCCTCGCCGCCGGCACGGTGCTGGCCGCCACGCTGGTGAAAGCCCCCGCCGCGAAGGCCGGCCATGACGATCATGACCATGACGATCATGATCACGACCACGATGACCACGACCACTGAAGCCGCCGCGAGGACCCGCCCGTGACCGAACCCGTTCCGCCCGCCCTCAAGCGCTTCATCTGGGACATCCAGTCCATGGTGGAGCTGGCGGACGACCCGCGCGAGATCCTCATGATTGGCGCCGACCTCATGGGCCGCCTCGTCGCCACCGACGACTGGCTGCCGGGCGTGTTCGCCACGGCCGGGGATGCACCGTTCCGCCAGTACCAGCTTTACGCGGACGGCATGGAGCGCTTCACCGTGGTCGCCACGGTACTGTCGGGCGGCGCCGACCTGCCCCTGTGCCAGGAGCCGTTCTGGGAGATTTGCGGCGTGCTGCGCGGTACCCTCCAGCGCCAGCGCTTCGCCCTGCCGGACGGCGCCGCTCCCGAGCCCCGCGCGCCGGTGAAGGCACTGGCGGCGGGGGCGGTGGAAACCTTCTCGCCCAAGGGCGGCGACGGACTGAAGATCGCCAACGCCTCGGAAGCGGAGGTCGCCATCGCCATCCAGGTCTATGGCGGGGAAATCGGCGGTCTCGCGCGCCGCGCCATCACGGCGGATGGCGGCGCCGATGCCTTCACCAGCCGCTACGCCAACCCGCCCGAAGCGCCGGCCTACGACATCCTCACCATCCAGACCCAGATCGTGGATTGAGGCCGGCAGCGGCCACGCTATCCTCGCCGCGACCTTGAGCCGGACGGGCCTGCGCCCCCTGGAATCGGGCCAGCATGGAGAGCCCCATGACGCGCCACGCCGCCCTGCCTCTCGCTTCGGTGGCGCTTGCCCTGGCCTTGGCAATGCCGTTGCGAACCGCAGGAGCCGGCGAGGCCGCCCAGGCCTCCGACGCCGCCGCGATCCGCGCCCGCCTCACGGGCTGGGCCGAGGCGTTCAATGCGGGCGACGCCAGCCGCGTCTGCGACCTCTTCGCCGACGACCTGCAATCGGACGTGGAAACCGCCCCGGTGGGCGACAAGGCCTCGGTGTGTGCCCGCCTGAAAGCGGCGCTGGCAAAGCCGGACAGCCGGCTCACCTACGCGGTGGCCATCCACGACATCCTGGTGTCTGGTGACATGGCTGCGGTGCGCCTCACCTGGACATCCACGCTGGGAAGTTCCGACAAGGGCGAGAGCTGGGCGGAGCAGGGCCTCGACGTCTTCCGCCGCGATCCGGACGGCGTCTGGTGCATCGTCCGCTATATGGCCTACGGGACGCGGTGAGGCGGGAAACCCGGGCGGGGGATCGGGGTGCGGGGAGAGCTTTAAGGCGGTCGCCTCACGGGGCGCTGCCGCCATCCGCACCTGCCAGCGCGTGGGGCAATGGCGCGCCAGCCTATTCGGCCGCTTCCTTCGGCGGCTTGCGCCGGCTTTTGGCAGGAATGACGAGATCGAACTCGGCGAGCTGCTCGTCTGTGGGCCAGGTCATGTCCTTGTCCCAAGCCCAGTGCGCGCGGATTTCCTCGTCCGACATGGCATCGAACTTCGCCCAATCAATCGTCTTTGCGAGACGATCGGCCTCTTCCAATTGCTTCTTGGTAGGCACGGCGTTCACTCCGGTGGGCGATCCTCAGGGAAATGATGCGGCGCCGCTCGCCATTCCATTTCCAGACGCAGAATAGCACGCGCCCGTCGTACTCCGCCAACGTTTCAAAGCGGACCTCTCCGTCGGGCGATTTCACCGAGACGTCGTCTATGCGCGGGCGGCCATCGAAAAGAAACGCCGCGAGGGGGAGAGGCAAACCGCGCGCATCGCGGTTCGCCTCGTCCTTCCTGTCATCCCATTCGAGATCGTCGGTTTCGCCCATGAACAACACCTGTCGGCTGCTTCGGATAAACTTACACCGAAATGGCCGAACCGGCAGGACAGCACAAAGTAAATCCAAACACTGTACATTCAATGACATAGGAAGGCACAGCGCAGGAGGCCGCCTAACCTGCCGGTCGCCGACGACTCTCGTTTGCGGCCCCTCAGTTCTTGGTCTTGTCCACGAGGGCCTTGGCCTTGATCCAGGGCATCATGGCGCGCAGCTTCTCGCCCACTTCCTCGATGGGGTGGGCGTTGGCGCGGGCGCGGGTGGCCTTGAAAGAGGCCTGGTTCACCTTGTTCTCCAGCATCCAGTCGCGGGTGAACTTGCCGGTCTGGATGTCGGTGAGCACGCGCTTCATCTCCGCCTTGGTCTCGGGGGTGATGATGCGGGGGCCGGTGACGTATTCGCCATACTCGGCGGTGTTGGAGATGGAATAGTTCATGTTGGCGATGCCGCCCTCATAGATGAGGTCGACGATGAGCTTCACCTCGTGGAGGCACTCGAAATAGGCCATCTCCGGGGCGTAGCCGGCTTCCACCAGGGTCTCGAAGCCGGCGCGGATCAGCTCCACGAGGCCGCCGCAGAGCACCACCTGCTCGCCGAACAGGTCGGTCTCGCACTCTTCCTTGAAGGTGGTCTCGATGACGCCGGCGCGGCCGCCGCCGATGGCGGAGGCGTAGGACAGGCCGAGGTCATGGGCGTTGCCCGAGGCGTCCTGGGCGATGGCGATGAGGGTCGGCACGCCGCCGCCGCGCTGGTATTCGGAGCGCACGGTGTGGCCGGGGCCCTTGGGGGCCACCATCAGCACGTCGAGGTCGGGGCGCGGCTCGATGAGGTTGAAATGTACGTTGAGGCCGTGGGCGAACAGCAGCGCCGCGCCGTGCTTCATGTTGTCGGCGAGGCTCTCGCGATAGATGTCGCCCTGCAGCTCGTCGGGGGTGAGCATCATCACCACGTCGGCCCACTTGGCGGCGTCGGCGGGGCTCATCACCTTGAAGCCCTCGGCCTCGGCCTTCTTGGCGGTGGCGGAGCCGGGACGCAGGGCGACCACGACCTCCTTCACGCCCGAGTCGCGCATGTTGAGCGCATGGGCATGGCCCTGGCTGCCATAGCCGACGACGGCGACCTTCTTGCCCTTGATCAGGTTCAGGTCGGCATCGCGATCGTAGTAAACGCGCATCGTTGTCTCCTTATGGGCGTTGTCTTGAATGTCGGTGTGATCCGCGCCGGGCGTCCCTTTGCACCGGATCGCGGGAAATGGGAACAGCCGTTCGCGCCGGAGGGCGGCTTTCCCGCCCTGCCCCGGCGCGAGGCGCTGCCTCAGATGATGAATGGGAACATCCCGCCCTACATGGCCTCCGGCCCGCGGGAGATGGCGACCACGCCGGTGCGCGCCACTTCCACGAGGCCCAGGGGCTCCATGAGCCAGGCGAACTGGTCGATCTTGTCGGACTTGCCGGTGATCTCGAACACGAAGCTCTCGCGGGTGGCGTCGATGACCCGGGCGCGGAACGCCTCGGCAAGGCGCAGCGCCTCGCCGCGGGCCTCGCCCAGGCCGCGCACCTTCACCATGGCCAGCTCGCGCTCCAGCGCCGTGCCTTCCACGGTGAGATCGCGAACCCGGTGCACCGGCACCAGCCGGTCGAGCTGGTTTTTGATCTGCTCGATCACCATGGGGGTGCCGGTGGTGACGAGGGTGATGCGCGACAGCCGCCCCTCGTGGCTCACCTCGGACACGGTGAGGCTGTCGATGTTGTAGCCGCGACCGGAGAACAGGCCGATGACGCGCGCAAGCACGCCCGGCTCGTTGTCGACGAGGACGGAGAGGGTGTGGCGCTCGATGGGCTCAGGGGATTGGGACATGGAAGGGGCTCTGAAGGAAAGGTGTCGGCGGGATTCCCTCTCCCGCAAGCGGAGAGGGCCAGAGGGGGCTGTCAGCGGCCGGGACGGATGCAACCGGGTCGGCGGGGAGGATGGCGGGGCAAGGCACGGTGCCGAGCCACTTGCCGTGGCGAACAGGACCTGCCCCCTCCCCGGCCCTCCCCCGCGAGCGGGAGAGGGGCAAGAGCGGCGCGTGTCAGCGCGTGCCGCCCCGCTCGCGACCGTGCCTCAGACCAGCATCTTGCCCTCGTCGGTGATGGCATCGTCGAGGTCGATGGCCATGTCGCCGAGGATCATCTCGTTGTGGGCGCGGCCCGACGGGATCATGGGGAAGCAGTTCTCCTGCTGGTCCACGATGCAGTCGAAGATCACCGGCCGCTTCACGTTGATCATCTCCTGGATCGCCGCGTCGAGGTCGCCGGGCTTCTCGCAGCGGATGCCCACGCCGCCGTAGGCGTCGGCCAGCTTCACGAAGTCGGGCAGCGCTTCCGAATAGGAGTGGGAATAGCGCCCGCCGTGCAGCAGTTCCTGCCACTGGCGCACCATGCCCATGTAGCGGTTGTTGAGGATGAAGATCTTCACCGGCAGGTCGAACTGCACCGCCGTGGACATCTCCTGCATGTTCATGAGGATGGAGGCCTCGCCCGCGATGTCGATGCACAGCGCGTTCGGGTGGGCCTTCTGCGCGCCGATGGCGGCGGGCAGGCCGTAGCCCATGGTGCCGAGGCCGCCGGAGGTCATCCAGCGGTTCGGCTCCTCGAAGCGGAAGAACTGCGCCGCCCACATCTGGTGCTGGCCCACTTCCGTGGAGATGTAGACGTCCTTGTCCTTGGTCGCCTCGTACAGCCGCTCGATGGCGAACTGCGGCTTGATGATCTCGTCGGACGGGCGATAGGCGAGGCAGTTGCGCGAGCGCCAGCGCTCGATCTGCGTCCACCAGGCGGCGAGCGCCGGCTGGTCGATCTTCAGCGACCTTGCGTTCCAGGCCTCGACCATGTCGGCGAGCACGCGGGTGCAGTCGCCGATGATGGGCAGGTCCACCTTCACGTTCTTGTTGATGGAGGAGGGGTCGATGTCGATGTGGATCTTCTTCGAGCCCGGCGCGAAGGCGTCGAGGCGGCCGGTGATGCGGTCGTCGAAGCGCGCGCCGATGCAGACCATCACGTCGCAATCGTGCATGGCCATGTTGGCCTCATAGGTGCCGTGCATGCCCAGCATGCCCAGCCACTGCCGGTTCGCCGCCGGGAAGGCGCCAAGGCCCATCAGCGTCGAGGTGACCGGCACGCCGGTGAGGCGCGCCAGCTCGCGCAGCAGGCGGCTCGCCTCCGGCCCGGAATTGATGACGCCGCCGCCGGTGTAGAAGATGGGCTTCTTCGCGCCCGCGATCATCTCCACCGCGGCGGAGATCTGCGCGTCCTCGGCCTTCAGCTTGGGGCGGTAGGTCTTGTGCTGGATGTTCTCGCGGCCGATGTAGGTGCCGGTGGCGAACTGGACATCCTTGGGGATGTCGACGACCACCGGGCCGGGCCGGCCGTTCTGCGCCACGTAGAAGGCCTCGTGCAGCACGCGTGCGAGGTCGTTCACGTCGCGCACGAGGTAATTGTGCTTGGTGCAGGGCCGGGTGATGCCCACCGTGTCGCATTCCTGGAACGCGTCATTGCCGATGAGGTGGGTCGCCACCTGCCCGGTGATGCAGACGAGGGGAATCGAATCCATCAGCGCGTCGGTGAGGCCGGTGACCGCATTGGTCGCGCCGGGGCCGGAGGTGACCAGCACCACGCCGACCTTGCCGGAGGAGCGGGCATAGCCCTCCGCCGCATGGACCGCGGCCTGCTCGTGGCGCACCAGGATGTGCTCGATGGCGTTCTGCTGGAACAGCGCGTCATAGATCGGCAGCACCGCCCCGCCCGGATAGCCGAAGAAATGCTCGACCCCCTGGTCGGCGAAGGCGCGCATCACCATTTCGGCGCCGGTCATCTGGATGCTCATGGTCTGCAACTCCATCAGGGGCGCCTTCGGCCCCGCCGGGCTCACGCCGGCAAATCCTGCATCAACGCCGGCCTTGCCGGCATCTCGGTCACGAATGGCGGCCGGTGCCGGACGCCGAAGCCCTCAGGGCCGAGGCCCTTCAGAAACGACGAAGGGGCCCGAAGGCCCCTCGTCACGCGCCACCTCGTCTGCCGCAGCCCTCAGGCTGGACAAAAAGTGGCGCGCCACCCTACGAGAAGAATAACGATCTTGCGCATGTCGGCGCCGTCCCTTTCAAAAGTTGCGCGAAGCTACCCATGCGCAGGCCGCACGTCAAGCGCTGCCACAGGACTTCCGACGCCGGACTGCAAAATTCCGTTAGGGAACGAATGATAGGCTCTGTTCGCCGTCCGCCCCGATATTGCCCCATCTTTGGGCTGTGTATATCACCACAAGGTTCCGCAGGGGTGGAATGAGGAGGGGCTCGGCCTCATGAAGAAACTGACGCTCGCATTCGCCACGTCGGCCATATTGGTCGGGACCGCGCTGTCGACAGGCGCCGCCTTGGCGGATTGCCAGAGCGATGTCGCTTCCGTGCGCGGGGAGCTGGAGGAAAAGGGTAAGGCCCTGCAGGCCGCCATCAAGAAGAAGGCCGACCCGCAGACCCTGTGCCCGCTGTTCCGCGCCTATGCCACCGCCGAGAGCAAGTGGGTGAAGTTCCTGGGCGACAACAAGGACTGGTGCCAGATCCCGCCCCAGGCCGTCGATAACGCCACTAAGGGTGCCAAGAAGACCGTCGAGATTCGCAACAAGATCTGCGAAGCCGCCGCCAATGGTGGCGCCGCCCCCGGCGGCGGTGCCGCCAAGCCGCCACCGCAGGGCTCCATGTCGAGCGCGCTTGGCATCACCACCGGCTACAGTCTCGGCTCGCAGAAGAGTGGCGGCGTGTTCGACACGCTGAACGGCAACGCGCTGAAGTGAGGTTGCCGGATTGCCTTCCAGTTCCAGCGAAGGGGCGATGACCCCTCCCGTCGCCGATGCCGTCAGCGGTAATTGGGTAGATCGTTTCGCACCCCTGCGCGTGCGTCCCTACCTGCGGCTTGCCCGTCTGGACCGGCCCATCGGCTCGTGGCTGCTGCTGCTGCCGTGCTGGTGGTCTACCGCGCTCGCCGCCATCGCCGACGACGCCCCCTATCCGGATCCCCGGCTGCTGGTGCTGTTCGCCATCGGCGCGGTGGCCATGCGCGGCGCCGGCTGCACATGGAACGACATCCTCGACCGCAAGATCGACCGGCAGGTGGCGCGCACCCGCAACCGCCCCGTCGCCTCGGGCGCCGTGAGCGTGCCGGCGGCCTTCGCCTTCCTGGTGGCGCAGGCCCTGATCGGCCTCGCGGTGCTGCTGTCCCTGCCCCATTTCGCCATCATCACCGGCCTCGCCTCCCTTGGCGTGGTGGCAATTTACCCCTTGATGAAGCGCGTCACCTCGGTGCCGCAGCTCATCCTGGGCATCGCCTTCTCGTGGGGCGCGCTCATGGGCTGGGCCAGCGTGATGCGCACCATCGCCGATCCGGCCCTGCTGCTGTTCGCCGGCTGCGTGCTGTGGGTGTTCGCCTACGACACCATCTATGCCCACCAGGACAAGGAGGACGACGCCATCGTGGGCGTGCGTTCCACCGCACTGCTGTTCGGCCGCGGCACCGCGCTCGTGGTGGCGCTCTGCTACACTTTGGTGGTGGTCCTGTTCGGCATCGCCCTGCTTTCGGTGCCGTCGGGCCCATTCGCGGTGATGGGCCTGATCGGCTTTGCCCTGCATCTGGCGGGGCAGGTGCGCCGGCTCGACATCGACGACGGTGCCCGCTGCCTCGCCGTGTTCAAGTCCAACCGCGACGCCGGCCTGATCCTGTTCGCGGGCCTTGCCCTCGACACGCTCGTGCCCAACACGCTCGCGCCGCTCCTGCCTTAGGGCGTTTTCGAGCGAAGTAGGCACCGCTCCGCGTGAAGAAGGCGCGAACTCAACCAGACAGGGCGTTCACCGCGCGCCAGCGCGGGCGGAAAGCGCTCTCGGCGGGGCGCGCATTGACGCAGTGCAGCACAAGTCTCCTTGCCTCGGGACGCCGACGCCCCTATGTGGCAGGCCCATGAGCGTCGAGCCCACGCGCGGCCCCGACGGGCCTGCCCCCGCCCCCCTGGCGCGCCAGCTCACCGAAACGGTGACGGCGGCGGGCGGGATCGCGCTCGCCATGTTCCAGGCCGGCGTGAAATCCTGGACCAAGGACAACAACTCCCCCGTCACCGAGGCGGACATGGCGGTGGATGCCTTCCTCCACCGCCACCTCACCGCGCTGGATGCCGGCATCGGCTGGCTTTCCGAGGAATCCGCCGACGGCCCGGCCCGCCTCGGCACCCGCCGGCTGTGGGTGGTGGACCCCATCGACGGCACCCGCGGCTTCATGGCCGGCGGCCATGACTGGGCGGTCTCGGTGGCGCTGGTGGAAGAGGGCCGGCCGGTCCTCGCCGCCCTGTTCGCGCCCGCCACCGGGGAGCTGTTCACCGCCGAGGCGGGCCGTGGCGCCATGCTCAATGGCGCCCCCCTCAAGGTGGCGCCGCGCCACACCCTCGACGGCGCCCGGGTGGCCGGCCCCCCTGCCGATCTGGACGCCCTCGCCCGCCGTGCGGCGGTGGAGCGCCTGCCGCGCGTGCGCTCGCTGGCTTTGCGGCTCGCCCGCGTCGCCACCGGCGAGATCGATGTCGCCTTCGCCGCCGGCAACAGCAATGACTGGGATCTGGCCGCCGCCGACCTCATCGTGCACGAGGCCCACGGCCTCCTGACCACCCGCGACGGCACCCCGCTCACCTACAACGCGCCGGAGCCGCGCCACCCCGCGCTGCTCTGCGCCGGCCCCGCGCTTCACGCCGCGCTGGTGGAGACCGCGCCGCAGCCCCCGTTTTTCAACGCCACTTTAGATCAGCGCTAGTTGGGACAAGCCATGACTGACACGCAGAAACAGTTGCCGCACCTCGTTTTCGGCGGCGAGCTCACCACCCTCGACGGCTCCGAGTTCAAGGATCTGTCCAAGCTCGACATCGTCGGCATCTTCCCCGACTATGCCAGCGCGGCCGCCGCCTGGAAGGGCAAGGCACAGCAGACGGTGGACAACGCCCTGATGCGTTATTTCGTGGTGCACCTGCACCGCCTGCTCGATCCCGAGACCGGCAAGGTCCAGGGCAGCTGACACCACACACGCCCGCCCCTGAGGGACGGGCCCCATGAGAGGAAAGCGGCCGGGTCGCACAGGCCCGGCCTGTTCTTTCGTCTCCAAGATCGAATAAGAAGGGGCGTCGGCTGGACCCGCGACAAGCGGCCGGCCGCGCAGCCCGGAGCAAAAGACCAAAAGATGTGGCGGCGACTGAGGACAAACCACGCCTTCAAGGTGGCGGCGGGCACGACGTTCGCGTCCTATTTCAAGCTCGTGGCGCGCACCACGCGGTTCGTGATCGAGCCCCCGGACATCTTCGAGACCATCGACGAGCGCATGCCAGTGATCATCACCTTCTGGCATGGGCAGCATTTCCTCACGCCCTTCGCCATGAAGCCCCACCACAAGGCCAAGGTGCTCATCTCCCGCCATGCGGATGCGGAGATCAACGCCATCGCCGCCGAGAAGCTCGGGGTGGGCACCATCCGCGGCTCGGGCGCCACCTCCCGCAACGATTTCCATCGCAAGGGCGCGGTCTCCGCGACCTATGAGATGCTCGATACCCTGGAACAGGGCATCAACGTGGCCATGACCGCCGACGTGCCGAAGATCGCCCGCCGGGCCGGTCTGGGCGTCGTGACCATTGCGCGGTATTCGGGACGCCCTATCATCCCGCTCGCCATGGCCACCCGCAACCGCATCACCCTGAAGAGCTGGGACCGCGCCAGCCTCAACCTGCCGTTCGGCCGGGGCGCTGCGGTGGTGGGCGAGCCCATCTTCGTGCCACGCGATGCCGACGAGGCGACCATGAAGGCGGCCCGCGACCTGGTGCAGGCCCGGCTCGAAGCCGCCACCGCCCGCGCCGAGGCCCTGGTCCTGGAAACCTCGGCCGCCGGAGCCGACTCCGTATGAAGGGTCGCGCCCTGCCCCTGACCCTGCGCCTCTACCGGGGCGCGAGCGCCGCGGCCTCGCTTCTCGCGCCGGCCTGGCTCTCCTACCGGGTCCGCAAGGGCAAGGAAGACCCGACCCGCCTCGCCGAGCGGCGCGGACACCCCAGCGCCGAGCGCCCGGACGGGCCGCTGGTGTGGGTGCACGGGGCCAGCGTCGGCGAGGTGATCTCGGTGCTGCCGCTGATCGAGCGGCTCGACGCGCGCGGCTTCAAGGTGCTGTTGACCTCGGGCACCCTCACCTCCAGCCGGGTGGCCGCGGCCCGCACCCCGCCCGGGGTGATCCACCAGTTCGTGCCCCTGGACGCGCGCGGCTTCATCGCCCGCTTCCTCGACTATTGGGCGCCCGACCTCGTGCTTCTGGCCGAATCGGAGCTGTGGCCCAACCTGATCGCGGAGCTCGGCCGGCGCGGCACGCCGGTGGTGCTGGTGAATGCCCGGCTGTCCGACCGCTCGGCCAAGCGCTGGGCACGCCTGCCCAAGAGCGCCCGCGCCTTGCTCTCGCGCATCGACCTGTGCCTCGCCCAGAGCGAGGAGGACGCGGAGCGCTACCGCTCGCTGGGAACACCGCGGGTCGAAATCTGCGGCAATCTCAAGTTCGACGTGCCGCCGCCTGGCGTCGATCCCGCCGAGCTGAAGCGCTTCGGTGTCGCCGTGGGCAAGCGCCCGGTGCTGCTTGCCGCCTCCACCCACGAGGGGGAGGAAGGCGCGATCATCGAGGCCCACCGCATCATCACCTCCCGGATTCCCGACTTGCTCACCATCATCGCCCCGCGCCATCCCGAGCGCGGTACCGAGGTGGCGGAGCTGGCCGAGGCCGCAGGCCTTGCCCCGCGCCAGCGCGCCTTCGACGAGTGGCCCGACGCGGATACCGGCATCTATGTGGCCGACACCATCGGCGAGCTGGGCCTGTTCTACCGCCTCGCGCAGGTGGCCTTCCTGGGCGGCTCGCTTGTGGAGCATGGCGGACAGAATCCCATCGAGCCGGCCAAGCTTGGCACGGTGGTGCTCCACGGCCCCCATGTGTGGAACTTCGCCGCCGTCTATGACGCCCTCGACGCCGGCGAGGGCGCGGCGGAAGTGGCCGATGCCATGGGCATCGCCCGCGCCGCCTATGCCCTGATCAAGGACAGCCAGCTCCAGGGCCACATGGCCGACGCAGCCTTCGCCACGGTCACGGGGCTGGGTGGCGCGTTGGATCGCACCCTCTCGGCCATCGAGCCCTATCTCATCCAGATCCGCCTCGAGGCCCGCTGAGGATGCGCGCGCCCGCCTTCTGGTGGCGCCGCCCGGGTGTTGCGAGTGCCCTGCTCTCCCCCATCGGCGCCGTGGTGGGCGCCGTCGCGCTGGCCCGCATGGGCAAGGCCGGCGGGCGGGTGGATGCGCCGGTGCTGTGCATCGGAAATCCCACCGTGGGGGGGGCGGGCAAGACGCCCACCGCCATCGCCCTCCTTGACCGCCTCACCGCCCGTGGCGCCACGCCCTTCGCCCTGCTGCGGGGCCATGGCGGCTCGGCGCCGATGCCGTTGCGGGTGGATCCGGCGATCCACGGCGCCGACGCGGTGGGTGACGAGGCCCTGCTGCTCGCCCGCCACGCCCCCACCATCGTCGCCGGCGGCGCGCGGCTGGCCGGTGCGGCGATGGCGGTTGAGGCGGGCGCGAGCCATATCGTCATGGACGACGGCTTCCAGAACCCGTCCCTGCACAAGGATGTGTCGGTTCTGGTGGTGGATGGAATGGTGGGCGTCGGCAACGCCTGCGTCACCCCCGCCGGCCCGCTGCGGGCGCCGCTCCTGCCCCAACTGGCTCGCGCCGATGCAGTGCTGGTGGTGGGCGACGGCAGCGCGGGGGACAGGGTGGCGGCCGAGGCCACTCAGGCGGGATGCACCGTGCTGCGCGGCTGGCTGGTGCCCGATCCGGCGGCCGTGGCGGCGTTACGCGGAATGCCTCTCATCGCCTTCGCTGGCATCGGCCGGCCGGAAAAATTCTTCGCGACGCTGGAAGCCGAAGGGCTGGCCCTGCTGGCACGCCACGCCTTCGCCGACCACCATCCGTTCCGCCCCGCCGAAATCGCCCGGCTCGTCGAAGCCGCGCGGGCGCAGGGCGCACGGCTGGTGACCACGGAAAAGGACCGGGCCCGCCTGACCGGCCCGGCCTTCGCGGGACCCGAGTTCTCAGGCGTCCTCGACGCCATCGCCCCCCTGCCGGTCACCCTCGCCCTTGACGCGCCGCACGCGCTCGACGCCCTTGTGGACCGCGCCGAAGCCCGCTTTCAGGCCCGGCGCACGTAGAAGGCGAAGAGGCTCAGGCCCGGCGCGCGACGAGGGCGCTGGCCCCGACCGTCAGCCAGCCAAGGATCATCAGCGAGCCGCCGAAAGGCGCGCTGCCGCCCAGAAGCTTGACTTCCATCAAGGCCCGCGACGCCAGATCACCGGAAAACAGCAGGGCACCGAGCGCGATGGCGCTCGCGCCCAGTTGCAGCACCACGCGTCCGCGTCCCAGCAAAAGGCTGAGCGCGCCAAGCCCCACGAGGGCCGCGGCGTGGAACAGGAGGAAGTGGGCGGCCGTCTCCAGGTTCGCCCCGCCGCCCACATGGGCCGCGGCGGCGGCGGAGGCAACGCCCGCGGCCCCCATGAGGCCGGCAAGGACGAGAAGAACACGAGTCCAGGGGGTCATGACGCAAAGTCCGGTACGGGAGGGGGACGCATAAGTCTCGCCACAGGGTCTGGCATCTCGCACGTGCGGCGGTTCGGTCCTTCTATAGGGCGACGGCCGCACCTGCGAAATGGCGGTATGCTGCGGCATGTGGGTGTCGTTCGGGAGGGCTGCGGTTTAGCTTTTCCACCGGGGCAAGGGCCGATCAGGTTGCATCGGCCCGAGGGGCGAGTGCGGCCACGAAAGCAAGCAAAAATAACAGCTTGCGCGATCGGCTTGCGATTCAGGCCGGCCGGCGCGGGCTCTGGCGGAAGCGACGAAGGGCTATGCACCCAAAGTCGGTCTCGCCACCGCCTTGTGGAGCTTCCTGCCTCTCCCCATAATCCGGCGCAACCAAGGCGGAACAATTCGCCGCAAACGAAGGATCGCGGGAAACGCGCCCGCGCGAGGGAGGCAAGAGCATGTCCGACAAGATCTACGACGTTCCCTCCGAATGGGCCCAAAAGGCCTATGTGGACGATGCGCATTATCAGTCCATGTACGCCGCCTCGGTGAACGACCCCCATGCGTTCTGGGGCGAGCACGGCAAGCGCATCGACTGGTTCACGCCCTATACCAAGGTGAAGAACACCTCGTTTGATCCCGGCCACGTCTCCATCAAGTGGTTCGAGGACGGCATCACCAACGTCGCCTACAATTGCGTGGACCGTCACCTTGAGACCCGCGGCGACCAGGTGGCCATCATCTGGGAAGGCGACAGCCCGGACGAGAGCCGCAACATCACCTATCGCGAACTCTCCAGCGAGGTGAACAAGCTCGCCAACGTGCTGCGCAACCGCGGCGTGGAGAAGGGCGACCGCGTCACCATCTACCTGCCGATGATCCCCGAGGCGGCCTTCGCGATGCTGGCCTGCGCGCGGCTCGGCGCGATCCATTCCATCGTCTTCGGCGGCTTCTCTCCGGACAGCCTGGCCGGCCGCGTGGCCGACTGCGGCTCCAAGTGCATCATCACCGCCGACGAAGGCCTGCGCGGCGGTCGCAAGGTGCCGCTGAAGGCCAACGTGGACGCGGCCATCGCCCAGATCAACGGCGGCGTGGACCATGTGATCGTGGTGCGCCGCACCGGCGGCAAGGTGGATATGCTGCCGGGCCGCGACGTCTATTACGACGAAGCCACCGCCATGGTCACCGACGAGTGCCCGGCCGAGCATGTGAACGCGGAAGATCCGCTGTTCATCCTCTACACCTCCGGCTCCACCGGCAAGCCGAAGGGCGTGCTGCACACCACCGGCGGCTATCTCGTCTATGCGTCCATGACGCATCAATACATCTTCGACTACCACCCCGGCGACATCTACTGGTGCACCGCCGACGTGGGCTGGGTGACGGGCCACTCCTACATCGTCTATGGCCCGCTCGCGAACGGCGCCACCACGCTGATGTTCGAGGGCATCCCCAACTATCCCAGCGTGTCGCGCTTCTGGGATGTGATCGACAAGCACAAGGTCAACATCTTCTACACCGCCCCCACCGCCATCCGCTCGCTGATGCAGGCGGGCGAGGAGCCGGTGAAGCGCACCTCGCGCTCGTCGCTGCGCCTGCTCGGCTCGGTGGGCGAGCCCATCAATCCGGAAGCCTGGGAGTGGTACTACCGCGTCGTCGGCGAGGAGCGCTGCCCCATCGTCGACACCTGGTGGCAGACCGAGACCGGCGGCATCCTCATCACCCCCCTGCCCGGCGCCACCAAGCTGAAGCCCGGCTCCGCCACCCGCCCCTTCTTCGGCGTGATGCCCGAGGTGGTGGACGCGGAAGGCAAGGTGCTTGAGGGCGCCTGCGAGGGCAACCTCGTGATCGCCGACAGCTGGCCGGGCCAGATGCGCACGGTCTATGGCGACCATGAGCGCTTCGAGCAGACCTACTTCTCCACCTATCCCGGCAAGTACTTCACCGGCGACGGCTGCCGCCGCGACGCGGACGGCTTCTACTGGATCACCGGCCGCGTGGACGACGTGATCAACGTGTCCGGCCACCGCATGGGCACGGCGGAGGTGGAAAGCGCCCTCGTCGCCCATCCCAAGGTGTCGGAAGCCGCCGTGGTGGGCTTCCCTCACGACATCAAGGGCCAGGGCATCTACGCCTATGTCACCCTGATGGACGGCGAGGAGCCCACCGAGGAACTGCGCAAGGAACTGGTGGGCTGGGTGCGCCGCGAGATCGGCCCCATCGCCTCCCCGGACCTGATCCAGTTCGCGCCGGGCCTGCCCAAGACCCGCTCGGGCAAGATCATGCGCCGCATCCTGCGCAAGATCGCCGAGGACCAGTTCGAGAGCCTGGGCGACACCTCGACCCTCGCCGATCCCGGCGTGGTGGAGGACCTCATCCACAACCGCCAGAACAAGCGCGACGCAGCCGCCTGAGCCGCACCGCCTTTCTGAAAACGAGACCGGCGCCCCTCGGGGCGCCGGTTTTGTTTTGGGAGAGGGTTGGAGCGGGAGGAGCGTTCCTTCCTGTCCGCCGTCATGGCCGGCCTTGAGCCGACCATCCACGCTGCGCGGCTGGGACGGATTTTCGAGCGCTTGCACCAGCGGCCCGGCGTGGATGCACGGCACAAGCCCGGGAAAGACGCTCCGGGCTTGATCTCAATCGCAGGGAATGAAGAGAAGCGCTCTCAGTGGGTCAGGCCGGCGACGGTGTATTCGCCCGCCGCCACGCGCTCGGCGACGCGGGCCATATATTCGGCGCTCGCGGTCTCGCCATAGGTGGCGACGAGGCTGCGCAGGGCGGTGAACAGAGCCGCCTGCACCAGGCAGTCTTCCTCCAGCCCCTCGCGCACGGCTTCCACCCACGCATCGTTCAGATAGGTGAGCGCGGCGTGGCGGTCGTCCGCGGCCATGTCAGCGATCTCGGGAAGGGCGATGGCTGGGGTGGGCAAGGTGGACACGGCAAGGCCTCCGCACCGCGAAAATCATGCGGCGCTCCGCATTCTCTAGCATGCCGCGCGCGGGCGTTCAGGCCAGTTCTGACCAAAAGGTTAACGCCGGAATTTTTAGTTTCCGCCGTAGCGCACCACGATGTCGTGGGCGAGCCGCGAGCCCTCGTCGAGCTGGCGTTCCACCGCCACCCGCGCCGCCGGCGTGCAGGTGCGGTAGACCTCCGCATAGCTGGAATAGCCCCGGTTGAAGCTCGATATGATCTTGGCCCGGCGCGCGTCGGAGGGCTGCTCGGTATCGATGAGCGCCTGCATCTCGGTGCGCCAGCGCTGCCCCTCGGAGGTCACGCCGCACAGCGGGCGCAGATAATGCAGCGCGCCGAGGATCTCGGCGAGCCTCATGAGGTCCCCGTCATAGGGCGGCGGGGCGCCCTCGGTCGGGCCCGCAGCAAAAGCGGGGGAAGAGAGCGCGAGCGCGCCGGCGGTGAGAAGAACGAGGATGCGCATGACCTTGCCGTTTCCGCGCCCACTCCTGCGGCGCGGCGGGCTTGCGGTCAAGGCTCGATCACCAGAAGGGCCGCCTGTGCCACCACCTCGGCGAGCCCCTCGGTGGTGGGCAGGGCAGCCACCTCGTTGGGACGGAACCAGCCCACCTCCGCCGCTTCCGCGCCCGGCTGCGGCTCGCCGGCGCGCCAGCGGGCGGCGTGGGCGATCACCACGAAATGAGCGGCAAGCTCGCCTTCCTTGTCGCGGATGATGATGTCCCGCGCGGCGGCGAGCCCCACGATGTCGGCGCTGACCCCCACCTCCTCCATCACCTCGCGCACGGCCGCTTCGGCCAGGGTTTCTCCGGGCTCCACCCGGCCGCCGGGCAGGCTCCACAGGCCGGCGCCGGGATTGGCGGCGCGGCGGGCGAGCAGCACCAGCGGGCCGCGAAACACGGCGGCGCTGGCCGCCAGCGTCGGGCGCACCGGTGCGCGCGGCGCGGCGGCGGGCGTCTGCGGCGAAAGGGTCTCGGTCATGGCAAAGCTCGCACTGGAAAGGCTCGCGCCGGGAAAGCTCAGGCGAAAGGGCTCGGCCCGCCCGTGACGGGCGGCTTGTCGTGGGTGGGCGGGAGCTTACCCTTCCCGTCAACCTGGAGCACGCGATTCGTGACGGCCGAGACGAAGCACCCCACACCCCCGCCCGAGGCGCCGGCGCCCCCCCGGCAAGCCCCGCCCGCCCGCCGGAAAACGCCGGCCCCGGCGCGGGCGTGGCAGCGCATGCTGTCGGGGCGGCGGCTCGACCTGCTGGATCCCTCCCCCCTCGACGTGGAGATCGAGGACATCGCCCACGGCCTTGCCCGCGTCGCCCGCTGGAACGGGCAGACCTCGGGCGCCAACATTTTCTCGGTGGCGCAGCATTCGCTGCTGGTGGAGCGCCTGTCGCGGCGCTCCCACCCCGACCTCGACCCGCGCTGGCGGCTGTGCGTGCTGCTGCACGACGCCCCCGAATATGTGATCGGCGACATGATCTCGCCGTTCAAGGCGGTGCTGGGGGGCGACTACAAGGCGGTGGAGGCCCGGCTCCTGGCAGCCATCTCCCTCCGCTTCGGCCTGCCGACGGTCTGGCCGGCGCCGCTGGTCAAGATCGTGAAGGCATCGGACCATGCCGCCGCCTTTTTCGAGGCGACGCGTCTGGCCGGCTTCGCCGCCGAGGAGGCCAAGGCCTTCTTCGGCCGCCCGGCCCGCCTCGACGCTGCGGCGGAAAAGGACTATCTCACCCCATGGGAGGCGGAGACCGCAAAAATGCGGTTTCTGAAACGGTTCGAGGAGCTGAAGCCATGATCCATGTCTGCTCCCTCGCCAAGCTGCACGATACGGTCGAGACCACGGGCGCGCGGCATGTCATCACGCTCATCAACGGGAACACGGTGCTGACCCGTCCCAGCAATGTGGACCCCACCAACCATCTGTTCCTCGGCATCAACGACATCGTCGAGGAGATCGAGGGCATGGTGGCGCCGGATGAGACCCACATGCACGAGCTGTTCGAGTTCGTTCATGCCTGGCCGCGCGAGGCGCCCCTGGTGATCCATTGCTATGCCGGCATCTCGCGCTCCACCGCGGCGGCCTATGCCACCCTGTGCGCGCTGCTGCCGGATCGCGACGAGACCGAGCTGGCCCAGCGCCTGCGCCATGCCTCGCCAACCGCGACCCCCAATCCGCGCATCGTGGCGCTGGCCGACAAGGTGCTGAAGCGCGACGGGCGGATGGTGGCCGCCATCCACGCCATCGGCCGCGGCGCCGATGCGTTCGAGGGCGAGCCCTTCAGCCTGCCAGTGCGCTGAGGCGCCTTCGCGCGCGGCCCATGGCCGAAGAGGGAGGCGTCGCCTTCCCTTAGGGCATCTGCGCTCGGGATGAAGCGCTGGCGCCCCGGCACGTGCGCCTCTGCGTCATGGCCCATGCTTATGACGGGTGCCCCGATGTCGCGACAGCGTGATCCGCGAAAGCGGCGCGAGGCAATCGCGCTGCGACGCAGCATCCTCTAGAATGGAGGGGACATCGCTTCCGGCCCCTCAAGGCCGGGATCGCCCAGCCCCGCTTCCGACCCTGCCCGCCGGCGCACCGCCTTTGCTGCGGACCGTGCGGCCGGAGACTGCCCATGACCTCATCTTCCGCCAGCGCCGAGGGCGCCGGCTTCGGACGCATCTTCGCCATGGCCGCCGCCGCCGGCGTGGCGGTGGCCAACATCTATTACAACCAGCCCATGCTCGCGGTGATGGAGCGCGACCTGCCCGGTTCCCTCACCCCGCTGGTGCCTACGGTGACGCAGATCGGCTATGCCGCCGGCCTGTTCCTGCTGGTGCCTTTGGGCGACGTGGTGGAGCGGCGACGCCTCATCGTGATCCAGTTCGTGGCGGTGGCGGCGGCGCTGGCCTTTTCCGCCCTGGCGCAGGGGCCGCTGGCGCTGCTTGCCGCCTCCTTGCTGGTGGGCCTCGGCTCCACGGTGGCTCAGCAGATCGTGCCTTTGGCGGCCCATCTCGCCGCGCCGGAGAAGCGCGGCGCCACGGTGGGCATGGTGCTGTCGGGCATCCTCGCCGGCATCCTGCTCAGCCGCACCCTGTCCGGCTTCGTCGCCGCCCATGCGGGCTGGCGCGACATGTTCTGGCTGGGGGTGCCTATGGCATTGCTCGCCGGCGGGCTGATGGCACTGACCCTGCCCCGCAGCATGCCCGAGACCAGCCTGTCCTACGGCCGCCTCCTGGGGTCGCTCGGCGCCCTGTGGCGCGAGTTTCCCACCCTGCGCCGGGCCGCCATTACCCAGGCACTCATCTTCGCCGCCTTCATCGCCTTCTGGACCATCCTCGCCTTCCGGCTGGAGGGGCCGCCGTTCCACCTCGGCGCGCAGGCGGCGGGGCTGTTCGGCATCCTCGGCCTCGTGGGCATCCTGGCCGCGCCCCTGTCCGGCCGCTTCGCCGACCGCAAGGGCCCCGGGAGCGTGGTGCTCTGGGGCGCCGGCCTCGCCCTGGCGGCATGGCTCGTCTTCTTCGCCTGGCCCAGCATCGCCGGCATGGTGGTGGGCGTCATCGTGCTGGACTTCGCCATGCAGGGCGCGCTGGTGGCCAACCAGCACATCGTGTTCGCGCTGCGGCCGGCCGCCCGGGCGCGGCTGAACACCATCCTGATCGGCACCATGTTCGTCGGCGGGGCGCTGGGCTCAGCGGCGGCCACGCTCGCCTGGGGCTTCGGCGGCTGGCCGGCGGTGTGCGCGGCGGGACTTGGCTGCGGCGCCCTCGCTCTCGCCATCCAGGCCCTGGGCCGCAGGGGCTGACGATACCATCGGCCCCGGCCTTCGACCGGTGCCGAGCGCTCAAGCGCCGCGCGGGCTTGACCAAAGGCCTGTGAGCCAGGCTCATCGGCCTTTGGTGCTACCCCAGCACGCAGACGAGGCCGGGCACGGCCACGCCCTTTTCCGCGCGGGTGGAGGCCGCCTCCAGCAGCACCACGGCCAGCCCCGCCGCCTGTGCCAATGCGCGGACATGAGCTGCAGAATGGGCGTAGCGCAGGGTGTCGCGCAGGATCACCCCGTCGCCGTCATGGGTCTCCAGCGTGAAGGCGAAGAGTCCATCCGCTTTCAGCGCGCGCCGCGCCGCGTGGAAGAGCGGGGCAAGGTCGGCCACGTAGCACAGGGCATCGGCGGCGAGGATGAGGTCGAGGCCGGCTTCGGGCACGGCTTCCAGCGCCGCGCCCATCTCGCCCGCCTCCAGCCGGGCATAGAGACCGAGCCCCGCCGCCTTCTCCAGCATGGCCGGGGAGAGGTCCACACCCGCCAGCCGCTCCACCACCGTCGCGAACAGCACCCCGGCAAGCCCGGTGCCGCAGCCCAGATCCATGCCCTCGGCGAAGGCGAGGGTGCGGCCTCGCGCGGCCGCCGCGCGCGCCAGCGCCTCGAACAGCAGCTCCGGCCCGCGATAGGCGAGCTTGTCGCGCAGGGCGGTGTCGAAGCGGTCGGCATATTGATCGAACAGGGTGCGCACATAGGCCGACGACATGGCCCCCTCCGCCGGCGCCGCGCCGAGCCGGGCGAGGTGCAGCCCCGCCCCCAGCGCATCGTCGGGATCAAGCGCGCGCACCCGCTCAAAGGCCTTCGTCGCGCCGGCGCGGTCTGCCATTGCGGCACGCGCCTCGCCCAGCAGGAACCAGGCGGCGGCGAAATGGGGCGCGTCGGCCACGGTCTCGGCCAGCAGTTCGGCGCACGCGGCCGCGTCGCCCTCGGCGAGGAAGGCGCGGGCCCAGTCGAGCCGCCGGTCGAGCACCGGATCGCCGGACAGGAGGGTGAAGGCGGAATGAGCCACTTTACCGAAACCTCGCGAAACCGCTTTGGCTTCCCATATAGGCGGCAAGCCCTGCGATAAAGACATGCGCCCGGAAGACCTGCTCTGCCCCTCGCCCAAGGGCCTTTATTCCCCCGCCGGCGACTTCTATGTGGACCCGACGCGCGCCGTGTCGCGGGCGGTGATTACCCATGGCCATTCGGACCATGCCCGCGCCGGCCATGCCCATGTGCTCGCCACCCGGCAGACGCTCGACCTCATGGCCATCCGCTACGGCGAAGGCTTCGCCGGTTCGACCCAGGCACTGGCCTATGGCGAGGCGGTGGTCATCAACGGCGTGCGCGTCAGCCTGCATCCCGCCGGCCATGTGCTCGGCTCGGCCCAGGTCCGGCTGGAGAAGGACGGGCTCGTGATCGTGGTCTCCGGCGACTACAAGGACGCCGCCGACCCCACCTGCGCCCCGTTCGAGCCGGTGCGCTGCCACGTCTTCGTCAGCGAGGCGACCTTTGGCCTGCCGGTGTTCCGCCATCCCCCGGCGGCGGGCGAGACCGAGAAGCTGCTCGCCTCCGTGCGCATCTTCCCCGAGCGCACCCACATCGTGGGCGCCTATTCGCTCGGCAAGGCCCAGCGCATGATGGCGCTGATGCGCGCCGCCGGCCACGACGCGCCGATCTATGTGCATGGCGCGCTCACCGCCATCACCGATTATTATGAGGCTCAGGGCCTGGCGCTTGGCGACATCCGCCCGGTGAAGGGCACCGACAAGGCCGCCTTCGCCGGGGCGGTGGTGATAGCCCCGCCCTCCGCCATGACCGACATCTGGGCGCGGCGCTTCGCCGATCCCATCACCTGCTTCGCCTCCGGCTGGATGCGGGTGCGCGCCCGGGCCCGCCAGCGCGGCGTGGAGCTGCCGCTGGTGGTGTCCGACCATGCGGACTGGGACGGGCTCTGCGCCTCCATCCAGGCCACCGGCTGCGAGGAGCTGTGGGTGACCCACGGCGCTGAGGACGCTTTGGTCCACTGGGCCCAGACCCGCCAATTGCGTGCCCGCCCGCTCCACATGGTGGGCTATGGCGAGGAGGACGAGGAGGCGGCTCCCACTGAAGGCGCAGCGCCGGGGGCTGCGCCATGAACCGCTTCGCCGCCCTGCTCGACCGCATGTCCTATGAGGCCGGGCGCAACGCCAAGATCCGGCTGATGGCGGACTATTTCCGCACCACGCCGGACCCCGAGCGCGGCTTCGCCCTCGCGGCGCTCACCGGGGCGCTCTCCTTCGCCAATGCCAAGCCCGGCGTGGTGCGCGCCCTCATCATGGAGCGGGCCGACCCGGTGCTGTTCGAGATGTCCTACGATTATGTGGGCGACCTCTCGGAAACCGTCGCCCTCATGTGGCCGAGGCTGGAAGGCGCCCACGCCCACGCGCCGCTGCTGTCCGAGATCGTCCACGGCCTCTCCACCCTCTCGCGGTCCAGCCTGCCCCGGCGCCTCGCCGACTGGCTCGACGGGCTGGACGAGACGGGCCGCTGGGCGCTGCTGAAGCTCATCACCGGCGCCATGCGGGTGGGCGCCTCCGCCCGCCTCGCCAAGACCGCGGTGGCAAGCCTTGGCAGCGTCACGCCGGACGAGGTGGAACTGGTCTGGCCCGGCCTCGCACCACCCTATGAAGAGCTGTTCGCCTGGGTGGAGGGTCATGGGCCGCGGCCCGAGACCTCCAACCCCGCGCCGTTTCGCCCGGTGATGCTGGCCCACGCCATCGAGGAAGCCAATTTCGCCGACCTTGCCCCCGGCGATTTCAGCGCCGAATGGAAGTGGGACGGCATCCGCGTGCAGGCGGTGGCCGGCACCGGGGCGGATGGGGTGCGGGCGGTGCGGCTTTATTCCCGCACCGGGGAGGACATCTCCGAGGCCTTCCCCGATCTGGCGGACGCCATCGCCTTTAACGGCGCCATGGACGGGGAGTTGCTGATCGTCCGCGAGGGGCGGGTGGAGCCGTTCAACGTGCTCCAGCAGCGGCTCAACCGCAAAAGCGTGACGGTGAAGATGCTGGCGGAATTTCCCGCCCACATCCGTGCCTACGATTTGCTGGTCGATGGCGACGAGGACCTGCGCGCCCTGCCCTTCACCGCGCGGCGGGCGCGGCTGGAGGCGCTGGTGACCCGGCTGTCGTCGCCGCGCATCGACCTCTCCCCGCTGGTGCCCTTCGCCGGCTGGGACGACCTCACCCGCGCCCGCGCGGACCCCGCATCCGCCGGCGCGGGGCCGGACGCCGACGCGGTGGAAGGGGTGATGATCAAGCGCGGCGACAGTCCCTACCTGCCCGGCCGTCCCAAGGGGCCGTGGTGGAAATGGAAGCGCGATCCGCACACGGTGGACGCCGTGCTCATGTATGCCCAGCGCGGCCACGGCAAGCGCTCGTCCTTCTATTCCGACTACACCTTCGGGGTGTGGACGCAGGGCGAGGAGGGCGATGTTCTGGTGCCCGTGGGCAAGGCCTATTTCGGCTTCACCGACGAGGAGCTGAAGCTGATCGACGCCTTCGTGCGGCGCGCCACCATCAACCGCTTCGGCCCGGTGCGGGAAGTGGTGCATGAGAAGGACGAGGGGCTGGTGCTGGAAGTCGCCTTCGAGGGCCTCGCCCGCTCCACCCGCCACCGCTCCGGCATCGCCATGCGCTTCCCCCGCATCGCCCGCCTCAGGTGGGACAAGCCGCCGGGGGAGGCCGACCGGCTGGAGACGCTGGAGGCGCTGCTGAGGTAGGGTGACTTTTATACCATCGGCCCCGGTCTTCGACCGAAGCCAAGAGGGTGTCGCTCAGGCGCCGCGTGGGCTTCATGCCAAGGGCCGACGAGGCACACTCGCTGCCCTTGGCACTACTGGCTCGCCCAGATGATGCGGGCCATCCACTCCAGCTGGTCCAGCGGGATCTGCCGGTCCTCGTGGGCGGGATTGAGGGAGCGCAGCTCCACGTGGCGGGTGGTCTTGCGCACCAGCTCCTTGGCCAGCACCTCTCCCTCCCGGGTCTTCACCACCACCCGGTCGCCGCGCCGCACCGGCGTGCCCGGCGAGACCACCACGATGTCGCCGTTGCGATAGACCGGCTGCATGGAATCCCCGGCGATCTCCAGCGCATAGGCGTGCTGGTCCTCCACCTCGGGAAAGGCGATCTCGTCCCAACCGGTGCCGACGGGAAAGCCGGCATCGTCGAAGAAGCCGCCCGAGCCCGCCTGGGCAAAGCCGATCTGCGGGATGGCGTGGATCGGCCCCGTCAGCGGCTGGCTTTCCTCGGCGAAACCGTGGGCCCCGCCGTGGCGCTCATCGGCGGGCACCATCATGGCGAAGAACAGCTCGGCGCTGGTGCCGGTGGCCGACAGGGCCTTGGCGATGCTCTCGGTGGAAGGCCAGCGCAGGCGGCCGTCAGTGGTGATGCGCTTGGAACGGTTGAAGGTGGTGGGGTCGAGCCCGGACCGCCGCGCCAGTCCCGACGTGGACAGCCCATGCTGCTCCGCGAGTTGGTCGATGGCACGCCAGACCTGGCCGTGAGTGAGCATGGGGCTTCCGTGTCCCGCTACGTGAGTCCAGACAATAGGGATTTGTTCCCTTTTTGTACAGGACTTCTGTCCTGATGCAACCCTGGGGCGCATAAGGTTGCTGTTTTGTTCGATCCCGCGTAAGGGAGCCGCTGAAGATCCACGTCGCGGAGCTGCCCCGTGCCCGACCTCTCCCCCTCCCCTACTGTCATCTTCAAGATCTGCCCCGCTTCCCTATGGGCGCAGGCGGAGGCCGACGGCGTGTTCTCCGGCGCGCCGGTGGACCATGCCGACGGCTATATCCATTTCTCCACCGCCGCGCAGGCGCGGGAGACGGCAGCGCGGCATTTCAAGGGCGCGGGCGATCTCAAGCTGGTCGCCGTGACGGCCGAGCCCCTCGGCGCGGCGCTACGCTGGGAGCCCTCGCGCGGCGGCGCCCTCTTCCCCCACCTTTACGGCCCGTTGCCGCTCACCGCCGTATTGTGGGTGAAGGACCTGCCGCTGGGGCCGGACGGCGCGCACCTCTTTCCGGACATGGCCTGATCACGCCCCGAAGGTGCGGCGCTCCAGCGCCGGCAGGCGCAGCGCCTGGAACGCTCCCCGGGCAATGAGAAAGGCGAGGAAGGCCAGCCACAGGCCGTGATTGCCCAGCCCCCGCAGCCCCCACCATGCGGCAAGATAGACGGCGAGAGCGCACAGCATCAGGTTGCGCATGTCGCGCGACCACAGGGCGCCGATATAGACCCCGTCGAAGGCATAGGCGGCGACGCCCGCCACCGGCAGCAGCGCGGCATAGATGAGGAAATCGCGGGCCGCCGCGCGCACCTCCTCGCTCGTGGTCATGGCATCCACGGTGGCCGGGCCGATGGCGAGATAGAGCGCGCAGGCCACCAGCGCGAAGACGAGCCCCCAGATGAGGCACAGCCGCACTCCGGCGGCAAAGTCCGCCCGCCGGCGGCCGCCCACCGCCGCGCCGCAGATCTGCTCGGCGGCGGTAGCGAAGCCGTCGAGGAAATAGGCGGCCACCATCACCATGTTCTGGAGCACGGCGTTGGCGGCCAGCGTCACGTCCCCCGCCCGCGCGCCCTGCGCCGCGAAGAAGGAGAAGGCGAACATCAGCGCCGCGGTGCGGATCATGATGTCGCGATTGAGCAGGAACGATTCGGCGAGCCGCGCCCGGTTGAACAGCACCCCGCGCGGCAGGGCCACCGCGCCGCCGAGCATGCTCAGGCACAGGAGCAGCCCCGCCGCGGTGCCGGCGATCTCCGCCATCAACGTGCCGGCGGCGGCCCCCGCGACGCCCCACCCGGCGCCGAGCACCAGGACGGCGGTAAGCGCCATGTTGAGCAGGTTCATGCCCACCTGCAGCGCCAGCGCCCGGCCGGTGCGGCCGAGGCCCACCAGCCAGCCCAGCACCACATAATTGGCCAGGGTGAAGGGCGCGGCGTAGATGCGCACGGCATAATAGGCGCGCACCGCCGCGTTCACCTCCTCGCTCGCCCCGGCAAGGCCGAGGGCGGCATAGGCGATGGGCGCCTGCAGGGCGATGAGCACCAGACCCAAGGCGCCGGCGAGCAGCAGGGCGCGGGCGAGCACGGCACGCTCTTCCACGCCGTCGCGCCGGCCGACCGCCTGGGCGGCGAGGCCCACCGTGCCCATGCGCAGGAAGCCGAACACCCAGAACAGCATGTCGAAGATGACGGCGGCCAGCGCCACCCCACCCAGCAACGCCGCATCCCCCAGCCGCCCCACCACCGCCGCATCCACGATGCCGAGCAGCGGCGTGGTTAGGTGCGCCACCGTCATGGGCAGCGCGATGGCAAGCACCCGAGCGTGCGTGACCCGTCCGTCAGCAGCGGCGAGGGCCATGGGGGATCAGCGCCGGCCGAGGACGCGCAAAATGAGCCAGAGCGGGATGACAACCACGGCGCCGAGCAGGAAATAGCGCCACAGCCGCTCCACCGCCTCGAAGCTGAAGTTGAACAGGCTGCGCACCAGCCGTTCGAGGCTGGTGAGGATGTTCATGGGGTCGATGCCCAGCGCCGCGAGGATGACGCCCACCACCACCGAGAGGATGACGAGCCGCACCAGCACCCAGGCGGGCGACCCGCCGAAGAAACGGGTGATCTCGTTGGTCTCGGGCATGGGGTCCTCCTGTCGGAAGGCAGGTCTAGCACAGCTTCGCGCGCGCCGGGAATGCGGCCGGCGCCGGTCCACCCGCCCGCTTGTGGCCGGCAGATCATCCGGCGGCGAGGAAGGCCTTGACCAGCGCCACGGTCGCGGCCGGGTTCTCCTCCATGATCCAGTGCCCGCTGCCGGGCACGATGGCGCCTTTCACGTCCGTGGCGGCGAATTTCATCACCTCCGCCATGGTCAGGCCGAACGACATTTCGCCGCCCAGCGCCAGCACCGGCACCGTGAGCTTGCCGGCGGCGAGGAAAGCCTTGTTGTCGATGGCATCCTGGTCGAAGGCGGCGAACTGGGCGAAGCCCGCCCGCATGGCGCCCGGCAGGGCATAGAGCGCGGCGTAGTGTGCCCGCGCCGCCTCGCCGAAATGGCTGGGATGGGCGGAGAATTCGTTCCAGAAGCGGTCGAGGTAGATGCGCTCACGCCCCTCCACCAGCCGCTCCATGTCCGGGCCGCCGAAGCGGAAATGCCAGAGCAGCGGATTCTTGAGGATCTCCTCCCACGGCCCCACGCCCGGCAACGGCGCGTCGATGAGGACGAACCGCGTCACCCGCTCGCGATGGAGGGCGGCGAAGGCGAAGCCCACCATGTTGCCGATGTCGTGGGTGACGAGGGCGGCCTTGTCGATGCCCAGCGCGTCCAGCACGCCGGCGACATCGCCGGCCTGGGTCTTCTTGTCGAAGCCGCCATCCGGCTTTGCGGAAAGCCCCATGCCCCTCAGGTCCGGCACCACCACGGTATGGTCCGGCGCCAGCGCGGCCGCCATCGGCCCCCACATGTCGCCGGTTTCGCCATAGCCATGCAGCAGGACGACCACCGGCCCGCTGCCGCCGAAGCGGACATGGATGGTCGTGCCGTTGGTTTCGATCTCCCGGGTGCGGAAATCCGCGGGGAAGGGAACCACCTGCGCGGGCGCGGCGCCGGTCGTTGCGGTGTCAGGCATGGGACGTCCTCCATCGCGGCACCCCCGGTGCGTGCGCGGCCGCAGGAGTATGGCCCCATAAGGCCGAGCGCAGTAGCGTGGCGAGGTCGATTTCTCCGCGCCGCGGACGAAACCCGCGACGGCGGCGCTGATCCGCCATCCGGATCCGGAATTTGCCTCTCCGGCGCAAAGGTGCTAACCACCCGCACTTCACGAGGACGGCCATGCCGATCCCGCCGACCGGACCCTGGGTCCGGAGGTCACCGCCCGACAGCGCGTTGCGCCCTCGGGCGCGATCTGCGTTGTCTTGAGGCGTAGCCGTCTCGACACGGGCGCGGGGCAGGCTTCGGCCCGTCTTATGTGAAACCCAAACCACGGACGGCCATGTTCGATACCCTTTCCGACCGCCTCGGCGGCATACTCGACAAGCTGAAGCGGCGCGGCGCCCTCACCGAGGCCGACGTGGGCGAGGCCATGCGCGAGGTGCGCCGCGCGCTGATCGAGGCGGACGTGGCCCTCGACGTGGTGCGCTCCTTCACCGACCGGGTGAAGAATCGCGCCGTAGGCGTGGAGGTCATCAAGTCGGTGACCCCCGGCCAGATGGTGGTCAAGATCGTCCATGACGAACTGGTCGCCACCCTGGGCTCCGACGCCGATCCCATCGATCTCAACGCCCCCGCCCCCGTCCCCATCCTGATGGTGGGCCTGCAGGGCTCGGGCAAGACCACCTCGACGGCCAAGATCGCCAAGCGCCTCACCGAACGCGGCAAGCGCAAGGTGCTGATGGCGTCCCTCGACACCCGCCGTCCCGCCGCCATGGAGCAGCTGGCCACCCTCGGCAAGCAGGTGGAGGTGGCGACCCTGCCCATCGTCGCCGGCCAGAGCGCGGTGCAGATCGCCAAGCGCGCCATCGAGGCGGCGAAGCTCGGCGGCTACGACGTGGTCATGCTCGACACCGCCGGCCGCGTGACGCTGGACGAGGCCCTCATGGCCGAGGTGGCCGAGGTGAAGGCCGCCACCGGCCCGCACGAAGTGCTGCTGGTGGCTGACAGCCTCACCGGCCAGGACGCGGTGAACACCGCCAAGGCGTTCGACGGCCGGGTCGGCCTCACCGGCATCGTACTCACCCGCGCCGACGGCGATGGCCGCGGCGGCGCGGCGCTGTCCATGCGCGCGGTCACCGGCAAGCCCATCAAGCTGCTCGGCACCGGCGAGAAGATGGACGCGCTGGAGGATTTCGATCCCCATCGCGTGGCCGGCCGCATCCTCGGCATGGGCGACGTGGTGGCGCTGGTGGAGAAGGCCGCCGAGGCCATCGACATCGAGAAGGCCAAGGTCACCGCCGAGCGCATGCGCAAGGGCACCTTCGACCTGGACGACCTGCGCAGCCAGCTGGAGCAGATGGCGAAGATGGGCGGGCTCGGCGGCCTCATGGGCATGCTGCCCGGCGTCGCCAAGATGAAGAACCAGATCGCCTCCGCCAATCTCGACGACAAGGTGTTCAAGCGGCAGGTGGCCATCATCAATTCGATGACGCCGAAGGAGCGCCGCGCCCCCAAGCTGCTCGACGCCTCGCGCAAGCGCCGCATCGCCGCCGGCTCCGGCACCAAGGTGGAGGAGATCAACCGTCTCCTGAAGATGCACCGCCAGATGGCCGACGTGATGAAGTCGCTGGGCGGCGCCGCCGGCAAGCGCGGCCCGCTGGCGGGCCTTGCCGGCATGATGGGCTTCGGCGGCGGCGGACCGTCCCCCGAGATGCTCAAGGACATGGCCGAGAAGATGGGCGCCGGTGGTCCCGGTGGCGCGGGCGGGCTGCCCCCCAACTTCCCCGGCCTGCCGGGTGGCGGACTGCCGCCCAAGTTCCCCGGCGGCCTGCCGGGCCTGCCGAAAGGCCTTCCTGGACTGGGAGGCTCGAAGAAGAAGTAACGCGGATTCCAGCTCTCCGTCATGGCCGGGCAACACGATCCCGGCCAGCACGATCACTCATCGAACGACCAAAGGAAGAAACCCATGTCCCTGAAGATCCGTCTCGCCCGCGGCGGCGCCAAGAAGCGCCCCTATTACCGCATCGTCATCGCCGACGCCCGCTCGCCCCGCGACGGCCGCTTCATCGAGAAGATCGGCACCTTCAACCCGCTGCTGGCCAAGGATGCCGAGAACCGCGTGGTGCTCGACGCCGACAAGGCCAAGGCGTGGCTTGAAAAGGGCGCCCAGCCCACCGACCGCGTCGCCCGCTTCCTGGACGCCGCCGGCCTCATGAAGCGCGATGCCAAGAACAACCCCAAGAAGGGCGAGCCCGGCGAGAAGGCCAAGGAGCGCGCCAAGGAGCGGGCCGAGAAGGCCGCCGCCGGCAGCACCGAGGACGCCGCCGCCGAGTGAGGCCGGAGGCCTCGTCTCTGACGGTTCAAGGGGGGCGCCCGGCGCCCCCCTTTTCTTTTGCGCGGAAGGCTTGTGCGCCAGGGGCTCGCGCCGAATGCCGCCTTCCCTTCGGTCCGCGGCTGAAATCGCGGCGCCGGGCGTCGCTGCGCCCTTTCCATCCTCGGCCGGCATCCCATCTAGACGGGAGCCTCGAAGCTCGGGCGCGGCGGCATGGGCGGTTCCACCCAGGCGCCAGCCGGTCTAGAGAAAGAGGCGACAGACCGATTCCTTGAAGCCTTTCCTGCCCGGAGCGCCGCATGTCCGAACCCGTCACCCTCTCGTTCGCACGGCTCACCGCCGCCCCCAAGGGCGTGCTGATCGTGCTGACCGACGAGACCCTCGCCTTCGGCGCGCAGACGCAGAAGCTGCTGAAGGGCGCCGATGCCGCCATCACCCGCGCCTTCGACGCCGAGCGCTACAAGGGCAAGGCCTGGAGCACCATCGACCTGCTCGCTCCCGCCGGCCTTGATGCGCCGCGCCTGGTGGTGATCTCGGTGGGCAAGGCCGGAGAGCTGAAGCCCTCCGACTTCCTCAAGCTGGGCGGCGTGGCGGCGGGCAAGATCCCCTCCTCCGCCCGCGAGGCGACGATCGTGCTCGACCTGCCGGGCGCCAAGATCGGCCCTGAGTCGGCGGCTGAAGTCGCCCTCGGCATCCGCCTGCGCACCTACAGCTTCGACCGCTACAAGACCAAGAAGAAGGACGACACCGAGCGCGGCGCCCTCGCCGTGACTTTGCTGGTGTCCGACGAGGCCGCCACCAAGCGCGCGGCGACGACGGCCGATGCGGTGGGCGACGGCGTGCTGTTCGCCCGCGACCTGGTGAACGAGCCCGCCAACGTGCTCGACCCGCCCGAGTTCGCTCGCCGCGCCGAGGAGCACCTGTCGTCCGTGGGCGTCGAGATCGAGGTGCTGGACGACGCCGCCCTCGCCCGCGCCGGCATGCACACGCTGCTGGGCGTCGGCCAGGGCTCCATCAAGGAGAGCCGCGTCGTCATCATGCGCTGGAACGGCGGGCCGGCCGGCGAGCCGCCTGTGGCCTTCATCGGCAAGGGCGTGACCTTCGACACCGGCGGCATCTCCATCAAGCCGGCGGCCGGCATGGAGGACATGAAGGGCGACATGGGCGGCGCCGCCTGCGTCACCGGCCTCATGTATGCCCTCGCCGCCCGCAAGGCGAAGGTGAATGCGGTGGGCCTCATCGGCCTGGTGGAAAACATGCCCGATGGCGCCGCCCAGCGCCCCGGCGACATCGTCACCTCCCTGTCGGGCCAGACCATCGAGATCATCAACACCGATGCCGAGGGCCGGCTCGTGCTCTGCGACGTGCTCTGGTACGCCAAGGAGCAGTTCAAGCCCAAGTTCATGATCGACCTTGCCACCCTCACCGGTGCCATCCTGGTGGCGCTGGGGTCAGAATATGCCGGCCTGTTCTCCAACGACGACACCCTGAGCGAGCGCCTGACCAAGACCGGTCAGGAGACCGGCGAGCGGGTGTGGCGCATGCCGCTCGGCCCGGAATACGACAAGCTGGTGGATTCCAAGTTCGCCGACATGAAGAACACCGGCGGCCGCCATGCCGGCTCCATCACCGCCGCCCAGTTCCTCCAGCGCTTCGTGGACAAGACCCCCTGGGCGCATCTGGACATCGCCGGCACCGCCATGTCGTCGCCGGCGAGCGACATCAACAAGAGCTGGGGCTCGGGCTGGGGCGTGCGCCTGCTCAACCAGCTGGTGAAGGATCACTACGAGGGGTGAGGCGCAAGCCTCTCCTGTCCTCAAGCCTCTCCCATCGTCGCCCTCCGGCTTGACCGGAGGGCCCATCTCCCGGCCAGCGCAGACGCCGAAGAGACGGGACAAGCGGCGCCATGGATCCTCCGGTCAAGCCGGAGGATGACGGGGATGTAGAGGCGAAGGGTTGGAAGCGGGCTGGGACGTGAGGGGCGCACCCTGTGCGGGATACCCCGAGAGCCTATTCGGCGGGGCCGGCGTGCGGGGGATGCTTCGGCTCGGTCAGGCGCATGGCGGCGTAGCCCATGGCGATCACCACCACGGGCAGCACCACATATGCATAGAGCCAGAGGCCGATCATATCAGTCGTCCAAGCACGCTTCTCGCCATGAAATGTAGCACACCGGCCGCAGCCAGCCAAAAGACGCTGCCCAGCGCGATGAGCACGCCATGGGAAGGCGCCGCGGCACCGGCAGCGCCCAATCCATAGAGCGAGGCCACCGCCGGCCCCAGCGCCCCGACCGTCAGGCAGGCGGTGGAGGCCCGGTCGAGGGCATTAGCCATCAGCTTGGTGCGCTCGTTGTGGATCAGGCTCATGGAGCGGCATATGGAAGGCCGTGCTGCCCCGGTCAAGCGCCGGTGCCGGCCCGAAGGACGGGAGGGCATGGCCGAATTCCCGGTGCAAACCGGCCGGAACGTGCTCTAACCTTCCCCCGTCCCTGATCCGCCACGGCCATGACCGAAATCCTCTTCTACCACCTCGAACGCCGCCCGCTGGAGCAGGTGCTGCCGACGCTTCTGGAGAAGTCGCTGGAGCGCGGCTGGCGATGCGTGGTGCAGTGCGGGTCGGCGGAGCGGCGCGATGCGCTCGATGCGCATCTGTGGACCTACAACGAGGCCTCCTTCCTGCCCCATGGCACCGAGGCCCAGCCGGTGCCGGAGCGCCAGCCGGTGCTCCTCGCCACCACCGAGGCCAACCCCAACGGCGCGCAGGTCCGCTTTCTGGTGGACGCGGTGCCGCTGGCCGATGCCGCACCCTATGTGCGCGTGGTGCATCTGTTCGACGGGCGGGACGATGAGCAGGTGGCGGCCGCCCGCGAGCGCTGGCGTGAGGCCAAGGCCGCCGCCACCGCGCAGGGCCACGAGCTCACCTATTGGCAGCAGGACGAGAACGGCCGCTGGGTGCGCAAGGCGTGACCCCAAGCCCGCGCTGCGCCTGAGCGAAAGCGGAGTGTAAACTTACCCCACGCGGCGTCTGAGCGAACTCCGCTCACGCCTTCGGACGGCGGAAGGCCCTCAGCAGGAAGGTGAGGACCGGCACCACCAGCCCCGGCACCGCCGCGAAGGAAGCGAACTGCGACAGGCTGGACGAGGTGGCCTTCACCTCCGCCTGCACCGCCTCCATGGCCGCCTGATTCACCTGGTTGGCGAGGGCAAGTTCCCGCGAGGGCTTCAGCGTCGCGCCCACCACCGCCACGATGAGGGCCAACACCAGCCCGCCGCCGCCCACCACCACCGCTGCCCAGATCGCCCCCAGCGAGGCTTCCAGCGCGAGGAACAGCGCCACCCCCAGCATCACCACGCCGAAGCTGGCCACCAGCGCCGCGAAGGCGAACAGGCCCACCCGCGCCGCCACGTGCCGCAGGTGGATCTCGGCGATGATGGTATTGGTGCGCAGCAGGATCTTGAGGTTCCGCGCCAGCTGATCGACATTCATCCCGCATTCCTTCCCGTGCGCACGATGGTCACCGGCCGCAGCAGCGCGCCCACCACCACCCCGGCGAGGAAGGACACCGCCATCCACGCCAGGGGATTGAGCCGCACCGCGCGCCGCGCGCGCCTTGGTCCCGCATCCGTGGCGGGATCGATGCCCGCCGCGTCCGTCTCCATGGCCGCCTTCAGGGCCGCGCCCGAAAGCTCGCTCTGGAGCCCCATCAATTCCGTATGCCGCTCTTCGCCCAATGATGCCTCCCGGATCACCATGAGGGCCGCCTGAGAGGGGACCACCGGCGTTTCCCTGTCAAGCTGACCTGCGTGTACAACTGTGCGCGGCGGCGATTGATCCGTGCCGCCGAATCCCGCATCCAGATCCCCCACCGGACCTGCCCTCCCATGACCGCGCCCGACCAGACGTCCCATCGCCAGATCGACTATTTCTTCTCCTGCGTCAGCCCGTGGAGCTTCCTCGGCCACGCGCCGTTCATGGCGGTCGCGCGGCGCCACCACGCCACCGTGGCCTTCCACCCGGTGGAGCTCGGGCCGGTGTTCGCCCAGACCGGCGGCCTGCCGCTGGCCAAGCGGGCGCCGGAGCGCCAGCGCTACCGGCTGGTGGAACTCCAGCGCTGGCGGGCCAAGCGCGCCGTAGAGCTGCATCTGGCCCCGGCCTTCTGGCCGTTCGACGGCGCGCTGGCGGACCAGACCATCATTGCCGCCCTTCAGGCCGGCCTGCCGGTGGATGACCTCACCGCCCGCATCTGTTCGGGTGTGTGGCAAAGGCAGGAAAACCTCGCCCTGCCGGAGGTCATAGCCACCGTCGCCGACGAGGTCGGTCTGCCCGGTGGCAACCTCGTCGCGGCGGCCCAGGGCGAGGCGGCGAAAGCGGCCTATCTGGGCAATCGGGAGAAGGCCATGGCGGCGGACGTGTTCGGCGCGCCATCCTATGTGCTCGACGGCGAGGTGTTCTGGGGCCAGGACCGCATCGAACTCCTGGACGAAGCCCTCGCCAGCAAGCGCCCGCCGTTCCGGCCCGTGGCGTGAGAGTCCATCCGGCAAATCGGGGGCACCATGAGGCGCGCGAAAAGAGTGCGCTCATTCCGGCCGGGCTTCAGGCGAACTCGGATAGAGTGGAATCGGACAAGGCCCGAAATCAACCGGGCCGCCATTGATGGGAGGCTGTTCGATGGTCACGAGACGGCAGGCATTGAGGTCGGTCGGCGGCATGGTCCTGGGGTATGGCGCCTCCCTCGTGGCGGGCTCCCGGGTCGCGGCCGCCGCGGCGGAGACCATCACCCTTCCCTTCGCCAACGGCGAGCGGCCGCTTGTGACCTATCCCGGCAAGCGGGCGCTGATCGGCCTGACATCGCGTCCGCCGCAGCTCGAAACCCCGTTTTCGGTGTTCAATGAGGGCATCCTGACGCCGAACGATGCGTTTTTCGTGCGCTATCACCTGGCCGACATCCCGCTGGAGATCGACCCGGCCGCCTTCCGGCTGGAGGTGAAGGGCAAGGTCGCGACACCGCTTTCGCTTTCGCTCGACGAGCTGAAGACGAAGTTCGATCCGGTCGAATATGTCGCCGTGCATCAATGCTCCGGCAACAGCCGGGGCTTTTTCGATCCGCGCGTGGGCGGCGGGCAGGCCGGCAACGGCTTGATGGGAAATGCCCGGTGGAAGGGCGTGCCCCTGAAAGCGGTGCTGGAAAAGGCCGGCATCGCCAGCGGAGCGGTGGAAGTCTACTTCACCGGGCTCGACAATCCCGTCATCCCGGAGACGCCGCGCTTCGCCAAGTCGCTGAAGCTGGACCATGCGCTCGATGGCGAGGTCATGCTGGCGTACCAGATGAACGGCGAGGACCTGCCCTGGCTGAACGGCTTCCCGCTGCGCCTCGTGGTCCCCGGCTACTTCGGCACCTACTGGGTCAAGCACCTCAACCAGATCGCCGTTCTCGACAAGCCGCTCGACAATTTCTGGATGAGCACGGCCTATCGCATCCCGGACAACGACTGCGCCTGCGTGCCCGCGGGCGGCAAGCCCGAGAAGACCGTGCCCATCGGCCGCTTCGCCGTCCGCTCGTTCCTCACCAACGTGCTTGACGGCGCGAAGGTGGCGGCGGGCAAGCCTTTGGCGTTGCGCGGGATCGCCTTCGACGGCGGATCCGGGATCGCCCGGGTCGAGGTCTCCGCCGATGGGGGCAAGACCTTCGTGCCCGCCGCGCTCGGCGCGGATCTCGGCAAATACTCGTTCCGCGAATGGACGGCGAACATGACGCTGCCCGCCGGCCCGCACGCGCTCAAGGTGCGAGCCACCAACGCGCTCGGCCAGACCCAGCCCATGGAGGCCCGATGGAACCCATCCGGCTACATGCGCAGCGTCGTCGAGACCACCAACGTCGTGGCCGGGTGAGGGAGAGAACGATGATCAAGCCTCTCAAATCCCTCGCCGCCGCTGTGGCTGTCGCCGGGGCCGTCGCCGGGGCCGTCGCCGGACCTCTCGCCGGCTTGGCTCTGGCCAAGCCCCTGACCTACGCGCTGCCGGAGGAAACCTCGGTGTTCAAGCCGGGACCCGGCATCGAGTCCGCCGAGAACAATTGCGCCGCCTGCCATTCGGCGGACTACATCACCACCCAGCCACCGCACATGGGACGGCCGTTCTGGGAGGCTGAAGTCCACAAGATGATCTCGGCCTACCATGCGCCGATCGACGACACCGACGCCAAGGCAATCGTCGATTACCTGGCAGCGACCTATTAGAGCGGCGTCGAGCACAGGGGAACGCGGCGTTATGGGGGAACGCTTTCCCCTGCCTGCCGTTTAAGGTCGGCCCCCTCCGACCCGTTCGCGATGCACGGGCCGGCGGGACCTTGGCCGGGCAGAGGGATGACACCCGTTTCAGTTGCCGTCCCCCATCCTGCCAAGGTGACGCCGCCCCTTCCGGACCGGATCGGAGCGCCTATGTTTCGCCAAAGGCGGCCGTGCGCCGCCCTCACGGGAGGCGATGATGACCCGTTCCACCGCTGATCTGCGCCTCGTCACCCTGCGCGCCCTTGTTGTCGCCCCGCTGGCGGCCACCCCCGCCATGGCGCAGGCGGCGCCCCAGGGAACAGCCCAGGCAGCGCCGTCGGCCGAGACCTCCGCGCCACGCTTCGCGTTCGCCCCGGTGGAGGGCGGCGCGCTGAAGCTCGACCGGGAAACCGGCAATGTGTCGCTGTGCGCCAAACGGCCCTCGGGGTTCACCTGCGAGGCGGTGCCGGACACCCGTGATGCCTATGAGGCCGAGATCGCCCGGCTCAGGGCCGAGGTGGACACCTTGCGCCGCGCCGCCGCCGTGTCGCCACAGCCTTTGCCGCCCCAACCGGGCACGCCGGCAACGCCAGTGCCGCCGGGTGCCGCGCCGAATGCCACCGACCTCGACCAGGCCTTCGCCTATGCGGAGCGCTTCTACCGGCGCCTCAAGGGCCTGATCGACGAGTTGCGCGCCCCGACCGGCGAGGAGCGCCTCTGACCGGCGTTCAGAACGCGCTCAGATAGGCACACATGCGCTTGAGGCCCTGATCGGCGAGGGTACCGGGAAAGCCGATGAAGACGTGGCAGCCGCCGGGATAGACATCGAGCTCCGCCGCGTTGCCGGCCGCGAGCCAGGCGTTGGCCATGAACAGGGTGTCGTCGAGCAGCGCGTCGCGCGTGCCCACCATGAACAGCGCCTTCGGCAGGCCCTTCAGGTTGCCGAGCAGCGGGGAAACATCCGCCTCCTCGGCCTTGCCCTCCAGCCGAAGATAATTGTCCACGAAGAAGGTGATGTCTCGCGTGTTCAGCACCAGCGGCTCGTCGCCCCAGTTGCGCGCGGAGGGGGTCAGGCGCAGGTCGAAGCAGCCGGCCGTCAGCATCGCCGCCGAGAACGGCGCAAGCTGGTGCTTGTCGCGCAGCCGCACCAGCGTCGTCACCGCGAGCGTCGCCCCGCCCGATTCGCCGCCGATGGCGAAACGCTCGGTGCCGAAGCGGGCCGCGCCCTCCTTCACCAGCCACAGCGCCGCCGCCTCGCAATCATCCGGGCCGGCGGGATAGGGCTCCTCGGGGGCGAGCGCGTAGTCCACCGAGACCACGGCCAACCCGCACTGGCCGGCAATGCGGTCCAGCATCCCCTCGTTCTCCCGCGCCGAGCCCACGGTCCAGCCGCCGCCGTGGATGTGCAGGTAGACGCCGGTGGGGGCGCCGTCCGGCATGTAGATGCGCACCGGAATATCCCCGCGCGGGCCGGGAATGGTCTCCTGCCGCGCCCGCGCGCTTTCCGGCGCGAGCGGGAACACGCCCTTGCCGGACAGCCGCGCGGCGCGGATCTCCGGCAGCGGCACCGCCCAGCGATCAGGAATGGTCTTCATGATCTTGACGATGGCGTCGTTGACCATGCGGGTATCGGGCGCGACGGCCGCCGGCGAAAACACGGCGGCATCAAGAACCAGCTTCGACATCGGCGACAGTCCCTGGCGGCGGCGGCCAGCCGGCCGCAGTCGCGATAAAGACGGGGAGATGGCAAAACTGGTACGAGCCGGAACCGCTCGGCGCAAGACGCCGATACCAGAAACGCCGCCGGCCGGATCATCCCTGCCGGCGCCCCGCAGGAGACCCGCCATGGCCCGCACCACCCGCTCCGCGCCGACCCTGAGCGAAGCCGTGCGCCACGCCGAGGCCCGCCTGCAGCTGACGACGCCCGGCGAGGGCTTCACCGAGATTACCGCCGAGGCGGCAGCCTTCCTCGGCGACATCGCGGCCGGCGCGGGAGTGCTGACGGTGTTCTGCCGCCACACCTCGGCCTCCCTGACCATCCAGGAGAATGCGGACCCTGACGTGCGCACCGACCTCCTCAGCGCTCTCGAAAGCCTCGCGCCCCGGAATTTCGGCTGGGTCCACGACACTGAGGGGCCGGACGACATGCCGGCCCATGTGCGCACCCTTCTGACCGACACCAGCCTGTCCATTCCGGTAAGCCAGGGTCGCATGGCGCTCGGCACATGGCAGGGCCTTTACCTGATCGAGCATCGTGACCGGCCCCAGCGACGTGAGGTGGTGCTGGTATTCACGGGAACAATCGGTCATATGGCGTGATCGGCTTGTCACCGCTTCGCCACGGATTGATGATCGGGCGAGCCGATTCGCGGTGGGCGCCGTCCTCCCGCGAAGACAAGAAGGGCGGAGCCGCCGGGAGGGAGCATTGGGAGAAGCCGCCGGGGGCAGCCTGCGCCTCGTTATCGCCGACGACCACCCCCTGTTCCGCGGCGCCCTGCGCGAGGCGGTGCTTGGACGTCATGCCGACGCCACCATCGAGGAGGTGGGCACCTTCGACGACCTCACCGCGTTGCTGGAACGCGACCGCGATTTCGACCTGATCCTGCTCGACCTCACCATGCCGGGGGCGCGGGGCTTCTCGGGTCTCATCTATCTGCGCGCCCAATACACCAGCCTGCCGGTGGTGGTGGTATCGGGAAACGAAGAGACCGCCGTCATCCGCCGCTGCATCGACCTCGGCGCCTCGGGCTTCATTCCCAAGACCATGAGCGTCGCCGACATGCGCGATGCGGTGGCAAGCGTGCTCGGGGGCGAGGCCTTCGTGCCGTCGGACATCAGCCTCGGTGCCCGGGCCGACGCGGAGACGGACGCCATCATCGCCCGCCTCGCCACCCTGACGCCCCAGCAGGTGCGGGTGCTGATGATGCTGTCCGAAGGCCGGCTCAACAAGCAGATCGCCTATGAGCTGAGCGTCTCCGAGGCGACGGTGAAGGCCCACGTCTCCGCCATCCTGCAGAAGCTCGGCGTGGAAAGCCGCACCCAGGCCGTTATCGCGGTGTCGAAGGTTGAAGCCGGGCTCTGGAGCCAGTCGCAGGCCTGACGGTATTGGCCTGACGGTGTCCGCCGCCCCGGTAGGGACCTTTTCACCGGTCACGGTCTAAAGCTCGTCGGGACAGGTCGGGCGTGTTCCCCGCGACCGCGCCCGCCCACCGGCAACGGCCGAAGGATCCATATGACCGAGCAAACCCTCAGCCCGTCCGGCGGCACCGCGCCGCAGCGCCGCTCCCTGAAGGAGGCGTTCGCGCTCTATACCCAGCGCGACGTGCTGAGCGTCAGCCTGCTCGGCTTCTCCTCCGGCCTGCCGCTGGCGCTCACCGGCGGCACCCTCGCCTTGTGGATGAAGGACGTGGGGGTGACGCTCACCACCATCGGCCTGTTCAGCCTGGTGGGCCTGCCCTACACCCTGAAATTCCTCTGGGCGCCGGTGCTCGATGCGGTCGACGTGCCGCTGCTGTCGCGCCTGCTGGGCCGGCGACGCGGCTGGCTGCTCACCTGCCAGATCGTGCTCATGGCTGCCATCGCCGCGCTGGCGGTGCAGGATCCGGTGGCCTCCCCCTTCGCTGTGGCCGCCTACGCCCTGGCGGTGGCCATCGCCTCCGCCACCCAGGACATCGCCGTGGACGCCTTCCGCGTGGAGCGGCTGGACAGTTCCAGCGAGCAGGCCGCAGGCATGGCCGGCTACGTCACCGGCTACCGCCTGGCCATGCTGGCGACCGGTGCCGGCGTCATCGCATTGGTGGCCTACCTTGAGGAAGCGCACGCACTGCCACGCGCCACCAGCTGGTTCTGGGGCTACGCGCTGGCGGCGGCCTGCGTCGCCGTGGGCGTCGCCGCCACCCTGTTCGCCCGCGAGCCAAAGGCGCCGGAACGCAAGATGGGCGAGGGTACCGGACACCGGCTGCTCGCCACCACGGTGGGGGCGTTCCGCGACTTCCTCACCCGCGACCAGGCGGTGATGATCCTTCTGTTCGTCATGCTGTTCAAATTCTGCGACGCCTTTGCCGGCGTGCTCACCGGGCCGTTCGTGCTGGATATCGGCTTCAGCAAGGCGACCTACGTGGAAATCGTGAAGGTGGTGGGCTTCGGCGGCACCATCGTCGGCGGCTTCGTGGGCGCCTATCTCGCCCGCGCCTATCCGCTCGTCACCTGCCTGTGGATTTCCGGCGTGCTGCAGATGACGTCGAACCTCGGCTTCACCCTGCAGGCCTATGCCGGGCCGAACGCCAGCGTGCTCACGGGCGTGATCCTGGTGGAGAACTTCACCAGCGCCATCGGCACTGTGATCTTCGTCGCCTACCTGTCCGCCCTGTGCGGCGCGCGCGAGCATACCGCCACCCAATATGCGCTGCTCACGGCGCTGACCGCCGTGGGGCGGACCCTGCTCGGCTCCTCCAGCGGCGCCATCGCCGAGGCGTCGGGCTGGCCGCTGTTCTTCGCCCTCACCGCGGTGGCGGGCCTGCCGGGCCTCGCCGCCCTCGGCTGGCTTCAGGCCAAGGGCCACTTCCGCGCCCTGAAGCCCGACGAAGCCGGCTGAGGCTTCCCTTCTACCGCCGTCCCCGCCCCGCCTGCTGGGCCACCTGAAGCACCACCCGCTCGCAGATGGCAGGCGCCAGCGGGGCGTTGCGGCGGGCTGCGAGCACGGCGTCATCCACCGCCAGAAGCGCCTTCAGGCAACGGTCCGGATCCAGCGCCCGCAAGGCTTTCTCCATCTTCGCCTTGCGCGAGAAATGCACCGGCGGGCGGGCCGATCCCACCACCTGGTCGGGGCTGGCCCCGCCGGCGACGGCGAGCGTCATGGGATGCAGGGCGGTGAGCGCGCGCAACAGGCTACCCAGCACCGCATCGGGCCGGGTCGCCGCGCCCATGGCCTTGGCGAGGGCGGCCAGCGCCTCCCGCGTCTCCCCAGCCAGCGCCGAATCCACCACATCATCGAGGGCCAGCGCCGAGGCATCGCCCACGATGGTCCGTACGTCCTCAAGACTCACCCGCTGCTGCCCTTGGGCGTAGAGGATGAGCTTGGCGATCTCCCCGCGCGAAGCCAAGCGATCGCCGCCGATGAGGGAGACCAGAAGGTCCCGCGCATCCCGGTCGATGGTGAGGCCCGCCTCGGCCATCATGGCATCCACGAGGCGGGAAAGATCGCGGTCGCTGTCGGCATAGCAGGCGATGGCGAGGGCGTTAGGGGCGTTCTCGCAAAGGGCGCGCAAGGGGGCACCCTTCTTGAGGTCGCCGGCCTCCACCACCACCAGCGCATCGCAGCGGCCGGCGAGCACGGGCTGAAGCGCCGGGACGATGTTGCGGCTGCCGGCGCGCACCCACACCACCCGCTCGCCGCCGAACAGGCCGATGGTGGAGGTCTCGTCGATCAGCCGGCGGGGGTCGGAAGAGATGTCGTCGCCTTCGAGGCGCACCAGGGCGAACGGATCATGCGCATCGGGCACGGCGCGACGCACGAGGCCCTGAGCCCGCTCATGCACGAGGCCGGTATCGGGGCCGAAGATGAGGACGACACTCTTGCCCGGGTCGCGCCGGGCGAGCGCCGTCTCGGCGTCGCCGGGCCGCACCGCGACCACGGCTCAGCTCGCCGAGCCGGGGACGCTGGGATTGCGGATGAAGAAGGCGCCAAGCTGGGCCTTGATCTGGTCCGCGACGCTACGCGCGGCGCGCTTCTCGGCGTCCATGGTGGCGCTGTAATTGGCGAAGCGCTGGTCGCTGGTGTCGATGGTGGCGGTCCCCGACGCCGCGCCCGTGGTCACGACCACCACCGGCTTCTTCAGGTCGTCGGTCGTCTTCACCAACCGCCAGTTGGCGGTGACGCGGATGACCTGGTTCTCGGGCAGGCCCGAGGACGAGTTCACGATGGCCGTGGACGCGGAGGTATCCACCGCGACGATGAGCTGGAGCGGCGCGCCCTTCGGGTTCCCCGAGCCGCCGGTGAGGGCGAAGATGAGGTCGTTGCGCAGGTCGTTGCCGAGCCGGCCCCGGATCTCGATGACATCCACGTCCCGGAACTTGTCCATGAGGGCGGGGCCGCCCACCGTGGAATTTTCCGCATACAGCGGCTGGAAGCAGCCGGCGAGCGCGCCAGACAGGGCGCACACCAGCGCCAGCCGCGCCGCGAGCGGGGCACGGGCAAGCCGCCCCAGCCGGGAAGCAGGGCGGGACACTTGGGTCGAGGGATCAGGCAACGACATTCACGATCCTCTGCGGCACCACGATGATACGCTTTGGCGCGCGGCCGTCGAGTGCCCGCTGCACGCTTTCCAGCTTTAGCACCAGCGCTTCCACTTCCGCCGCCGTCGCCTCGCGCGGCACGACGATATCATCGCGCTTCTTGCCATTGATCTGGATCGGAAGTGTGACCGTGTCCTGACGCAGCAGGTCGGCCTCCACCTTCGGCCACGGGGCCTGCGCCACCAGCGTCGAGCCGCCGAGGGCAACCCAGCATTCCTCGGCCAGATGCGGCACCATGGGCGCGACCACCGAAGCAAGCATTTCCGCCGCTTCGCGCAGGGCGAAGGCGAGATCCGCCGGCACCGCCTTCTCCGCCCGAGCCACGGCGATGGCACTGCCGAAGGCGTTGGCGAATTCGTGCACGTGGGCCACCGCCACGTTGAAGCGCAGGCGCTCGATGTCCTCGGCTACCGTCGCCACCAGGCCGTGGGCGGCCCGGCGCAGGCCGAGGGCGGTGGGCGAGAAGGCATCCGGGCGCGGGGAACCTGCGGGCGCGCCCAGCTCCACCGCCTCGTTCACCAGCCGCCAGACCCGCTGCACGAAGCGCCAGGCGCCCTCGATGCCACCCTGCGTCCACTCGCTGTCGCGCTCGGGCGGGGTGTCGGAGAGCATGAACCAGCGGGCGCAATCCACGCCGTAGGTATCGGCCACCACCTCGGGGGCCACCACGTTGCGCTTGGACTTGGACATCTTCTCCGGCGGGGAGACGGTGACATCCGAGCCGTCGGCGATCTTCACCGCCTTGCCGTTGCCGAGGAGCTTGACCTCCTCCGGGAACAGCCACTTTCCGGCGGTATCCTTATAAGTCTCGTGGACGATCATGCCCTGGGTGAACAGGCCGGCGAAGGGCTCGTCCAGATCCACCCGGCCGCACTTCTTCAGCGCCCGGGTGAAGAAGCGCGAATAGAGCAGGTGCAGGATCGCGTGCTCGATGCCGCCGATATACTGGTCCACGGGCAGCCAATGGGCGACCGCATCCTTGTCCAGCGGCACCTGCGGATTGTCCGAGGCGTAGCGCAGGAAATACCAGGACGAATCCACGAAGGTGTCCATGGTGTCGGTCTCGCGCCGGGCCGGCTTGCCGCACTTGGGGCACGGCACGTCGCGCCACGCCTTGGCGCGGTCCAGCGGATTGCCGGGGCGATCGAAGGTGACATCGTCGGGCAGCGCCACCGGCAGTTGCTCGCGCGGCACGCCCACGGGGCCGCAGGCGTCGCAATGGATGACCGGGATGGGGCAGCCCCAGTAGCGCTGGCGGGAAATGCCCCAGTCGCGCAGGCGGAAATTCACCCGCCGCGTGCCCTGCGGCTCGTCGCCGACGCGATAGCGCTCCAGCCGGCGGGCTACCGCCTCCTTGGCGTCGGGCACGCTCATGCCGTCGAGGAAGCCCGAATTGAACAGGGTTCCGTCGCCGTCATAGGCCACGTCGTCCACCGCGAAGGCGCCGGGATCGGTCTCCGCGGGCAGCACCACGGGGGTGACGGAAAGGCCGTACTTGCGGGCGAAGTCGAGGTCGCGCTGGTCATGGGCCGGGCAGCCGAAGATGGCGCCGGTGCCGTAATCCATGAGCACGAAATTGGCCACATAGACCGGCACGGTGCGCTTGTCGTCCAACGGGTGGACGACCTCTAGGCCGGTGGCGTAGCCCATCTTCTCCTGGGTCTCGATCTCCTCGGCCGAGGTGCCGCCGCGCTTGCATTCGGCGATGAAGGCGGCGAGCGCCGCATCCTTCAGCGCCAGATGCTGGGCCAGCGGATGGTCGGGGGAGAGCGCCAGGAAGGAGGCGCCGAACAGGGTGTCCGGACGGGTGGTGTAGACCTTCACCGCCTTCGCCGCCGCCGGCAGGGTGCCGGCCGAGACCGAGGCCCTGGTGAACTCGAACAGCACTTCCATGCCTTCCGAGCGGCCGATCCAGTTGCGCTGCATGAGGCGCACCTTCTCGGGCCAGCGGTCCAGCGTATCGAGGGCGTCCAGCAGCTCCTGGGCGAAATCGGTGATGCGCAGGAACCATTGCGACAGCTTGCGCCGCTCCACGATGGCGCCCGAGCGCCAGCCGCGCCCGTCGATGACCTGCTCGTTGGCGAGCACCGTGTTGTCAACCGGGTCCCAATTGACCTCGCTCTCCTTGCGGTAGGCGAGGCCGTTGTCGAGGAAATCGAGGAAGATGCGCTGCTGCTCCGCGTAATAGGACGGGTCGCAGGTGGCGATCTCGCGGTTCCAGTCCAGCGAGAGGCCGAGCAGCTGGAGCTGCTCGCGCATGGAGGCGATGTTCTCGTAGGTCCAGCTCTTGGGGTGGATGCCGCGCTCGATGGCGGCATTCTCCGCCGGCAGGCCGAAGGCGTCCCAGCCCATGGGATGGAGCACGTTGAAGCCCTGCATGCGCTTGTAGCGCGCGAGCACGTCGCCCATCACATAATTGCGGCCGTGGCCGATGTGGATGCGCCCCGACGGATAGGGGAACATCTCCATGACGAAGAATTTCGGGCGCGGGTCGTCGTTGCGCGTGCGGAAGATGCCGCGCTCGGCCCAGGTCTTCTGCCACTTCGGCTCGGCTTCGCGGGCGTTGTAGCGGTCGGGGCTACGCTCCTGCGCACGCTCGGGGGCGCGCTCCGTCGTACGATCTTTGGTCATGGATCCGTCAAGGGTAAAATCGCGCGGGACTAGGACAGAAACAGGCCGCCCGGTCAACCTTTCTCCCGGTCGCGGAGGGGGCGCGCGCGCCCGTCGGCGGGTCGCAATGGTGCGTTGCGGGCCGCAGGCCCGGTTCCACCTCGCCAAGCTCCGCCTTGCCAAGCTCCACCTTGCCACCGGCGCGCGCTTCGTCCATCAAACCCCGGTAGGTAATCTGGAGGGTGACGATGGCAGCGCGGCGTCGCGGAATGAAGTTCGGTCTCAGGTCCGCGGCCGCCTTTGCCCTGCCCTTCCTCGCCCTCCTGCTGACGGCCGCCTCGCCCGCCGCCGCGGCGGAGGGCCTGCCGGTGCTGGACGGGGCGCGGCTGTCCCCGCTGTGGGCCATCCCGTTCGCCGGCATGCTGCTGTCCATCGCGCTGCTGCCGCTGCTGGCAAACCACTTCTGGCATCACCACTACGGCAAGGTGGCCCTGTTCTGGGGCCTCGCCTTCGTGGTGCCGTTCGCCACCGTCTACGGCCCATCGGCCACCGGGCACGAGGTGGTGCACACCGCGCTGCTGGAATACATCCCCTTCATCATCCTGCTGTTCGCCCTGTTCACGGTCTCCGGCGGCGTGCTGGTGACCGGGAACATCAAGGGCTCGCCGGCGGTGAACACCCTCATCCTCGGCATCGGCACCCTGATCGCGAGCCTTATCGGCACCACCGGCGCGTCCATGGTGCTGATCCGCCCGCTGCTGCGCGCCAATGACGAGCGGCGGCACAATGTGCACACGGTGGTGTTCTTCATCTTCCTGGTGTCCAACATCGGCGGCTCGCTGACGCCGCTGGGCGACCCGCCGTTGTTCCTGGGCTTCCTGAAGGGCGTGAACTTCTTCTGGACCACCACCCACCTTTTGCACGACACGGCGGTGATCGCGGCGATCCTGCTCGTCGCCTACTACCTGCTCGACCGCTATTTCTACGCCAAGGAAGACCCCGCGCTGAAGCGGACCGACCCGACCCCGCCGACCGAAAAGATCGGGCTGCGCGGGGCGCAGAACCTGCCCCTGCTGGTGGGCATCATCGGCGCCATCCTGCTTAGCGCCCTGTGGAAGCCCGGCGTCACCTTCGACATCTATGGCACCCATGTGGAACTGCAGTGGATCGTGCGCGACGTGCTGCTGGTGGCCCTCGCCCTGGTCTCCCTCGCCATAACCCCCACCATCGTGCGCGAGCGCAACGGCTTCGACTGGGAGCCCATCATGGAAGTGGCGAAACTGTTCGCCGCCATCTTCCTTACCATCATACCGGTCATCGCCATTTTGAAGGCCGGCTCGCGGGGGGCCTTCTCGCCGCTGGTGGACCTGGTGACCGGAGCGGACGGGCAGCCGGTGAACGTCTGGTACTTCTGGCTCACCGGTTCGCTCTCGGCGTTCCTCGACAATGCGCCCACCTATCTCGTCTTCTTCAATCTCGCCGGCGGCGATCCGCACCAGCTCATGGGGCCGCTGGCGGTGACGCTGGAGGCGATCTCGGCGGGCGCGGTGTTCATGGGCGCCATGACTTATATCGGCAACGCGCCGAACTTCATGGTGCTCTCCATCGCCCGCCACCGCGGCGTGAAGATGCCGAGCTTCTTCGGCTATATTGGCTGGTCCATCGTCTTCCTGGTGCCGTGCTTCGCGCTGCTGACGTGGCTGTACTACATCTGAGGCGCGGGGCCGGCGGCGACCCTGCCGGCCACCTCAGCGCGTGATCACGATCGTGGTGTTGCCCGGTCCGTAGCTCTGCACCAGGGAATAGAGCGTGGCCGCATTGGCGGGATGCAGGCGGATGCAGCCGTGGGAGGCGGGTCCCCCCAGCTGGTTGACCGCATAGCTGCCATGGATGGCGAAGCCCCCGCTGTAGAAGATCGAATAGGGCATTGGCGAGTTGTAGTACTTGCGCGAATAATACTCGCGGTAGAGCCGTTGCGGCCGGTAGACGCCGGTGGGCGTGACGTAGCCCCGTCGCGCTGTGGAGACCAGCCAGGAATAGCGCGGCACGCCGTTCACCGAGACCGTCATGCGCTGGGACGACAGGTCCACCCGCGCCACCACCGCCGCCGCCTCGGCCCGGACGAGGAGGCCCGACAGCAGGAGCAGTGCCAGCGCAACCGGCACCGCCCGCCATCCGCCTGCGGCCGAAGGTTTCGCCAAAGGTTTCATGGCCGATCCTGCCGCCGCACGGAAGCCGGCCCACCACCCAGCCATCGCCGTATCCTTCCTCTCCTACGGGAAAGAATACTGCCACGCCAAGGCTGCAACGCAAGGCTGCACCGCAGGGCACGACCTGCCCATGCGACAGGCGATGGGTGCCACCCCATCGCATATCCCGGCGCCGGTGGCAGCCGCCTTCACGGAATCGCGACACTACTCTAGACCCTTGTTCCGTCGCATTTTCTTCACGCGCATCAAGGCCCACTGCGCGTGAAAATGGTCTATTGTCCGCGCGCCGTTTGAAGCGCCGGCCGACCGTTGGGGGCCGCCCGCCGCGCGTCGGCGAAGGAGATCAATCCATGGTGATGATGCTGTTCGGCCTTCTGGTTTTCCTCGGCATTCATGTGGTGGGGAGCCTCAGGGGTCTTCGGGCCAAGCTCATCGCCCAGGTGGGGGAGGCTGCCTACAAGGGCTTCTTCTCCCTGCTCGCCATCAGCGGCCTTTTGCTCACCGCCTATGGCTTTGCCTTGTGGCGGGCTTCCGGCGCGCCGGACCTGTGGGATCCGCCGCTGGGGATGACGCATCTCACCAAGCTGCTGATGGTGTTCGCCTGCATCGCGCTGGTGGCGTCCAAGGTGCCGAGCCACATCAAGGCCTGGCTGAAGCATCCCATGCTGGTGGCTGTGAAGATCTGGGCCCTCGCGCACCTGCTCGCCAACGGCGATGTCGCCTCCATCGTGCTGTTCGGCTCGGTGCTGGCCTGGGCGGTGTATGATCGCATCGCGGTGAAGCGCCGGGGCGATCCGCTGCCGGTGGCGCCCAACAATTATGCCGGCGACGCGCTCGTGGTGGGCGGGGGGCTGGTGCTCTATGCCGCGCTCGCTTACCTATTCCATCCCTATGTGATCGGCGTGCCCGTGATGTGAGGCCGCCTGCGCCAGAAACGTAAGAGGAACGCCATGTCCAGTCAGGCCGATGCCCGCCGCATCACGGCGCCGCAGATCCAGGCGCGCAAGGGGGGCGAGCCCATCGTCTCCCTCACCTCCTACCATGCCCACACGGCGCGCCTGCTCGACCGCCATGTGGATGTGATCCTGGTGGGCGACAGCCTCGGCATGGTGATGCACGGCATGGAGACCACCGTGCCGGTCACCGTGGAGATGATGATCGTCCACGGCCGCGCCGTGGTGCGCGGCACCAAGCGCGCCCTCATCGTGGTGGACCTGCCCTTCGGCAGCTACGAGGCGAGCCATACGGAAGCCTTCCACACCGCCGCCCGGGTGCTGAAGGAGACCGGCGCCGGCGCGGTGAAGCTGGAGGGCGGCCGCCGCATGGCCGAGACCGTGCGCTTCCTGGTGGATCGCGGCGTGCCGGTGATGGGCCATGTGGGCCTCACCCCCCAGGCCATCAACACGCTGGGCTCGTTCAAGGCCCGCGGCCGGGACGACGCGGAAGCCTCCATCATCCTCGATGACGCCCGCGCCATCGCCGAAGCCGGCGCTTTCTCCATCGTGCTCGAAGCCATCGCCGAGCCGCTGGCCCGCCGCATCACCCAGGAGGTGGCGCCCCCGACCATCGGCATCGGCGGCTCGCCCGCCTGCGACGGCCAGATCCTGGTGCTGGAGGACATGCTAGGTCTTGGCGACCGGGTGCCCAAGTTCGTGAAGAAATACGCCAATCTCGGCCCCGACATCGAGAAGGCGGTGGCAAGCTACGCCGACGAGGTGCGCGCCCGCACCTTCCCCGCCGCCGAGCACACCTACGCCCCGCGCCTCGTCGAGAAGCCGGCGAAAGCCTCCTGATGGCTGCGCGCCGGACCGGAGCCGCCCTGTCGCGCGCCGGGCTCGGCCTTCTCCTCGCCCTCGCCGCCGCGATATCCGCCGCGCCGGCGCGGGCGGCGGAAGACTGCTTCCTCGCCACCGATCTCGAAAGCGGGCGGGTGCTGGCCAAGCAGGGCCTGTGCGCCGCCCGCCATCCGCCCAACTCCACCTTCAAGATCGCCCTCGCCCTCATGGGCTATGATGCCGGCCTGCTGAAAAACGAGACCCAGCCGGTGTTCGAGCCGCCCGGGGGCGCGGATCTCTCGCGGCCGCAGACGCGCGGGCCGCAGACGCCGCGCTCCTGGATGGTGAATTCCGTGGTCTGGTATTCCCAGGTCCTCGCCCGCCAGCTGGGGCCCGAGCGCATCGCCGGGTATCTGAAGGGCTTCGCCTACGGCAACGAGAACATGGGCGGCCTGAAGGGTGAGGACGAGCCTTTGGCCCGCTTCTGGCTCTCCTCGTCCCTGCGCATCTCGCCGCGCGAGCAGATCGATTTCCTGCGCCGCATGCTGAAGGGCGCCCTGCCCGTCTCGGCAGAAGCGGTCACCGCCACCGAGCGGCTCATGGCCATTGAGGAGCAGCCCGCCGGCTGGCTGGTGTTCGGCAAGACCGGAACCGGCAGCGGCCGGCACGCCGACGGCAGCCTCGACCTCTCGCAGCCGTTCGGCTGGTTCGTGGGCTTCGCCCGCAAGGGCGCTCACACCGTGGTGTTCGTGCGCTTCACCAGCCTCGACATGGCGCCCCCCGAGCCCCTCGGCCCGCTGGCGCGGCGGCAGGCCATCGCCATCCTCGCCCCGGTGCTGGCGGCGCAGGCGCCCTGATCAGGCGGCCTTCCCTCCCCCTTCCCGCTCCCGCCCAGACCCATTCAGCCAAGGACAGGCCCCGTGCGCGTCTCCGTCATCGTTTCCGCCTTCGTCGCGGCGCTCGTGGGATTCGGCGGAACCCTCGCCATCGTCCTCGCCGCCGCCGCCGCGGTGGGAGCGAGCCCCGCCGAAGCCTCCTCGTGGGTGGCCGCCATCTGCCTCGCCATCGCTGCGACCTCCGCCTTTCTCTCCATCCGCTACCGCATGCCCATCATCGCCGCGTGGTCCACGCCGGGGGCGGCGCTCATCGCCGGCTTCGGATCGGGAATCGGCATGGCATCGGCCACCGGCGCCTTCCTGGTCGCCGGCCTGCTGGTGGTGCTGTGCGCGGCGATCAAGCCCCTCGGCACGCTGGTCGGGCGCATTCCGGTAGCGGTGGCAGCCGCCATGCTGGCCGGCGTGCTGGTCCGGTTCGTCATGGCCCTCGCCGAGCATGCGGCGGCATCGCCGGCCCTGGTGCTGCCGGTGATCGCGGTGTTCTTCATCGTGCGGGTTCTGTCGCCCAACTGGGCGGTGCCGGCGGCGCTGGTGGTGGGCGGAGCGGGGGCCGTCCTGCTGGGTCGGGTGGGACCCATGCCGGAGTTCGAGCTCTCGGCCCTGGTGTGGACCACACCGCGCTTCGAGCCCCCGGTTCTGGTGGGGCTGGGCCTGCCCCTGTTCCTCGTCACCATGGCGTCGCAGAACCTGCCCGGCTTCGCGGTGCTGCGCGCATGCGGCTATGTGCCTCCGGTGCGGCCTATCCTCGCCGTCACCGGCCTTGCCTCCATGGCGAGCGCGCCCTTCGGCGCCCACGCCACCAATCTTGCCGCCATCGCCGCCGCCCTGTGCACCGGACCGGAGACTCACCCCGATCCCAGGCGGCGCTGGCTGGCGGGGCCGGTCTATGCCGGCTTCTACCTGCTGCTGGCAGCCGCCGGCGCCTCGCTGGTGGGGGTGTTCGCGGCCCTGCCGCCCGCCCTCATCGCCACCATCGCCGGCCTCGCCCTGCTCTCAGCGCTAACCGGCGCGCTGACCGCGGCGCTGAACGAGGACAGGCACCGGGTGGCGGCGGTGGCCACCTTCGCCACCACCGCCTCGGGGGTCACGGCCCTCGGCCTCGGGGCGCCGGTGTGGGGGCTCGCGGCGGGGCTTCTCATCGTCGGCCTCGACCGGCTGCGGCGGAATTGAAGCGCCGTGCCTGAAGCGGCCCACTGAAACGAAAATCCCGCGGGTGACACCGGTCAGCCGCGGGATTTGAGGTGCGTCTCAGGCCTTCTCGGCCGGCCTTTATCAACCGGCCTGTCTCAGCCTGCCTTCTTGGCCTTGAACTGCTGGATGATGGCGATGACCTCGCCGACGAAGCCTCTGCGGAACAGGGAGACGGCGAGGACGAAGATGACGCCCTGGATCACCAGCACCCATTCGCCGAGGCCGGCGAGGTAGTTCTGCATGGTCACGATCACCGCCGCGCCAACGATGGGGCCAAGGATGGTGCCCATGCCGCCCACCAGCGTCATCAGGATCACCTCGCCCGACATCTGCCAGGCCACGTCTGTGAGCGAGGCGAGCTGGAACACCAGCACCTTGGTCGCTCCCGCAAGGCCGGCCAGCGCCGCCGACAGCACGAAGGCGAGCAGCTTGTACTGGTTCACCCGGTAGCCCAGAGAGATAGCGCGCGGCTCGTTCTCGCGGATGGCCTTCAGCACCTGACCGAACGGCGAGTGGATCGCCCGGTAGATGACCAGGAAGCCGAACACGAAGATGGCCAGCACCAGGTAGTAGAGGTTGATATCCTTCGACAGGTCGATGAGGCCGAACAGCGCCCCGCGCGGCACCGCCTGAAGGCCGTCCTCGCCGCCGGTGAAGCGGGCCTGGAGGCAGAAGAAGAAGAACATCTGCGCCAGCGCCAGCGTCACCATGGCGAAATAGATGCCCTGGCGGCGGATGGCGAGCAGGCCGGAGATGAAACCCAGCATGGCGGCGAAGACGACGCCGGCAAGGATGCCCAGCTCCGGGGTGAAGCCCATCACCTTGATGGTGTGGGCGCACACATAGGCCGACCCGCCGAAGAACATGGCGTGGCCGAACGAGAGCAGGCCCGTGTAGCCCAGAAGCAGGTTGAAGGCGCACGCGAACAACGCGAAGCACATCACCTTCATGAGGAACACGGGGTAGACGCCGAACGGCGCCGCCAGCAGCACCGCGATGGCGAGGATGCCGAAGATGGTGCCGGCGCTGGCGCCGGAGCCGGAGGCCGCGGGCGCACCGGCGGGATGGGCGGGGGTGGAGGTGCTCATTGCGCCGCGCTCACTTGGCTGTGCCGAACAGGCCGGCGGGCTTCACCATGAGCACGATGGCCATGATGACGAAAATCACCGTGGAGGAGGCCTCCGGGTAGAACACCTTGGTCAGGCCCTCGACGATGCCGAGGCCGAAGCCGGTGACGATGGCCCCCATGATCGAGCCCATGCCGCCGATCACCACCACCGCGAACACCACGATGATGAGGTTGGAGCCCATGGTGGGGCTCACCTGGTAGGCCGGCGCGGCCAGCACGCCGGCGAGCGCGGCAAGGCCCACGCCGAAGCCGTAGGTCAGCGTGATCATGCGCGGCACGTCGATGCCGAAGGCCTGCACCAGGTCCGGCCGCTCGGTGGCGGCGCGCAGGTAGGAGCCGAGCTTGGTGCGCTCGATCACGTACCACGTGGCGATGCACACCACGAGGGAGGCCACCACTACGAAGGCGCGGTAGTTGGGCAGGAACATGAAGCCGAGGTTGGTGCCGCCCGGCAGCGGATTGTTGTAGGGCAGGCCCGAGGAGCCGTACTGCCGGCGGAACAGGCCCTCGAGGATGAGGGCGAGGCCGAAGGTGAGCAGCAGGCCGTAGAGATGGTCGAGGTGGTAGAGCCGTTTGAGCAGGGTGCGCTCGATCACCATGCCGATAATGGCCACGATGATGGGCGACAGCACCAGCGCGCCCCAGAACGGGATGCCGGCATAGTTAAGCAGCATCCACGCCCCGAACGCGCCCATCATGTATTGCGCGCCGTGGGTGAAGTTGATCACGTTCAGAAGGCCGAAGATCACCGCGAGCCCGAGGCTCAGCATGGCGTAGAACGCGCCGTTGATCAGGCCGAGCAGCAATTGCCCGAAAAGGGCCTGCGGGGGAATGCCGAGAAGCTCGAACATCGAAGATCCGTCTCGTCAGGAGGACGCGGGCCGGCCCTTAAGGCCGGCCCACCTGAATTGGAGCATCAGCCCTTCTTGACGAGGGGGCACTCGCTGTCGGCGAGGGGCCGGAAGGCCTCGTTCGCCGGGATCGTGGCCTTCAGGGTGTAGTAGTCCCACGGGCCCTTGGACTCGGAGGGCTTCTTCACCTCGTAGAGGTACATGGGATGGATGTGGCGGCCATCGGCCCGCACCTCACCCTTGCCGAACAGCGGGTCGTCGGTGGGGATCTTCTTCATCTCGGCCACCACGGCGGCGCCGTCCTTGGCCGACTTCAGGGCTTCCACCGCCTTCAGGTAGTGGGTGACGCCGGAATAGACGCCAGCCTGCACCATGGTGGGGCGACGCCCGCCGTTGGCGGCGGCGAAGGCATCGGCGAACTTGCGGTTGGCGTCGGTCTGATCCCAGTACCAGGCCGAGGTCAGGTTCAGGCCCTGAGCGGTCTTGAGGCCGAGGGAATGCACGTCGGTGAGGAAGATGAGCAGACCGGCGAGCTTCTGGCCGCCGTCGACGATGCCGTATTCGGCCGCCTGCTTGATGGAGTTGATGGTGTCGCCGCCGGCATTGGCGAGGCCCACGATCTTCGACTTGGAGCTCTGGGCCTGCAGCAGGAAGGACGAGAAGTCGGCGTTATTGAGGGGTACGCGGACCGAGCCGAGCACCTTGCCGCCATTGGCCTTCACCACTTCCGAGGTGTCGCGCTCCAGGGCATGGCCGAAGGCATAGTCGGCGGTGAGGAAGAACCAGGTGTCGCCACCGGTCTTCACGATCGCCTTGCCGGTGCCGTTGGCCAGCGCCCAGGTGTCGTAGGTCCAGTGCACGGTGTTGGGCGTGCAGGCCTTGCCGGTGAGGTCGGAGGTCGCCGCGCCGGAATTGATGAAGACCTTGTTCTTTTCCTTGGTGACGCCGCTCACCGCCAGCGCGACACCGGAATTGGGCGTGTCGAAGATGGCGTCCACGCCATCCACGTCATACCACTGGCGGGCGACCGAGGTGCCCACGTCGGCCTTGTTCTGGTGGTCGGCGAAGATCACCTCCACCTTGAGGCCCTTGGCGGCGGCGCCGAAATCTTCCACCGCCTTCTTGGCGGCCCACACCGAGCCCTGGCCGCCGAGATCGGCATAAAGGCCCGACTGGTCGTTGAGCACGCCGATCTTGACCGGAACCTGGGCGTAAGCGGCGCCGGCGCCCATGAGGCTGCTGGCCGCCAGAAAAATGGCTGCAAGACGCATGTGTTTCCTCCCGCCGGCTGCAAGCCGGAATTCTCTGTCAGGAACCCGGCGTCAAACGCCGAGGAACGCTTCGAGACGCGCCGCGTTTTCCGCGATCTTGTCGTTGGGGACCATGTCCACCACCCGACCGTGTTCCACCACGTAGTGGCGATCGGCAACGGTGGAGGCGAAGTGGAAGTTCTGTTCCACCAGCAGCACCGTGAACCCCTTCTTCTTCAGGTCCCGGATGATCTGGCCGATATGCTGGACGATCACCGGGGCAAGTCCCTCCGACGGCTCGTCCAGAAGCAGCAGCTTGGCACCGGTGCGCAGGATGCGGGCGATGGCCAGCATCTGCTGCTCGCCGCCGGACAGCTTGGTGCCCTGGCTGTTGCGGCGCTCTTCCAGCCGGGGGAACAGCTCGTGGACCTCGTCCACGGTCAGCCCGCCGGGCAGGACAACCGGCGGCAGCAGCAGGTTCTCGCGCACCGAGAGCGAGGCGAAGATGCCGCGTTCCTCGGGGCAGATGGCGATGCCGAGCCGGGCGATCTTGTTGGGCTGCAAACCAACCGTTTCAGTGCCCTGGTAGCGGATGGAGCCGGCGCGCTTGCGCAAAAGGCCCATGATGGCCCGCATGGTGGTGGTCTTGCCGGCGCCGTTGCGGCCCAAGAGCGTCACCACCTCGCCGGGATGGACCTCGAAGTTCATGCCGTGCAACACATGGCTCTCGCCATAGTGGCCGTGCAGGTCCTTCACCTCGAGCAGGGGAGTTCCGTTCGCGGCCATCTCAATGCGCTCCACCGGTGCCCATATAGGCCTCGACGACCTGCGGGTTCTTCGACACCTCGGAATAGGGCCCCTCGGTGAGGATCTCGCCGCGGGCGAGCACGGTGATCATGTCGGAGAGGTCCGACACAACCGAGAGGTTGTGCTCCACCATTAGGATGGTGCGCCCCTCCGACACGCGCTTGATGAGGTCCGCCGTGCGGGCGATGTCCTCGCGGCCCATGCCGGAGGTGGGCTCGTCGAGCAGCAGCATCTCCGGCTCCAGCGCCAGCGTGGTGGCAATCTCCAACGCCCGCTTGCGGCCGTAGGGAAGCTCAACCGCAAGATGCTTGGCGTAGGAGATCAGGTCCACGTCGGCCAAAAGCGCCATGGCGCGGTCGTTCAGCGCGTCCAGCGAAGTCTCCGACTTCCAGAAATGGAAGGAGTTGCCGATGGGACGCTGCAGCGCGATGCGCACGTTCTCCAGCACGGTGAGGTGCGGGAAGGTGGCGGAGATCTGGAACGAGCGCACCATGCCGAGCCGGGCCACATCCGCCGGCGGCGTGCGGGTGATGTCCTTCCCGTTCAGGCGGATGGTGCCCCGGGTCGGTTCCAGGAACTTGGTGATGAGGTTGAAGCAGGTGGTCTTGCCCGCGCCATTCGGCCCGATCAGGGCGTGAATGGTGTGACGCCGGATCCTGAGGTCAACGTTCTTGACCGCAGCAAATCCTTTGAATTCCTTGGTAAGACCAGACGCTTCAACGATGTAGGGCACGTCTGAGACGGTGTCCATGATCGTAAGGTGCCCTCGCTATTGCGGCCGATGGAGACAGCGAGCGTTCCCCTGGCCAAATTCCTCCGGATCGGCACCTTTTGCGGTGCACTTCATCTTGCGGCGCAAACTAGCACGTTACGCCATGGCAGCGTCAATAGACTGCTGTCGTGACATTTGTCTATCTCGATCTTGACTTGGGCATGTGCGACGCGGGCGTATGACTGCTTAATCCACGGGCGTGATCAGGAGATCGAGCCGCGCGCCCTCCGCGCCCGACACCTGGAGCCGCACGTCGCCGTCCGGAATCCTGAAGCGCAGGCTCTTGCGCAGGCCGGGACAGGCGTGCACCCCGGTGAAGGCGACAGGCGTCAGGGGTCGGCCGCTGACCACCACGTCGATCCAGGTATTTGCCGAAACCGTGACCTGCCATAGCCGCTCGGGTGGTGGCACCTTCAGGTCCACCACCCCGGCGAAGGCTCCCTCCTCTCCATGGCGTGGCCGGACGGGGAGATTCGCTCCCGCCTGCGGCACCAGGATGAAGCGCAAGGCGCTGTCGTTCGGCAGAACCAGCGTGTCGCCGTTTCGCACCGGGCGCAGGCCGGGCGCCGCGAGCCGCGCCCGGTCCGTCGCCAGCGGCCAGGCGGCGCGGTCGCAATCCTCCGGCGGGACGGCTGGTTGCGCCCTGCCCACTCCAGCGGCTGCGACGAGAAATCCGACCGTCAGGAGCAGCGGGAAGAACAGCGATACAACCGCCTCAACGGCTCCGCGCCGTCTGCCGCGCACCGAATCTGCCAAGGATGCCATGGCCGCCACCCGCCCTCAGATGTATTTCATGAGATATACCTCTCGACGAAATACAACTTCAGCGCACGGGCCGCCAGCCTGAGCCGCGGACCGTCGCCGACACCGGCAGGACCGGGAGCAGCCCCCTCACTCCGGCAGGGTGCGGGCCTGGGCGTGGTAGGCCTCGTTGGGGCGCATGTCGGTGGCCGAGGCGATTCGGTTCGACATGTTGAAGAAGCCCACCACCGCCGAGACATCCCAGATGTCCCGCTCCGAGAGACCGACGCGGCGCAGGGCCTCGCGGTCCTCCTCCTCCACCTCGTTGGGGCGTTCGGTGAGCTTGGCGGCGAAGTCGAGCATGGCGCGCCGGCGGGGATCGAGCCTTGCGGCGCGATAATTCATCACCAATTGCTCGCCCAGGATGGGATCGCCGGACAGCTGGCGCACCGCCGCACCGTGGGCAGTGAGACAGTAGTAGCAGCGGTTCACGGCGGACACGACCACCGCGATCATCTCCCGTTCCAACTTTGAGAGGCCGGACGGCGCGAGCATCAGGTCGTTGTACATGGCCGCGAAAGCCGAAAGCTTCGCCATGTCGAACGCATAGGCCTGAAGCACGTTCGGAACGAAGCCGATCTTCTCCAGGCACTTGTCGAAATACGCCCGGTTGGCAGGATCAAGCCCCGCCGGCGACAGCGGAAGCGCGATGGCCGGAAGGTCGTCCCGCACCCGCGCTGGAGCGGGCGCCACGGCCTTCGCGACCGGCGTTTTCGACGCCCGCCGCACGGCCGCCGCCGTTGTGGAGGGAGCCTGTTTGGCTGACGCCTTTTTCACAGGCGCGCCTTTATTTTCAGCAGTCCCGCTTTTGCCCTTTTCGGCGCCCACGCCTGCCCTCACCTTCATCGCCATCGCGTCGCCTCGTCATTGTCGCGTTGCCGGCCCGGTCCACAACCCGGGTCCAGAACTCGCCCGTTACCGGATCCATCACAGACGGAGCCGGCCGGCGCTCCACAGGGGGAAAGGCCATGAACATCATGGGATTTCAAGCCGGCGCGATCAATTGGGGGGATCCCACCAGCCTGGCAGAGCTGAAGGCGCAGATCGCGGCGCAGGCCCCATCCCTGCCCGCAGGCTTCGTCGACACCTTCCTCTCCGCCACGGCGCTCGAAGATCTCGCTCCCCTCACGCCGTCCTGCGTCGCCCTACTGCTGACCGAGGCGTGGTCCCATGTCTCAAGCCGGCCCCGGGGGCAGTCCTCCGTGCGCATTTTCAATCCTGAGCTTCATGGCGGGCCGGTCACCGTGATCGAGGCGGTGAACGACGACATGGCGTTCCTCTATACTTCGCTGGCCGGTGAAATCATCGAGTGCGGGCTGGAACTGAAGCTCGCCGCCCACCCCATCCTCCATGTGGAGCGCGACGCGGAAGGCGCCGTGACCGGGCTGGAGCTTCCTCTCCGCAGGGGCGAGCTGTCCGAGGAGAACCGCGAGAGCCTGATCCACATTCACGTCCCGGCCATGGGCGAGGCGGAGCGGACGCAGCTCAAGGCCGTCCTCGCAAGGGTGCTCAAGGACGTGGGAGTCGTGAACGACGACTTCTCCGCAATGCGCAAGCAGGTGAGGAGCCTGAGCAAGGGCTATCGCCGCGAGAAACGCCCCTACGATGCCGACGCCCAGGAGGAGGCCGCGGATGTGCTGGAATGGCTGACCGAGAACAACTTTGTCTTCCTCGGCCTACGGCACTATGAACTCATCGCGGACGGAAGCCTCAGGGCGGAGCCCAACAGCGGCCTCGGCATCCTGCGCGATCCCGATGTGCACGAGTTGCGCCTCGGCAACCAGCCGGTGGTGACGACGCCGGAGATCTGTGCCTTCCTCGAAAGCCCCTCCCCGCTGCTGTTCACCAAGGCCAGCCTGCGCTCGCTCGTTCATCGGCGCGACATGATGGACTACGTGGGCATAAAGGCCCATGACGACGACGGCCGCGTGGTGGGCGAGGTGCGCCTCATTGGCCTGTTCACCGCCACCGCCTACACCCAGCCGGTGCGCGAGATTCCGTATCTCAGGCTCAAGGCGGCATCGGTGGTGAAGGAAACCGGCCTCGAGCCCGGAAGCCATTCGGCCCACGCCCTCCAGACCCTGCTCGAGACCTATCCGCGCGACGACCTGTTCCAGATCAGCACGGAAACGCTGCTGGTCCACGCTCGCGAGATCCTCTCTCTCTACGACCGTCCACGCCTCAAGGTGATGGCGCGCGCGGACCGGTTCGACCGCTTCGTCTCGGTCCTCGTCTTCCTGCCCCGCGAGCGGTTCGACGCGGAAGTGCGGGACAAGACAGGCGCCATCCTCGCCCGTGCCTTCGAAGGCAGGGTGGCATCGGTCGATCAGGACTTCGTCACTGGCATCCCGCTCATCCGCGTCCACTACATCATCGATCGCAGCGGTGGCCGCATTCCGGAGGTGGACCGCGTCGCGCTGGAACGGGAGGTGGCGAATGCCATGCTTTCCTGGGGCGACCGGCTCGGCTTCGCCATTTCCGCCTTGCCCGGCATTGACTGGGAAATGGCGGCGCTCCTGAAGCACCGCTACGCTTTCGCGTTCGGCCCTGACTACGAGGCGGCATACGACGTCGCGACCGCACTCGCCGACATCGACCGGCTGGAGCGCCTGACACCCGCGCGCCCCGTCGCCCTCGACTTCTACCGCCGCCCGGGCGACGACGAGCGGCGCATCTCCCTGCGCCTCCTCTCCTTCGGCGCGCCACTGCCCCTCTCTACCCGCGTGCCCATGCTGGAGAGCATGGGCCTTCGGGCCATCAACGAGCGCTCCTATCGCATCGAACCCACCGGCGAGGCGGCGCGCAGCTGGCTGCACGACATGACGCTGGAGCGCGCCGATGGCGGTTCCATCTCGATGGCGGGTGCCGACGAGCGACTGGAGGACTGCCTCAACGCCGTGCTGCGCGGCGCGGCGGCGAACGACGGCTACAATGCGCTGGTGCTCGACGCCGCCCTCTCCTTCCGCGAAGTGGCTCTGGTGCGTGCGCTCGGCCACTATATCCGGCAGGCGGGCATCCCGTTCTCCCAGGACTATATCTGGCAGACCTTGAACGCCCATGGCGCGCTCGCCCGCTCCATCATGGCCCTATTCCACGCCCGCTTCGACCCCACGCTCGATCCCTCGGCCGAGGCGCGCGCTGCCCGTGAGGCGCCCTTGCGCGCCGCCATCGACGACGAACTCGCCGAGGTGTCGAGCCTCGACCAGGATCGCATCCTGCGGCGCTTCGTGAACCTCGTGGACGCGGCCATCCGCACCACCTTCTACCAAAGCGATGACGAGGGTCGGCCCAAGGAGGCCATCGCCATCAAGTTCGAGAGCGCGAAGGTGGAGGGCCTCGTCCTCCCCCGCCCGCTCTATGAGGTGTTCGTCTATTCGCCTCGAGTGGAAGGCGTGCACCTGCGCTTCGGCAAGGTGGCGCGCGGCGGCTTGCGCTGGTCCGACCGGCCGCAGGATTTCCGCACCGAGGTCCTCGGCCTCGTGAAAGCCCAGCAAGTGAAGAATGCGGTGATCGTGCCTGTGGGCGCCAAGGGCGGCTTCGTGCCCAAGCGCCTGCCCGCCGGCGGCAGCCGCGAGGCGGTGATGGCCGAAGGCACCGCCGCCTACGAGATCTTCGTCTCCAGCCTGCTCGACCTGACCGACAACCTGAAGGGCGGGCAGGTGGTGCACCCTGCCGACACGGTGCGCCTCGACGGCGACGACCCCTATCTCGTGGTGGCGGCCGACAAGGGCACGGCCACCTTCTCCGACACAGCCAACGCCATCTCGGCCCGCCACGGCTTCTGGCTGGACGACGCTTTCGCTTCCGGCGGCTCGGTGGGCTACGACCACAAGGCCATGGGCATCACCGCCCGCGGCGCCTGGGAAGCGGTGAAGCGCCACTTCCGCGAGATGGACATCGACATCCAGGTGACCCCGGTCACGGTCGCGGGCGTCGGCGACATGTCCGGCGACGTGTTCGGCAACGGCATGCTGCTGTCGCGCGCGCTCAAGCTGGTGGCGGCCTTCGACCACCGCCACATCTTCATCGATCCCAACCCGGACCCGGCGTCCTCCTTCGCCGAGCGCGAGCGCCTGTTCAACCTGCCCCGCTCCTCCTGGGCCGACTATGACGCATCGCTCATCTCCAAGGGCGGCGGCGTGTTCCCGCGCAGCGCCAAGAGCATCGACCTGTCGGACGAAGTGCGGGCCCTGCTGCGCTTCCCCAAGGCCCATGCCACGCCGGCCGAACTCATCACCGCCATCCTGAAGGCGCAGGTGGACCTCTTGTTCTTCGGCGGCATCGGCACCTATGTGCGCGCCTCCACCGAAACCGACGCGCAGGTGGGCGACCGCGCCAACGATGCGGTGCGCATCGCAGCCAGTGACCTCGGCGCCAAGGTGGTGGGCGAGGGCGCGAACCTCGGCATGACCCAGCGCTCCCGGATCGAGGCTGCGCGCCGGGGCGTGAAGCTCAACACCGACGCCATCGACAATTCGGCCGGCGTCAACACCTCCGACGTGGAGGTGAACATCAAGATCGCCCTCGCCCTGCCGCTGGAGCGGGGCGACCTGACCACCCCCGACCGCGCCGCGCTGCTGAAGCAGATGACCGACGAGGTCGGCACCCTCGTGCTGCGCAACAACTATCTGCAGACGCTGGCGCTGTCCTTGGCCGAGAACAAGGGCGCGGACGACCTCGCCTTCCAGCAGCGCCTGATGCAGATGCTGGAGGCGCGCGGCGAGCTGGACCGGGCGGTGGAATTCCTGCCCTCCGACGCCGAGATCGCCGACCGGCGCTCGCGCGGGGAACACCTCACCCGGCCCGAGCTGGCGGTGCTGCTCGCCTACGCCAAGCTGGCGCTGGACCAGGACCTCGTCGCCTCCAACGTGCCGGACGACGCCTATCTTTCCGGGGAGCTGGTGAATTACTTCCCGCGCGAGATCAAGGAACGCTACCCCCACGCCATCGAGACCCACCGGCTGCACCGGGAGATCATCGCCACCGGCCTGTCCAATGCCATCGTCAACCAGGGCGGGCCGTCGTGCCTCGCCCGGATCGCCGACCAGACCGGCGCCGACGCCCCGGCCATCGCCCGCGCCTTCGCCGCCGTGCGCGACAGCTACCATGTGCCGGAGCTGAACGCCGCCATCGACGCCCTCGACACCAAGGTGCCGGGCGCAGTGCAGCTCGGCCTCTACGCCGCGGTGCAGGACCTGGTGGTGGGGCGCACCATCTGGTTCCTTGGCAACGTCTCCTTCGCCGATGGCATCGCCGGGGTGGTGGAGCGCTATCGCACCGGGATCGCGGCGGTGGCCGCCGTGCTGGAAGAAAGCCTGCCGGAGGCCTGGCGCCGCGAGCGCGAGGCGCGCATGGCCGACCTCATCGGCCAGAACGTGCCGGAAGACCTCGCCCGCAAGATCGCCTTCATGCCGGGACTGGCGGCGGCCTCCGACATCGCCCTCATCGCCGAGACCACGGGCAAGTCCATCCCCAGCGCCGCCAGCACCTTCTTCGCGGCGGGGCGGACCTTCGCCATCGACGACCTGTTCATGCAGGCCCGCAGCATCCTGGCTCCGGACTATTACGACCGGCTCGCCCTCGACCGGTCTCTGGCCCAGCTGGAGACCTTCATGCGCCGCATCACCGAGCTGATGCTGGTGGACGACGTGGCGGGGGAAGCGGCGGTGAACGCCTTTATCTGCGCCCGCCACGAGGAGGTGGAGCGCATGCGCCGCACCGTGCGCGAGATCGCGGCCTCCGGCCTCAGCCTCTCCAAGCTGACGCTGGCCGCGAGCCTGCTCTCGGACCTGGTGCGCAGCTGAGCCGCGCCCTCCCGGCCCCGGTCAACAACCGGGGCCGTTGATCTGCAACCTGCGGCCCCGGACCCGACCGGGGCCGCAGGTTTGTCCCGGCGCCGCCTGCGCCCGATGGCGTCAGCCGGATCAGGCCGCGCCGGCCCGCAACACTGCCGGTGCGGCAGCCTGGGCGGGAGCAGCGGGGGGCTCCGGCAGCGTCGCTACCGCCTCCATCGCCGCCGCAATGGAGTTGACCACGGCGTCCTCGCCTTCGAGCCGCTCGGGCTGCCCCTGCTCGATGCCCCAGTCGGCGACGATCACCCGCCGGCCCGGCGCATCGCGCTTCAGGCGGCGGATGGTGTAGCGCCGGTGCGCGGGCGTGGCCGGCGACAGATAGGACAGAACCAACAGGTTCACCTCCTCCCCCACGGGCCGGCCGAGCCCGCCCCGCGAGCGCGTCTCGCACCGCAAGCCGGATTGGCGCAGCCGGTGGGCGAACAGCAGCGCCGCCGCCTCGTCCAGCCCGGAGCGGGCCGACAGGATGAGGACGTGAGGGGTGCCCTCGGTCGGCGGACCGACCAGGTCGCCCGGATCAGGCAGGTAGTCGAGCAGCTCGGCGAGGGTTTCCTTGAGGCGGGTCTGGCGCGCCTCATCCAGCACGCCGCGGGCCGCATCGCGCTGGGCCAGCCGCAACGCCGGCAGCGCAACCTGATCGGCGTAATCGGCGAGCGACTTCTCCTTCAGGTGCTCCTCCGCGGCGGCCGCCGCCTCCAGCGGATCCCCCGCCAGCAGGCGCTGGTAGAGCAGCTCGCTGGCCGACAGGGGCGGCTGGTCGCCCAGCGCAACGTCGAGGAATTCAAGGCTCTCCACGTGCCGGCCCAGCACCACCAGGCAGAGCGTGAGCGGGGTGGAGAGCAGCAGCCCGATCGGCCCCCACAGCCAGGTCCAGAAGGTGGCCGCCGCGATCACCGCCACCGGCGACAGGCCGGTGGAGCGGCCATAGAGCAGGGGCTCGATCACATGGCCCACCACCGGCTCCACCACCAGGAACAGGGCGACGGTGGACAGCACCATGGTCCAGCCGGGATCCACCGCCAGCGCGAGGCCGATGGGCAAGGCCGCCGCGATGGCCGCGCCGATGTAGGGCACGAAGCGCAGCACCGCCGCCGCCAGCCCCCACAGGAAGGGACTCGGCACGCCGATGATCCAAAGGCCGAGCCCGATGACCGCGCCGAAGGAGGCGTTGAGCGCCACCTGGGCCAGGAAGAACCGCGACAGCCGGCTCCCCGCATCGTCGAGGGCCGCCGTGGTGCGCTGGAGATCGTGCGCACCCGCGAGCCGCACGAAGCGGTTTCGCAGGTCCTCACGCTGCAGCAGGATGAACAGCACGAAGATGAAGACGATGCCGAAGGTGGCGAGGGGATGCAGCAGGGGCGTCACCACCGCCGAGATTGTGCCCAGCGTGCCCGGCGGCGGCTCGTGAACCTCCACCAGCACCGGCCGCCCGTCGGTTGTGCCCGCCGCCAGCCCCTGCCCGGCCTGCGGACCGTCGATCTCGCGGCTGAGGTCCTGCACCAGATCCATCGTGCGCTCGAAGGTGCCGGAGCCGCTGGCGGCCTCCTTGAGGGACTTGATCTTGTCCCGCATGTTCATGCGGTACTGGGGGAGTTCCGCCACAAGGTCGGTGACCTGCAGGGCGATCATCCCGCCGAGCGCCATGAGGCCGAGGAAAGTCACCAGCACCACCGTCACCACCGCTGCCGTGCGCGGGATGCGGATGCGGCGCAACACCATGATGACCGGCGCCAGCACGAAGGCGAGCAGGATCGCCACGGCAATGGGCACGAAAACGTCGCGCCCCAGATACAGCACCGTGACGATGGCGATGGCGGCGAAGAAGGTGACGAGCCGATCCTGCCCGGGTCCGAGCACGGGCAACTTGAAGGACGGTTCACCCGAACGCAGCATCACCAATCCCTCTTGCCCGCGCGCAGCACCGCGCAGGGGCATAACGCTCGGGCGCGGCTTTGCGATCCACGGCCATGCCACCACCGCCCGCCACGCCACCACCGCTCCCCTTGACGGAACGCCGGGACGACAATGGGCGTTCGCATCTACGAGCGCAGGAGGAAAGGCCATGTTCATCTATCGCGTCACGCTGCGGGGGGACCCGGACGGCGAACTGCACGTGCGCGACAAGCGTCCGCCCAAGGCCATGGGCCGGGACCTGGTGAAGGACGGCTATCTCGTGACCGAAGCGGTGAGCGTGCGCGCTGCCACCTCCGCCTTCGACGACGCCTCCGGGAACACGGTCAAGGAGGAGTTCTTTTCCGCCACGCCCATCGGCGCCGCCGTGCTGGTCCGGGACGCGGTGGCGACGCTGGTGGAGCACGTGGTGCCCAAGGGCGCCGAGCCCATGCCGGACCTGCCGGAGTGAGCGCCACCGGCACGACGGCCTGACGCGACGCCGCTCTTGCGCGGCGGCGCGTCCTGTGCGCCCTTGGCCGGACCTGACCCGTCCGGATCCGGCATGCCTGACACCTCCCCTTCCCCGCCTGTTCCTGCCCTCCCAGTCCCGCGCCGGGCCATCTTCGGCTGGATCCTGTTCGATCCCGCCTGCCAGCCCTATTTCACACTCATCACCACATTCATCTTCGCGCCCTATTTCGCATCGGCCGTGGCGGCGACGCCGGTCGAGGGACAGGCGCTGTGGGGCTTCGCCACCGGCGCGGCGGGGCTCGTCATCGCCGTGTGTTCTCCGGTGCTCGGGGCGGTGGCCGATGCGGCGGGGCGGCGCAAGCCGTGGATCTTCGCCTTCGGGCTGATGATGATGGCGGGCGCGGCGGCACTGTGGTTCGCCGAGCCGGGGAACACGGCACGCATCCCCCTCGTGCTCGCCGCCTTCGCCATCGGCACCATCGGGGTGGAGTTCGCCACCGTCTTCAACAATGCCATCATGCCCGCCCTGGTGCCCAAGGAACGGCTGGGACGGCTGTCGGGCGCCGGCTGGGCGGCGGGCTATTTCGGCGGGCTGGTGGCGCTGGCGCTGATGCTCGGCTTCTTCGCCACCCAGCCCGACACCGGCCTGACCCTCCTCGGCCGCCCGCCGGCCTTCGGGCTCGATGCGGCGGCACGGGAGGGCGACCGCTTCAGCGGGCCGCTGACGGCGCTATGGTATGCCGTGCTGGTCATTCCCATGTTCCTGTTCGTGCCCGACGCGCCCCGCGCCATGCCCATGGGCGAGGCCATCCGCACCGGGCTCGGCGAGATCCGCCGTCTGATCCCGCGCCTGAAGAAGCGCCCGGTGCTGGCGCGCTTCCTCCTCGCCAACATGGTCTATACGGATGCGTTGGTGGCGCTGTTCGCCTTCGGTGGCATCTATGCGGCGGGCACCTTCGGCTGGGGCTCCATCGAGATCGGCATCTTCGGCATCCTTCTCACCCTCACCGGCACCGCCGGCGCGCTGGCCGGCGGCTGGATCGACGACGCACTGGGGCCGCGCACGGTGATCCTGGGCGCGCTGCTGGTGCTGCTCATTGCCTGCATCGGCCTGCTCTCGCTGGATCGCGGCGCGGTCCTCTTTGGCCTGGTACCCACCGCGCCGGGCAGCGGGCTCTTCGGCTCGGTGCCGGAGAAGATCTATCTGGGACTGGGCCTGCTTATCGGCGCAGTGGCCGGGCCGTTGCAGGCGGCAAGCCGCACCCTGCTGGTTCGGCTTGCGCCGGCCGAAAACATGGCGGAATGCTTCGGCCTGTTCGCCCTTTCGGGCAAGATCACCTCGTTCGCCGCCCCCACCTGCGTGGCGCTGGTGACGGCAGCCACCGGCAGCCAGAAGGCGGGGGTGGCAGTGCTCGTCGCCTTCTTCGCCCTTGGCGCCGTGCTGGTGCGCGGGCGGGCGGGGGCACATGATGCCGATGCGACACAGGATTAGGGAGGCCGCAATGACCGTCCGCTCCATCCGCTTCGATCCCAGGCCCGCCGTGGAGGCGGCCTCCAGCACCACTGTGCATGAGTGGTATCAGGACCGTACCGGCGCCTTCTCCGCCGGCTTCTGGGCCTCGCACCCGTGCGAGATCGCCGTGACCTATGAGGAGGACGAGTTCTGCGTCCTCATCGAAGGCACGGTGGAACTCACCGACGCCTCCGGCCACACCGAGACCTATGAGGCCGGCGCCTCCTTCCTCATTCCCTCGGGCTTCACCGGAACCTGGAAGAGCGTGACGGCGGTGCGCAAATTCTATGTGGTGCACCTGCCGAAGGCACCCGCCGCCCAGACCTCCACAGGTTAGAGCGCGGCAAGCCGGGCCTGAACGCGAGGACACTCCCGGACACAGGCTACGGAACATTGCCGGCTCCGCGACTGTTGCCCTTCCGAGACTTCAATCAGGAGGGGTGAAACCCATGTCTGTGCGGCTTCAAATCGCAGCCATGCTGTTCATGATGATCCAGGCGGTGCTGTTCTTCGCCGGTCTGCTTCTGGTGCTGCTGACACCTTTGGCGCGGGAGGCCATGGCCCTCCTACCCTGGGTGGTGACCGCCACCACCATCGTGTCGCTGCCGCTGTCCTGGTGGCTGGCACCGCGCCTGCGGGCGACCACCTGGCAGCGCCACGGCACCCTCGAAGCGCTGAAATGACAGGAACCGGGGCGCCGGAGCCGGTTCCGGCGGCCCGCTCTCGCAATCGCCGTCATTGAGTGCCATTTTGTTCTCAAGAGAGAATCAGGCCTTGCGAGAGTTTGCCCGTGACCCAGTTGACCGATCCGCGCCGGCGCCCGGCTGAGCCGGCGCCCGAGCGTCCCGCCCCCCGTGCGGGCGGCATCGCCGCGCGGGCCACCGCCATCTCCGCCGCTCCGCCCGCCCCGGATTATCTCAACGGCCTCAATCCCGAGCAGCGCGAAGCCGTCGAGACCCTGGACGGCCCCCTTCTGGTCCTCGCCGGAGCCGGCACCGGCAAGACGCGGGTGCTCACCGCCCGCGTCGCCCACATCCTCTCTCAGGGCCGCGCCTACCCCTCCCAGATCCTGGTGGTGACCTTCACCAACAAGGCCGCGCGGGAGATGAAGGACCGCATCCACGCCATGGTGGGCGACCAGATCGAGGGCATGCCCTGGCTCGGCACCTTCCACTCCATCGGCGTGCGCATCCTGCGGCGCCACCACGAACTGGTGGGGCTGAAATCCGGCTTCACCATCCTCGACACCGACGACCAGATCCGCCTGCTCAAGCAATTGCTCGCCGCCGAGAACATCGACGAGAAGCGCTGGCCGGCCCGGCTCCTGGCCTCCACCATCGACAGCTGGAAGAACCGCGGCCTGTCGCCGAAAGACGTGCCGCCCGGCGAGGGCGCGGTCTTCGCCAATGGGCGGGGCGGCACCCTCTATGCCGCCTATCAGGCGCGGCTGAAGGCGCTGAACGCGGTGGATTTCGGCGACCTGCTGCTGGAGGGCATCCGCCTGTTCCGCGAGAATCCCGACGTGCTCGCGGAATATCACAAGCGCTTCAAGTACCTGCTGGTGGACGAGTATCAAGATACCAACGTGGCCCAGTATCTGTGGCTGCGCCTGCTCGCCCAGGGCTCCAAGAATGTGTGCTGCGTGGGCGACGACGACCAGTCCATCTATGGCTGGCGCGGCGCCGAGGTGGATAACATCCTCAGGTTCGAGAGCGACTTTCCCGGCGCCAAGGTGATCCGGCTGGAGCGCAACTACCGCTCCACCGGCCACATCCTCGCCTCCGCCGCCCACCTCATCGCCCACAACGAGGGCCGGCTGGGCAAGACCCTGTTCTCCGAGGGCGAGGACGGCGAGCAGGTCACCGTCACCGGAGCGTGGGATTCGGGCGAGGAAGCCCGCGCCGTCGGCGAGGAGATCGAGGCGCTGCAACGCGCCGGGCATAAATTGTCCGAGATCGCCATCCTCGTGCGCGCCTCGTTCCAGATGCGCGAGTTCGAGGATCGTTTCGTGACGCTGGGCCTGCCGTACCGCGTCATCGGCGGCCCGCGCTTTTACGAGCGGGCGGAAATCCGCGATGCGCTGGCCTATCTGCGCTGCGTGAATTCGTCCGCCGACGACCTCGCCTTCGAGCGCATCGTCAACGTGCCCAAGCGCGGCATCGGCGACGCCACGGTCAAGCAGATCCATGATGTGGCCCGCGCCGTCGGCCTGCCGCTTCAGGAGGCCACCCGCGTCCTGATCGAGAGCGAGGAGCTGAAGCCCAAGGTGCGCGCCACCCTGCGCGGCGTCGTGGAGGCGTTCGGACGCTGGCGCGAGCAGGCGCGCGTGCTGTCCCACACCGAGCTGGCCGAGATCGTGCTGGACGAGAGCGGCTACACGGAGATGTGGCAGAAGGACCGCTCGGCAGAAGCCGCCGGGCGGCTGGAGAACCTGAAGGAGCTGGTGCGCTCCATGGAGCCGTTCGAGAACCTCGCCGGCTTCCTCGAGCACATCTCCCTCGTCATGGACACCGACAACGGCGCTGGCGAGGATGCGGTGCAGATCATGACCCTGCATTCCGCCAAGGGGCTGGAATTCGACACCGTCTTCCTGCCCGGCTGGGAGGAGGGCCTGTTTCCCCACCAGCGCGCGCTGGACGAGCAGGGCAAGGCGGGGCTCGAGGAAGAGCGCCGCCTCGCCTATGTGGGCATCACCCGGGCCCGGGCCTCGGCGCGGATCTTCGTCGCCTCCAACCGGCGCATCCACGGCATGTGGAACTCCACCGTCCCCTCCCGCTTCCTCGACGAGTTGCCCGATGCCCATGTGCGGGTGGAGGAAAGCCGCGGCGGCGCGGGCTGGGGCGGGTCGAGCTATGGCGGCGGCAGCTATGGGCAGAGCCGCTTCGACCGGGCCGAGCCGTTTTCCGCCTCTTCCTATTCCACCCCCGGCTGGCAGCGGGCGCAGGCCAACCGTGGCCGCACCGACCAGGGCAGCTTCGCAGGCGCTTCTTCGGGTTCTTCCCGCAGCGGCTTCTCCGAACGGGGCGGACGCTATGATGCGGGCGGCTCCGCCCGGCGCGGTCCCATGGTGATCGAGGGCACGCTGGTGGCCACCTCCGCCGGCCCGGCATCGGCCTTCCACACCGGCGAGCGGGTGTTCCACATCAAGTTCGGCTATGGCGAGGTGACCGGCATCGACGGCAACAAGCTGACGGTGCAGTTCGACAAGGCCGGCGAGAAGCGGGTGCTGGAAACGTTCGTCGACAAGGTGTGAGCACCCATGACCGGCGGCGGTGGCCTCAGCGCCGCCCGCCTGGCTCGCGCCAAGCGCGCGGGTGCCGGCCCGACTGGCAGCCCAACCGCCGGGCCAACTTGCCGCATCTCCTGTTTTCTTCCGCCCGCCGCCTGCTAGGATCGCGGCCGGCCTGCAATTCTGCGGGTGCAGCGATCCATCATGGCCGGCTTCAACGTCTTCCTGCTCGTCATCGAGATGGCGGTGTTTTTCACCGCCATGCTGGCCCTGTTTCGCCTGCGCGAGACGCTGGGGCTGGGGGTCTTCTTCTGCGCCCTGGGCAGCTTCCATTTCATGGAGACCTACCTGGCGGCCGCCTATTATGTGCAGCTGCCCTTCGGCATCTCCCTGTCGCCGGGGTCGGTGGTGCTGTTCTCCGGCAAGCTGGCGCTGATCCTGCTCATCTATATCCGCGAGGACGCCCTCGTCGCCCGTCAGCCGATCTACGGGCTGATCATCGGCAACATCCTCCTGATCGGCCTCGTCGCCCTGCTGCGCCAGCATGATGCGGTGGCGTCGCCCGGCGTGCCGGCCGACCTGTCCTTCATGGATGCCATGGGCCTGCTGATGATGTGGGGCACGCTGCTGCTCTTCATTGATTCCATCGCCATGATCCTGATCTACGAGCGCATCGCGCGACCGCTGCGGCGCAGGCCGGTTCTCGCCATCTGGATCACGCTGGCGCTGGTTCTCACCTTCGACCAGGTCGCGTTCTTCGGTGTGCTCTCCCTCGCCATGGGCGTGCCGCTCACGGCGGGGATCGGCGGCTGGCTGGGCAAGGTGGTGGCGGCGGGGGTCTATGCCGCCATGCTCGGCCAGTACCTCGCCCGCTTCGAATTGGCCGGCAACACACCGCGCCGGACCATCACCGACGTGTTCCACGCCCTCACCTACCGCCAGCGCTACGAGGATCTGAAGCAGGAATCCCGCCGCGACCCCCTCACCAACGTGCTGCATCGCGGCCAGCTGGAGCCGCTGGGCCGCGACCTACTCGCCGTGGCGCGCACCACCGGGCGGCCGGTGAGCCTGCTGCTCATCGACGTGGACGATTTCAAGGACGTGAACGACCAGTTGGGACACCCCACCGGCGACGAAGTGCTGCGCCGCCTCGCCCGCGGCCTGACCGAGAGCCTGCGGCAGGCAGATCACGTGGTGCGCTATGGCGGCGACGAGTTCGCCGTCTTCGCCCCTGGCGTGGGCAATGCGGGGGCCTTGTCGCTCGCGGCCCAGCTGGGCCGGCGCGTCGGCGCCATGACGCTGCCCCCGGGGGTAGCGCGGCAGACCCTCTCCATCGGCATCGCCAGCGCTCCCGAGGACGGCAGCACCTTGACGGAGCTGCTGGATGCGGCCGACAAGCGCCTCTACGCGGCGAAGGCGGCCGGGCGGAACCGCGCAGCGGGCGGACCCGAAGCCGACGCCCTCAAGATGAACGGATGATTGCGCCCCCCATGCTCGAAGGCCTCCCCCCCAACGACGCCACCCATGTGATGCGGGTGGAAGCGCCCCGCGTCGCCGCCCAGCGCATCTCCGACATGATTTCCGAGACGTTCGATCCCGCCGAGGTGGCGGTGGCCAATTTCGAGCGCACGGACAATGACTGGGTGGTGGAAGTCTATGCCGGCGCAGCCTTCGACCCCGAACGGCTGCGGGAGATGGTGGAGATCGCCGCCGGGCCGGAGATCGCCAGCACGGTCACCTTCGGCGACGTGGAGGAGAAGGACTGGGTGGCGGCGAGCCTGGAAGGCCTCGCGCCGGTGCGCGTGGGCACCTTCGTCGTCCATGGCGGCCATGATCGCGGGCGCGTGGGGCCGAACCTCATCGGTATCGAGATCGAGGCGGCACTCGCATTCGGTACCGGTCATCACGGCACCACCCAGGGCTGCCTCCACGCCATCACCGATGCCGCGCGGCGCGGCGCTCCGCGGCGCGTGCTCGACGTGGGAACGGGCACCGGCGTGCTGGCCATCGCGGCGGACCGGCTGTTTCATACCCATGTGGTGGGCAGCGACATCGACGCCATCGCCGTGCGCACCGCCCGCGCCAACGCCAAGGCCAACAAGGCGCCGGCCGTGCAGATGATCCATGCGGCCGGGGCCGGGGCGCGCGTGCTGCGGGTGGGCGGTCCCTACGACCTTATCCTCGCCAACATCCTCCTGCCGCCGCTGAAGCGGCTGGCGCGCCCACTGCGCCGGCTGCTGGCGCCGGGCGGCCGTATCGTGCTGTCGGGATTGTTGTCGGCGCAGGTGCCGGCGGCGCTCGCGGCCTATCGCGCCCAGGGGCTTCGCCTGGTGTCGCAGCGCCATATCGAAGGCTGGGCGACGCTCACCCTCGCCGCGGATGCGGGGCGGCCCCTGCGCTGAAGACCGGACGGCCAAATGCAAAAGCCGCCCGCGCCGAACAGGTGCGAGCGGTCAATCCGGCAGCGGTGACCATATTGAATAAAGACGAGAAGGCAGCGCGTGTGCCGCCCGGATTGCGTGGCAACCGGGGCGGCAAAGCGCTTGCTTACATTTAACAGCAGATCGCGATGCGATCCGCCGACAACATCTCAGACGACGGCGTCTCAGGCGACGGGATCGCGGCCGTGGATCTGGACGTAGCGTGCGTATTCAAGCTCGGCCTGCTCCATGCGGGCCGCGATGACGGCTTCGAGGAAGCGGGCGAAAAAGCCCTTCTTTGCAGAAGGAGCAGCCTTGGAAGTGCGGACGAACTTGTCGGTATAGGTGACGGCGCTCATAGAGGCCTCCTGCAAATGGGCTCTGTTGCCCTTTTGCAGTGCAATATATCCCCCGGCGCAGTGCAGCAGAACTCATCAACCGGCATGCCTGCCCTGCGCCAAGCGCAAGGAAAGAGATTTGCCTGGGAAGGCGATCGACGACCCCAGCGCGGGCCGGGGCCGCCGGGTTCAGTAGCGCGCCGGCATGGTCACCTGGCGGCCGAGGCCCTCGGGCGGCGGCAGGGCGGCGTGCGCGGCGCGCATGGTGGCGATCCGCTCCAACACGTCATCGGGGAACGGCGCCACATGGCGGGTGCGCAGGTCCACGTGCAGCACCATCTGCTCGGTCGTGGCAGAGACCCAGCCTTCCGAGGCATGATGCAGCGTCTGGAACAGGTGCAGGCGCTTCTCGTCATAATCCACGAGGCGCAGCGTCACCCGCACGGGCGAATGGGGCGCCAGCTCCTTCAGGTAGCGGATATGGCTTTCCGCGGTGAAGAAGGACGCACCGCGCTTGGCGGCATAGGTCGGGCCGAGACCCAGAAGGCACAGCGCCTCGTCCACGGCACGATCGAAAATAAGGGTGTAGTAGGCCACATTCAGATGGCCGTTATAATCGATCCACTCCCCCTCCACCTTCATGGCGGAGGACACGAACGGAGCGAAAAACACGGGCTCAAAGTCGATCCGGTCAAGCATGGCCGCCTCGCTTCATCTGCATTAATGTGCCGCTGATGAACACACTGTGACGCGATAAAAGGCATTCGTCACGCCCCAAAACGGGACGAAAACCGAATCACAAAAGTCACTGTCAAGTTCAATGTGGCTCAGAACGAGCCATTTCTGGGGATGACTCCAAGGCCCCTGCCCGGCCCATGGCCGGCGGGCGAGAGGCAAAGTTAAGGAATCGTAAATGGTTGTTGCAGCCGCGAAATCCGAGCTCACGCTTCTCGAGAGAAGCTTCGCCGTCATCGAACGGCTGAAGGCCGAACTGGATCACAAGGTCGTGACCGGCCTCGCTGTCCGGGAACAACACGCTAACGTTACCACCTACCTGCCCAACGAGCCGCCAGATGCGGTGGTTTTCGCCGAATGCACACAGGATGTGCAGGCCGTGGTGAGGGCGTGCGCGGACTATGAGGTGCCGGTGATCGCGTGGGGTGCTGGCACCTCGCTGGAAGGCCACGTGAACGCGCCCTTTGGCGGCATCTGCGTGGACCTGTCGCGCATGAACCGCATCCTCGCCGTGAACACGGAAGACCTCGACTGCGTGGTCGAGCCCGGCGTCACCCGCAAGCGGCTCAACGAGGAGCTGCGCGACCAGGGCCTGTTCTTCCCATTGGATCCCGGCGCCGACGCCTCCATCGGCGGCATGGCGTCCACTCGCTGCTCGGGCACCAATGCGGTGCGCTACGGCACCATGAAGGACAATGTGCTCTCCCTGAAGGTGGTGACCCCCACCGGCGAGGTCATCACCACCGCCACGCGCGCCCGCAAGTCCTCCGCTGGCTACGACCTCACCCGCCTCTATGTGGGCGCCGAGGGCACGCTGGGCATCATCGTGGAGATCACGCTGAAGCTGTATGGCATTCCGGAGGCGGTCTCCGCCGCGGTCTGCCCGTTCCCCAGCGTGGAGGCGGCCTGCAACACGGTCATCGCCACCATCCAGAGCGGCATTCCGGTGGCGCGCATCGAGCTACTGGACGAGGTGCAGGTGAAGGCCTCCAACGCCTACGCCAAGCTCGCCCTCGCCGAGACCCCCACCCTGTTCCTGGAATTCCACGGCACCGAAACCAGCGTCCACGAGCAGGCCGACCGCTTCGGCGAACTGGCGGCCGAATTCGGTGGCGGTCCATCGGTGTTCGCGGTGAAGCCGGAGGAGCGCACCAAGCTGTGGCAGGCCCGGCATGACGCCTATTGGTCCGTGCTGCCCCTACGGCCGGGCGCCAAGGCGGTGGCCACCGACGTGTGCGTGCCCATCTCGCGGCTGGCCGAATGCGTCATGGAGACCAAGCGCGACATCGATGAGATGGGCCTCGTCGCCCCCATCGTCGGCCATGTGGGCGACGGCAACTTCCACACCACGCTCATGGTGGACGTGGACGACCCCGAGGATTTCGCCAAGGCCAAGCTCTATATGAAGAGGCTGGTGGAACGCGCCCTCGCCATGGGCGGCACCTCCACCGGCGAGCATGGCATCGGCCAGGGCAAGATGAAATACATGCTGCCCGAGCATGGCGAGGAAGCGCTGGAGATCATGCGCTCCATCAAGCGCGCCATGGATCCTAAAAACATCATGAATCCGGGCAAGATTGTCGCGATCTGATCGCATTCCCTGCGCATAGGGAACAGGTTCCCCCCATGAGGGGGACCTTTGGGGGAGACACGCGTGCAGGGGATATTGATCAGCCTCGCCACGGCGGTGATCCTGGCCATCGGCGGGGCGTTCGCAGCCCCGTTCGTGGTGGACTGGAACGCCTGGCGCGGAACGTTCGAAACGCAGATCAGCCAGGCGCTCGGCGTTCCGGTGGTCATCCGCGGCCCCATCGACGCCGAGATCCTGCCTGCCCCGCGCATCCTGCTGCGCGATGTCACCCTCGGCGACGTGGTCTCCACCGGCGGCACGGTGAAGGCGCTCCGGGCCGAACTCTCCCTCGGCGCCCTGCTGCGGGGCGATATGGAGGCCACCGGCGTCAGCCTGGACCGGCCGCAGATTCGCCTCGTCATCGACAGCGCCGGGCGACTCGCCCTGCCCACCGGGGCCCAGCGCCCCGCCGCCCTTTCCATCGCCCGGCTCGAGGTGAAGGACGGCACCCTCGACATCCTCGACCGCGCCTCCGACCGCACCCAGACCCTGGACGGCCTCAACCTCAAGGGCGAGGCGCGCTCGCTTTCCGGCCCCTTCCGCCTCGACGGCGAGGTGGAAGCCCAGGGCGCGCGCTTTGCCATCCGCTCCACCCTCGGCAAGATCGGCGATGACGGCACCGGCCGCCTGCGCCTGGTGCTGGACGGCCGCAACCGGCCCTACGCCCTCGATCTCGACGGCGGCCTCGCGTTTGCCGGCGCCAAGCCGAAATTCGACGGCCGCGCCACCCTCTCGCGCCACGGCGGCGAGGGGCTGGAAGCCTGGCAGCTCTCCGGCACGCTCAAGGCCAGCCCCGACGCTGTGCTGGCAGACAGTCTGGACCTCGCCCTGGGCGGGGCGCAGACGCCGGCCCAGCTCTCCGGTTCCGCCCGCCTCGCGCTCGGACGAGCGGTGGGCCTCGACGCCGTGCTCAACGCCCGCAGCCTCGACCTCGACGCCCTGCGCGCCGCCACCGACGGCACGCCGAACACGGCAAAGGACAAGGCGACGGCGGACCAGAACCCCGCCGCTGCTCTGGCGCGCTTCCTCTCCGGCGTGGCGGCCCTGCCGTCGCCGGACATCGCCTCCCGCGTCGGCCTGTCGGTGGAGCAGCTCATGCTCGGCGGCACGCTGGTGCGCGACGTGCGCGCCGATATTTCCGGCTCCGCCGCCGGCTGGCGGGTGGACAATGCCGAGGCCCAGCTGCCCGGCAAGGCGGCGCTGCGCCTCTCCGGCAAGCCCACGAGCGGGCCCGGCGGCGGCGGCTTCGACGGCACCGTGACCTTCTCGGCGGACGACCCCGCCATCTTCCTGCGCTGGGCGGCGCCCACCGCCCCGCGCGACTATGTGGCGGCGGCGAAGGGCCCGGTGCGCATCACCGGCAAGGTGAATGCCGGACCGACGCGGATCGCGGTGGACGGGCTAGATGCCACCTTCGCTGCCAGCCGGGTGCGCGGCTCGGTGGTGGCGGCGCTCGATGCCGGCGCCCCGCCCAAGCTCAACCTCAAGCTCTCCCTCGACGGCTTCGACCTCGACCCGCTGGTGGCCGCGCTCCAGACCGCTGCGGCTGCGGTGGGGGGCGGCGCCGACGGCACACTGGCGCTCGACGGGCGCAACCTGATGCTCTCCGGCCTGCCCCTGCGCGGCCTCACCCTTGATGCGGCGGCCACCGGCGGCAACTGGCGCCTGTCGCGCATCGTCATGGACGACCTTGCCGGCATCCGCCTCGAAGGCGCGGGCCGCATGGAGAATTTCTCCACCACGCCGCGTGGCGAGTTCAACTTCGCCTTGTCCGGCGCCAAGGCGGACGGGCTCGTGCCCCTCGCCCGCCTGGTGGCCGGCGAGCAGACGGCGCAGGTGCTGGCCACGCTCCAGCCCGTCGCCGCCCCGGTGAAGCTTGCCAGCACCGTGGTGTGGGGCGAGGCTGGCGGCCGCAACATCACGGTGGCCGGCACGCTCGGGCAGATCTCTGGAGATGTCACCTTCGCCCGCAACAATGCCGGCGTGCCCCTGCGCATTGCGCTCAAGGCCGATGCCGCGGACGGCGCGCGGGCGCTGGCGGCCTTCGGCGTGGAGGGCCTCGCCCCGCGCCTCGGCCCGGCCCATGCGGAGCTGTCCGTCTCCCCCCTCACCCAGGACGAGGCCCAGGTGCGCGGCCGGCTCACGCTCGCCGACATGACCGCCCAGGCCGAAGGCACCGCGCGCCTGTCCGGCGGCTCCATCGAGCCCAGCCTCGCGGTGCGGCTCGACGGCGGCGACCTCGGCCGCGTGCTGCCCCAGGCTTCGGCTGCGGTGGAAGGGCCGGTGCCATCGGCCCTCGCCTTCACCCTTGCCCGCACCGGCGGGATCTGGCGGCTCGATACCATCACCGGCTCGCTGGCCGCGGCGCCGGTTTCCGGCAACATGGAGTTCGAGCCCGGCCCGGTGCCGCGTATCGGCGGCAAGCTGGCGTTTGAGAGCCTCTCCCTGCCGCGCATCCTCGGCATGTTCGCCGCCCGCACCGGCACGGAGCCTGCGGGCGCCGGCGCCTGGAGCGCGGCGCGGCTGCAGCCCGCGGCGATCTCGGGCTATAGCCTCAATCTGGAGCTGACGGCTGCCCGCCTTGCGGTCATGGGTCCCTATGTTCTCGGCAACGGTCGCCTCGTGCTCGGCAGCGACGGCGCCGACCTCGACGTGCGCGATGTGGCCGGAAGCCTGGGCGGCGGACGCGCGGCGGCCAGCCTGCGCCTGCGCCGGCAGGGCGACGGCGTGCAGGCGGACGGCCGCCTGGTGCTGGAGCAGGTGGATGCGACGGCGCTGCTGGCACCCACCGGCGCGCGCGCAGCCCCCAAAGGCAAGGTCAACCTCCTGGTGGACCTGGGTGGATCCGGCCGCAGCGTGCTGGCCGTGGTGCAGAACCTCTCCGGCCAGGGGACGCTGGGGGTGCGCGACCTTGTCATTGATGGTGCCAGCCCCGCCGGCCTCGATCAGGCGCTGGCGGAAGCCGCCGGCCTGTCGCCGCCGCCCGACGAGCGGCGCGCGGCGCAGATGCTCGACCGCAGCCTCGCCAGGGGGCCGCTGCGCATCGGCTTCGTCGAGACCACGCTGGGCGTGGTGAACGGCGTTGCCCGCCTGTCCCCCGCCCGCGCCACCGCCGACGGCGTGCGCGTGGGCTTCAACGGCAGCTTCGATCTCGCCCGCCTCGCCTTGGACACCACCGTGGACCTGGAAGCCCCCGAAGGCGCCGGCGGCGCGCCGGGCGGCAGCATCGTCTGGCGCGGCCCGGTGACGGGTCCCGAACGGCGGGTAAGCGCCCCCGCCCTCACCAGCGTCATCGCCATGCGCGCCATCGAGCGCGAGACGCGACGCCTGGAGGAACGCCAGGGCCGCACCGGGCCCGAGGCCCCAGCCGGCACCGCGCCCCCGGTCGCGCCCCCGTCGGCCCAGCCCGTGGCGGCGCCGGCGCAGATCCCCGCGCCCGCCGCCATTGCCCCGGTCGCACCATCGGTGCAGCCGCAGCCCGTTCAGGCCCAACCCGCTCCGGCTCCCGCCGCCGCGAAACCCGCTGCGCCGGCCCAGACGAGCGCCCCGCCGCCGGCTCCGCGACCGGCGGCACCGGCCCCCGTCGCAACGGCGCCAGCAGCTCCTGCGCAGCCGGCGACGTCTCCTGTGCCGCAAGCCGTGCCGGCGGCACCTGCCCAGACGGCCGCGCCCCAGCCCACACCGATGCCCTCGTCGGCTCCGTTGCCGCAGGCCATCGAGAGGCGCGAAGCTCCACCGGTCGGCTTCGGCGCGCCCACGGCATCGGGTGCCGCCGGCACTGCGACGCCGGCCGAGTCTCAGGCTCAATCGAGCCCGTCCCGGCCCGAGGCCCGCGCCACACCGGAAGCCGCCGAGCGCCACACGCCCGTGGTGCGCCAGCCCGCGCCGCGCCGGACCGAGCGTGCGCAGCCCGAGCCGCCGCCACGCGTGTTCACCCCGCTTCCGCCGGAAACCACCCTGCCGCCCACCCGCGGCTTCGGCGACCTGCCGCGCCCGCCGGGCCTCGTGGGGGCGCAGTAGAAGCACCGAAAATCGCGAGGCTCGGCCGGCCGCGTCCGGACGCCACCAGCCGAGCCTCGCGTATTCCTTCAGCGTCGGTCGAAAACGAAGGCCGGCTTCAGCCGCCGGCGCGCACCAGCGTCAGAGCGGTGAAGGCGGCTTCGTCCTTCTCGCCCTGGATGGGGCCGTCCCGCGCGATCTCGCGCCATTGGGCCTGATCGAACGCAGGGAAGAAGACATCGCCATCAGGTGCCGCATGGACCTGCGTGAGATGCAGCGTGCGGGCGAGTGGCAGCGTGTCATGGAACAGGCGGGCGCCGCCGATGACCATGATCTCGTCCGCGCCCATGGCGTCCGCCGCCTCGTCGGCGAGGCGCAGTCCGTCCTCCAAGCTTGCCCCCTTCAGCACGCCTTCCGGCACCGTGAAGGCAGGATCGGTGCTGACCACCACGGACGTGCGCCCCGGCAACGGACGGCCGATGGACTCGTAGGTGCGCCGGCCCATGAGGAGCGGCTTGCCCCAGGTGAGCGCGCGGAAGCGCTTGAGGTCCGAGGGCAGGCGCCACGGCAGGCCGCCGTCGGTGCCGATCACCCCGTTCTGCGACACCGCGACCACGAGGGCCAAAGGATGGCGGGGCGGCTGGCCGGGGGTCATGGGGCGATCTCCATCATCGGTCGCTTTTCAGGGCGGCGAGGGCCGCATCGGCGGCGGCAAGGCCGCTGAGGTGGGCGCCGTGGCAGGTGGAAAAAGCCTCCCGCCCCAAGGCTTCCCCGGCAAAGAAGATGCGCTCGTCCAAAGGCTCGTGCAGCCGCGCGCGCAGCGCGGCATGGCCCGGCAGAGCGCAGGAATAGGCCCCGCCGATATAGGGCATGGCCGCCCAGCGGGTGACCAGGCTGCGTCGCACCTTCGTCTTGAGACCGGCGCCAAAGGCGGCGCCCAGCACATCGAGCGCGAAGGCCACAAGCGCGCCCTCCCCCTCCGCCGCGATGGCCTGCGCCTCCGGCCCCGCCACATGGACCAGAGCCGCCGGCGCACCGCCAGGCTTCAACAGGGCGGAGGCCCCGGCGCGGGCGGGATGGTCGAGGTCGATGGCGTCGCAGGCGGTGCGCTCGGGCACGCCGAACACATCCTCCTCGAACAGCAGCGCCACCTTCTCGGCAAAGCCCAGCGGCAGAGCCGCGAACGCCTCGGCAAGATCCGCCGGCAGCGCGGGCGCGAAGGCGAGGTGGCCGGAGGCGATCACCGCCGTCGACACGGCGACGATCACGGCGCGGCAGGTGAGAATGCCCTGCGCTGTCTCCAGCTTCAGGCGCGGGCCGGAACGGTCGATCCGGGCGACCGGGCAGTCGAGCGTCACCGGCAGGGCGCCCGCCGCAGCCAGCACCAGGGCGCCATAGCCGTCGAGCACCGGCCAGTTGTCGTCGGTGTCGTGATAAAGGGCGAAATCCACGCAGGAGATGGCGTCCGGCCCAGCTGCCGACATGAGTTCCAGCCAATGGCGCGCCAGCGGCCCGAAGCGGCCGGGTGGGCCCGCAGCCTCCGATGCCGGAATGTCCCGCCCCGCTTGCCCGGCGGCGATGATGGCCTCGAACACTTGGTCCACCTCGGCGTCCGCCTGCTCCCTTTCCTCGGGGCTGGCGAAGCGGGTGCCGAGATGCAGGCGGCGCGGGTTGGGATTATTCGCGCCCACCCGGAAGCCCAGTTTGGCGGCGAGGTCGGTGAAGGGGTTGGCCCACGCGTCGTGGAGCCAGTGACAGCCGAGGTCGAACGGCACGCCAAGGGTGGTGGTGTCGGTGGCGGCCCGTCCGCCGGGGGAGGAGGCGGCCTCAAGGATGCGGAACGGGATAGAGGCCCGACGCAGGCGTGTTCCGGCGGCAAGGCCGGCAGCTCCGGCCCCGATCACCACCACGTCGATGTCGACAGTCACAATGCCGTCCCGAAGGGCCGGCTACTTCTTGTTGCGGAAAACGTCGAGCTGCACCACCTGTGCGCCGCTCGCGGGCCGCTCGCCGGCCTCCTGGCCAGTATTCTGGCCGGTTGCGCCAGCTTCGCTCGCGGCGGTGGGCACGGCGCTCGCGAGCACCGGCTCGGATGCCGCACCCCGCGCGGGCCTGAGCGGCGCGGGCGCGTTGGCGGAACGGGGCGCCTCGAACGGCGAATCGTCGCTCTCCTCGGCCTCGCTCTCGTTGGCGGCCAGCTCGAACTGGAGGCCGAACTTCACGGACGGGTCGAAGAAGCCCTTGAGCGCGGAGAAGGGCACCAGCAGCCGCTCGGGAATGCCGCCGAAGGACAGGCCCACCTCGAAGGTGGTGTCGGTGACGATGAGGTCCCAGAACTGGTGCTGGAGGACGATGGTCATCTCCTCCGGATACTTCTCCAGCATGCGCTGGGAGAGCCGGACACCCGGCGCGCGGGTGTCGAAGGAAATGTAGAAATGGTGCTCGCCCGGCAGGCCTGTCTTGGCCACATCCAGGAGCACACGGCGCACCACGGAGCGCAAGGCTTCCTGGGCGAGAAGATCGTAGCGGATATGATCGACCGACATGAGCCCGCAGCACTTCCCCGTCCGGCCCGGTGATCCAGAAGCCTCCGGGCACCTTCCGGGGGGCCATACGGCCGCGCCGTATCCGGAGGGTCTGGCTGTGGAGCTTCCAACCTTCCCTCGTCCGGCCGGATGGAAGGGAAGTGGAGGCTTCTGTTGCCAGGTGCCTCCGAACCCCGCCTAGCCAGTGCTACCCGGTAGGACTTTGATTTCGATCGTCAAACCGCTCACGCGGCCTGAGCAACCGGAGCATAGTTGTCATTCGCAACTATCAGTTCGGCCCGATGACGGCGGAACCATGCCGAGCGAAAGTATGCCCTTTACACCCTCGTCGATCCTATTTCGCCCCCGCCGGAGCCCGCCTCCCTGAAGGGGAAGTTGGGCTTTGGTGGAGGCGCCGGGTACCGCCCCCGGGTCCGAAAGGCTTATTCCGACACCCATTTATCGCCGTATCCGACTTGCGTCGGCAGAACGAATATAGGCGTCGCCCGCCGGCGATGAAAGGGGCGCGTGCCACAAAGTCCGCCGCCATCCCCGACCCATTGTCGCGGCAGCCTAGGGCCTGGCGCAGTGACATCCGGCGAGGTGGTCGTCCACCAGCCCGCAGGCCTGCATGGCGGCATAGACGATGGTGGGACCGACGAACTTGAAGCCCAGTCCCTTCAACCGCTTGGACAAGGCGACGGACTGTGCCGTCTGCGCTGGCACGTCGGCGATGCGCTTCGGCCGGTTCACCCGCGTCTCGCCGTCCACCGCCTCCCACATCAGGTCGGAAAAGGCGATGCCCTTGTCCTGGAGGTCGAGATAGGCGCGGGCGGAGGCCACCGCCCCCTCCACCTTCGCACGGTTGCGCACAATGCCGGCGTCGGCCATGAGGGCCTCCACCTTGGCTGCGTCGTAGCGGGCCATCGTCTCAGGATCGAAGCCGTCGAAGGCCCGGCGGAAATTCTCCCGCTTCCGCAGGATGGTGATCCACGAGAGGCCGGCCTGGAATCCATCCAGCAGCAGCTTCTCGAACAGGGCGCGACTGTCGCGCTCGGGCACGCCCCATTCGTCGTCGTGATAGGCCATGTAGAACGGGTCGGTGCCGCACCAGAAGCAGCGCGCCCGCCCATCCCCGTGCTGGAGCAGCGGCGCGCGTTCCGCCTTTGCCGCCAGCTCGATCCCGTTCGCGCTTTCCGCCTTCGCGCTTGTAGCCTCCGGCGCACTCTTGTTCGCGTTTCCCGCCTTCGGCTCCGCCATCGCCCCTCTCAGCTTCCCTTGAACTTGCGGTCCAGCTCGCTCACCTTCTTTTCCCACTCCATGGAAAAGACGGCCCAGTCGGGACGGCGCAGCTCCACCGGAACCTCCCCGGCGAGCAGCGGCACGCCGTCGGTCTTGGCGTCGTTGGCGCGATCGAGTCGCACTGTGGCGATGCCGCGCCCGTCCGTCACCGACAGCACCTGCCCCACGCTCTTGTCGCCGGCGGTGATCTCCTGCCCGGTGGTGAGGGGGGTGTCGAACAGCACTTCCACCAGCCGGTTGCGGGGGGTGGAGCGATGCTCCATACGGCTCACCACCTCCTGGCCCACATAGCAGCCCTTCTTGAAGTCCACCCCGCCCAGCTGGTCCATATCGGCCTCGTGGGGGAAGGTGTCGCCATAGGTGAAATCGGGCCCGCCCTTGGGAATGCCGAGGGCGATGCGGTGCGCCTCATAGAGCGCAGGATCCGACGACAGGGCCTGCGCCGCCGTCAGCGGCAGCACCAGACGCTGGCCCAGGGCGGCAAGGCGCGGGTCGGGATAAAGCGCGCCCTCGGGCACCTCCGCCGCATCGCCGAACACAGCGGCGACGGCGAGATCATCCGCCTTGGTGAAGGTGACCTTCGCACGCAGGCGATGGAAGGTGAGGCGCTTCAGCAGGTCCTCGGCCCGCTCGGCGGGAACGTCGAACAGGAAGGCGTCGTCGCCTTCCGCGTAGAACAGGAAGTCGGAGATGATCTTGCCCTGCGGGGTCAAAAGCGCGCCGTAGCGCGCATCGCCCGTCGCCATGGTCTGCACGTTGCAGGTGATCACGCCATGGAGAAACTTGGAGGCTTCGGGGCCGGTGGCACGAATGAGCACACGATCGGTCAAATAAACGACGGGCATGGGGGCCGTCCTTGTCAGAAAAATAAAAACCAGATTTAAGGCCGCTTGCCTGTCCCCATCAAGAGCGAGCTTCCTCCCATGCCCGTGACTTTCGATCTGCTGCTCAAGGGCGGCGCGGTCGCGACCCCCGCCGGCATTGCCGTTGCGGACATCGGAGTGACAGGCGGACGCATCCGCGCCATCGGCTCGCTGGCCGCCGCAAGCGCGGGTGAGGTGGTGGACGCCACCGGCCTCCACATCCTGCCCGGCGTCATCGACACCCAGGTGCATTTCCGCGAGCCGGGGCTGGAGCAGAAGGAAGACCTTCAGACCGGGTCGCTGGCCGCCGTCATGGGCGGGGTGACCGGCGTGTTCGAGATGCCGAACACCATTCCCCAGACCACGACCGCCTCGGCGCTGGAAGACAAGATCGCGCGCGGCACCAACCGCATGCACTGCGACTTCGCCTTCTACGTGGGCGGCACCCATGACAACGTGAAGGACCTGCCCGAGCTGGAGCGCCTGCCCGGCGCTGCGGGCGTGAAGGTGTTCATCGGCTCGTCCACCGGCTCCCTGCTGGTGGCGGACGATGACGGGGTGCGCAACATCCTGAAAGTCATCCGCCGCCGCGCGGCCTTTCATTGCGAGGACGAGCCGCGCCTCCAGGAGCGCAAGAGCCTGCGCGTGCCCGGGGATGCCTCCTCCCACCCGGTGTGGCGCGATGAGATCGCGGCGCTGACCGCCACCCGACGCCTCGTCAACCTCGCCCGCGAGACCGGCGCGCGGGTGCATGTGCTGCACGTGACCTCGGCGGAGGAGATGGAATTCCTGGCCGATGCCCGCGACGTGGCCTCGGTGGAGGTGACGCCCCATCACCTCACCCTGGCGGCGCCGGACTGCTACGATCGCCTCGGCACGCTGGTGCAGATGAATCCTCCGGTGCGCGACGGCCGCCATCGCGATGCCCTGTGGGCGGCGCTCCAGAGCGGCGTGGTGGACGTGCTCGGCTCCGACCACGCGCCCCACACGCTGGAGGAGAAGGCAAAGCCCTATCCCGAAAGCCCCTCGGGCATGACCGGGGTGCAGACCCTGGTGCCGCTGATGCTGGACCATGTGGCCGCTGGACGGCTGACGCTGGAGCGCTTCGTGGACCTGTCCAGCGCCGGCCCCGCCCGGCTGTTCGGCATTGCCCGCAAGGGCCGCATCGTGGTGGGCTATGACGCCGACTTCACCGTGGTGGACCTGAAGCGCCGCGCCACCATCACGGCGGACTGGATCGCCTCGCGCTCCAAGTGGACGCCCTATGACGGCAAGGAAGTCACCGGCTGGCCCGTGGGCACCTTCGTGCGCGGCCGCAAGGTGATGTGGGAAGGCGAGCTCACCGGCCCCGCCTTCGGCGCTCCCATCGGCTTCCTGGAGACGCTCCAGCCGCAGGGCTGAGCCAAGGCGGTCCCCGAGCGGATTCCCAACGAAAGAGGGCGCGCCACCGGCGCGCCCTTTCTTTTCGGCGACAGGACTTGCTTTCGACCGCTGGCAGCCCGCAGGCGTCAGCCCGCCGGACGCTCCTTGACGCGGGTCAGCACCGCCTCGGGGCCGGAATAGGCCTCCTGCAGGTCCACGCTCCAGTAGCGCAGCTCATCCAGCGGAATGGCCTGCCCTGTGACGGCACAGCGCACGAAGCTGCCCGGCCGCAGGATGCGGAACTCGCCATCGAGGTAGCGGACCTCCGCCTCGCCATGGGGCTCGGGGAAGCGTTCGAATCTGTTCATCACAGCCGTTATCGTCCTGAAATAAGAATTTCCAGCATAGCCATTCGCCCCGCAGCGCGAAAGAGGCGCCGGCTCACCGATCGAACAGGGTCGGCCCCTCGACCTTGGGCGGCTTCCTGGATTTCGCCGGGCGTGGCCGCGCGGGCGCAGCAGGCGTGGCAGCCGGCACCACGTCCCCCGTCACCGCCGCCACGTGCCCGTCTGCGAACTCAAGATCCAGCGCCGTGCCCGCCGTGAGGCCAGCGGCAAGGCGCACCGGCTGGCCCTGCGCATCGCGCACCAGCGCGAAGCCACGGCTCAGCACCCCCTTGAAGGACAGGGCATCCAGCAGTTGCCCCGCCGATCTCAGCCGCGCTGCCCGCTGCTCGCGCGCGACCGAAAAAGCGCGTTTCAGCCGGCCGTCCAGCGTCTCCAGCCGGTCGCCGGCGCGCTCCAGGCGCAGCCTCAGCGCCTCCGGGGACAGCCGGGCCCGCGCGGCCACGAGGCGCAGGCGGTGGGCGGCCGCATTGGCCTTGAGCGCCCGTGGCAGGCGCTCGCTCGCGGCATCGAGCCGCTGCCTGGGCACGGAAAGCAGGTTCTCCGTGCTGGGCAGGAGCCGCGACAGGCCGCGCAGGTCCGCCCGCCGCCGCTCCAGAAGCCGCACCGGGGCGGCAGCGAGGCGCCCGCCCAGGTCTTCCACCGCCGCGATCAGCTCGGAACGCACCGGCACCACCATCTCGGCGGCGGCGGTGGGGGTGGGGGCGCGGACATCGGCGGCAAAATCGATGAGGGTCACGTCGGTTTCGTGGCCCACGGCGGCAACCAGCGGGATGGCGCTTTCCGCCGCCGCCCGCACCACCTCCTCGTCGGAGAAGCCCAGAAGGTCCTCCAGCGCGCCGCCGCCCCGCGCCACCACGATCACGTCGGGACGCGGGATGGCGCCGCCCGCCGGCAAGGCGTTGAAGCCGCGAATGGCCGCCGCCACCTCCGCGGCCGAGGTCTCGCCCTGCACCCGCACCGGCCACACCAGCACCCGGCGCGGAAACCGGTCGGCGAGGCGGTGGAGGATGTCGCGGATCACCGCCCCGGTGGGCGAGGTGACCACCCCGATCACCTGCGGCAGGAACGGCAGCGCGACCTTGCGCGCCGGATCGAACAGGCCCTCGGCGGAGAGGCGGCGCTTGCGCTCCTCCAGCATGGCCATGATGGCGCCCGCGCCGGCGAATTCCAGCGCCTCGATGACGATCTGGTAGCCCGACTTGCCCGGATAGGTGGTGAGGCGGCCGATGGCCACAACCTCCAACCCCTCCTCGGGCTTCAGGCGCAGGCGCTGGAAGGTGCCCTTCCAGATCACCGCGTCGAGCCGCGCGCCGGCATCCTTCAGGCTGAAATAGGCGTGGCCCGAGCCATGCGGCCCGCGATAGCCGGAGATTTCGCCGCGCACCCGCACGTGGCCGTAGGCGTCCTCAACCGTGCGCCGGAGCGCGGCAGAGAGCTCGGAAACGCTCCATTCTGGCGCGTTGGCGCGGGGTTCGGCGACATCCACCATCGAATCGCAGTCGGCTGTTGGTTCAGAAATTAGCATAGCGGGAAAGCCCCCCATGCGGCGAGCGCAGAGCCGTGCCTCTTGTTTGCGCGGCCCTGAGCCGATAGGCGATTGTGACAAGAGACTCTCGCAAGAGACGCCAGTCAGAGGCGTACGAGCGAGACATGGGGCAACGCACGGGGGAGGCCGCATGAACATCCTGCTGCTCGGATCGGGAGGGCGCGAGCACGCCCTCGCCTGGAAGCTGGCGCAGAGCCCAAGTATGGGCCAGTTCTACGCCATACCGGGCAATCCCGGCATTGCCGAGCACGCGGAGCTGATCGAGGGCATCCCCCTCTCGGCCCACGACACCATCGTGAAATGGTGCCAGGACCACGGCATAGACTTCGTGGTGGTGGGTCCCGAGGCGCCGCTGGTGGCGGGGCTGGTGGACCGGCTGGAAGCCGTCGGCATTCCCGCCTTTGGCCCGACGGCCGCCGCCGCCCGGCTGGAGGGCTCCAAGCTTTTCACCAAGGAATTGTGCAAGGCCAACTCCATTCCCACCGCCGCCTTCGGCCGCTTCACCTCGGCCGCCGAGGGCGCCGCCTATGTGCGCCAGCAGGGCGCGCCCATCGTGGTGAAGGCGGACGGCCTCATGGCCGGCAAAGGCGTCGTGGTCGCCCTTTCCGAGGAAGAGGCGGTGGACGCGGTGGAGCAGGTGTTCGCCGGCGGCGGCACCGAGGTGCTCATCGAGGAATTCATGGAGGGCGAAGAGGCCAGCCTGTTCGCTTTGGTGGATGGCGAGACGGTGGTGCTCTTCGGCAGCGCCCAGGACCACAAGCGGGCCTTCGACGGCGACCTCGGCCCCAACACCGGCGGCATGGGCGCCTATTCCCCCGCCCCCGTCCTGACGCCCGAGCTGGAGCGCCGGGCTCTGGACGAAATCCTCATCCCCACCGCCCGCGCCATGGTGGCGGCCGGCGCGCCCTATCGCGGCGTGCTCTATGCCGGACTCATGCTTACGGCCGACGGGCCGAAGCTGGTGGAATACAATTGCCGCTTCGGCGATCCCGAATGCCAGGTGCTGATGCCCCGCTTTACGGGTGACCTGGTGCAGGTGCTGCACGCCACCGCCACCGGCCAACTCGCGCAGGTGACGCCGGAGTGGTCGCAGGATGCGGCCATGACGGTGGTCTATGCCTCGCGCGGCTATCCCGGCCCGCATCAGGTGGGCAGCCCCATCGGGGGGATCGAGGCGGCGGCGGAACTCGACGGCGTGCTGGTGTTCCAGGCCGGCACACGGCGCAAGGGCGTCGCGCTGGTCTCGAACGGCGGGCGCGTGCTGAACGTCACCGCCACCGGCGCCACCCTCGGCGAGGCCCGTGACCGGGCCTATGCTGGGATCGCCCGCATCGATTGGCCGGACGGCTTCTACCGCAGCGATATCGGCTGGCGCGCGCTCGGCAAGGCAACTCCCGACAAGGGGGCCCGATGACCGCCCGCGAGAAGCCGCCCCTGCCCACCCTGGACGATTTCCCGGTCAAGGCGAGCGACACCATCCGCTACGGCGACACCGACAAGCTCGGCCATGTGAACAACGCCGTCTTCTCCACCTTCCTGGAGACCGGCCGCACCCGGCTGCTCTGGGGCGGGGCTGCCGCCGTCGCGCCGGAGCACGCCAGCTTCGTGCTCGCCCGCCTGGTGCTGGACTACCGTGCGGAGATGTTGTGGCCCGGCGAGGCGTTGATCGGTACCGGCGTGCTGTCCGTGGGCAACAGCTCCATAACGCTGTCGCAGGCCATCTTCCAGGGCGAGCGCTGCACCGCGACGGCGGAAACCGTGCTGGTGCTGTTCGACATGGTCACCCGCCGTCCCCAGCCCCTTCCCGAGGAAAGCCGCGCGCGTCTCGCCGACCTCAAGATGCGCCGTCCCGGCTGAGGCGGGCCAGCCGCTTTGCGCCGGCCGGCATTGTGCTCTAGATAGGGGGCCGACAGCCCCGGATGTGCCGTGCGCCTTCTGCCTCTTGCCTTCACGCTTCTCGTCGCCACCATTCTCGGGCTTGGCGTCACCTGGTTTTCCGTCACCCACTCGCGCGGGCTCGACGTGGTGCGCGCCGGCGCCTGGCAGGGCTGGCCCCGCGCCGGCACCGCCAAGGCGGATCCCTACGCGCGCGCCGCCTTCGCCCGCTCCGGCGAGCTGCCGCTGGAACTTGCCGACGGCCTGCTCTTCCTCGCCGCCACCGATGACGCCGGCAGGCCCATCGACGGGCGCTGCGAGACACGCATCGTCGGCGTGCTGCCCCAGGCCCGGCTGTGGACGCTGACCCTGATGGACCAGGACGGCCACCTCATCGCCAATGATGCCGGACGCTTCGGCTTCACCAGCGCCGAGGTGGTCTATCGCGACGACGGCGCCATCGACGTGCGCCTCTCCCCTCGGGCCCGTTCGGGCAACTGGTTGCCCACCGGCGCCCGGCCCCGGCTGAAGGTGGCGCTCCGCCTCTATGACGCGCCGTTCTCCTTCGCCTCTGGTGCCGCGGACGCGGCCGTGCTGCCCAAGATCACGCAGGAGGCCTGCCTGTGACGACGCTGGACGACCTGCGCGAGGAAGCCTCGACCGTTGCCGGGCGTCTTGCCCGGCGCGCTGGACGCTTCCTCGGCAGCCTGCCGCGCCCGCATTTCTCCCGCCCACGCCTGTCGCGGCCGCGCTTCGGCTCGCCCGGGCAGGTGCTGCTGTTCGTCGCGTTCGCGGTTGTGCTGGGCGCCATCGCCCACATCGTCTCCATCCTCGCCATGCCGGCGCTGGCCGAGCGCAACGCCTATGCCCGGCTGTCCGAGCGGATGGATTCCAACGTGCTCACCCTGCTGCCGGACCCCTCGCCCCAGGAGCAGGCGCTGCCCATGATGGACCCCGCCTTCGTCTCGGCGGTGTGCCTTTACGATCTGTCGGAAGCGCCGCTGAAGGTGCGGGTGCCGGCAACGGCCGACTACACCTCGGTGTCCTTCTATACGGCGGAGGGCCTTGCCTTCTATGCGCTGAGCGACCAGGCGGCGGGCAAGGTGATCGAGCTCGACCTCATGACGGCGAGCCAGAAGGCGGCTTTGCCGGAGGATGAGGAAATCACTGCCGCGGACCGGCTTGTGATCGAATCCCCCGCGCTGGAGGGCATCGTCGCGGTGCGGGCCTTCGTGCGCGAGCGAGGCACACGGGCATTCGTACGGCGCCAGCTCGAGGCCGCGACCTGCACGCTCTCAAACTAGCTCAGCGGGCGCGCCGGCCGTTGTTGCTGCGGGGCACCGGACCCGGCAATCGCGCCTCATACCGTTCCACGCGCACCACCGGCAGGATCACGATGTCCGCGCCTTCGCTACGGACCTCGTCTCCATCCCTGTTCCGCGGGGTAGCGCGGCGGGCAGCCAGCGTCCACGCGTCGGGGAACGCAATGACAGTGCTCATGCTCTTCTCCTCAGTCGAGAGCTGTGATCACAACGTCGCTGGCGTTCTTATGGTTTCGTGCACCTGAACGGGGGGTTAACCGATCATGGCAGGCGCGCCCACCCGCCTCGCTCCCCCTGCCCCGGATTCCCTGCCTTATTCCTTGGCCAGATCCAGGAAATGCCGGCCGTCGCGGTCCTCGATCTCCACCACGAAAATGTCCGGGTCGAACTTCAGCTCCCGCGCGATGCGCGCGTCCGCATCCGCCTCGGGCCGGCCGGGTTCCACCAGAACCGAGAACAGGCGGTCGCCGGGGGCGCCTTCGTCGAAGGCGCTCTGCGGTGCGGGGCCATAGAGGGCCGCGGTGCCGTCGAGGCGCGAGGCCTTGACGAAGATGGCCCCCGCCTCCTCGGAGCCGCGGCGGACCACCACGCCATAAGCGCCTTCCACCTGGGCACGGCGGAGCAGGGCGGAGACGAAGATGGCGCTCTTGAGCCGCATTCAGTTGACCGTGACGCCGGAGACCGAGGCCAGCTCACGCACGAGCTTGTCGCTGACCTCGCCGTCGGCGGTCATGTTGCGGTCGCGCTGGAACCGCTGGATGGCGGTGCGGGTTTCGCCGCCCGGACGGCCGTCCACCTTCAGCGGGCCGTAGCCGAGCTTCGCCAGCGCCTTCTGCACCGCGAGCAGGCGCGGCGAGGCCGGGACATCGCCCGGCGGACGCACCGCGCCGGTCACATCCGTCCCGACGCCGACGCTGGCCGGCGGACGGCGGGGCACGGGATCGGCATAGGCTTGGGATGTCGAACGGCCAGCGGCCGCCGTGCCGGGCACCAGCGGCACCGGTGTTCCGGTGACGGTGGTGCGGATGGACAGATAGCCGAGCGCGCCATCGGTGGCGCCGCCGGTGGACGCGGCTTGAGTGCCGCCTGGGCTGTGCGGCGGCAGTGGCACGGTGGTGCGGGTGGTCCTGGCGCGGTCGAGGGCCTGGATGGCCCCGGCCGGGCGCGCCTCCGGTAGCGGCGCGCCGGCGGGCGGCGCCTGCAGCAGCAGGAGATTGACAAGGAATGCCCCCGCGGCGGCAGCGGCCACGGCGCCGGCCGCCATGTCGAGCCGGCGCAGGCGCCGTTCCTCGTTCACACGGGCGCTCGCCGCCAACGGGTCGACCGCCGCTGGTGCGTCCTCGCTTAATCCCCCCGACATAACCGGTTCCAGCTTCATGCCAACCTCTTCGCGCGGGTGTCGTCGAGGCGGGTGGGGAACGGCGCCACCACGCCCTCCCCCCGCACCGCCGGCTCAGCCGCAAGCGGCAATGTCACGGTCACGCTGGTGCCCCTCCCCGGCGCGCTCTCCACCCGGAAATCGCCACCGTGGAGCTTCACCAGCCCCTTCACCACCGCGATGCCAAGGCCGCTGCCCCGGGCACGCTGGGTGCAGTCGCCGGCCTGGAAGAACGGCTCGCCAAGCCGCGCCACATCCTCCGGCCGCATGCCGGGGCCGGTGTCGCGTACCCGGATGGCGACGGCCTCGCCCTCGCCGCGCACGCTCACCTGCACGCGGCCGCCCTCGGGCGTGAATTTCACTGCATTGGACAAGAGATTGAGCACGATCTGCTTGAACGCCCGCCGGTCGGCATCGATGGCCGGCAGGCGAGGCGCGAACACCGTCTTCACCGCCACGCCCGCGCGTCCGGCATCGATAGCCACCATCTCGGCGCAGCCGGCGACGAGCGCGGCCACGTCCACGCCCTCGCGCTCCAGCTCGTAGGCGCCTGCCTCCACCCGCGAAAGATCCAGGATGTCATTCACCAGACCGAGCAGATGCTGGCCGCTCTCGTGGATGATGCGTGCGTAGTCGGCCTTGCGCGCATCGTCGAGGGGGGCACCGGTCTCGGTGGCCAGCAGCTCGGAAAAGCCGAGGATGGCGTTGAGCGGGGTGCGCAGCTCATGGCTCATGGCGGCGAGGAAATGACTCTTGGCGGCATTGGCCTCCTCCGCCTCGGCGCGGGCGCGGGCAGCGTCGTCAGCCTTCAGTCGTTCGGCGGCGGCGGCCTGCCACGGCGCGCGCCAGACGATGCGCACCAGGCCGGAGCGCAGGGCCGTGCACCTTGCCTCCACGGTCATGAAGGCCGGCGCGGTTTCCGCCTGCCCGTCACAGCGCAGCCGCAGCTCGCAACGCTGCGCCCTGCCATGATGGGCCGCCTGCACGGCGGAGAGGAAGGCTGGCCGGTCGGCCACCAGCACCCGCTCGAACAGGGCGAGGCCGATAAAAGCGGCGGCCGACGCGTCGGCGAACGGCCCCTCCATCGCCTCCACCATCGCCACCTCGCCACGCAGGCCGTGGCGGGTGACGAGGAGGGCATCGTCGGGAATTTCCTCGCTGGCGCGGGTGGCAGCACGGGCCAGCCCGCCGGCCACCGCCGCCAAGGCGGCTGAGACGAGCCCGGTGGCCACCAGCGCGGTGGCATTCAGGAACGCTCCCTGGACGAGGCCCGTGACCTCGGCCAGCAGCACGAGGGCCCCACAGCCCAGCGCCAGCACGCCAAGGCCGGTGAGGGTGGCTCCGGTGACGCGCCCGAGCACGGCAAGACGCGGCAGGCTCTCGCCGCCCGCACCCTTCCGGGGGCCGGGACGAGAACCATCCGCCGCTTCGCCGATGCCGAGGTGACGCACGCCGCCCCCTGTCAGATGCCCGCTTGAGCGGGCCGGATGCTGTGAAAACCTGTGCACCGGTCTCCCGGCACTTTCGGGGAACACCCTGCCACGGCAGGCTTTAAGCGAACGCTAAGCCGGGGCGGCACCGCCTGCTTTCAGCGTTAACGATGTCTTGAAAAGTGCGCCCCCTGGAGCATCCCTGCCGGCCCACCGGGACCCCGCCTCTGGTATTCTGTAAGGGCGCCGGCATCCGGCCCGCGCGTCTCGACGAGGGAGCCATGTTCTTTCTGCTGCGCCTCGCCTTCTGGATCGGCCTCGTGCTGCTGCTCCTGCCGCTCGGCCTCAAGGGCACCGACGGCAAGGAGGTGAGCGTGTTCGACGCCTTCGGCGCCGCGCAGGCGCTGGTGGCCGACCTCAAGGGCTTCTGCGAGCGCCAGCCGCAGGCCTGCGCGGTGGGCGGGCAGATGGCGAGCCACCTCGTGGAGAAGGCGCAGGTGGGCGCCAAGTGGCTGCACGATTCCATCGGTTCCGCCCCCTCGGGCGAGGCGCCCCATCCGCCGGCCGCCGTGCCGGGGGCGGGCCAGACGGGTGCGCTCGACCTCTCGCCCCAGGATCTTTTGCCGGTCTGGGGCGGCGGCGAGAATGGCCGCACGGTTCTTCCCCAGGGCGCCCAGCCCGGCGCTCCCGCCGCCCCGGCAGCCCCCGCCCCGCTGCCGCCGCGCCGGCCGGCCTGACTCCCGAAAATCGACACACGGAATCAAAGTGGCCGCATTCCTTGCCGGCTGTGTTATGCTGCAGCGCAAGGATCTCTGGGCGCCTCATTTCCGTTTTCCGGACGGGCGCCTCAAATGGGACGAGGAATTGGCCTCATGAACGCAGACGACCTCATTGCGGATTTCGAATTCCTGGACAATTGGGAAGACCGTTACCGGCACGTCATCGAGCTGGGCAAGAAGCTGCCGCCCTTCCCCGATGCCGAGCGCAACGAGACCAACAAGGTGCAGGGCTGCGCCAGCCAGGTGTGGCTCATCTCCGACCTGAAACAGACGCCGGCCGGCACCATCATCGAGTTCCAGGGCGATTCCGACGCCCACATCGTGCGCGGCCTGGTGGCGGTGCTGCTCCATCTCGTGTCGGGCCGCAGCCCGAAGGAGATCATGGAGACCGACATTCTCGGCGTGTTCCGGCAGATCGGGCTTGAGGGTCACCTGACGCCGCAGCGCTCCAACGGCCTGCGCTCCATGGTGGAACGCATCCGCGGCCACGCCCGCGCGGCGCTCGCCGCCGCCTGACGCGCGTCCGCCCGAGAGGCGTCTCGGCCCCGTTCGTCGGGGCCGGTCCCGCATGCTTGACAGCCTGGTGGTGACAGATGCGCCCCGACGCGGTCTGGCGCCAAAAGTCAGGCAGCGCTGGCGCCACTTCGCACCGTTACATCGGCCGCGGCAAGACGCCGGTACAAGCTGCGCTGCCGGGCGATGGGCCACCAGTCGTAAAGGAAGATCTCCATGGGCCGCCACAGGGCGACCCAGCCGAGGATCAGCAATCCCTCGGCTGCGAACCCCGCCAGGTTCCGAGAGAACGCCCCCTCCCCGATCAGGCCGGCAATGCCTAGGCAGACGGCGAGCACAGCGCAGCCGATGGCGAGCGACAGCCGGCCGATGCGGAACAATTCCTTCAATTCGCCCGCAACCGCAATCTCACGATCTACGAAATAGTGGCGCAGCGCCTCGGGCAGGCCCCTGGCCTCGGGCGTGGCGGCTTCCCCTTCGGGCAGGTGCACGACGATGCGCACCGGCGACCGGCGCGGCATTTCCCGCGCCCAGGCGACGATATACGCCTCGGCCTCGGGATCGAGGTCCCGCTCCCGGAACGGGAAGGGATCGAGCATGTTGAAGAGTTGCGAGACCCGCTCAACGCGGATCTCGATGTCGGTGTCCATGGGGATCGCTCAATCCGCCCCGATCAAGAAAAGCCCGACGCTTTTCGAGCGAAGCGAAGCGGGACAGGATCCAAACCACCCAACGATCAGATTACATCGCAATCTGACCGGATGCGGCTCTGGAAGCTCAACCCGTTCCGACGAAAGGAAAGAGAGGATTTCCGGTTGCTGTACGGCGGCGCGCCTCAGCGGCGGCCGCGGCGTGCCCGCACGCGCACGGGTACCGCCTGCTTCTGCCGCGCCGCAAGCTGGGCAAGGACCATGGTCCCGACAAGAGCTGCGAGGGCGAGAGCGGAACCGGCAATGAGGGACATGGAGATCCTCCTCCAAGACGCTTGCGACGATCGTCAGCAAGCAGACAGGACCTGCGCCGACGAACAAGTTATCTTAACCGTGTTCGTGGCGCGCGCTACCCGTCTAGATCAACAAATAGGTGCCGCGCCGGTGGCAACGAGGGGCGTCACGGCCATGTGACCGCTCGGAAGCCGGTCGCCCGGACCACGAAATGCCGCAGATCCATGCAAATTCACTTCCAATCAATGGGTTATGCATGCGCGGACGAAGGCGGCCGGCGTATGGGAAAAATGTCGCTCGGCGCCGTCGGTGAGCCCTACAAGGGCGACAGATAGGGCAGCGGCCCCGGCGCGGGGGCCTGGCGCACCCGCTCCAGGCGCTCCATGGCGCGGGCGAAGGAGCCGTCGAGATGGCTCTTCAGCGCCTCAACCGCAGCTTCGGCTTGGCCGGCGGCGAGCCGCTCCGCCACATCCATGTGCTCGATGAGGAACGGTTCCACGCCGGGCGCCCGTGCGGCGGCGTCATAAAGGAAGGTCAGGGCCACCAGCAGCGTCTGGTAGGTGGAGAGGGCATCCATGAGGGTGGCATTGCCGCAATGGCCGAGGAGGCTGATGTGCAATTCCTCCTCCAGCGCGCTGAGGCGCGCCCCGTCCACGGCTTCGGGGGCGGCCATGGCATCCGCGAGGTTGCCCCTGAGCGCCGCGAGGGTCGCAGGCGGCAGGCGGGGGGCGGCAAGGCGAAGCGCCGCCGGCTCCAGGATGGCGCGCATTTCGAAAAGCTCGGCTACGTAGGCGGGCGTGAGAGCCGGCGCATACCAGTGCTGGCGCGCATCCTTGCGCACGACCCCGCGCTGGTGGAGCCGCGACAGCGCCTCCCGGGCCACCGTGCGGCTGACGCCGTAGGCGGCGGCGAGGTGATTCTCCACCACGCGGAATGAGCCGAAGGCGCTGCGGGTGACCACCTCGTGCTCCACCTCCTTGTAGATGCGCTCCCAGGTGGATTCGGGGGCAAGGTGGATATCCGCCGCCGGCGCCTGTTGGGTGAAATCCGGGACCGGGCCGATGGGCAGCTCGACGACGAAGCCGTGCCCCTCGGCGCGGCGCACCAGGCCGAGTTGCTCCAGCCGGGCGAGGGCCTGGCGTGCCGGGGCGCGGGAAATGCCGAAGCGCTCCGCCACCCGCGATTCGAGCAGGCGCTCGCCGGGCCGAAGCGCGCCGGAGACGATCTGTGCCGCCAGAATGTCGAAAGCCCGCTCGTGCAGGCGGGGGGCAACCCCGCTGGTCCGCGCGCCCTCCCGGCCGGGCTCGGCCCCTTTGCCGGCAGCAGGGATCAGGTGTCCCATCGCGTCCTCACCGTCCCTCTGACCCATCGCATGGCGGAAAGGGTGCCGGAGCGGGAGCTAAATGCCAAGCTCAACAAAGGCTTGTGCATGGCGCGGGATGCCGCACCCAAGGCCTGGGAGCCACGGCTCGCCAGCGGCCCGAGCGCCGAACGGCTGAAGCCGCACGCGACCCCACAGGACAGGGCCGATCAGCCGAAAATGACGGCCGCGGCAATGACGCTGTAGGCCAGGAGGAAGAGGAAGCTGTCCCGAAGGACCCGCCCGCGTGCTATGGTCATAATTCACTTCCCATCATGTCCAGTCATTTTATATGGAAAGTGATTATCGTCAATAAACAAATTTTTCATGTGTATTTTGGTTTATGGCCCCCTGCCCGCCGACGAATGCCGGCGGGCAACGCAAGGCCTGCGACAAGGCTTGGGGATCGTGCGGACGGGCTACCGTCCCTCGAAGCGGGGCGCGCGCTTTTCCACGAAGGCGGTAGCGCCCTCGGCGAAATCGTGGGTGCCGGCGCTGGCGATGAAGGCGTCGCGCTCGGCGTTAAGCTGGTCCGACAGGCTGTGGTTGAAGGAGGCGCGCAGCAGGTGCTTGATGCGGCCATAGGCCAGCGTCGGCCCGGCGGCGAGGCGTTTCGCCAGCGCATCCGTCTCGCCCTGAAGGTCCGCCGCCGGCACCACCTTGTTCACCAGCCCCAGCCGCAGCGCCTCCGCCGCCTCGACAGTGTCGGAGAGCAGCGCGATCTCCATGGCCTTGCGCAGCCCCACCACCCGCGGCAACGAGAAGGTGGATGACCCGTCCGGCGAGGTGCCGATGCGGGTGTAGGCCAGGGTCATCTTGATGTCGTCGGCGGCGATGGCAAGGTCCGCGGCCAGCGCCACCGAGACCCCGGCCCCCGCCACCGCGCCGTGGAGGCACGCGATCACCGGAGCCGGCATGGCGGCGAGCGAGACGATGGCATGGTGAAACGGATCGATGATGGCGCTCACCACCTTGGGCGCGTCGCGGCCGGCCTCATGGAAGCGGCCCACGTCGCCGCCGGCCATGAAGGCCCGCCCTTCCCCCGACAGCACCACCACCCGGACGCTCTCGTCCTTCGCCACCTGGTCCACCGCCGCCTTTAAAGCCAGCACCGCCGCCTCGTTGATGGCGTTCAGCACATGGGGGCGATTGAAGCGGATGCGGGCTATGCCCTCGGCAATGTCGAGGCGGATGGGGTGTTCGTCGACGGCGGCGCTGGTGGGGGCGCTCATTGGGGGCGTTCCTCGGGCGTTATCGGCTCGGCCCGCACGCGGGTGCGGCAGGCGTATCCGGCTGGGGACCGCCAAGCTGCCAAAGCCGGAGCATCGCCACAAGGCACCCCGACCTCAGATCGGCGAATCGGTGTCCGGCGGGAACAGCACGCCGGCCTCTTCCAGATAGGTCTCCAGCGCCGCCAGCGTGGCGCCGATGTCGCCGGTGGTGTCGAGCACCAGCTCGGGCGCCTCAGGCTCCTCATAGGGCGCGGAAATGCCGGTGAAGCTGGCGATCTCACCCTTGCGGGCCTTGGCGTAGTGGCCCTTGGGGTCGCGCCCCTCGCACACCTCCAGCGGGGCGCGGATGAACACCTCGTGGAAGAAACGCGCGCCCACCTCCCGCGCCTGCTCCCGGTCGGCGCGCGTGGGCGACACCAGGGCGACGATGGCAATGTGGCCGTTGCGGGCGAGGAAGCCGGCCATGTGGGCGACGCGGCGGATGTTCTCCGAGCGCTCCTGCGGCGAGAAGCCGAGATCGGCATTCAGCCCGGTGCGCAGGGTGTCGCCGTCCAGATAGACCGGCGAGCCGCCGAGGTCGAACAGGCGCCGCTCCAGGGCCCGCGCCACCGTGGATTTGCCGGAGGCCGGCAGACCCGTCAGCCACAGCACCGCGCCCTGGTGGTGGAAGCGCGTGATCCGCTCGGCCGCCGTCACGGCCGAATCCACCGCCACCACCGGGCCGCGCTTCGGCGCTTCCAGCCGCGCCTCGCGGGCCGCGTGCAGGATGATGCCGCCGCCGCAGATGCGCCGCTCGCGCTCCACCACCACACGGCCGGTGAAGGCGTTGAGGTGATAGGGATCGGCCGGCAGGGCCTGGCGCAGCGTGATCTCCACCTCGCCCACATAATTGCGGCCGAGGCTCGCCTGGCCCTCGGTGACGAGATTGGCGGGATCCACCGCGCTGGTCACCGCCGAGACCACGCCCGGCGCGGCGGCGGTGGAGAGGCGCACCACCACCGGGTCGCCCGCCTTCAGCGGTGCGTCGTCGAGCCAGAACAGGCGCACCTTCAGGCTTTTGGCGGCGCGGGGGCGCTGGTCACCGTGGGCGGCGATGTCGCCGCGGGTGACGAAGATGTCCTTGTCGAGGGTGATGCCGGCGGACTGGCCGGCCTCAACCGTCGTAGGCGCCGGGCCGGGCCACGCCTCGATGGACTTCACCCGCGCGGTGGCGCCCGACGGCTCGAAGGCCAGCTCATCACCCACCGAGAGGCGGCCGCTTTCGATCCGGCCGGCGAGGATGCGCCGCTCGTCGAACTTGTAGACCGCCTGGATGGGGAAGCGCAGCGGCTGGTCGGACAGGCTCGGCGGGGCGGTGAAGGCGTCCAGCGCCTCCACCACCGTGGGGCCGGAATACCAGGGCAGGCGCGCGGTGCGCTCGGAGATGAAGTCGCCGTCGCGGGCCGAAACCGGGATGACGAAGGTGGGGCGCAGGCCGAAGCCGCCCAGATAGGCGCTCACGTCCTCCTCGATGGCCGCGAACGCCTCCTGGTCGAAGGCCACGCGATCCATCTTGTTCACCACCACCGCCACCTGCCGCAGGCCGAGCAGGTGCAGCAGGAAGGCGTGACGCCGGGTCTGCTCGCGCACGCCCTCGCCCGCATCCACCAGCAGCACGGCGGCATCGGCCTGCGCGGCGCCGGTGACCATGTTGCGCAGGAATTCCACATGTCCGGGCGCGTCGATGAGCACATAGTCGCGCTTGGCGGTCTTGAAGCGGATCTGGCTGGTGTCCACCGTGATGCCCTGGTCGCGCTCGGTCTGCAGCGCGTCGAGCAGGAACGACCACTCGAACGGCATGCCGCGGCGGGCGGAAACTTCCTTCAGCATCTCCAGCTTGCCGTCCGGCAGGGAGCCGGTCTCGTGCAGCAGGCGTCCGACCAGGGTGGACTTCCCATGGTCCACGTGGCCGACGATGACGATGCGCAGAAGCTCGCGCTCCTTGACCGCCGCAGCGGCGGTCGAGGTGGCGAGCGGCGCGGCGGGCGTTGAGGCGAACGAAGAAGCGGACATGGCAATGATCTCTTCAAAATCTCGGGATGCGGCGCGCTGGGCTCACAGGTAGCCGGCGGTACGCAGGCGCTCGAAGGCGTCCTCGGATTCGTGGTCCATGGCGCGGCCCGAGCGCTCGGAGGTCTTGGTGATGGCGAGCTCGGCCAGGATCTCGTCCAGGGTGGACGCGTCCGACTCCACCGGGTTGGTGATGTCCTGGTCGCCCAGCGAGCGGTAGCGCTTGCCGTTCTTGGAGAAATACAGCGGGATCACCGGGATGTTCTCGCGCTGGGTGTAGGCCCAGATGTCCATCTCGGTCCAATGCAGGATGGGATGGATACGCACATGGGCGCCGGGGGTCAGGGCAGTGTTGTACTGGTCCCAGAATTCCGGCGGCTGCTCGCGCACGTTCCAGGCGCCGTCGGTGCCGCGCGGCGAGAAGAAGCGCTCCTTGGCCCGGGTCGGCTCCTCGTCGCGGCGAATGCCGGCGATGACACCGTCGAAGCCATGCTTGGCCAGCGCCAGGCGCAGGCCTTCGGTCTTGCGGGCGGCCGAGCGGGCAGCGGGGGGAAGGGTGGGGTCGGTGCTCTCGATGGGCGGGCAATCCTCGACGATGAGGTCGAGGTCCCATTCCTTCGCGTAGTGATCGCGGAAGGCATACATCTCGGGGAACTTGCGGTGGGTATCCACGTGCATGGCCGGGAATGGCAGGCGGCCGAAGAAGGCCTTGCGCGCCAGGTGGATCATCACGTTGGAATCCTTGCCCAGCGACCACAGCATGGCAATCTTGCGCAGCTGGGCGAAGGCCTCGCGGAAGATGAAGATGCTCTGCGCTTCCAGCGCATCGAGACGCGTCATGACGTCATTCCTTCGTGGCACCGCTGAAGTGCCGGTCTGCCCCGGTCTTCGCCTGCCCGCGGAAAGCGGGACACGCCGGGCCGGAGCCCATCCAAACCGAACCGCCCTCCCCTTCCGCCTTGACCGCGCCCGGGCCGGGCGCCACAGACGGCGGGCAACTTTTAAATTCTACCAAACTGGTAGAATTTACATTGACGAGAAGCGGTTATTTTCATATTGCGCATTTTTGATCGGTAATTTAGCTTAAGACACACGTCAACTGGATTATTTAGCGCTCTCCCGCTGTGAGATGGGAAATCGGGCGCGCGGAGCGGCTTTTTCATGACCTCCCCCTTGCAGCGCAAGCTCAAGATCAGCGGACCGACGGTGGTGACCGCCAACCGCCTCGCGGATGGCATTTCCGTGTGGCTCACCGCCACCGGGGGCTGGAGCGAGACCATCGCCCAGGCCGCGGTGGGCACCACCAGCGACGAGGTGCTGCGGCTGCTCGACATCGCCCATGCGGACGAGATCACCGCGGTCGGCGCCTATCCGGCCCCGGCCGTTCTGGCGGCCGACGGCACGCCACAGCCGGCCAACCTGCGCGAGCGCATCCGCGTCACCGGCCCCACCATTTCCCTGCCCGGCGCAGCCTGAGATCCCTCAAGGGTCCCCGACGCCCAAGCGAGTAGGCCTCATGTACGTCTATGACGAGTTCGATCGCACGTTCCTTCAGGAGCGCGTCGCCGAGTTCCGCGACCAGGTGGCCCGCCGCCTGTCGGGGGAGCTGAACGAGGAGGAGTTCAAGCCGCTCCGCCTCATGAACGGCGTGTACCTGCAGCTCCACGCCTACATGCTGCGGGTGTGCATTCCCTACGGCACCCTGTCGTCGCAGCAGCTGCGCGCGCTCGGCGCGGTGGCTCGCAAGTACGACCGGGGCTACGGCCACTTCACCACGCGGCAGAACATACAGTTCAACTGGATCAAGCTGAACGAGCTGCCGGACGCCATGGCGGACCTTGCCAAGGTAGGCATCCACGGCCTCCAGACCTCCGGCAACTGCATCCGCAACACCACCACCGACCCCTGGGCCGGCGCGGCGGCGGACGAGGTGGAGGACCCGCGCCTCTATGCGGAGGTGATCCGCCAGTGGTCCACCCTGCACCCGGAATTCACCTACCTGCCGCGCAAGTTCAAGATCGCCATCACCGCGGCGAAGCATGACCGCGCCGCCATCCGCGTGCACGACATCGGCCTGCGCCTCCACAAGCGCGACGGCGAGACCGGCTTCGAGGTGATGGTGGGCGGCGGGCTCGGGCGCTCGCCCTTCATCGGCAAAACCATCAAGGACTTCCTGCCGAAGGAGCACCTGCTCTCTTATCTCGAGGCGGTGCTGCGCACCTACAACCTCGGCGGCCGACGCGACAACATCTACAAGGCGCGCATCAAGATCCAGGTGCACGAGATGGGCGCCGAGGCCTTCGCCAAGAAGGTGGAGGCCGAATGGGCCGAGATCCGCGACGGCGCCCTGAAGCTGGACGAGGCGGCCCTCGACGCCATCCGTGACCGCTTCAAGATCCCGGACCTCGAGGCGCTGGACGACCAGCCCGCGGAACTCGCCCGCGCGCTCGCCACCGACGCCGCCTTCGCCCGCTGGCATGCCAATTCCGTCGCCCCCCACAAGGCGAAGGGCCATGCCATCGTCACGCTCTCGCTGAAGCCCGTGGGCGCGCCGCCCGGCGATGCCACGGCGGACCAGATGGATGCCATCGCCGACCTCGCCGACCAGTATGCCTATGGCGAGATCCGGGTTGCGCACGAGCAGAACCTCACCTTCCCCTATGTGCGGCAGAAGGATCTGCCGGCGCTGTGGGCGAAGCTGAAGGCGATCGGCGTCGCGACCCCCAATGTGGGCCTTGTCACCGACATTATCTCTTGCCCCGGCCTCGACTATTGCTCGCTGGCCAACACCCGCTCCATCCCCATCGCGCAGAAGCTCACCGAGCGCTTCGCCGACGAGGCACGCATCGCCGACATCGGCCGGCTGCACGTGAACATTTCCGGCTGCATCAATGCCTGCGGCCACCACCATGTGGGCCACATCGGCATTCTGGGCGTGGAGAAGAAGGACGAGGAGTTCTTCCAGATCACCCTTGGCGGCAAGGGCAATTCCAAGGCCCGCATCGGCGAGCTGATCGGCCCCGCCGTCGCGGAAAGCGAGATCGTGGACGTGGTGGAGAGCCTCGTCGATACCTATCTCAACTTGCGGACCTCTCCCGCCGAGACCTTCGTGGCGGCGGTGGAGCGCCTGGGAATTGAGCCTTTCAAGGAGCGCGCCTATGCCCCTCGTTAAGAACGGGGCGCTTGCCGCCGATGCCTTCATCCCCGTCGCCGACGGCGATCCGCTGCCCGACGGGCCGGTGATCGTCTCCGCCGCCCGCCTCCTTGCGGACGGCCCGGCGCTGGTCACCCGTAACGGCGAGATCGGCGTTGCCTGGCCCAACGACAAGGATGTCGCCGAGCTTCAGCCCTTCCTGTCGCGGCTGTCGCTGATCACCCTGATCTTCCCGAAGTTCCGGGACGGGCGTGCCTACAGCCAGGCCCGGCTGCTGCGGGAGCGCTACGGCTACAAGGGTGAGCTGCGCGCCGTGGGCAACGTACTGCGCGACCAGGTGCTGATGATGGTGCGCGCCGGCTTCGACGCCTTTGCTCTGGAGAAGGCGGCGGACGTGGAGGCCTTCGGCAAGGCGGTTGCCACCTATTCGGTCTTCTACCAGCCCACGGGCGACCATCGCCCCACCGTGCGCGACGCTCGCACCGCGCCGGCGGCCACAGGGGGATAGTCCCATGACAGCCAGCCACAGCGCCAGCCTCCCCGCCACGCCTTTCGACCAGCCCTCGACCGGCGCCCCCCTGGGCGCAGGATCCGGCTTCGACGTGGCGGCGCTCGATGCGAAGCTCAGGTCGGCCGCGCCGCTGGAGATCATCGCGGCGGGGCTTGCCGCCTTTCCCGGCCACATCGCCGCCGTCTCGTCCTTCGGAACGGAATCGGCGGTGCTGCTGCACATGATCGCGCAGGTGGACAAGGCGACGCCGGTGCTCTTCCTCGACACCGGCCACCTGTTCGAGGAAACGCTGGCCTATCGCGACACCCTTATTGCGCGCCTCGGGCTGACGCAGGTCCTCACCTTCTCCCCGGATCCGGCGGCGCTCGCCGCGCGCGATCCCGAAAACGGCCTGTGGGCGGATGACCCGGATGCCTGCTGCGGCCTGCGCAAGGTGGAGCCGCTGGCCCGGGCGCTCGGCCCCTATGCGGCCTGGATCAACGGCCGCAAGCGCTACCAGGCATCGACCCGCGCCGACATTCCCTTCGTGGAAGAAGACGGGGCGCGGGTGAAGTTCAACCCGCTGGCGGCGCTCGGTCGCGACGACCTGCTCGCCTACATGGATGCCCACGCCCTGCCGCGGCACCCCATGGAACAGTTCGGCTTTCCCTCCATCGGCTGCATGCCCTGCACCTCGCGGGTGAAGCCGGGGGAGGACCCGCGCGCCGGCCGCTGGCGCGGAAAGTCCAAGACCGAATGCGGTATCCATATTGGCGATGGGAAATAATTTAATTCCATCGAATTTGTGATAAAAGGTGTTGACCCTTCGCGAGGCCAGTGCCATCGTTTGTTTTATCGAACAGACGATCCGTTTGACGGATGAACTTCGCTGGAGGCCCTCCATGTCATCTCGTCGCTCTTTCCTGCGCGCTTCCCTTGGGGCGGTCACGGCGCTGGCCCTGTCCGCCGGCGTGGCCGCCGCTGCCGAAACCACGCTGCTGAACGTGTCCTACGACCCGACCCGCGAGCTCTATGTGGAAGTCAACAAGGCCTTCGCGGCCGAGTGGACCAAGGCGCATCCGGGCGACACCGTGACCATCCGCCAGTCCCACGGCGGCTCGGGCAAGCAGGCGCGCTCCGTCATCGACGGGCTGGAGGCGGACGTGGTGACGCTGGCGCTGGCCTATGACATCGACGCCATCGCCGAGCGCGGCCAGCTGGCGACCGACTGGCAGAAGCGCCTGCCTGACAACGCCTCACCCTACACCTCCACCATCGTGTTCCTGGTGCGCAAGGGCAATCCCAAGGGCATCAAGGACTGGGACGACCTGGTGAAGCCCGGCATCAAGGTGGTGACCCCCAATCCCAAGACCTCCGGCGGCGCCCGCTGGAACTATCTCGGCGCCTGGGGCTACGCGCTCAAGAAGAGCGGCGGCGACGAAGCCAAGGCCAAGGAGTTCGTGAAGGCCCTCTTCAAGAACGCCCCGGTGCTCGACACCGGCGCCCGCGGCTCCACCGTCACCTTCGTGGAGCGCGGCATCGGCGACGTGCTGATCGCCTGGGAGAACGAGGCCTATCTCTCGGTCAACGAGCTCGGCCCCGACAAGTTCGACATCATCACCCCCTCCGTCTCCATCCTCGCCGAGCCCCCGGTGGCCGTGGTGGACAAGGTGGTGGACAAGAAGGGCACCCGCGCCATCTCCGAGGCCTACCTGAACTTCCTCTACACGCCGGCAGGCCAGGAGATCGCGGCCAAGAACTATTACCGTCCGCGCAACGAGGTCGTGGCGGCCAAGTTCAAGGACAAGTTCGCCCCCGTGGAGCTGTTCACCATCGATCAGGTGTTCGGCGGCTGGCAGAAGGCGCAGAAGACCCACTTCGCCGACGGCGGCGTGTTCGACCAGATCACCGGCAACTGATCCGTTTCCTTATCCTCGCGGCCGCCGCTCCCTCCCGGGCGGCGGCCGTTTTCCGGACCCGAGAGACGGGACCCTCGACAGAGTTTATGATTTGCCCATGAGCGCCTCTTCGCCCCGCTTCGCCTTCAGGCAGCAGAGCGTCATCCCCGGCTTCGGCCTCACCATGGGGCTGACGCTCACCTGGCTTGGCCTCATCGTGCTGCTGCCCCTGTCGGCCCTGTTCATCAAGACCAGCGAGCTCACGTTCGAGCGCTTCATCGCCATCGTCACCGCCGCCCGCACCCTGCACGCCTTGCAGGTGTCGTTCGGGCTGGCGCTGGTGGCGGCGCTGGTGAACGTGGTGTTCGGCGCCATCGTGGTGTGGGTGCTGGTGCGCTATGAATTTCCCTTCAAGAAGGTGGTGGACGCCCTCATCGACATCCCCTTCGCCCTGCCCACCGCCGTGGCGGGCATCGCGCTGACCGCGCTCTATGCCGAGAACGGATGGGTCGGCTCCCTGCTGGCGCCGCTCGGCATAAAGGTGTCGTTCACGCCGCTGGGGATCGTGGTGGCCCTCGTCTTCATCGGCCTGCCGTTCGTGGTGCGCACCGTGCAGCCGGTGCTCGCGGACCTCGACCAGGAGCTGGAGGAAGCCGCCGCCAGCCTCGGCGCCACGCGCACCCAGACCCTCGTCAAGGTGGTGCTGCCCTCCATCTGGCCGGCGCTGCTCACCGGCTTCGCCCTCGCCTTCGCGCGGGCGGTGGGCGAATACGGCTCCGTCATCTTCATCGCCGGCAACCTGCCGGGGGTGTCGGAGATCGCGCCTCTGCTCATCGTGATCCGGCTGGAGGAGTTCCGCTATGCGGATGCCACCGCCATCGCCACCGTGATGCTAGTGGCCTCGTTCCTGCTCCTGCTGATCATCAACCGCCTGCAGCGCTGGGCGGAGCTGCGGGGGAGCCGCAACGCATGAGCACGCTCGGCCAGCCGGTCCAGACCACGATCCACGGTGCCAGCGAGGGCCTGCCCTCCGCGCTTGAGCAATCCCATGCCTTTGCCCACCACGGCGGCCGACCGGTGCGCACCGAACCGCGCGCCGTGCGCATCGCCCTCATCCTGGTGGCGCTGGCCTTTATCGGGCTGTTCATCGGCCTGCCACTGGTGAGCGTCTTTTACGAGGCGTTCCGGCGCGGCTGGGCGGCCTATGTGGCCGCCATCATTGAGCCCGACGCCCTCGCGGCCATCCGCCTCACCCTCATCGTCGCGGCCATCTCGGTGACGGCGAACCTGCTGTTCGGCCTCGTGGCCTCCTGGGCCATCGCCAAGTTCGAGTTTCCGGGCAAGAGCCTGCTCATCACCCTCATCGACCTGCCCTTCTCGGTCTCACCCGTGGTGGCGGGCCTCATCTACGTGCTGCTGTTCGGTTCCCAGGGCCTGTTCGCCGCCTATCTCCAGGCATGGGACATCAAGATCATCTTCGCGCTGCCCGGCATCGTGCTCGCCACCATCTTCGTCACCTTCCCGTTCGTGGCGCGCGAGCTGATCCCGCTGATGCAGGAGCAGGGCACTTCCGAGGAAGAGGCGGCCATCTCGCTCGGGGCGTCGGGCCTCGCCACCTTCTTCCGCGTCACCCTGCCCAATGTGAAATGGGCGCTGCTCTATGGCGTCCTGCTCTGCAACGCCCGCGCCATGGGCGAGTTCGGAGCGGTGTCGGTGGTGTCCGGCCATGTGCGCGGGCTGACCAACACCATGCCGCTGCACATCGAGATCCTTTATAACGAGTACCAGTTCGTCGCCTCCTTCGCGGTGGCGTCGCTGCTGGCGCTGCTGGCCCTGGTGACCCTCATCGCCAAGACCATCCTGGAACACCGCCTCGCCGAGGAAGACAGATGACCATCGACGTGGTTGGCGTCACCAAGCGCTTCAAGACCTTTACCGCCCTCGACCATGTGAACCTCACCATCCATTCCGGTGAGCTGGTGGCTCTGCTTGGCCCCTCCGGCTCGGGCAAGACCACGCTGCTGCGCATCATAGCCGGCCTGGAATGGCCGGACACGGGCGAAGTGCGCTTCGATGGCGAGGACGCGCTGTCGCGATCCGTGCGCGAGCGCAACGTGGGCTTCGTGTTCCAGCACTATGCCCTGTTCCGGCACATGAATGTCTTCGAGAACGTGGCGTTCGGCCTGCGGGTGCGGCGCGGCGCGGACAAGCTGCCGGAAGCCGCCATCCGCGAGAAGGTCAACGAGCTGCTCTCCCTGGTCCAGATCGACTGGCTGGCCGAGCGTTATCCCGCCCAGCTCTCCGGCGGCCAGCGCCAGCGCGTGGCGCTGGCGCGCGCGCTCGCCATCTCGCCGCGCGTGCTGCTGCTGGACGAACCGTTCGGCGCCCTCGATGCCAAGGTGCGCAAGGAATTGCGGCGCTGGCTGCGCCACCTGCACGAGGAACTGCCGGTGACCTCCGTTCTCGTCACCCACGACCAGGAAGAGGCGCTGGAACTCGCCGACCGCGTCGTGGTGATGGGCCACGGCCGGATCGAGCAGGTGGGGTCCCCCGCCGAGGTCTACGACAATCCTGCCACCGCCTTCGTGCACGACTTCATCGGCGAGACCATCACCTTGCCCGGCGAGGTGCGCGGCGGCGCGCTCTATTTCGGCACCCGGGCACTGGGCCTTGATCCGCAGGGGGTGGGCGACGGCCCGGCGCGCATCCTCGCCCGCCCGCACGACGTGGACCTCGCCGATCCCGGCACCACGCCCTTCGCCGGCAAGGTGCTGGCGGTGCGCACCTTCGGCCCCACCCGCCGCGCCGATGTGGAACTGACCAGCACCGGCGGCCCGGTGGTGGTGGAAGCCGCCGTGCCCCACGGCCAGACATTGGAGCCCGGCACGCAGGTGGGCCTCCTGCCCCGCCGCTACCGGGTGTTTTCCCAGCCTGCGCGGTGAGCCAAGGCGGAAGGCGGGCGACGATTTTTCGCCACGGGCGTATGGTTTGAATGCCTCAGGCTGTCCGTTCCGGAGGCCTGAAGGGAGAACACCCGTGCCCCCGCTCCTCGTTGTCGCGCTGGGCGCCTTCGGCGCCGCCGCTGTGGTCAAGGTGATCGTCGCCGAAACGCGCCGCATCAACGCAGCGCTCGACCGCCGTCGCGCCGCCAGTCCGGATGTGATGAAGGCCGTTCCGCTGGAGCGCGACCCGGTTACCGGCGACTACCGTCCCAGGCAGGGGTGAAGGCGGAGGCCAAGCCTCAATCGGCCAGGACCGCGCCCACAGGTTCGTCAGTCACGGGCAGGGGCGCAGGCAGCGGCGGGCCGGCAGCCGGGCGCGGCGGCGCCCAGACCTGAAGCGCCCGCTGCTGCGCGGCGTGCGGCACGGCTCTTCTCATGCTCGCGGTGCACGGCATAGAGGCCCGCGCCCACCACCAGCACCATGCCCAACGTGGTCCAGGCATCCGGCAGGTCGCCGAAGACGAAATAGCCTGACACCAGCGCCCCGAACACCAGCAGGTAGCGCAGGGGCGAGACCGAGGCCACCGGCGCGTTCCGGAAGGCGAAGACGAGGCACAGGGTTCCGCCGGCAAAGGCCACGCCCGAGGCGACGATATAGGCCATGACCGCCACCGGCGGCAGCTTCCAGCTTTCCCAGGCCATGAAGACCGCGGCGGTGGCGCACAGCACCAGCGTGCCGGAAAAGCCCACCACCGTGCCCGGAATCTCCCGACCGATCCCGCGCGTCGACACGTCCCGGATGGCGCCGAACAGGGCGGCGAGCAGGGGCAGGATGGCGATGGCCTCAAAGGTGGAGGGGTCCGGCCTGGTCACGATCACCGCACCGCAGAAGCCGACCACGATGGCGCACCAGCTGCGCCAGCCCACCTTTTCGCCCAGCATGGGCACCGCCAGCGCCGTGGTGATGAGCGGCGTCGCCATGTAGATGGTGGTGGAGGAGGCGATCGCCATCACCGCCAGCGCCGCCACATAGACGAAGGTGGTCAGCGTATCGAGGGTGGAGCGCATCACCACCCGCGGGTGGAAGGCATAGCGCAGGGCCGGAAGGTCGCCGGCCCGCACGATCAGCACGAACAGCACGATGCCGGCCAGGAACGAGCGCAGGCCGAGCGCCTCGCCGAGCGGGATCTCCCGGATGGAGAGCTTGAGGAACGTATCGTTGGTGACGAAGAGCGCCATGGACAAGGCCATGGCGATCAGCCCCTTCACCGTGGCCGACATGGCGGGCTTTGCCGCCGCAGGGCCGGCTGCGGCCGGCTTCGCCGCTTGGGGAAGACGGCTCATGCCCGACACTCCACCGGACAAGCGGCGAAGGGAAGGACAGGCGTTGCGGCATTGACGCAGTCGCCGACGCGCAGGCGCACGGCTGCCCGGGGCAGGCTCACGATCGACCTCTTGGGGTTTGCTCCCATGGTGCAGGCCTGTGGCCCGCACCTCATCGATTAGTTGAACCAGATGTAGCTGATTTCAGGTAAATCCCGCCTTGCGGAATCCCGATGGCTCGCGCACGAGCCCTTCGCGCGCCGCATGCCGCCGCCACCTCACCGCCGCATTTCCCCCTTCGCGCGGGGACCGGACGTTAGCGGGAAACCTCCCGGCTCTGAGTGAAGGCTATTGTGGTGGCAGCAGGGCGCGCTTCAGCCGCCCGTCATGCTCATGTGGCGGCTCACCGCCGGCTGGCGGGTGCGGCGGTCGATGACGAAGTCGTGGCCCTTGGGCTTGCGGAAGATGGCCTCGTCGATGGCCTTCTGCAGCAGGGCATCGTCCTTCGAGGCCCGAAGCGGCGCGCGCAGGTCCGCGGCATCCTCCTGGCCGAGGCACATGTAGAGCGTGCCGGTGCAGGTGACCCGCACCCGGTTGCAGCCCTCGCAGAAATTGTGGGTCATAGGCGTGATGAAGCCGATCCGCCCGCCAGTCTCCTTCACTGCCGCATAGCGGGCCGGCCCGCCGGTGCGATAGTCGATGTCGGTGAGGGTGAAGCGCTCTTCCAGCCGTGCGCGCACGTCGGACAGCGGCAGATACTGGTCCACCCGTTCCTCGCCCACCTCGCCCAGCGGCATCACCTCGATGAGGGAGAGGTCGTGCCCCTCGCTATGGGCCCATTCCATCATGGAGGCGATCTCGTGCTCGTTCACGTCCTTGAGCGCCACCGCGTTGATCTTCACCTTGAGCCCGGCCGCGCTGGCGGCCTTCACCCCCTCCAGCACCTTGGACAGTTCACCCCAACGGGTGATGGCGCGGAACTTGGCCACGTCCAGCGTATCGATGGACACATTGATGCGCTTCACCCCGCAGGCCGCGAGGTCAGCCGCGTGCCGGGACAGCTGGGAGCCGTTGGTGGTGAGGGTGAGTTCCTCGAGCTGCCCGGTCTCCATGTGGCGGGACAGGCTGCGGAACAGGGTCATCACATCCCGGCGCACCAGGGGCTCGCCGCCGGTGAGGCGGAGCTTTCGCACCCCGCGCAGCACGAAGGCGCTGCACAGGCGGTCCAGTTCTTCCAGGCTGAGCAGGTCCTGCTTGGGCAGGAAGGTCATGTGCTCGGCCATGCAATAGACGCAGCGGAAATCGCAGCGGTCGGTCACGGAGACGCGCAGATAGGTGACGGCGCGGCCGAACGTATCCACCAGCGGTCCGGCCTGAGCCGCCGCTGCCACGCTTGGCCTGTCGATCAGATCCCTCGGCACATCACTCACGAGACCACTCCCACATCCACCCTGTGCCGCCTCTCCCGCCGGCTTCTGCCGGTCTCGAAGGCCCGCTGCCGCCCGCTGCCCCATTTCCGGAGGGACTGCGGCAGTGCGCGGACTTCGGCGCACGCTCTATATATCGTATGCAAGCAACCCATGGATAGGGTCCGGGCCGGTACACATTGCGGTGTGGTCCCGCCCAAGCATGCGATTGGAGAATGAAATGGCCACAGCGTCTGCCCCCGCCGCGGCATGGCCCACCGAGCTGCGCGTGGTGAACGAGCGGCACGCCCTCGCCGTCACCTTCGATGATGGCCAGAGCTTCACCCTGCCGGCCGAATATCTGCGCGTGGAAAGCCCCTCCGCAGAGGTGCAGGGCCACAATCCGGACGAGAAGATCCTGGTCGCCGGCAAGCGCAACGTCCGCATCGCCCAGGTGGAGCCGGTGGGCAATTACGCCGTGCGGCTCATCTTCGACGACGGCCACTCCACCGGCCTCTACACTTGGCCGCTGCTCCTCGCCTACGGGGTCGAGCAGGAGGAAAAGTTCGGCGCCTATCTCAAGGCGCTGGACGACGCCGGCCTGTCGCGCGGGTAAGGCCCGCACGATGGCGTGAGGGTGTAACCGGGCACAGGCGCCGGCCGAAGCGCTCAAGGAGCGCGTTCGGCCGTGTCGCGGCGAATGGCGCCTCGCTCCGGAGAACCGCCCAATGCCCGCACCGACACGCCCCTCTTCGCGCGCGCGCCTGATGCACGCCACCTCCCTCATGGTGGCGCTTGCGACTGCCGCCGCGCCACCGGCCGTCGCCGCCCCGCAAAACCAGCATCTCACCGTCGTGGAACTGTTCACCAGCCAGGGCTGCTCCTCCTGCCCGCCGGCGGACGCCAACCTCATCGCCCTCAGCCGGCGGCCGGATGTGCTCGCGCTCAGCTTCAGCGTGACCTATTGGGATCATCTCGGCTGGCGCGACACCTTCGGCAAGCCGGAATTCACGAAGCGCCAGTATGCCTATGAGCCGCAACTGGGCGAGCGCGGTCCGTTCACTCCGCAGATGGTGGTGAACGGCCGCATCAGCCGCGTCGGGTTCAACCTGGCCGAGATCGAGCGGGCCATCTCCGTTGCCCCGCCCTTCAGCGGACCCGACATCACCCTCGGGCCGAGGGAGGTGTCCATCGGCCGGGGAGCGGCGCCTGCCGCGGAGGCCGACATCTGGCTGGTGGCCTATGATCCACACGTGGTGGAGGTGCCGGTGCGGCGCGGCGAGAATTCCGGCCGCACCTTGCCCCACGTGCGCGTTGTCCACCGACTGGAACGCCTCGGCGGCTGGGATGGCAAGCCCGTCCACATCGCCCGGAGCGAAACGCCGCCGGGCCTGCTCACAGCGGTCCTGATCCAGCTTCCGTCCGGCGGCCCGATCCTGTCGGCGGCGACCGAATAAGCCTCGCGACGGCCGGTGCTTGAAACGGCCGAAGCCGTCCCCAGCGGGAAAGGGGTCAGGAGCGGGAAAAGGGGCCTGGGGCCCCCTGCCCTCACTTCACCCGTTCGAGCACGGAGACGTAGTTGGCCACAGCGGCGCCGCCCATGTTGAAGATGCCGGCCATCTTGGCGTCGGCGATCTGCATGTCGCCGGCCTCGCCCATGAGCTGCATGGCGCAGAGCACATGCATGGACACGCCGGTGGCGCCGATGGGATGGCCCTTGGACTTCAGCCCGCCCGAGGCGTTCACCGGCAGCTTGCCGGTCTTCTCGGTGATGCCCTCGCGCACCACCTTGTATCCCTCGCCGGGCTTGGCGAGGCCCATGGCCTCGTATTCAAGCAGTTCGGCGATGGTGAAGCAGTCGTGGGTCTCCACCAGGTCGAGGTCGTCGAGGCTGATGCCGCCCTGTTCCAGCGCCTTCACCCAGGCGCGGCGGGCGCCCTCGAAGGCGATGGGATCGCGCCGCGACAACGGCAGGATGTCGTTGGCATGGGCACGGGCGCGGAAGGCGACGGCGCGCTGCAGTGTCTGCGCCACGTCGGGCGAGGCGATCACGAGGGCCGCGGCGCCGTCCGACACCAGCGAGCAGTCGGTGCGGCGCAGGGGGCCGGCCACATAGGGGTTCTTCTCGGAAATGGTGTTGCAGAACTCGAAGCCGAAATCCTTGCGCATCTGGGCGTAGGGATTGGAAACGCCGTTCTTGTGGTTCTTGGCGGCGATGCGCGCGAGTTCCTCGGAGCGATCGCCGTAGCGCTGGAAATAATGCTGCGCGATGCGGCCGAACACGCCGGCAAAGCCGCCGTCGATGTCGGCTTCCTCCTTGCGGTAGGAGGCGTTGAGGAGGATGTCACCCACCTCGGCGGTGGGCTTGGCAGTCATCTTCTCGGCCCCCACCACGAGGGCGATGCGGCCCTGACCGCTGGCGATATAGTTGAGCGCCGAATGGATGGCGGCCGATCCGGTGGCGCAGGCATTCTCCACCCGCACCGCCGGGGTGTGGGCGAGTTCCGGCACGCTCAGGGCTGGCATGGCGCCCTGGAAATCCTGCTTCTGGAAGCCGGCGTTGAACACGCCCACATGGATGGAATCCACATCCGAGGGGGCAAGGCCCGCATGCTCGATGGCAGCGCCGGCCACGCGGCCCATCAGCGCCTCGGTGTCGGCATCCTCGAGCTTGCCGAACGGCGAATGGGCCCAGCCCACGATGGCGGCCTTGTTCTCCAGATCTCCTGCAGGCATGTCGTTCTCCCGGCGGCGTGACGCCGCGTTGTGTTGGTCTTGGTTGAGATAGGGACGCGGCCGTCTTTATGACAGGCCCGCGATAAAGCCATCCGGCATCACGAAAATCTGTTCTGCGGCAGGGGCCGATGGCAGGCCCGGCATGGTCATGATGTCGCCTGCCAGCGCCACCACGAAACCGGCACCGGCGGACAGGCGCACCTCCCGCACCGGCAGCACATGGCCTTCCGGCGCGTTGCGCGCCGCCGGATCGGCGGAGAAGGAATATTGCGTCTTCGCCATGCACACCGGCAGGTCGCCGAAGCCGGCGATCTCATACTCATGGAGCTTGCGGGCGGCGGCGGGGGTGATGTCGACCCGGGCGGCGCGGTAGATCTGTCGGGCGATGGTCTCGATCTTGGCGGTGAGGGGCATCTGGTCGGGATAGAGGGTGTGGAAGGTGGAGGGACGGGCCACCAGTTCCAGCACCGCGCGGGCCAGATCTTCAGCGCCGGCGCCACCTTTTGCCCAATGGTCGCAGACGTGGACGCCCACCCCGAGCGGCGCCAGGGCGGCGCGCACGGCCTGCGTCTCTTCCGGCGTGTCGGAGGTGAAGCGGTTCAATGCCACCACCACCGGCAAGCCGAACTTCTCCAGGTTCTCCACATGTCGCTTCAGGTTGGCGCAGCCGCGCGTGACCGCATGGGGGTCCGGCGTGCCCAGCTCCTTGAGCGAGACGCCGCCATGCATTTTCAACGCCCGGACGGTGGCCACCACCACGGCGGCGGAGGGCGCAAGGCCGGCCTGCCGGCACTTGATATCGAGAAACTTCTCGGCCCCGAGATCGGCCCCGAAGCCGGCCTCGGTCACCACCACGTCGGCAAGGCCAAGGGCGGCCTTCGTGGCCATCACCGAATTGCATCCATGGGCGATGTTGGCGAACGGGCCGCCATGGACGAAGGCGGGGGTGCCCTCCATGGTCTGCACCAGGTTCGGCTGGAAGGCGTCGCGCAACAGCGCCACCATGGCGCCGATGCCGCCCAGTTCCTCGGCGGTCACCAGCCGGCGGCCGCGGGTCTGGCCGATGACCATGCGCGACAGGCGCTCCTCCAGGTCCGCCAGATCGGTGGCGAGGCACAGGATGGCCATGACCTCGCTGGCGACCGTGATGTCGAAGCCGTCCTCGCGGGGGAAGCCGTTGCCCGGCCCGCCGAGGCCCACGGTGACATGGCGCAGCACGCGGTCGTTGAGATCCATCACCCGCCGCCAGCTGATGCGCCTGGCGTCGAGGTCGAGGCCGTTGCCCCAGTGGATGTGATTGTCGATGAGCGCCGACAAGAGGTTATGCGCGGCGGTGATGGCGTGGAGGTCGCCGGTGAAATGCAGGTTGATGTCCTGCATGGGGATGATTTGCGCCCGCCCACCGCCGGTGGCGCCGCCCTTGGCGCCGAACACCGGGCCGAGGGAGGGTTCGCGCAGGCACACGGCGGCCCTGGTGCCGAGGCGGGCCAGGGCATCGCCGAGGCCGATGGTGGTGGTGGTCTTGCCCTCCCCCGCCGGGGTCGGGTTGATGGCGGTGACCAGCACCAGGTGCCCGCGCGGCCGGGTCTCGATCTCGGTGATGAAATCCAGCGCCACCTTGGCCTTGTACGGACCATAGCGGTAGAGCGCATCCGCCGGGATCCCCAGGGCGTCCGCCACCTCGGCGATGGGCCGGGGTGTCACGCTGGCGGCGATGGCGGCGTCCGAGGAGGGATCGAGCGGGCGGGCAGTTCTCTCGTGCATACATCAGTCCCCAGGCGGCGCGACCCTACCGGGTCGCACCACGCGAGGGAAGCATGGGCGCGGCAAAAATGCTGTGCCCCAGTGAGGGGGCACCGCGCCTCAACCGCCCTTCTGGGTCTCTTCGGCCTTGCGCACGGGGGCCGGCTGGTCCACCGCGTCAAGGCCCTTGTCGATCTTCTGCACGATCTTGGTCAGGTCGTCCGGCTCGGGCTTGAGGTCGCGGGCGTGGGCCCACTGGAAGCCCGCCTCCAGCTTGCGACCGACCTTCCAGTAGGCGTCGCCCAGATGGTCGTTGATGACCGGATCCTGCGGCATCAGCTCGATGGCGCGCTCAAGCTGCACCACCGCCTCGTCGTAGCGACCGAGGCGATAATAGGCCCAGCCCAGGCTGTCCACGATGGGGCCGTCGTCGGGCCGCAGCTTGGCTGCCTTGCGGATCATCTCGACGCCCTGGTCGAGGTTAACGCCCTGGTCCACCCAGCTGTAGCCCAGATAGTTGAGCACATGGGGCTGGTCCGGGTTCAGTTCCAGCGCCTTCTTCAGGTCGGCCTCCGCAGCCGGCCAGTTCTTCGAGCGCTCGCTGCAGATGCCGCGGAAATAGAACAGCGCCCAATTGCCCTTGGTGGGCTGGGGAATGAGGGCGATGGCCTTGGAATAGGTCTCAGCGCATTCGGCGAACATCTTGCGCGACTGCTGGATCTTGCCCAGCGCCACGATGGCCTCGATGTCCTTGGGGTCGGCCGCAATCATCTTGTCCAGATGGGCGCGGGCCTCCTTGTACTTGTCGGCGGCGTCGAGGTTGACGGCCAGCTGGACCTCGGCGTTGCGCTTCAGCGGCGAGCTGTCCGGCACGCTCTCATAGACCTCGATGGCCTTGGAGGGCTGCTTCAGCTGCTCATAGAGATCGGCCAGCGTCAGGCTGGCGAACGGGTGCTCGGGATAGAGCCAGATGGCGAGCTGCAGATAGACGAGGGCAAGGTCCTCGCCGCCCTGCCGGCCCACGGTGGAGCCGAGGCCATAGAGCACCTCGGAGGAGCCCTCCTGCGCCGTCTTGACCAGCGGCGGCAGGGTCTTGCCCGCCTTCAGGTCGCGGATGGCCGCCATCACGATGGGGTGGTTGGGCAGCTGCTTCTCGAAACTGCCATAGGCGGCCAGCGCCGCGTCGATGCTCTCGTTGCGCGAGGCCCAGCGGGCATAGGCGTCGATGGCGCGCAGCGAGCCGGGATCGATCTTCATCGCCTGCTCGAGGCGCTTGCCCGCTTCCTTCTTCTGCCCGGCGGCATCGAGGATGAGGCCGGCATGCAGTTCCTTGAGGGGCGCGTACCAGTCGGGGCCTTCCAGCCGGTCGATGAGCTCCACCGCGCCCTTGGTGTTGCCCGAGCCGTAGAAGGTCCAGGCGGCCAGCAGCGTGGCAGTGAGATCGCCGATGGGGCCGCGCACCGAAAGGGCGAGGTTGGTGCGGGCGGTCTGGTAGTGCGCCTTCTTGATGGCGCGAACGGACAGGGCCAGACGGGCGATGCGGTGGGTGCGGTCCGCCTTCACCATGCGGTCGGCCAGCTTCATGGCCTCGTCGATGTCGCCATCCATGAGCATGGCGAAGAAGGTGCGCTCGACGATCTCGTCATTGCGCGCATCGAGCTTCATCAGGTTGCGCAGGTAGGTCACCGCCGCATCCGAATCGCGCTCGGAGCTGGCGAGCCGCGCGGCGAGATAATTGCCGGCCAGCGAGGTATCGACGTCGGGGACCGCTTCGGCGCGGGCCGGGCTCGCCGCGAGATGGAGCACCGCAGCAAAGCCGGCCGCAAGGGCCAGGGAGAAAAAGGGGCGTGCAGTCGTCACCGATCGTATGTCCTGATAAAGCCCCCGGCCGGTTGAACGCCAGAGATACGGGTGAAGGATCCAAGCGGGGCGAGATGGCGCGAGGATGGCGGCTTTCCTGTGACACCGCAAGTTACGTGCGCGTAATGCCGCGCGCGTCCTACCGCAGGGCGGTGGTGCGGTGCGGGAGAGGGGCGAGGGGGAGAGGGCAAGGGGAGAAGGCGGCCCGGGCGTGACGCCCCGGCCTGATCTGCTATAAGCCCGGCCCATGGAACTGATGCGCGCGCGCGCCCCGGCGAAGATCAACCTGACGTTGCGCATCGAAGGCCGTCGCGCCGACGGCTTTCACGATCTCGCGAGCCTCGTCGCCTTTGCCGGCGCCGGTGACCTCGTCTTCCTTCAGCCCGATGCGCCGCTGGCGCTGGAGGTGTGCGGCCCCACGGCAGCCGCCGCCGGCCCGGACGACGACAATCTGGTGATCCGCGCCGCCCGTGCCTTTGCGGAACGGGTGCCCGGCGCGCGGCTCGGCCGTTTCGTGTTGGAAAAGCGGCTGCCGGTGGCGGCGGGGCTGGGGGGCGGCTCGTCCGATGCCGCCGCCGCGCTGCGCCTGCTCGCCGGCCTCAACGGGCTGGCGCTGGATGATCCGCGCCTGTTTGCGGCCGCCCGCGCCACCGGATCGGACGTGCCGGTGTGCCTTGATCCACGGGCGCGGCTGATGCGCGGGGTGGGCGACGTGCTCTCGGCCCCGCTCGCCCTGCCGCCGTTGTCGGCGGTGCTGGTGAATTGCCGGGTCGCCGTGCCCACCGCCGGCGTGTTCCATGCGCTGGGCCTTGCGCCGGGCGCGGCTTTGGCTGGTCCCGAGCACCCGGACGGCCTGCCGGAGACGACGATGGGGAATGCGGCGGCCGTGTGCGCCTTCCTGTCCGGCCTGCCGAACGATCTGGAGCCGCCGGCCCTGGCGCTGGCGCCGGAGATCGGCCGGGCCATGGCCCTGCTTTCCGAAGCGCCCGAGGCGCGGCTGGTGCGCATGTCCGGCTCCGGCGCAACGGTGTTCGCCCTCACCGACAGCTGCCACACCGCCGCATCGCTGGCACGGCGCCTGCTTGCTCAGCAGCCCGGCTGGTGGGTGAAGCCCACCGTTCTGCGATAGGGCTGAACCCCACCATGACGCGCCCCCCGAAGACGTTGCCCCGATGACGCTGCCCGCCTTCCTCTTCGCCGCCCTTGGGGAAATCGCCGGCTGTTTCGCGGTCTGGCATGTGGTGCGGCTCGGCGGGTCGCACTGGTGGCTGCTGCCCGGCATCGTGAGCCTTGCCGCCTTCGCCTATGCCCTCACCTTCGTGGAGGCGGAGGCTGCCGGCCGGGCGTTCGCGGCCTATGGCGGCATCTATATTTTGTCGTCGCTGGTCTGGATGTGGACGGTGGAAGGCGTGCGCCCCGACCGTTGGGACGCCACCGGCGCGGCTCTGTGCCTCGCCGGGGCGGCGGTCATCGTCTTCGGCCCGCGGGGCTGATCTCAATCAGGCCCGCGTGGCGCGGCCTTCTCGCGGGCGAGCAGGCGCTGGTAGACCCAGCCCATGGCCACCAGAACCAGTCCGAGGCCGATGAAGGAGACCGCGCGCAGCACGCCCTCCAGATCCGCCATGTCGGAGAGGAACACCTTCAGCACGGTCGCCACCATCACCGCCGCCGAGGCGAGGCGCAGGGTGCGCGATCCGCGCCACAGGCCGATGCCCAGCAGCACCATGCCCGAAACCAGCCACGCCGCCGAATAGGCGTACCACTCGGCCGAACTGATCTGGTCGGGATCGAGCACGTCGCCCTGAAACAGGCGGCTCACCTCGAAGGTGATGTAGGCCAGCGCCAGCACGATGGCGAGGCCGCCCGCCACCAGCTTCACCTTGGCGCGCGCCACCGGCTGCACCCCGGCGAACACCAGCGCCAGCCCCGCCGGCAGCGCGAAGGCGACCAGCAGGTCGTTGAACAGCACCCCGCCGACGCTCTCCCCGGTGGCGAACGGATTGTTCTCCCCGAGGCCGTTGAGGGCGCACAGAGCCGCGATCGCCGCGACGAGGTCCGAGAACAGCCGGTAGAAGCCGCGCCCGGTGATGGTGGCAAGGCGCGACAGGCCCACCGCATAGGCCCCGTAGATGCAAGCGAGCAGCCCGGTCTCGAACAGGCGGGTACCGCTGGCATAGATGTCGCCGCCATGGGCGAGGTGGCGCACCTCGGTTGCCGCCAGCATCACCGCGAACAGCAGCGCCAGGCTCTCATGCACCCGGCGGCTCCAGTCGTCGCCGCTCTTCGCCAGCAGGAAGGCGGCGCCGGCGAAGGCGAAGGCCGGCACGCCGTAGCCCCACAGCAGCCAGTTGAAAATCGGGGTGGCTCCGGGGTCCACGGCGATGGTGGGCAGCCACACGATGCGCCCCAGCACCACCAGCGCGAGGGCGGCGGAGAAGGCGCGCAGGCCCGGAAGCGGCCGCAGGGTGGAGATCCACGCCACCCCCAGCGCCGCCAGCGCGAGCCCCACCGTGAGCCAGCCCTTCTCCAGCGCGAAGGTGAGCGCGAGCGCGAGCGTCACCACCGCCCCGGCGGCGAAGATGGTGCCGCCATAGGCGCGCACGCTCCGCGACAGCCGCTCGGCGGCGAGCGTGAAGAGGAAGGCGAGGGCCAGCGCCAGCGCTGCGAACGGCACGCTGCGGTCGAGCTCGGTGAGGCGCGCATAGGCGGCGATCAGCATCAGCACCGGGCCGAGGGTGCCCGTGACCGCCCAGCCGACGAGGACCAGGAAGCGCCCGCCGCGCCACGCGCCGGCAAGCCCCGCCCCCAGCATCAGCGCGCCCATGCCGAAGGCGTAGACCATGAAGTGGCCGATCGAGAGCCGCGCCGGCTCCGGCAGCGCGCCGGCCATGGGCCCGGCGGGGGCCATGGCGGTGCCCGGCAGCGGCGGAAACACCCATCGGGTGAGGATCGCGGGGGCCAGCACCGCCACCGCAAGCGCGGCCAAGGTCATGGGCTTCACCCGCCACGCCAGCGCCAGCACGCCCACGGCGGCGAGCACGAAGACCGAGAGCGGCATGCCGCCCACCAGCCCGTCCACCGCCGCCGCGGCGGTGATGACCAGAGCGCCCACGGCACCGAGGATGGAGATCGGCTCCGGCCGCGGGCCGGTATCGGGACCCCAGAACAGGCGCGGTGCCAGCAACAGGGCGGTCAGCGCCAGCAGCACCAGCCCCAGCGCGCCCGAGGCGCTCACGGCCTGCGGCACGTCGAACACCACCAAGGTGAGACCCCACGCCACCACGCCGATGATGGCGATCAGGGCCAGCCACGCCCAGCGCCGCACCCGCGCCACGGCGAGTGCGCTCGCCGCCACCGCCGCGATCAGCAGGGCGACGCCCCAGGCATTGGGATCCTTCGAGGTGATGAGGAAGGGCGTCACCGCCGCGCCGATGAAGCCCAGCGCCGCAAGAGCCGGACCATGCAGCAAGGCGGCGAGCAGGGTGGCGACGCCGGTGGCCGCCAGCAGCAGGAAGGCGGCCTGCGGCGGAATGAGGTGGTACAGCTCATAGGCCGCATAGATGCTGCCGAAGGCGGTCATGGTGCCGGCGGCGGTGAGGATGCTCGGCACGTCCGGCACCCGCCCAAGGCCGGCAAAGGGGCCGGCAGCCGGCGCCGAAAGCGGCTCGGCCGGCTCTTCCCTGCGGGCACGGCGGCGCAGCACTTCTCCCCCCGCGAGCAGCGCGACCGCCAGCAGCAGCCCCAGCCCCACCCGCATGCCCGGGCCGATGAGGTCCTGCTCCACGGCGAAGCGCACCAGGAACACTCCGCCCAGAGCCAGGGCGAGGCCGCCCACCCACACCGCCCAGCGCGCGCCCACCTTCTCCTCGAATCCGGCGAAGCGTTCCTTGAGCTGGCCGGCATCGAAGCCCGGCCGCGGCGGAAGCGGCGGCGCGGCGTCCTCGGGCTGCGATGGCGCCGAGAGCGGCGGTGGACGCGTCACGTCATGCAGGGCCGGCGGGCGGGCGGGCTCTGGCGGCGCGGTGGCCGGTTCAGGCGGCCGGGGCGCGAAGGGCGCCAGCGTGACCGGGCCTGAGGGAATCGGGGCGGCGGCGGGAGGCACGGCAGGAACGATGCCGAAGGCCTGCGCTTCCAGCGCGGCGACCCGCGCCTCCAGCACCCGGATGCGGCCCCGGTGCTTGAGCACGAGCACGAAGGCGACCAGCGTCATCACCGGAAAGGCGAGAACCACAAGAATGAGAAGTGCCCATTCGTCCATCGCCATGCACCCGTCTGCTGCCACGCCGGCCTTCGGCCGACTCCGCGTGGGAAACGCTCGCATTTCCCCACCGGCATCGGGGTGTAGCGCAGCGCCCGGCGCAACGCTAGCTGAGCCACGTTAAGTGCTCAATTTAAAAAAGGATTTCCGCGTTTCGACAGCGGTAGCATGGACCCGCCGGCGGACCGTACCGGCCGGCGTTTCCTTGGAGACCGTTTGAAAATTCAACCGGATCAGCGCTCGCAGCCCTCGCAGGCACTTGACCGCCGTCATGGTCGGGCTTGTCCCGGCCATCCACGCGGCGAGGATTGGAATGATTTTCGCCGATTGTCCCAAGCAGTTCGGCTTGGATGCGCGGGAAAAGCCCAGGCATGACGACAGTGTTTGCGGTTATGCCCTTCTGAATTTCCAAACGCGTGCTTATCGCCTCACCCCTCGCGGAAGCGGTTGGTGATGGGATAGCGGCGGTCGCGGCCGAAGTTGCGGCCGGTCACCTTCACCCCCGGCGCCGCCTGCCGGCGCTTGTATTCGGCGATGTTCAAAAGCCGCTCCACCCGCGTCACGGTGGCAGCGTTGAAGCCGTCGGCGATGATCTGCGCCACCGAATGCTCGCGCTCCACCAGGCGTTCGAGGATGGCGTCCAGCACCGCGTAGGGCGGCAGCGAATCCTCGTCCTTCTGGTTCTCGCGCAATTCGGCGGTGGGCGGCTTGTCGATGAGGCTGTCGGGGATCACGACGCCGTCCGGCCCCAGCGCGTCGGCCGGCTTCCAGCGGTTGCGCAGGCGCGACAGGCGGGTGACCTGGGTCTTGTAGAGGTCCTTGATGGGATTGTAGCCGCCGTTCATGTCGCCATAGAGGGTGGCGTAGCCGGTGGACATCTCGGACTTGTTGCCGGTGGTCACCACCATGGCGCCGAACTTGTTGGACACCGACATGAGCAGCGCGCCGCGCACGCGGGACTGGAGGTTTTCCTCGGTCACGTCGCGCTGGGTGCCCTCGAACAGGGGCGCCAGCGCGGCTTCCATGCCCTCCACCCCGGCAACGATGGGCAGCACGTCGTAGCGCACGAACAGGGCCTGCGCCACGGCGGCGGCATCCGCGAGGCTTTCCTCGGACGTGTAACGATAGGGCAGCATGATGCAGTGGACCCGCTCCGGCCCCAGGGCATCCACCGCCATGGCGGCGCAGATGGCGCTGTCGATGCCGCCAGAAAGCCCCAGCACCACGCCGGGGAAGCGGTTCTTGTTCACATAGTCGCGCAGGCCCAGCACGCAGGCGGCATAGTCCGCCTCATCGCCCTCGATGCGGTCGGCAAGATTGGCGCCGAGGCACTTCCAGCCGTTCTCGAAGCGCTGCCACTTGGAGATGCGCACCCGCTCCATGAAGCCGGGAAACTGCAGGGCCAGGAAGCGGTCGGGGTTAAGGGCGAAGGACGCGCCGTCAAATACCAGCTCGTCCTGCCCGCCCACCTGGTTCACATAGAGCAGCGGCAGGTGGCTCTCCACCACGCGGGCCACCGCCACGTTCTCGCGCTCGGCATAGACGCTCTGGCGATAGGGCGAACCGTTGGGAACGATGAGCAGCTCCGCGCCGGTCTCGGCGAGGCATTCCACCACGTCCGCGCCCCAGATGTCCTCGCAGATCGGTACGCCGAGGCGCACGCCCTTGAACGGGATCGGCCCCGGCAGCGGGCCGGGGGTGAACACGCGCTTCTCGTCGAATACGCCGTAATTGGGCAGGTCCACCTTGTGGCGAACGGCGGAGATGCCACCGTTTTCCAGCAGCAGCACCGAATTGTAGAGCTTGCCCTCCTCCACCCACGGCGCGCCGATGAGCAGCGCCGGGCCGTCAGTGGTCTCGGCGGCCAGCGTCTCGATGGCGGCGCGGCAGGCCTGCTGGAACGCCGGCTTCAGCACCAGGTCCTCGGGCGGATAGCCGGCGATGAACAGCTCGGGAAAGACCACGAGGTCCGCCCCCGCATCGCGGGCGCCGGCGCTGGTGCGGCGGGCAAGGTCCAGATTGCCGGCCACGTCGCCCACGGTGGGGTTGAGCTGCGCGACAGCGATGAACAGGGTGTCGACGGGAGCGTCGGTCTCAGGGGCGCCGGGCGCTATGCCGGTGGTCAGGACGGTGGTCATAAATCGGATTTAACCCCAGCGGCGAAGGGGGGAAAGGGCAAGAAAAGGGCAGGTGCGAAATCTGCCTCATCCGGCGCCATCGCGGCACCCCGGAGGGGCTGCCGCGCGGCGTTTTTCGTCGATCACAGGCCAAGCCGCGACCACAGGGCGCGCTCCTCCACTGCCGCCATGGCCCCGTCCGCCGCCTGAGACGCAAGGTTGCCGGCCAAGGCCGCGCCAAAACCGCCCGGACGGCGCGGGATGAGGCCGGAGGACGACTGCACCAGTGGCATGCGCACCTCCTCGCCGTACCGCGCCTTCAGTATGGAGCGCACGTCGCCCAGCCCGTCCACGAGGCCAAGCCCGGCCGCCTGCGTGCCCAGCCAGAATTCACCGGAAAACAGGCTCTCGTCGTCGGCCGGCAGCGCATCGCCGCGCCGCGAGCGCACGAGGTCCACGAACACGGTGTGAAGTTCCTTCAAGAGCACGTCGAGCCGCTCCACGTCCTCCGGCCGCGTGGGACGGAACGGGTCGAGGGTCACCTTGCGTTCGCCGGCGGTATAGACGCGCCGCTCCACGCCCAGCTTCTCGATGGCCTTGTCGAAGCCGAAGCCCGCCGTCACCACCCCGATGGAGCCGACGATGGAGCAGGGATCGGCGAAGATCTCGTCCGCCGCGCAGGCGATCATGTAGCCGCCGGAGGCCGCCGCATCCTCCACGAAGGCGAAGACGTGCTTCTCCTTCTCCTCCGCCAGCGCGCGGATGCGCCGGAAGATCAGGTGCGACTGCACCGGCGAGCCGCCCGGAGAATTGATGAGCAGCGCCACCGCCGGCGCCGACTTCATGGCGAAGGCCTTGTCCAGCGCCTGCGCGGTGCCGGCCAGCGACAGGCTGCGCGCGAATGGCGTCGTCTGCATGCCGATGGCGCCGGAGAGCCGCACCACCGGCACCACCGGCAGGTCCCGGCGCCACTTCTTGGGGAGGATGCCGCTGACGCGGCGCGAAAGGGAAGAAAGGAAGCTGTCGGCCATGGTCCAGATGTAGGGCGCGCAGGTGACGCACTCAAGGCGCTGATCCACTCAAGGCGGAGTGAGCAGGCGCGGTCAGCGTCAGACCGTGTCTCAGTTTTAAAAGAGCCTTCGGCGAACCTTACCCTCTCCCCCGCGCCGGCCAACTCCCTCTCCCGCCTGCGGGGGGGTGGGGGAGGGGGCACCGCGTCAGGGCAGAATACCGGAGGGCGGGGGTGTAAGCGGAGAGTGCCTGCCCCCTCCCTGCCCTCCCCCGCCCGAACTCGGCTATTGCCGAGTTCGGTTCTCCAAGAGCAGAAGCCGGAAACATCCGGCGTCTGCGCGGGAGAGGGTTCAGAGCGCGCCCAGTCGCAGCAGCGGATCTTCGAACTGAAACACCGCTCAGGTTCAGGCCTGGGCGAGGCCTTCCCCCTGCCGCAGCACCGCATCGGCGGCGACGGTGGGGGTGCCATCGGCATCGGCGAGGATGAGGCCCGGCAGCAGCGCCGGGGGCGTCCGGCGGCCCTTCACCGCGCGCACCAGCAGCCGCACCGCGGGACGGTCGGGGCGCGGATGCACCGGCAGGATCTCCACCGCACCGAAGCGGCCGTCGAGGGCTGCCAGAATCTCCGCCAGCGCCTGCGGCCGGTGGATGAGGCAAATGACGCCCCGCGCCGCAAGGCAGCGGTCGGCGGCGCGCACCCACTCTTCCAGCAGCGTTCCATCGGCCATGTGGGCGCGGGCGCGGGCCGCGTCGGGGGAAACGCGATGCTGCGCCGTGTCGTTGAACGGCGGATTGGTGAGCACCAGGTCCGCCGCCCCCGCCTGCGGCACGTCAGGCCCGGGCGGGCGGCAGAGGCGGGTGACATCCGCCGTCACCACCTCGACCCGCGCGGACAGATCGTTCAGCGCCGCATTCTCCCGCGCCAGATCCGCCAGTTCCGGCGCGATCTCCACCAGCACGCCGCTCGCCTGCGGCACGCGGGTGAGGAAGGCGAGGCCGCAGCTGCCCACCCCCGCGCCGAGATCCACCATGCGGCGGCGGTCGGCCGGGGCGAAGGCCGCGAGCAGCAGCGCATCGTGCCCCACGCGGTGGCCCGCTTTCGGCTGACGCAACGTCAGACTGCCGCCGAGAACGCTGTCGGTGGTGATGGAAGGTGTCGCAGCGTCAAGTGCCATCGCGGAGCGCCGCGCCGAAGCCGGCCTCCTTCAGCAGGCGACGGGCGCGATCCACATCCTCGTCCACCACCAGCAGGCGGCGGGGCAGGATTCCGATGGTGCCTTCCATGACGCTCATATACTGGTCCGCGACCATGTGCCCGATCTGTGCCGATTGAAACAGTGCCTCGATGGCGCCGATGAGCACCAGATCATTGGTCCGCACCAGCTCATGCATCGTAATCCACCCGACCTAGCGGCAATGTGCGCACCGGCGCGACGCGAAGAAAACCGCCCGGCGCTTGCACGGAGCCCGTCAGCATCCCTATGGTGCGCCCCAAAGAATGACAAGCGGGAGCGTTTCTTGGCCCTCGTCCTACCGTTCGAGCCCAACGAGCCGTCCATCGAGGCCCTGGTCGCCCTGGTGAAAGCGGACATGGAACGCGTGAACGCCACCATCCTGGCGCGCACCGGCTCCGACGTGGCGATGATTCCCGAGGTGGCGAACCACCTCATCTCCTCCGGCGGCAAGCGCTTGCGGCCGATGCTGACGCTCGCCTGCGCGTCGCTCTCCGGCTATCGGGGCGACGGGCATGTGAAGCTCGCGGCGTCCGTGGAGTTCATGCACACCGCCACCCTCCTCCACGACGACGTGGTGGACGAGAGCGACATGCGCCGGGGCAAGCTCGCCGCCCGCAAGCTGTGGGGCAACGAGGCCAGCGTGCTGGTGGGCGACTTCCTGCTCGGCCAGGCGTTCAAGATGATGGTGGAGGTGGGCTCCATGACCTGCCTCGACATCCTCGCCACCGCCGCCTGCGTCATCGCCGAGGGCGAGGTGATGCAGCTCGCCGCCGCCAAGAACACCACCACGTCGGAAGACGATTATCTCGCCGTCATCCGCGGCAAGACCGCCGAATTGTTCGCCGCCGCCTGCGAGGTGGGTGCGGTGCTGGGCCAAAGGCCCAAGGCCGAGCAGGCCGCCTGCCGCTCCTACGGCATGAATCTCGGCATCGCCTTCCAGCTGGTGGACGACGCCCTCGACTATGGTGGCAGCCAGGCCAAGCTCGGCAAGAATGTGGGCGACGACTTCCGCGAGGGGAAGATCACCCTGCCGGTGCTGCTCGCCTTCCGCCGCGGCGACGCCAGTGAGCGCGCCTTCTGGCAGCGCTGCCTGGAGAAGGGCGAGGGCAACGACGCCGACCTGGATCAAGCCATCGGGCTGATGACCCGCCACCGCGCCATCGCCGACACGGTGGAGCGCGCCCGCCATTACGGCGCCATCGCCAAGGATGCGCTGGCCCTGTTCCCCAACGGGCAGGCCAAGGACGCGCTGATGGAAGCGGTGGATTTCTGCCTGTCCCGCGCGCACTGACGCCACCGGTCTCGGTCGTTGACCGAGACCGGACGGGCACGCTCAGACGCCGCGCGGGCTTGGCGAACGGCCAATGACCGCGACACGCATCCCGAACAGCAAAAGGCCGGCCCCTTGCGGAGCCGGCCTTTTTCGTATGTCGCGCAAAAGGATCAGGCGAGGGCGCGACGGCCGCCGGGGATCAGGGCGGCGGGCTTCAGCGCATAGGCGCCTTCGCCGGCAAGGGCCACCACCAGGGACGCCACCACGAGGAAGGCGGGATATTCCCAGCCACCACCGGTGGTGGAGAACACCCAGCCGTTCGGGGCATGGTAGCTGAGCGCGCCGAGCATGATCGGGATGAGCAGGATGGCCACCTGGCGGGCATAGACGCCGGAGGCGATGAGCAGGCCGCCGATGATCTCCGCCGCGATGATGGGCAGGGCGAGGGCGGAGGGCAGACCGATCTTGCCGAGGAAGCCGGCGAAGCCGGGCACGGTGAAGATGAAGACCTTCATCAGCCCGTGGGAGACCCACATGAGGCCGAGGGCGAGACGAAGGATGAGGAGGCCGTAGGGGGCGGTGCGGTTGTCAACCATGGGAGTGATCTCCGGTTTGATGTGGCACCACATCTAGCTTTCGCACTCGCGCAACGCCATAATCAAGAAATCAAGCTGGAGTTTGCATCCACGCAAATCACATCCTCGCGTGGGGCGAGGGCGCGGGACGCGAATGACCGCAGGACCAACGAGCATGTGGGATTGGGAATGATCGCCTGGGACGATTTCCGCCTGGTGCAGGCCATTGCGCAGAGCAGCTCGCTGGCCGGGGCGGCCGAGCAGCTGGGGGTGAACCACTCCACCGTGTTCCGCCGGCTCGGCGCGCTGGAGGAGCAGCTCGGCGCCCGCCTGTTCGAGCGCGCGCGCTCGGGCTACGTGCCCACCGCCATCGGCGAGGAGATGGTGCGACTCGCCGAGCGCATGGCCGACGAGGTGCTGTCCGTGGAGCGCCGCATCACCGGGCAGGACTTGAGGCCCTCCGGCGAATTGCGCGTGACCACCAACGACACCCTGCTGGTGCACATGCTGACGCCCGTGTTCGCCTCGTTCCTCAAGGCCTACCCGGAGATCCGGCTGGACGTGGTCATCTCCAACCAGTCCCTCAGCCTGTCGAAGCGCGACGCCGATGTGGCCATCCGCGCCAGCGACCGGCCGGGGGATACGCTGGTGGGCCGGCGCATGGCCTCCATCGCCTGGGCCATCTATGCCCGCGCCGACCTCGCGCCTGCGACCCCGCTCGGTGCCGGCGATTTCAGGCGTTACGACTGGATCGGATTTTCCGACAATCTCGGCGGCATCAAGCCGGCCAAATGGTTGCGCGAGCGGGTGGACGAGGACAGGCTCGTCTATCGCGTCAACACGGTGCTGGGGCTGGCGGAAGCGGCCGCCGAGGGCATCGGGCTCGCGGTGCTGCCCTGCTTCATCGCGGCGGTGACGCCGGGCCTCGTCCAGATCGTGCCGCCGCAGCCCGAGATGGAATCCGGCCTGTGGCTGCTCACCCATCCGGACATCAAGGCGACGGCGCGGGTGCGCACCTTCATGGAGCATGCGGGCCGCGAGATCGGCAAGCTGCGCGGCCGCATCGAGGGACGCGAGGCGCTGGTCTCCGGTGAAGGCCAGATGGTCGAGGGCTGACCGGCCGGGATATGCGGCCGGGATTATTCCGCGGAGGCTTCGGTGGTGGAGTTGCGGGGCTTGGCCTTGGCGCGGCGGGAAGCCACCTGCGACTTGTCCCCGCCGGCGCTCACGAACTCGCACCACATGGTCTGCACGCCGGCAAGCGAGCCGCGGAACGAGCCGGGGCCGGTCTTCACCAGGTCGAAGCAGGGCTCGAAGGTCATGCCCTTCACGAAGCCGCACACATTGTCGCCGCGCACGCGCAGGGTGTTGGCCGGCAGGCGGACAAAGCGCGGCTCCTTGTCGGGCATGGTGATCATGCCGGCGACGGAGCCGTCCGGATAGATCCGCCCTGCCCCCTTCGATCCCTCGAAGCAGTTGAAGGAGAACATCTTGCCCACCGCGAACTCCCGCGCCTGCTGGGCGGAGAGCTGCTGGCCGGAACTCTGCTGGGCTAAGGCCGGGCCACTGGCGAATGCGGCAAAGCCCAAGGCCGCGAAAAGGATGCTGCGCATGGCTCGTTCGCGAATACCTGTTTGATCCCTACCACGTTGCGCAGAGACCGCGGGTTGTTGTCAAGAGTCCGGAACAGCAGGGGAACACCGAAGGCGCCCGCCGGGTCGGATTTTGCCGGGACCGTGCCTTCCATGTCGCGGAAAGGTCCATCCCGGCGTTAGGACTTAGGTTACCAGCGTGCCCGAACTGTGGCGGCCAGGCCGCCCAGCATGCCCGTACCGTGACGGCTAAGCCGCCACAGGCACCCGCACCACCGGGCGCTCCTTGATCGGCAGGTTGATGGCGGCGGAGGCGAACGACAGCGCCACCGACAGCCACCACACCCAGCTGTAAGAACCGGTCGCCACATAGAGCATGCCGCCCAGCCACACGCCGAGGAAGCCGCCCACCTGGTGGGAGAAGAAGGCGAAGCCGTACAGCATGGCCATGTAGCGGGTGCCGAACATCAGCATAACCAGGCCCGAGGTGGGCGGCACGGTGGAGAGCCACAGGAAGCCCATGGCCGCGCCGAACACGTAGCAGCTCAGCGGGGTGATGGGCAGCAGCACGAACGCGGCGATGGCCACGCCCCGCCCGGCATAGATCCACGCCAGCAGCCACTTGCGCGACACCCGGCTGGACAGGTAACCCGCCGTGAGCGAGCCGAGGATGTTGAACAGGCCGATCAGCGCCAGCGTGTAGGCGCCCACCGACAGGCTCACGCCGTTGTCCACCAGGAAGGCCGGCATGTGCACGGTGATGAAGGCGAGCTGGAAGCCGCAGGTGAAGAAGCCGAGCACCAGCATCACGTAGCTCGGGTGCCGCAGCGCCTCGCCGATGGCGGCGCCGATGCCCTGCTGCGGTGCCGCTGCAGCCGCGCCCGGCCTCGCGGCAGCCACGCCGCGGGTGGCCAGCGCCAGCGAGAACGGCATGACGATGAGCAGCGCGGCCCCGAACACGATCAGCGTCTCGTGCCAGCCGATGGTGTCCATCAGCGCGCGGCTGAGGGGCGGGAACAGGAACTGGCCGAACGAGCCCGCCGCCGTCGCCGCGCCGAAGCCGATGGACTTCCATTGGTCGGGCAGGAGCTTGCCGAAGGCGGCCAGCACCAGGTTGAACGAGGCGGCGGACAGGCCGAAGCCCACCATGATGCCGGCGGTGAGGTGCAGCATGCCGGGGGTGGTGGCATAGGACATCAGCACCAGGCCGGCGGCATAGAGCAGCGCGCCGCAGCACATCACCCGCACGGTGCCGAAGCGATCGGCGATGGCGCCGGCGAACGGCGAGCCGAGGCCCCAGAGCAGGTTCTGCAGCGCCACCGCGAGGCCGAATACGTCACGGCCCCAGCCGAATTCCTGCGACATGGGCAGCAGGAACAGGCCGAACACCGAGCGCGGGCCGAAGGTGATAAGAGCGATGACGCAGCCGGCGACCAGGATGAGCATGGCCGGAAGCGCGCGCCGCGCGCCGGGAGGCGCCGGCACCGAGGACGTGGCAGACATGACGAAAACTCGCTGTGCGGCGCCGGAGGGCACCTTTCACAGCCAGTCTACGGATTTGCCGGCCCTATTGAAAATCAATATTGATCAAGCGATCCATGAAGGATCCTCATGGAAGGCGGACCGGCGACGGCCGTGGAGGGTCCCCGGCCATCGCTCAGCTTTCATTGCAGGCCGCCGGGCCCCGCGGGGTGCGAACGACCCTCGGGGCGCCATCATTCAGCCCCGGCGCGGACCATCGCCGTGCGGGCCGTGGCCGCCGTGACCGCCGCCATGGAACTGCTGGCGCAGCATCAGGTTGAGGCGCTGCTTCTGACCATCGTCCAGGGTCTTGTAGAGCGGGTCGGCGGCGTCAGCGATCTTGCGCAGGTCGGTGGCGCTGGCATCCATGCGGGTAGCCATGGCGCGCATGCGGGCGATGGGATCGGGCGCGGTGTTGGACTCGCGGGCGGCCTGGCGGGCGGCGCGAGCTTCATCGCGACGGGCCGCGCGGTCCTTCGACACCTGCTTCAGCGTGGCCTCGACACCGGGCCACAGCTTCTCCTGGTCGGGGGTCAGCTTGAGCACGGTCTTCAGGGCGACGATGCGCGCATCGGTGAGGATGGCGCGATCCTCGGCGCTGGGATGCCAGCGGCCGCCGGCGTCGGGGCCGGCGTTGGAATTGGCGGCGAAAGACACCGCCGAGCCGGCGATAAGCGCAGCGGCAGTGGCGGCAATGACGGCGCGTTTCATAAGCAGTCCTCCTTCAAGGGGCGAAGGAAGCATCGGGCCGCAGCCCGTCACAGGCAACTTAAAGTTCTGTAATCAGCCTTCAGTTACAAGTCGTTACGCATGATCTTGCACGGTCACATCGATGCCGTTTCCAAGGCACGATTTCGCCACGACTTTCAGGAAGCCTGCCCCTAGCCGACGAGGACCTGACGCGTCAGCGACTGGACGCTGGTCACATCCTTGGCGTAGCCGCGCCGCTCCATGTCGCAGCGCCACGCGCCGGGACCGCCGGAGATGCGATACAGGCAATAGCCGCCCGGGCCGCGCTCCGACGCCGGCCCGGCCGAGGCCGAGGGCACGCCCACCACCGGAATCAACCCGCCCGCCGCCTCGATCTGCCCGAGGGAGGCGCGATGGTCGTGGCCGTGCAGCACCAGCTCGGCCCCCGCCTCCGCCAGCACCGCGCGCACCTTGGCGGCGTCGCGCAGGTCGCGATGGAACGGCCGCTCGCCCACCGGCGGATGGTGGATCATCACCACCCGGAACAGGCCCTCGGCCTTGAGCTGCTCCAGCAGCGTCTTCAGCCGCGCCCGCTGCGCGCGGCCCATCTCGCCGCTGGCGAGGAACACGGCGGTGGGCACGGCGGTGGACACCCCCACCACCGCCACCGCACCGCGCCGGCGCACATAGGGGAAGGCCTCCACGTCCACCGGCGTGTGAGGATGTGTGTTGTCGCCGGCGAGGAAGGGCGCCCAGTGCTCCAGATGGTAGTGCATGGCCGAGCGCACATAGGCGTCGTGGTTGCCAGGCACCACGCTCACCTTGTCCGGCGCGCCGAGGGAGGCGAGGAAGGTGGCGCCGGTATCGAATTCCGCCGGCAGGCTCACGTTGACGAGGTCGCCGGTGACGCAGATGTGGTCCGGCGCCTGGGCCAGCATGTCGGTGATGAGCGGCGCCAGGGTGGCGGCGCCGAAATTGCGTCGCCGCGCGCCGATCCAGTTCATCATGCCGAAGAAGCGCTTGCCCAGAAGCTCGGAGATCCGCGCCTCGGGGATGGGGCCGAGGTGGGGATCGGAGAGATGGGCCAGCACGTACATGCGGAAAACCTCAGCTTCTGCCGCGAACGCCGGCCTTATAGCAGATCGCCCGCCCCGTTCACCCGCCTGCCGCCGCGGCGTTGCGCCTTCGGTGACCGGGGGCCGGAGCACGGCGCCCGCAATAAGTTGATGTTGCCGCCACGGTCCTGCACCCTTCATGGTGCAGTGCAGTTGCCAAGGTTTTCAATGCGAGTCTGGTTCCCGTGCGTCGTGCTCTCCCCATCGCGCTCAGCGCGTTCCTGATGTCGTCCTCCCTCCACGCCGCGCAGGTGAGCGTGCGCGGCGCCGAAATCGTCGTGGACGGCAAGCCCTTCATTCCCAACGGCGCCAGCGGCGAGGCCCGCTTCAGCGATCTGAAGGCCCTCGGCGCCACCGTGGTGCGCACCTACGGGCAGGAGCCGGGGGAAATCCTCGACGCCGCCCAGCGCGCCGGGCTGAAGGTGATCGTCGGCTTCTGGCTCGGCCATCCGCGCCTCGGCTTCGATTATGCCAACCGCACCGCCGTGACCCAGCAGCTGGAAGACCTGCGCCACATGGTGGAGCGCTATCGCACCCATCCGGCGCTGCTCATGTGGGGCATCGGCAATGAGGTGGAGGTGGATCTCTCCCCCGAGGAGGCCATGGCCGTGTGGCCCGCCATCGAGGAGGCGGCGAAGCTCGCCAAGACCCTGGACAGCCAGCACCCCACCATGGCGGCCGTCGCCGAGGTGGGACAGGACAAGGCGGCGCTCATCATGCGTCATGCGCCGAGCATCGATGTCATCGGCATCAACGGCTATGGCGACGGCCTGCTGACCTCGGCGAAGCGGGCGCGGGCGCAGGGCTGGACCGGGCCGGTGATGCTCACCGAGATGGGCGCGCAGGGCCACTGGGACGCCCCCACCGCGCCCTGGGGCGCGCCGCTGGAGCCCACCTCCTCGCAGAAGGCCGATCGCGTGCGGCGCTACCTGCTCACGGCCAAGCAGGCGGGAGTGGGCGCCATGCCGTTCCTGTGGGGCCAGAAGCAGGAGGTGACCCCCACCTGGTATTCCCTGCTGCTGCCCACCGGCGAATGGACCGAGACGGTGGAGGTGATGGCCGCCATCTGGGGCGGCACGCCGCCGGGCGGGGCCAACCATGCCCCGCGCATCCTCGCCCTCACCTTCGCCGGGCCATCGCGCTTCGCCTCCGACGGCGACACCCATGTGCGCCTCGCCGCCACCGATCCCGACGGCGATTCCCTGAAGGTGGAATGGCAGGTGATGGCCGAGACCACCGTGCGCAGCGTCGGCGGCGATCCCGAGCCGGTGCCTCCGAGCTTTCCCGAGGGCATCCATGAGCCCCATCCGGACGGGGTCCGCATCGCCGGCCTGCCGAGAGGCCGCTACCGCGTGTTCGTCACCGTACGCGACGGCCGCGGTGCCGCCGCCACCGGCAACCTGCCGTTCGAGGTGCTGTAGGGCGGCTCCGGCGCCCGCCAGGCCACAATCCAGGCATGGAACGGGCGACCCAAGCTGGCCTGGGCGCGGTCAGCTTATTGCATGAAAAGGCAGATACCCCGGCCAGGCCGGCCCCTTTTCAGCACGCCGCGTATTTTTGGAGGTTTCATGCCGAAGATCGATCGCCTGATGGTGGGCGAGGCCCTGGTGGGCGAGGGCAACGAGGTGGCCCATATCGACCTCATCATGGGTCCGCGCGGCTCCTCCGCCGAAACCGCGTTCGTATCCGCTTTGACCAACAACAAGGATGGCTTCACCACCCTGCTGGCCGTGGTGGAGCCCAACCTTCTGGCCAAGCCCGCCACCGTGCTGTTCAACAAGGTGACCATCAAGGACGCCCGCCAGGCGGTGCAGATGTTCGGCCCGGCGCAATATGCGGTGGCCAAGGCGGTCACCGACTGCGTGGCCGAGGGGATCATTCCGGTGGAGGAGGCCGACGATGTCTTCATCTGCGTCGGCGTCTTCATCCACTGGGATGCGAGCGACAATGCGAAGATCCAGGCCTTCAACCACGAGGCCACCCGCCTTGCCATCATGCGGGCGGTGAGCGGCACGCCCCGGCCAGCGGACGTTCTGGCGCAGAGCGCGAGCGCGCGGCACCCCTTCGCCGCCGACTGACGGACGGGCGGCTCGACGCCTACAGCACAGCTTGCGACAGCCCCAAACGAAAAATGGCGCCCGGCCCCATGGCCAGGCGCCATCCGGAACCGCGATCAGCCTTTGATCTGGGCGACGAGACCCCGGGCAAACCAGGCACCGGTGCCCGCGAGTACAGCGCCGAATACGAACGCCAGCGCCGGCCAGTGTGCAGCAGCAAGGCAAAGGCCCATGAGGAGGCCAGAGGCCGCGCACGAAAAGGCAACGACGAGAACTGCAGCGCTCTGACGCGCCATATCATCACCTGCGGCAATGCTCTTTGCCGCAACACGTCCAATGGGCCGGCGTGGACGACCGTTGGTCTCGAATGTCACAATATCCCTCCCGCGTCCCGTGTTCCGGGAGCATTTGTTGGACCCGGAGTAAAGCAGAAATCCCGCCGGATTCCACCCTCTTCCTTGGTCGGGGGGTAATATATTCTTCCCGCACTGCGGTAGTGGAAGGCGCTTTACCTGCTGCACCGCACCGTCCAACGGCTCTTCTGCGGCGTCTGCGCAAACGGCAGCCTCGCGTGCGTCGGCGCCAGAACCTGCGTGATCATCGCATGATGGCCCGACCAGACGCGCCGTGATGGACACGCCCCATGGACCCCCTTGCTGGGGATCAGCGTTCAATACGCGGCCAGGACAGGCCGTTGTGCATTGCCCACGCCGCATCACAGACAGCAGCGGGGCACTCCATGGTCATGCCGGATCGGCGCGATGACGCCACGCGGGTCATCAATCGGGCCTCGCCTTGTAAGGTGCCTGTAAGCTTGGCTGCCTAGGCTCTGCTCTCGATAGAGCAATCGGGTGAATCAGGAGGCGGCCGTCGAGGTAAGGCGGACCAGGACTGCGACCTCGCAGCATTCAGCTACCACTATACAGCACATCATGCCGACGATTACCTAAATTTACGGTCCACACCCATCGACACCCCCTTTTTATCCCGGAAATGCTCCAGACAGCGTGGATGATGAATAAGAAAAGCACTGCCTCCGAGGTGATCAACGATCGTATCGGCGCGGCGCCCGCGGTCGGCGCGCGCCGCCAGTCCTCCGGTGCGGCCGGGGCGCTGCCATGAACCCATACGTCTCTCCCCCGCAGACCGGCATGGGTGTGATTGCGGTGCCGCCGGCCGTGCCGGAACTGTCGGTCATCGTTCCCACCTTCAACGAACGCGACAATGTCGAAGTCCTGTTCGCCCAGTTGGAGGCGGCGCTGGATGCCGTCGCCTGGGAAGCCATCTTCGTGGACGACGATTCCCCGGACGGCACGGCGGACACCGTCCGCGCCATCGGAGCGCGCGATGGCCGCGCCCGCTGCATCCGCCGGGTGGGCCGGCGCGGCCTCGCCGGCGCCTGCATCGAGGGCATGCTGGCCGCCCAGGCGCCGGTGGTCGCGGTGATCGACGCCGATCTCCAGCATGATCCATCCGCGCTGCGGACCATGCTGGACCACATCCGCGCCGGCGCCGACCTGGTGGTGGCCAGCCGCTACATGGAAGGCGGCAGCGCCGACGCCTTCGACCGGCAGCGCAGCTGGCTGAGCCGCACCGCCACTACCATGGCCAAATGGCTGCCCGGCGTGTCCACCTCCGATCCCATGAGCGGCTTCTTCATGATCCGCCGCGACGTGGTGGAGGCGCGCGCGCCGCACCTGTCACGACACGGCTTCAAGATCCTGCTGGACATCATGACCACCACCGGCCGCCCGCTGGCGTGCGTGGACGTGCCGTTCACCTTCGGGGCGCGGCAGGCGGGCGAGAGCAAGCTCGACCGGCGCACCATCCTGGATTTCCTTGCCCTGCTGGCCAGCAAGGCCATCGGCGCCACCATCTCGCCGCGCTTCCTGTGGTTCTCGGCGGTGGGGGGCCTCGGCCTGCTGCTCCATCTTGCAGTGCTGAAGGGCGCGCTCGCCGCCGGCCTCGCCTTCGCCGGCGCGCAGGCCGTCGCCACGCTCTGCGCCATGACCTCGAATTTCGCGCTCAACAATGCCCTGACCTATCGCGACCGGCGGGTCCACGGCTGGCGCATCGTGCCGGCGCTGGCCAAGTTCTACGCCATCTGCGGCGCCGGGGCGGTGGCCAATGTGGGGGTGGCGAGCTGGGTGTTCTGGGGCGGCTCGCGCTGGTGGGCGGCGGGCGTCGCCGGCTCGCTCATCGGCGCGGTCTGGAACTACGCCATGAGCACCGCCCTGGTCTGGGGAGCCGACGAATGACGCATGCGGTGCCGGCGGCGACGCCGGTTGCGGGGCCCGCGCTCGACCACGCCTTGGACGCCTCCCTGGACACCCCCTGCCCGGCTTCGGCAACCGGCCTTGCCGGAGTGCTGGCGCGCCGCATCTCGCCCGCGACCGCCCTGCTGGCGGTGCTTGTGGGCGCCACGATCCTGCGGATCGCGTTCGCGGCCGCCACGGGCCTCGGCAATGACGAATCCTACACCGTGGTCACCAGCCGCGCCGTGGCCCTGAGCTATTTCGACCACCCGCCCATGGCGTGGTGGCTGGCGCGCTTCGCGGCGTGGCTCACGGGGTCCGAGGCGCCGGCGGTGGTGCGCGCGCCATTCATCGTGTTCTCCGCGCTCTCCACTGTCCTGATGTACCGGCTCACCGCCCGCCTGTTCGATCCGTGGGCGGGGGTGCTGGCGGCGCTGATGATGGCGTGCGCGCCGGTGCTGGGCGTCACCAGCGCCAGCTGGGTGCTGCCGGACGGGCCGCTGATCGCCTTCCTGCTGGCCGGAACGCTGGTGCTGGCGCGGGTGCTGTTCGAGCCCGACGCCCATCCCGCGGGCTGGCTGCTGGCGGGACTGCTCGGCGGCCTCGCCATGCTGTCCAAATATCACGGCGTGTTCTTCTTCGCAGGCACGTTGCTGTTCCTCGTCACCAGCCCGCGCCACCGCTTCTGGCTCGGCCGGGTCTGGCCCTACGCCGGCGCGCTGGTGGCGCTGGCGGTGGTGTCGCCGGTGCTGATCTGGAACATCCAGAACGATTTCATCTCCCTCAGCTTCCAGGCCGGGCGGGCGGCGGCGGCGCGGTTCCACCCGGTGATGCCGCTGGTGGTGATCGGCGGCATCGCCCTGTTCCTCACGCCGTGGATCTGGGTCGGCCTCGTGGTCGCCGCCGCGCGGGCGGTGCTCTGCCATCTGCGTGCGCCATATGGGCTGTCGCGGGGCGCGGCCCGGTCCTGGCTGCTGGTGTGCATCGGCTGCGGGCCGGTGCTGCTGTTTCCGCTGGTGGCGGCGTGGTCGCCGGCGAAGCCCTTCTTCCACTGGGCGGCGCCGGGCTACCTGATGCTCTTCCCCCTGCTCGGGCGCATGATGGCGCAGCGCTGGCCGCACCATGTGGCGACCCGGCGCTGGGCCTTCGGCTCCGCCATTTTCGTGGCCACGGTGATGGTGGCGGTGATGGCGCTGGCGCGGGTGCCGACGGTGGCCGCCTATGGCCCAGCCACGCCGCGCGATCCGCTGCGGGAGCTGGCCACCTGGAGCGACCTTGCGAGCGCCTTCCGCCAGCAGGGCCTGACGATGGAGCGCACGCCGTTCGTGGTGACGCGCATCTGGCACGAGGGCGGCAAGGTCGGCTATGCGCTTGGGGAAAGCTGGCCCATCGCCTGCATCGGCGACGACTGCCGCGGCTTCCGCATCACCCATGTGGAAGAGGACCATGTGGGCGAGGATGCCGTCATCGTGGTCCCGGCACCGGCGCGGCCCGAGGATCTGGCCCAGATCCAGAGCCATTTTGCCCGGCTGGAGCCCCTCGTCACCGTCGACCTGCGCCATGCCGGTGCGTTCGTCGGGACGGTCACCATCCTGATCGGGCGCAGCTACAGCCGGTAGGCCCGCGCCCGGACGCAAAAAGGCCCCGCTCGCGGCGGGGCCTTCGGGTCGAAACCGGACGGCAAAGGTCTCAGCGGCGCGAGCCGCTGGCTAGGATGTAGCCGGCGGCAAAGCCCACCAGAAGCCCCATCACGCCGGCGGACGACAGCACCGCCGCGGCCGTGCCGGGATTTTCCCCGATGGCCTCGGACACCGCGTGGGCCTGCCGGCGGACCGTCCTGGCCGCGCCGTTGGCCCGCGCTTTCACGGTCTCGAAGGCGTCCTCGGCATCATCGGCGGCATCGGACGCCCGCTCCTGCAGCGACTTGCTGAGACGGCCCATCTCGTTCCTCAACTCGATGATCTGCGCCTCGATCGTCGCACGGGTATCGTGGCTGGTATCCTGGGCGAGATTTGAGTCGGCCATGATTGTTCATCCTCGATCAATACGTGCAGCCACGGCGCGAAAGCCTGACTGCAACTGCGAGGAAAAACGTTGCGCCGGGTCAATCGTTCCCGAAGATCGCCTTCCCAGGCCAGGAAGGCGGCTCCTGCTCAGGGCTGCGCGGCGATGCGCTCCCGCCAGAGTGCCGGTCCAAGGGTGTGGATGGACTGGCCCGCGGCGCTCACTGCCACCGTCACCGGCATGTCCTCCACCTCGAACTCGTAGATGGCCTCCATGCCGAGGTCTTCGAAGGCCACCACCCGCGCCGCCTTGATGGCCTTGGAAACGAGATAGGCCGCCCCGCCCACGGCGACGAGATAGGCCGCTCTGTGCCGGGCGATGGCTTCGATCGCCTGCGGCCCCCGCTCCGCCTTGCCCACCATGGCGAGCAGGCCGGTGCCGAGGATGGCATCGGTGTAGCGATCCATGCGGGTGGAGGTGGTGGGGCCGGCCGGGCCCACCGCCTCGTCCCCCACCGGGTCCACCGGGCCGACATAATAGATGACGCGCCCGTCGAGGTTCACCGGCAGGGGCGTGCCGGACTTCAGCATGTCGGTGAGGCGCTGATGGGCGGCGTCGCGGCCGGTGAGCATGTGGCCGGACAGCAGCAGCTTCTGCCCCGGCGTCCAGGAGCCGACCTCCTCCCGCGTCAGCCCATCGAGGTTCACCCGGCGGGCGCTGCCGTCGGCGGCATCCAGCACCATCTGCGGCCAGGCCGAGAGGTCCGGCGGATCGAGCCGCACCGGCCCCGAGCCGTCGAGCACGATGGTGGCATGGCGGTTGGCGGCGCACTGGGGAATGAGCGCCACGGGCTTCGACGCCGCATGGGTGGGAAAGGTGGCGATCTTCACGTCCACCACCGTGGTCAGGCCGCCGAGGCCCTGCGCGCCGATGCCCAGCGCGTTGATCTTCTCGTAGAGGGAGATGCGCATCTCCTCCAATTTGCTGGAGGGGCCGCGGGCGAGGAGGTCGGTCATGTCGATCTCCTCCAAGAGCGCCTCCTTGGCGATCAGCATGGCCTTTTCCGCCGAACCGCCAATGCCGAGGCCGATGACCCCCGGCGGACACCAGCCGGCGCCCAGCTCCGGCACGGTCTTCAGCACCCAGTCCTCGACGCTGGCGCCGGGATCCAGCGTCACGAACTTCGCCTTGTTCTCCGAGCCGCCGCCCTTGGCCGCCACCGTGATCTCCAGCGTGGCGCCGGGCACCAGTTCCACATGCACCACCGCCGGGGCGTTGTCCCTGGTGTTGCGCCGCTCGAACAGCGGGTCCCCCACCATGGAGGCGCGCAGGGGATTGGCCTCGTCCAGATAAGCGCGGCGCACGGCATCGTTGATGAGGGCGGCGAAGGGGCGGGCGCTGTCGATGCGCACATCCATCCCCACCTTGGCGAACACCACCACGAGGCCGGTATCCTGGCAGATGGGCCGTCGCCCCAGCGCCGCCATGCGCGAGTTCACGAGGATCTGGGCGATGGCATCGCGCGCCGCGGGGGAGGCTTCGCGCGCATGGGCGCGGGCGAGATGGGCAATGTAGTCCGCCGGATGAAAGAAGGAGATGTACTGGAGCGCGTCGGCGACGCTCCGGACGATGTCGTCCTCGCGGATGACTTTTGCAGGGCCGGTGGGGAGGATTTGGGCGGAACCTGCTTGGGCGGAACTTGCTTGGGCGGAACACATGGCGCCTGGCTTTCCTTGCCGTGGGGATGGGGAAGCGACTGGCTGCCGCCTCCCCATCCGATCTCAGAGCGTCAGCCGCCGTGCTCGACCGCGGCGGAACGGGTCAAGCGCACGCGCGAGCGGCCTCACATCTCCATCACCATGGGCGCCGGGAAATAGCGGAAGCCCTGCCCCTGCGCCGCCACATGGCCGAAGCCCGGCCAGGCGAAATGGTAGGCGATGAGGGGAATGCGGTTGGCCGCGAGCATGGACAGCACCTTCACCCGCGACTGGGCCGACTGCTTGGGGTCGGTGTCGTACATGAACTCGGTGAGCGGCTGTTCCAGCAGCAGCACCGGATGGTGGGCGAGGTCGCCGATGTAGCACAGCTGCTTGCCGCCGGAGCTGATCATGAAGACGGTGTGCCCCACCGTATGCCCCGGCGCGGAGATGGCCTGGATGCCGGGCAGGAATTCCTCCCCGTCCTTGAAGAACACCATGCGGTCGCGGTTGGGAACGAGGTTCTTGCGCGCCTGCTCCAGGAAGGCCTTCAGGTTCGGCCCCACCGTCTTCTCGTCGGTCCAGTAATCGTAATCGGCCTGGGAGATATAATACTGGGCATTGGGGAAGTTGCGCGTGCCGTCCTCGGCCATGCAGCCGCCGCAATGGTCGATGTGGGCGTGGCTCATCACCACCGCGTCCACGTCCTTCGGATCGATGCCCGCCTGCTTGATGGAGGCCATCAGCTTGCCCGTGGTGGGGCCGAACAGCTTGGACGTGCCCATGCCGGTATCGAACACGATCAGCTTCTCGCCAGTGTTCAGCACCAGAATGTTCTGCTCCAGCACCGCATTGGAAAGGGGCAGGAAGTTGGACGTGAGCTGCCGGTCCATCTCCTGGGCGGACAGGCCGGTGAAGTTGGCGTGGGGATCGCCGAGCGGCAGCGTGCCGTCGGATACCACGGTGATCTCGCCGTCACCGAACTTGAAGCGGTAGAAATAGGGCGCCGGCTGGCCCACCAGCGGCGCCTTGGCGAAGGCGGGCGCAAGGCCCGGCCCCAGTGCCAGCGCGCCCGCGGAAAGGGCGCCGCCCAGAAGCGCGCGCCGACGTGTAATCAGCATCCTCGGGTCGTTCATGTCTGTCCTCCCTGACGCATTGGTCCGGAAGCCGGGCCGATCCGCGCCATCGTCGGGCTGCAAGACAGGTGACGATGCGCGACAGGCGATCCCGCTCCCTCCTCCCTCACGGCGCCGTATGCCGGCGCTCTTCCCCTCGGAACACGCATCCCCGCCGTGGCGGGGCGAAGGAGCCCGGCGGTTGGCGCCGGCCGGGCTCCCTGGAGCATCGCTCTCTTGCGATCAGATGGTGCGGCCGCCGTCCACTTCCAGCACCACGCCGGTGATGAACTCCGCCTCGTCGGAGGCAAGATACAGGCACGCGTTGGCGATGTCCTTCGGCTCGGACAGCCGGCCGAGCGGAATGGTGGCGATGAAGCGCGCGCGGTTCTCCGGCGTGTCGGGCACGCCCATGAAGCTGTCGAGGAGACCTGTCGCGCCCATCACCGGGGCGACGCAGTTCACGCGGATCTTCTGCGGCGCCAGCTCCACCGCCAGCGAGCGGGTGGCGAGGTTCACCGCACCCTTGGAGGAATTGTACCAGGTGAGGCCCGGACGCGGCCGGATGCCCGCGACGGAGCCCACGTTCACGACCACTCCACCGCCCTGCCCCGACATGATCGGCACGATGGTGTGGGTCATGTAATAGATGGACTTCACGTTGATGGCGTAGACCCTGTCGAACTCCTCCTCGGTCACCTCCATCAGCGGCTTGTTGCGGTGGGTCCAGCCCGCGTTGTTGACGACAATGTCGAGCTTGCCGCCGTGGGCGATGGTGGCGGCAACCGCCGCCTCGATGTCGGCGCGGCTGGTCACGTCCGCCGTGACGGCGATGGCGGCCGGGCCGATCTCTTCGGCCACCTTCCGGGCGCCCTCGCCGTTCAGGTCGACGATGGCGACCTTGGCGCCCTCGCGGGCGAAGACGCGGGCGATCTCGGCGCCGAAGCCCGAGGCGGCGCCCGTGACGAGCGCAGTTTTTCCGGAAAGACGCAGATTTCCAGCAGTGGACATGGTGGGCTGCTTTCTCAATCGTGCTTGATGATCAGGGTCTTGAGGGTCGAGAACTCGTAGAGCGCCTCGAAGCCCTTCTCCCGGCCGTGGCCGGATTTCTTCATGCCGCCGAACGGCAGTTCGATGCCGCCGCCGGCGCCATAGGCATTCACATAGACCTGCCCCGCCTTCACCTTGCGGGCGACGCGGATGGCGCGCGAGGCATTGGTGGACCAGATGCCGGCCATGAGGCCGAACTCGGTGCCGTTGGCGAGGGCGATGGCGTCGGCCTCGTCGTCGAAGGGCAGCACCGCGAGCACCGGGCCGAATACTTCCTGGGTGGCGAGGATGTGGCTGCGCGGCACCGGGCCGTAGACCCGTGGCGGCACGTAGAAGCCGCCCGCGGGCACGCCCTCGGCCACCAGCCCCTCGGCCACCACGCCCACGTCATCCGCCGCCGCTTTGGCGAAGAAGCTTTCCACCCGCTCCTTCTGCTTGGCGTTGATCACCGGGCCGAGGTCGAGGTCCATCTCGGGAGAACCGGCGCGCAGCGAGGCGAAGCGGGCGTTGAGGCGGGACACCACCTCCTCATAGACCTTGCGCTCCACCAAAAGGCGCGAGCCGGCCGAGCAGGTCTGCCCGGCGTTCTGCACCACGGTGTTGGCGATGACCGGGATGGCCACGTCGAAGTCCGCATCGGCGAAAACCACGTGGGGCGACTTGCCGCCCAGCTCCAGGGTGCAGCCGATATGGTTCCGCGCCGCCGCGGTCTGGATCAGGATGCCCACCTCCGGCGAGCCTGTGAAGGCGATGAAGTCTATGTCCGGATGGGCGGAGAGCGCCGCGCCCGCCTCCTCGCCGAGGCCGGGCACGATGTTGATGGCGCCGTCCGGAAAGCCCACCTCGGCGGCCAGCTCGGCGAGGCGCAGCGGCGTGAGGCAGGCATCCTCCGCCGGCTTGATGACGGTGGCGTTGCCCACCGCCAGCGCCGGCCCGATGGTGCGGCCGAACATCTGCGCCGGGTAGTTCCACGGGATGATGTGGGCGGTGACGCCGTGGGGCACCCGCTCGGTGGGCACGAAATAGCCGGCGAGGAAGGGAATGGTCTCGCCGTGCAGCTTGTCGGCGGCGCCGCCGTAGAACTCGAAATAGCGCGCGGTTGCGACGATATCGGCGCGGGCCTGCTTCATGGGCTTGCCGGTGTCGCGGGCCTCGAGCTTTGCCAGCTCCTCCGCATGGTCGGCGATGGCGACGGCGAGCCTGGAGAGCAGGCGGCCGCGCTCGGTGGCGGTGAGGCGGCTCCAGGCCCCCTCCTCCGCCGCATGGCGCGCGGCCTTCACCGCCGCATCCACGTCGGCGGCGGTGCCGGCGGCGATCTGGGCGAACACCCGGCCCTCGGCCGGAGCGTACACATCGATGACGCGCCCGGAGGCGGCCGGGCGCCAGGCATTGTTGATGAAGACGCCCTTGGCGGGCATCACGGGGCTCAGCTCATTCATGCGGCCAGTCCTTCGTTGGGCACGTCGCCCGCGATCTCGCCACGCTCGATGGTGATGGTGCGTTCGGCGAAGCCGCGCAGCAGGTGCGGGTTCGATTCAGTAATGATGAGGGCGAGGCTGGGATCGGTGTCGCGCAGGCTCCGCAGGGCCTCGGCGTAGCGGTTGGCGAGCACCGGGGCGAGGCCCTGGAAGGGCTCGTCCAGAAGCACAAGGCGGGTGGCGAGCATCAGCGCGCGGCCGAGCGCCACCATCTTGCCCTGCCCGCCGGAGACCGAGCCGGCGGGGCGCCGGGCCATCTCCTTCAGCTCGGGCAGCACACGGTAGACGCGATCGAGCCGGCGCTTTGTCTCCTCGCTGGAAAGCTTGGCCACCTGCGCCGGAAGCAGGATGTTCTCCTCCACCGTGAAGCGGGAGAACAGGCGGCGGTCCTCCGGCGCATAGCCGATGCCGAGCCCGGGCCGCAGGTGCGCGGCGACGCCGGCTAGGTCGTGCCCGTCGAACTCTATGCGCCCGCCATTCCGGGTGAAGCCCATGATGGAGCGCAGCGTCGTGGTCTTGCCGGCGCCGTTGCGGCCGACGAAGGCCACCGCCTCCCCTTCCCTGAGCTGGAACGACACGCCGCGCAGCACCGGGACCGTGCCGAACGAGACGGTGACATGATCGAGGATGAGCATGATCAAACTCCGATCACGGTGCGAATGACCTCGGGGTCCTCCAGCACCTCGGCCGGGGCGCCGAGCTTCTGGATCTTGCCGGCGCTCCACACCGCCACCCGGCCGGCGTAGCGCTGCACCATGTCCATGTCGTGCTCCACGAAGACGGAGGCGACCCTGGCCTTGGCGAGCGCGGAGACCAGAATCTCCATGACGCCGAACTTGTCGGCGGTGGCGACGCCGGAGGTGGGCTCGTCCATGAGCAGCAACTTGGGCTTCATGGCCAGCGCGATGGCGATGTCCACCAGCTTGCGGTGGCCCTCCGGCAGGTCGCCGGCGCGCTTGCCAAGATCCCCGGCGCAACCCACGAGGTCGAGCAGTTCGACCATCTCGTCGCGCTCGGCGATCTTCTCCAGTGGCCGCAGCAGGTTGAACCGCCGCGCGCGGGAGGCCGCCGCCAGCAGCATGTTCTCCAGCACCGTGTGGTCGGAGAACAGCTGCGGGATCTGGAAGGCGCGCGCGATGCCCAGCCGCGTGATGTCCCGCGGCGGATGGGCGGTGATCTCCTTGCCCTCGAACCGTACCGTGCCGGCCTTGGGCCGCAGATAGCCGGTGCAGATGTTGAGGAAGGTGGTCTTGCCCGCGCCGTTGGGGCCGATGATGGCGAGGTTCTCGCCGCCGCGCACGTCGAGATCGATGCCGTTGGCCGCGACCACGCCGCCGAAGCGGATCTCGAGACCGCGCGCCTGAAGCAGGATGGGATGCTCGCTCATCGCGCGGTCTCCACGGTGAGGCCGGCCGTGGCCTGCGCCTTGCGGCGGCCGGCGATGGCCTGCACCAGCCCGACGATGCCGGTGGGCGCCTTCAGGATGATGGCCAGCAGCACGAAGCCGAGGATCATCTGCCAGCTGTCGGCCACGAAGGCCGCCGCATAGGTGCGCACCGCCTCGTAGACGAAGGTGCCGGTGAGCGCGCCGGCCACATGGCCCACCCCGCCGAGGATGGCGATGAAGACGAATTCGGCGGAGCGGGTCCAATAGCTGTACTCGGGCGTCGCGATGCCCTGGATGATGCCGAGGCAGGCGCCGCCGATGCCGCACAGAAGCGCGGAAATCACATAGCCCACCAGCATCACGAAGCGGGCGGACAGGCCGATGTATTCGAGCCGCGTCTCGTTGCTCTTGATGGCTTTGAGCGCCTGTCCGAGCGGGCTGCGCAGATAGCGCCACACCAAGTAGGCCGCGCCGAAGGCGAGCACCAGCGTGAGGTAATAGATCAGCGTGTCGAACTGCGCGCGATCGAAGGCGAAGCCGAAGGCGGAGGGCCGGCGGATGCGCAGGCCATCGGAGCCGCCGGTAAGGTGGAAGAACTTCTCCAGGATGGAATAGAGCACCATGGAGAAGGCCAAATTCAGCATGCCGAAGAAGATGTAGCGGTAGCGCACCACGAACAGCCCCACCAGCAGGCCGAGGAGCACGCTGGAGACCGCCGAGGCTGCGAGCAGCAGGGCGATGTCGCCGCCGCCCATGCTGCGGCCGAGGAAGGCTACGGTGTAGGCGCCGGTCGCGAAGAACATGCCGTGGCCGAACGACACCTGCCCCGCCTGAAGCAGCAGCAGGAGGCCGAGCACCGCGAGGCTTTTCGCGAACACGATGGCGAGGAAGGTCTGGGACGAGGCGGCAAAGGCCGGCACGGCCGCCAGCACCGCGAGAAGGAGAGCGAGGAGGATCCAGCGCACGGCCATTTTCAGATCTTCCTGAGCTGGGGCGCGCCGAACAGGCCGCTCGGACGGAAGATGAGCACCGCGACCATGAGGATGTAGGGCACGAGCACCTCGAATTCGGGGGCGAGATAGACGGCGACGGATCGCCCGAGGCCGATCATCAGGGCTGCCACGGCGGCGCCCTCGATCTGGCCGAGGCCGGCGGTGGCGGCCACCGCGAAGGACAGCACGATCATCTCCGCCCCCATGCCGGGCATGAGGGAGGTGGTGGGCGCCGCCAGCGCCCCGCCCAGCGCCGCGAGGGTCGCGCCGGCGATGAAGGTGATGAAATAGACCTTCTGGGCATCGATGCCGATGGCGCTCGCCGCCTCCCGGTCCTCGGTGACGGCAAGGATCTGCGCCCCCGCCGAGGTGTGCCGCAGGAAGAAGCGCAGGCCGAAGAGCACGATCAGCGCCAAGGCCGGCAGGAACAGGGTCTGGTAGGCGGTGTAGCTGATGCCGAACAGGGAGACGTTGCCGAGCAGTTGCAGCGGTTCCGACATGAAATAGGGCTGCACGCCCCACACCAGCCGCTGCACATTCTCCAGGATCATGAACACGGCGAAGGTGACGAGGATCTGCAGCACCTGCTCCTTGTCGTAGATGCGCTGGAGCAGCAGCTTCTCCATCAGCCCGCCCAGCACCACCCCAACCGCGATGGCACCCACGAACAGGGCCGGAAAGGTGAGCCAGGGGCTGAACCCGGCCTTGGTGAGCGCCAGCCCCGCGCTGACGGCGGTATAGGCGCCGAGCGCGTAGAAGCTGCCGTGGGCAATGTTGAGCACGCCTAGCACGCCGAAGATGAACGTCAGGCCCACCGCCACCAGGAAGACCAGGGAGGCATAGGCGACGCCGTCGCAGACGGCCAGCACGATGGTGTCGAAGGACATGAAGGCCCCTTGCGGTACCGGCGCGGCACGTGACATGCCGCGCCCGGAAAAACCTCGGATGGCTTGGATCGGGGGCCTATTTGGCCGCCTTGAAGGTGTCGACCTTGATGTCGACGATGCCGGGCTTCAGCGTTGCGATCCAGGCCTCGGACTTCTGGCCCACCGGCGGCATCAGTTGCACGGCGGGGAAGATCATCATGTTGTCGAGGATGTCGAAGCTGTAAGCCGGCACGCGGGTGGTGGTGCCGATGAGCTGGTCCTCGACGCCCTGCCCGTCGGCGCGGATTTCCACTGGCCGGCCAAGGGCCTGGAAGGTGAGGCCGGGCATCGCCTTGGCGACCTGGTCGTGGCTCGGCCACTTGCCGCCGTTGGCGGCCACCGCCTTGCCATAGACCGCTTCGAGGGCGGCGAAGGCCTGCGCCATGTGGAACACCGGGTAGATGGGATAGCTGCCGGTCTTCTGCTTGAAGGCGTCCATGAACGCCTTGAACTTGGCGTCGCCGATGCGCTCGGGATGAAGGAAATAATGGTCGCCGCGGCCGCCCACGATCACCCCCTCAGGCAGGTCGGTGCCGAGGCGCTGGAGCGAGGATTCCGCCAGCGGCAGCACGAACAGGGACGACTTGAACAGCCCGCGCTGGTTGGCCTGCCGCACGAAAGTGTCGAGGTCGCCGCCCCAGGAAGTGGACAGGATCACATCCGGCTTCAGCGCCAGCAGGCGCGAGACCTCGGTGGAGAAGTCGGCGGCGCCGAACTTGGGGAAGAATTCCGCCACCACCTTCACGTCGGGCTTCAGTACCTTCAGCGCCTGGGAGAAGATGGCCCAGCTGTCGCGGCCCCAGGCATAGTCCTGGTTCACCACGGCAATGGTCTTGAAGTCCGGCTTGGTCTTCAGGAGATAGAGCAGCGGGGCGAGGACCTCGGGGGTCGCGTTCGCCTGGGTGCGGAAGACGTAATTGTACTTGTCTTCCTCGAGGATGCGCTGGGTGCCGCAATCCCACATGAAGTTGAGAACCTTCAGGTCCTCGGCCAGGGGGGCGATCTTGTTGCACACGCCGGAGGAGATGGAGGCGAACATCACGTCCACCTTGGTGTCCTCCACCAGGCGGCGATATTCGGTCATGAGGGTCTCGATGCCGGCGCCTTCATCCACGAAGAACAGCTTCACCGGCACGCCCTGGACGCCACCCTTGGCGTTGATGTCGGCGGCCAGCATCTCCGCCGCGTCGCGGGCCGGGATGCCGAAGACGGATGCCGCGCCCGAGCTGTAGGTGGTGATGCCGATCTTCAGCTCGGCCGGCTTTTGCTGGGCCAGGGCGGGACAAAGGCCGAGCAGCGACAGTCCCGCTGCCGCGACGAGGCGACGAAGCAACATCGGCGTTCCTCCAGGTCGGTCTGATTCGACCGCGTTTCTTCTCTCCCCACCGGGGGAGGCGAGCGCATTCTGGTTTCGCCGACGGCTATCTCAAAAGACTATTTTGACTTGGATCCCATAGCGGAAAGTTCTAGCCCAATACCCGCTCCCGGAGCGCCGCCGCGCCGGCCTCGTCATCGATGAGATCGGCCGGCCACGCGCCTTCGCGCACCAGCCGGACAAGCGTCGCATGGGCCAGATCCTCGATGGCCCGGACCGCATTGGACATGGGCCGGTCAGCCGGCCGGACGAGGTGCAGGTCGCGCGAGAGCACCGGCTCGCCCATGGGCCAGGTGCGCAGCAGGCCCTTCTCCACCTCCGCCCGCAGCGCGGCGCCGGGCAGGATGGAATAACCCAGCCCGCCCTCCACCAGCAGCTTGATCTGGCCGTAGGTGTCGATGTCGATGACGGTGCTGAGGTGCACGTTCTCGGACAGCGCCCGCTCCTCGATGAGGTCGCGCAGGCCATGGCCGAGGCTGGGCAGGATCAGCGTGAGGTCGGCGATGTCGGCGAAGGAGACGGCGCCCGGCGGGGGGTGGGGCCGGTCCATGGGCTCGGCGGGTCCCAGCAGGCACAATTCCTCGGAGAGAACGCGGCGGGCGAGCAGCGTGCGATCCGCCACCGAGCGATAGAGGACGCCGAGGTCGATCTTGCCCTCGCGCAGCCAGTCCAGCACGAAGCCGCTCATGGCTTCGGCGACGCGCAGCTTGATCTTGGGGTAGCGACGGCGCGCCTCGCTGAGCAGTGGCACGCACAGCATCTGGCTCACCGTGCCCGGAAGGCCGAATCGCACCTCGCCCTCGGGCTCGCTCTGGCCCCGGCGCACCGCCTCCCGCGCCACCTCCATCTGGCTGAGGATGAGGCGCGCGTGGCGCACCAGCGTCTCTCCCGCCTCGGTGGCGCGCACCCCCTGCGGGCTGCGGAACAGCAGCTCCACGCCGAGGTCGATCTCCATGTTGCGCACATGCTGGCTCAAGGCCGGCTGCGCCACGCGCAGGCGATGGGCGGCCTTGGAGAAGGAGCCCACCTCGACGATGGACACGAAATAGCGCAATTGCCGCAGGTCCATGGCGTTTCCTCGCCCCTTGATAGACAAGAAGCTTATAGGACTTCACCCACAGACGCCAAAAAGTTATGGAGAAATGCCCACGGCTTCCAGCAGCACCGCCCGGTGCGGCTGGACGAGGCACACGCCACCCTCCTCCGGCGTGCCCCAGCGCGTCATGAGCACCGCCACCTCGCCTCTCAGGCGCCGCGCCGCTTCGGCACGCGCCGGATCGACCGCCACGATCTTGTCGAGGAAGGCGTCCACACCGCTGAAGCGCCGCACGTCGTCGAAGACGTGGTCCCGCACGATGTTCGCCCGGCCCTCAGCCACGAAATCCGCGATGGCGGCCTGGGCGGCATGGCGTATCACGGTCTCGTCCTCCACCGCGCGCATGGCCTCGAAGAACGGCCCCTCCGCCAGAGGCTCGATGACGAGCAGCGGCCTTCGGCAGACCCGCAGGGCCTGCGCCAGCGCGGCGGCCATCAGGTGCTGCGGCACATGGTGGAAGCTGTTGAGCAGGAGCACCGCATCGAAGCTGCCTGAGGGATAGGGCAGTGCCTCGGCCCCGCCCACGTCGAACCGGGCCTCCGGCACCGCCGCCCGGGCAGCTTCGATGGCCTCGGCGGCGGGATCGATGCCCACGACCTGCGCCCCCCGCGCCGTGAGCGCCTTGGCGAGCGCTCCCCGGCCGCAGCCGACATCGAGGAAATGGCGGCCGGCCAGCGGGCCGAGCCACTCTTCGATCAGCGCGAGCGCGCTGCCGGCAGGACGGCGCACGCGGGGCGCCTCATCCGCAGGACCGGCATCAGGGAACGACATGTCCGGCCTCCTTATGTGTCGGCACTCGCGTGCACGGCGAACTCACCGCGAATGGCGTCCGTATGCGCCCCCAAAGCCGGCACCGGTCCGAAGCGCGGCAAGGTCCGGTCGAACAGCGCCCCCGGCGCCAGGCACCGCACCGGCCCGGTCGGCGTATCGACCTCCACATAGCGGTTCTGCGGATGGACCAACAGGTCCTCCATGGTGCTGACCCGGCCATAGGCGATCCGCGCCTTTTCCAGGCGCGCCACCATCTCGTCGCGCGGATAGGCGCGGAACACCGCCGTGACCGCCGCCTCCAGCGCCGGCCGGTTCTCCACCCGCAGGCTGTTGCTGGTCCAGCGCGGATCGGTGGCGAGGGCCGCGTCCCCGAGCACGTCGGCGCAGAAATTCACCCATTCGCGCTCGTTCTGGATGGAGAGGAGAACCGCCTTGCCGTCGGCGCACTCAAAAGCCCCATAGGGCGCGATGGTGGGATGGCTGAGGCCCGCGCGCACCGGGACCTTGCCGCCATAGGCGAACTGGAGGTACGGCACGTTCATCCAGTCGGACAGCGCATGATAGAGCGAGACGGAGACATGGCGCCCCACGCCGGTGCGCTCCCGGCCGATGATCGCCTGCAGCACCGCCTGGAACGCGGTCATCCCCGCCGCGATGTCGCACACCGACACCCCGACCCGCGCCAGCCCCGCCTCGTTGCCCGTGAGAGAAGAGAGGCCGCTCTCGGCCTGAACCAGAAGATCGTAGGCCTTGAGGTCGCGGTAGGGCCCTTCGTCGCCATAGCCGGAAATGGAGCAGGTGATGAGGCGCGGATTGCGCCGGCGCAGGTCATCGGGGGCAAAGCCGAGCCGCTCGATCACCCCCGGCGCGAGGTTCTGGATGAAGATGTCGGCCTTCTCGAGCAGGGCGGCGAGCAGGTCCGCGTCGCCGCGCTCCTTCAGGTCGAGGCAAATGGATTCCTTGCCCCGGTTCAACCAGACGAAATAGGCGCTCTCGCCATGGACGAGGCTGTCGTAATTGCGCGCGAAATCCCCTTCGGGGCGTTCGACCTTGATGACGCGCGCCCCCGCGTCCGCCAGTCGGCCTGAGAGGTAGGGCGCGGCAACGGCCTGCTCCACCGAGACGACGAGCATACCTTCGAGATCACGATGCATCGAAACACCGGCGGACTGAGTGGCGACGGGGAAACCTCGCCGGCCGGTGCAGACGCCGTCTGCGCCTCGACCGAGGCTCTTCCTCGGCAAGATCGCCGTGCCGGGGCCAGAAAACAAATATAAGTGAAGCCTAGGAGTTATAGCAGAATGTTATGCCTCTCCGCAGACTGGCGAACGCTGGCGCTATAGGCGCGGGGTATGTGGGGCAGCGCAAATCCCTATTTCGCCTCCCGCCGCGTTTGCGGTGACTGTGCCCCCGTTTCCATGACGTCGCGTCGCGCCGGTCCTTGCCGAGCGCGCGCCGACCCCATCCGACGGGTTTCGACCATGTCCGAGTTTGCCCGGCCCGTTTCGCTCAGGAGCGGGCGGCTCGTTGCCCTGTTTGTCCCGGCGACGCGTCCCGATCGCTTCGCCAAAGCGCTCGCCTCCGGCGCCGACGCCATCATCATCGACCTCGAGGATGCGGTGGGCCACGCAGAGAAGGATGCCGCCCGCGATGCCCTCGCCGCCGCCATCCCGGCCGGAGGACCGGTGCTGCTGCGAATCAACGCCTCTGGCACCCCGTGGCACGCGGAGGATCTCGCCGTCGCGCGGCGGCTGCCCCTTGCCGGCGTCATGCTGCCGAAGGCCGAGAGCCGGGACGAGGTGGAGCAGGTGGCCGCCCGCCTCGGCGAGGGCGTTGCCCTCATTCCCCTCATCGAAAGCGCCCGGGGCCTTGCCGCGGCGCGGTCCATCGCGGCGGTGCCGTGCGTAGCCCGCCTCGCCTTCGGCTCCATCGATTTCGCCGCTGATCTGGGCTGTGCCCATACCCGCGAGGCGCTCCTTTCCGCCCGCTCCGAGCTGGTGCTGGCGGCGCGGCTCGCCGGCGGTCATGGCCCCATGGACGGGGTCACCACCCGCGTCGACGACGCCGCCCTCGCGCAGGACGACGCGGCCCATGCGGTGGCCCTCGGCTTCGCCGGCAAGCTGTGCATCCACCCCGGCCAGATCGCCCCCGTGATGACTGGCTTTGCGCCGACCGCCGAAGAGGTGAGCTGGGCCGAGCGCATCCTCGCCGCCCTGGACGAAGGCGGCTCGGTCGTGACGGTCGACGGCGCCATGGTGGACGCGCCCGTGCGTCTGCGCGCCGAACGCATCCTGGCCCGCACAGGCCGCTGAAAGGTCAAGCCATGAGCAATGAGACCCTCACCCTCGCCGCCTATTCCGCCGGCATCCGGCTCGCGGACATCCCCGCCGATGTGGTCGCGCGGGCGGAGCGGCTGATCCTCGACTTTGCCGGCAACATCGTGCGCGGCGGGTTCGAGACCGATTCCGCCCCATCCCTCCGCGCGCTGGTGGAAAAGGCCGGCTTCGGCGCGCCCGGCCCGTGCACGGTGCTGGGCGAGGCGCGCGGCTACGGGCCGGCCGCCGCCGCTTTGCTGAATGGCGCCTTCGGCCATTCGCTGGATTTCGACGACACCCATGCGGCCAGCTCGCTGCATCCCAGCGCGCCGGTCATCCCCGCCGCGCTCGCGGCCGCGGAACTGACCGGGGCGAGCGGCGCCAATTTCGTGGCGGCGGTGATCGCGGGCTATGAGGTCTGCTGCCGCCTCGGCTTGGCGCTCGACCCCACGCGGCACTATGCGCGCGGCTTCCATCCCACGGCGACGGCCGGCACCTTCGGCGCCGCCGCTGCCGCCGGGCGCCTGCTGGGCCTTGCCCCCGAGGCCGTGGCGGCGGCCTTCGGTGTCGCCGGAAGCCAGGCGGCAGGCTCCCTGCAATTCCTCGCCAACGGCGCATGGAACAAGCGCTACCAGGTGGGCGCGGCGGCCATGAACGGGCTCATGGCCGCCCTCCTCGCCGCCGAAGGCTTCCACGGATCGCGCGCCGCCATCGAGGGCGAGCACGGCTTCCTCAAGGGCTATTCGGACGGTGCCGATCCGGCCGTCGCCGTCGCCGGGCTCGGCCGGCATTTCGAGACCCTGCGCATCGGCCTCAAGCCCTATCCGAGCTGCCGCTACACCCACGCCGCCCTCGACGGCCTCCTCGCCCTGCGCGCCGAGCACGCCTTGAAGGCCGACGATATCCAGCAGGTAGCCATCGGCCTGCACCGCAACGGCATCACCCTCACCGCCGATCCGCTGCCGGAGAAGCGGCGCGTGCGCGCGGTGGTGGAGGGGCAGTTCTCCATGCCGTTCACGGCGGCGGTGGCCCTCGACCAGGGCCGCTTCGGCTGGGACGACTACAGGCGGCTCGGCGACCCTGTGCTCGACGCCATGAGCGACCGCATAAGCGTCTTCGCCGACCCGCGCCTTGAAGACCGCCCCCATCCGTTCGGCGCGACGCTGCGCCTGACGACGCCGCAAGGGGTGTTCGAGCGCACGATCCCGGACCCTTCCGGTGAGCCGGAGACCTTCCCGGACGATGCGGCGTTGCGCGCCAAATTCATGACCCTGAGCGGTCCCGTCATCGGCGCCGACGCCGCCGGCGCCCTCGCCGATGCCATCCTGAACCTGTCCAGCAGCGACGCGGTGAAGCTGAACGCCACCGCGTCCGCCAGCCGATAATGAGGGTTTCCGAAACCATGCAGACCGTTGGCAGCGACCAGTTCCAGGATATCCGCGACGCGGTGCGCGCGCTGTGCGCGGACTTTCCCGCCGAGTACCATCGCAAGGTGGACGAGGCCCGCGCCTATCCGGAAGACTTCGTCGATGCCCTCACCAAGGCCGGCTGGATGGCCGCGCTGATCCCCGAAGAGTACGGCGGCTCGGGCCTCGGCCTCACCGAGGCCTCGGTGATCATGGAGGAGATCAACCGCGCGGGCGGCAATTCCGGCGCCTGCCACGGCCAGATGTACAACATGAACACGCTGGTGCGGCACGGTTCCGAGGAGCAGCGCAAACGCTACCTGCCGAAGATCGCGGCCGGCGAATTGCGGTTGCAGTCCATGGGCGTCACCGAGCCCACCACCGGCACCGACACCACGCGGATCAAGACCACGGCGGTGAAAAAGGGCGACCGCTACGTCATCAACGGCCAGAAGGTCTGGATCTCTCGTGTCCAGCATTCCGACCTGATGATCCTGCTCGCCCGCACCACGCCCCTCGACCAGGTGAAAAAGAAGTCGGAAGGCCTCTCCATCTTCATCGTGGACATCAAGGAGGCCATGTCGAAGGGGATGACGGTGCGGCCCATCCCCAACATGGTGAACCACGAGACCAACGAGCTGTTCTTCGACAATCTGGAGATTCCGGAAGAGAATTTGATCGGCGAGGAGGGCCAGGGGTTCAAATATATCCTCACCGGCCTGAATGCCGAGCGCACGCTGATCGCCGCCGAATGCATCGGCGACGGCTACTGGTTCATCGACAAGGTGTCGGCCTACGCCCGCGAGCGGGTGGTGTTCGGCCGGCCCATCGGCCAGAACCAGGGGGTGCAATTTCCCATCGCGGAAAGCTTCATCGAGGTGGAGGCCGCCAACCTCATGCGCTTCGAGGCCTGCCGGCTCTATGATGCGCACCAGCCCTGCGGGACCCAGGCCAACATGGCGAAATACCTCGCCGCCAAGGCCTCGTGGGAAGCCGCCAACGCCTGCCTCCAGTTCCACGGCGGCTTCGGCTTCGCCTGCGAGTATGACGTGGAGCGCAAGTTCCGCGAGACCCGCCTCTACCAGGTGGCGCCGATCTCCACCAATCTCATCCTGAGCTATGTGGCCGAGCACGTGCTCGGACTGCCCAGGTCCTTCTAATATGGGTCGTTCTGACATGACCGGGACATCCGAACTGGACATCGAGCACCTGCGGACCTGGATCGGCCGCGAGGATATCGGCACCGAGGCGGTGGACCCGGCGCTGGTGCGCCGCTTCCGTGCCACCTTCGACGACGAACCGGGCAACCCGGTGGACGGCGATGTGGCGCCGCGGCTGCTGCACTGGTGCCTCGCCCAGCCGGCGGTCCCTTCCCACAGCCTCGGTCCGGATGGCCACCCGGCGCGCGGCGGCTTCCTGCCGCCTGTGCCGCTGCCCCGGCGCATGTGGGCGGGCGGGCGCTTCGCCTTCATCGACGAACTGAGGGTCGGCAACACCATGCGCCGGGTGTCGCGGGTCGAGGACCTGTCCCTGAAGGAAGGCCGCACCGGCACCTTGTGCTTCGTCACCGTGAAGCACGAGATCGAGGCCGGGGGACGGACGGTGCTGAGCGAGATTCAGGACATCGTCTATCGCGGCCTCGATGCCGGCGACGCACCCAAAAAGGCACCCACGCCGGCGGCCGAAGGACGGCACCGGCGCGAGATCGTGCCCTCCGCGCCCCTGCTGTTCCGCTATTCGGCGCTGACCTTCAACGGACACCGCATCCACTACGACCACCCCTATGTCACCAAGGTCGAGGGCTATCCCGGCCTGGTGGTGCACGGACCACTCCAGGCGACGCAGCTCTACCGCTATGCGGCGGAGCTGGGGGGCCGCCCGCCGGCCCGGTTCTCTTTCCGCGGCCTGTCGCCCCTCTTCGACACCGCCCCGTACGTCCTCCACGCGGACGACGGGCCGAACGGGACGCTGGAGCTGTGGACGGCCACCGCCGGCGGCCCGGTGGCCATGTCCGCCGAGGCGCAGTGGTAGATCGCGATCCGGGAGGCTCCAAGTCTGAGACGCCAAGTCTGGGTCAAACCTCCTGCGGAGCATCGCCCCGCCTAAAAGACCTGCAGCAGGCGAACCGTGCCGCGGAACGCTTCGGGAAAGCCTCCCGAGGTGGCGACATCGCGCTGGACCAGCCCCAGCACCTGGAATGTCGGCGTGATGAACTTGGACAGCTCGAGCCGCACCTGCGAGCGTTCGGTCTCATTCCCGGTGGGCACACCGGCCAGATATTCGGTGCCGCCCCAGAACTGGGAATAGCCGACGGCCGCCGACCAGGTGGGGGCGAAGGCGTAGGAGAGCCACGCCTGAAGCTGATAGGTGGGGTCTTGCGACAGGGTCTGCGTGCCGTTGCCGGCCCTCCCATTGTCGCCATACCAGATCACGTCTCCGGTGAACTGGAGCGCGACGCCGTTGGTGAGGCCCTGATACCAACCGGCCTGCAGGTCCAGCTTCCAGCGGTTCTCGCCCAGGTTCAGCACCTCGCCTGCGCTGTACTGGCCGACGGGCAGGAACAGATAGGGCATGATGCCGATATAGGTCTGGCTCGCCTTGTTGTTCACCACCCAGACCGTGGTCGCGAGGATGGGATCTCCGAGGCCCGCCGCGGCATCGAACGAGGCGCCGCCGAGCCGGCCGTTGTAGAGCGTGCCAGCCGGGATGAGCACCTGCGGCGCCACCGTAAAGCCGCCGATGTCGAAGTAATGCACGTAGCGCAGAATGTTGACGTAGGAATCAAGGCCGGTGCCGTTGGAAATGGTCTGTCCCGAGGCGGTGACATATTCGTCGCGGGTCGCATACTGGCTGTAGAAGACCAGCAGGTTGGTGCCGGCGGGCGCCGGCAGATAGTCGCCGGAATTCACGTCGGCAGCCCAGGCGGACGAGCCGGCAAATAGGGCGCAGACTATGGCGAGGACGATGTCCTTGAACGAACGGATCATGTTTCCTCCGGATTGATTTTGGGTGATGGACGGCGTTGGCGCGCCGCGCTGGTCCGCGCGCCCCGCTGGCGCACGGACATGGCTCTGCCTGCCCCGGCCGGGCGTGGGCCACGGTCCGGGGGCGCTGGCGGACGGGTCAGCTCAGGCCCGCAGGCGGGCGAGTTGCTGGAGCACGGATTCCGGCTCTGCCCCCTCGGGGATCTCGGCGAAGTAGAACTGGCCGCCACCAAGCGTGGCGAGGGGCCCGCCGCTCCACAGGTCCCGGCTCACGTCGAGGCCGAGGGCGAAGTCCCCACCCGCAACCGGCTCGGTGCTGATGAGGGTGTCGAGCTCGCTGGTGGCGCCCCCGTCACGCCCGCGCAACGCCAGGCCCCAGCGATAATGCCGGGCGACGTTCACCAGCGGCCGGCTCGCCTCCAGATCGCCGGCTTCGGCGGCCTGGTCCTCTTCCAGCAGCAGTCCGCCGATGGGAAGGGCCGAGACCACGCGCACGAGGTCCGCCATGTACATGGCGGCGCTCTCGACCATGTCGGCGTCGATGGGGACGCCCTCCCGCCCGGCGAAAGCGGCAGCCTCGGCGAGCCAGCGCCGCGGGGCGGGAAAGGCAAGCACCAGCGGGGTCTGCCCGCGCAAGCTCGCTGCCACCGCCTCCACCACTTCCGCCAGCAGCCGGCGGGGACCCTCCTCCTCCAGCATGCGCTTGAGCGGGAAGGCGGCGCGGGATTTCGCCGCCATCTGCGTCTTCAGGGCAGGATTCCGCTCCACCCAGGAGCGGTAGAGATCGCCGACATCCACCACGCCCACGTCCGGTCGCAGCAGGCCATGGGCCTGGGTGAAGAAAGAGAGATAGCGCGGCGCGCTCTCCCACGGGTCGCCCCCCTCCCCGAGCAGAAGGCGCCGGGCATAGCCCGACGACTTCAGCCAGACCCTGAGTCCGGGCGCGCCGGACGGACGCGGCAGGGCATCCACGAGCCGTGGGCTCATTGCTTCTCGCCCCCCATGGCGCCGACGGCGGCGAGACGGGCCTCAAGCTCGGCGATGCGCACATCCTTGGGATGCGGCATGTAGTTGGGGCGCGGGGTTTCAGCGTCGCGGGTCTTGTGCGGGCTGCCCATGTAGAGGGTCTGGACATCATCGCCCCACGCACCGAAATACTGCAGGTGGGTCGGCGGCGTGGGCTTGCTCCAGTCCTTCACAAAGTCCGAATAGGGCCTGGAGCGGGCGATGCGGGCCTTGCGCTCGGCGGCGCGCGCCACTTCGGTGGCCGCCTCGTCGATGGCGAGGGTCTCGGGGTCGAACGCCACCTTGTAGAGGCGGGCGGCGACCTCCGGGGAGATCAGCCCCTCCTCGATGTCCTTGATGACGCCCCTTGGGTCGCGCTCCAGCAGGTCGCCGTAGCCGGCGCCTGCCCCCTGCGAGATCATGAACAGCTCGCCGCGCTTCGAGATTTCAAAGCCCATGCCCATGTGGTGGGTGGTGTAGCTGGCGCCCTCGAAGGGCTGCTCGTTCATGACCTCCTCGATGGAGTGCTTGAACTTCTCCGGCGTGTTTTGCAGCACGTCGTAGACATCCACGCCCTTCACCTTGGACAACGGATAGCAGCCGCAGGCATAGCCGCCGAACAGCCCCTGGAGCGGCGGGATCTTGGCGCCCTGGCAGGTGGTCATGAACCCCCACTGCTCGCTGTCCTTGGTGGCCACCATCATGGTGTAGCCCTGGCCGCCGCGATACTTGCCCGGCGCAATGGCATCGCGCGTCATCTTCTTGGACACGAGCTGGAGGAACGGCACCTCTTCCTCGTTCAGCTCCTGCTCGCCGATGTCGGCCATGGTGGCGAAGATGGGGGCCAGCGCATGCTCGCCGTCCCGGTCCACGGTGGCGCCGGCGCCCATGCCGTTGAGGTCGGCGCAGAGGTTGCCCAGGGTCTCGCCGTGCTGGGACACGCCGCCCCAGATGAAGGTGTTGATCATGTTGAAGGTCGGGGCGTGGACCTTGGTGAACTTCTCCGGGCAGGAATAGAGGAACTTCGCCACCGCGTGCTGGCCCGCCGTGAAGCCCGTGAAGATGGACATCAGGCTCTGCGAATTGGGCGCGTCGTAGGAGCAGTTGACGATGGAATGGGGGTCGGTGATGACCTCGATGGGGGCGAAGGCCGCCTGCCCGCGCGGCAGGTCCGGCCACACATAACACAGGAACACCTGCGCCAGCATGCCCTTGAGGCCGGCGACGATGGTATTGGTGGCGCGGTTGGTGAATTCCGGCGCGGAGCCGCGGAAATCGAAGATCAGCCGGTCGCCGGTCTTGGTCAGCTTGCAGTTGATCTTCACCACGCAATTCTCGCGCAGGGTCGAATCCTGGATGATGTAGGTGCGCACCGTCATGTCCGGCCACTCGGAAATGCGGCGCTTCACCTCGGCGCGCACATTCTCCATGGTCAGGCGCAGGGTGGAGACGAGGGCCTCCGGGCCGTCGGTGTTCAGCGTCTCCTCGATGCGCTGCTTGATGCGCAGGCAGGCGAACAGCTTCACCTTCATGTCTTCATATTGCAGCTTGGGCTCGCGCACCGAATTCTGCAGGAAGGTGAGGATATCGCGCTTGATCTGGTAGTTCTCGACCACCCGGAAGGGCGACATCTTCAACCCCTCGTCGGACGGGCTCTCCGCCATGGAGGGCATGCCGCCCGGCTCGATGGCGCCGTTCTCGCCCTCATGCACGGTGGAGGCCACCCAGCACACGAGCTTGCCCTTGTGGAAGATGGGCACGATCATGGACTGGTCGGTATTGTGGACGTTGCCGTAGCGGCTGTCGTTGTGGATGAAGCCGTCGCCTTCCCGCACCCCGACGGTCGGATCATTCATCCAGTTCTTGATGATGAACTTGATGGGGTGGTGCACCAGCGCCGAGAAGATCAGCACGCCGCCGGCGGAGGCGATGGCCAGATCGCCGGAGGCCGAATACACGCCGGTGATCACGTCGCCCCATTTGGCGCCGGGGGCGGCGCCCATCTGCTCCACCATCTCGTAGCCTTCGTCGCAGCCGGCCTGGATGCGATCGCGGATCTTGGCGATGATGTGGCTGTCGGCCACCTTGGTGATGGCCTCTTCCTCGTCCGCCGTGCGCGGCATGAGGTCGTGGTTCTGCATGATCTCGGGGTCGGGGCCGAGGAACAAGGTGGTGTCGTTCAGGAACTTCCGGACCAGGGCAGCCTCTTCGGCGCTGGGCAGCTTGCCGCGGCCGGCGATGCTCATGTCGTTCATGGGTTTATCCTCCCGGATTATCTCAGGTGATCGCAGCGCCATGGGGCGCGCTCTCCCCGCGCGGGGCGGGGAGAGAAACGGCGTCAGTGCGTGGTGGCGGGGATCTTCGCGCGCAGGAACCAGGAGGCCCCCTGCTTCGCCGCCACGAAGCTCCAGCCCGGATTGACCAGGAAGGTGGTCACCTCCGAGGCGATGATGGCCGGGCCCTCGATCTGGACACCGGGACCGATATCGGCGCGGCTCCACACCGGCGTCTCCAGCGGGCCGTCCTGGCCCACGAAGTGGCACACGCGGCTCGCCGCGGGTGGCGGCGGCGCCTTGCGCTCGCTCTCGGGCACCGGCTTGATGTCCTCGAACTGCACGGTCTCGTGCTGGACATAGGCGGCGATGCGGATGGTGTTGATGCGGATGCCCGCCTCCGGCGCCTGCGAGCCTTCGCCGAAGCGCTTGCCGTAGTCCGCCGAGAACTGGGAGATGATGGCGAGCACGTCCGCCGGGCCGTCCACCGCGTGCTTCTCGATCACCGCCGTGGTCTGCACCAGCTGGTTGCCGTAGCGCATGTCCAGTTCAAGGTTATGGCGGATGTCTGCGGGCGGAACGCCCTGGCGCAGCAGGTCCTGGGTGCCGCGCTCCTTCAGGTCGGCGACGATGGCGTTGAAGCGGTCATAGTCGTCGAACAGGGCGCGGGTGTTGCTGTCGTAGAGCACCATGTAGAGCGACTGCTCATGGATATGGAGCTGGTGCATGTTACCGGCGCCCACCGCGGAGAACACCGAGGAGAGCGGCGGCGCCAGAATACGGTCGATGTTGAGGTTCTGGGCGATGCCGCAGCAGTGCAGCGGGCCGTTGCCGCCGTAGGCGAGCATGGTGAAGTCCTTGGGGTCGTAGCCCCGGGCGCGCAGCTCGGTGAACAGGCCGTTGGCCATGTTGTCGTCCACCTTCTCGCGGATCAGCAGCGCCGCCTCGATCACCGAGCAGTCAAGCTCGTCGCACAGGGTGTCCTCGATGGCCGCCCTGGCCCGGCGCGGGTTGAGCGGGATGGAGCCGCCCGCATAGTTCGCCGGGTCGAGATAGCCGAGCAGAAGGTCGGCGTCGGTCACGGTGGGCCGCATGCCGCCCCGGTCGTAGCAGGCCGGGCCGGGGTCGGACCCGGCGCTCTCCGGGCCGCACTTCACGGTCTTGTACATACGGTCATAGGAGGCGATGGAGCCGCCGCCGGCGCCCAGCGTCACCAGGTGCACCATGGGCACCGAGACCAGCCAGCGATCGATCACCGGATTGAAGTCGTAATGCTTCACGCCGCCGTCCACCACGATGCCGATGTCGTAGCTGGTGCCGCCCATGTCGGTGGCCACCACATTGCCGAGCCCGGTGAGCATGGCCAGGTGCTCGGAGGCGCCAATGCCGGAGACCGGGCCGGAATGAATGGTCTGCAACGCGTCGGTGGAGTTGAGCTGCGCCATGCCGCCGGAATTGTGGATCACCAGCATGGGCTTGTCGTAGCGATGGGCGCGCAGGTTCTGCTCCAGCGCCGAGAGCGCATGGTACATGGTGGAGTGCAGATAGCCGTCCACGATGGCCGAGGTGGCGCGGACATACTCGCCTTTGCGCCCCGCCACCTGGTGGGACAGGATGACCGGGATGGCGCCGAGCAGGTGGGAGGGATACTCCTCGAGGATGATCTCCTCGATGCGCTGCTCGTGCGCGGGGTTCACCACGGCGTTCACCAGCGCCACCACGATGATCTGGGCGCCGCGGTTCACCAGCTCGCGGATCTGGGTGCGCACGTCCTCCTCGTCGAGGGGCATGACGCGCTTGCCCTGGAAATCGAGCCGCTCGCGCACGCCACGGATCATGTGCGCCTCCACCAGCGGATCGGGGCGCTTGGCGTTGGGCATGTCCTGCTGACCGAGGTTGTCCAGCCCCTCGCCATAGCCGCGGGCGCGGCTGAGCGGCACGGTGGCCTCGTAGCCGGCGGTCACCAGCATGCCGATCCTGGGGCCCTTGTGCTCGATGAGCGCGTTGGTGCCGAGGGTGGTGGCATAGCGCACGCTGTCCACGGCGCTGAGGATCTCCTCAAGCTGGAGCCCCAGCACGTTGCAGGCCTTGCCGAGGGCCTCGTTGAACCCCATGGCGAGGTTGTGGTGGGTGGTGAGGGCCTTGGCCTCGATATACTGCCTGTCCCAAACCACGAAGCAGTCGGTGAAGGTGCCGCCGATGTCCACGGAAACGCGTTTCATGTGTCCTCCCAGAGGATGCTGGCGGGCGCGTCGCGCCGCATTCGTTCTGCTGTTGGGGTGGTGCCGCCTCGTCCCGCACGGGGATGGGCGGCACCGTCAGAGCGTTTTCGAGCGAAGTGGATACCGGTTCGCGTGAAGAAAACGCGTCAACAGATGCTTCAGTGGCCGTGGCCGTCGTCACGCACCACGGCCGGGCCGGCATAGGGTGCCGCCGCCTCGCCGCGGGCGGCCCATTGGGCCTTGAGCGCATCGAGATCGACTTCCATGTCGTGGAGCGGCGGGTGGCCGGGCACGGCATATTCGGTCTCGACCTGGGTGCCGCAGCTGGGGCAGCAATATTCGAGGATGCGCACCCACTCCGGATCGGGACTGAAGGTGAAGCGATACTTGTCCGGATCGAGGATTGGCGGATGGATCTCGCGCGGATCACGATCGTGGACCAGCAGGCCCTCCTTGTAGTTGCCCCGCGCCGGCGCAATGTCGTGATCGCACACGCGGCATTCCCACCTCTCCGACGTCAGGTTGATGCGGAGATATTCGGTCATGGCGACTTTCATGTTCTTCAATCCTCCCGGCTCAGCAGGATGTCGCCTGCATCGCTGATGACGAACTGCCAGTTTTCAGGGACCCGGCAGGTGAAATAGTCTTCCTCAAGGATGGCGGGGCCGGATGCGAAGTCGCCATCCGCAAGGTCGGCGAGGCGGTAGACCGGCACGTCGATGCGCCCGCGATCGCGGATCAGCACGTTGCGCTTGCCATGGGCTGCGGCCGACGAGCGGGGCGCGAAGCGAGCCGACCGCTCCGCGCCTTCGCGCAGACTGCGGACCGCCTTCAGTTCCACTTCCACCGAGCGAGCCCCGGCGAAGGCGGCCGGAACCTCCAGCTGGTCGCCCAACACGTGGACCAGCGTGCGCCCGTCCCCGAAGTCGGCAACCAGGCGTGCATCGAGGGTGTAGGTGCCGTCGGCGCAGCCTTCCGCGAACATGTCGCGGGACGCCTTCACCTTCAGCGCCGCGATGGTGCCGGAAAGCTCGGTGACATCGCTCAGCGTCACCGCATAGCGCTGGGAGACATCGCAGGAGCCGATGCCGTAGGCCGAGAACACCGCCGCCATCTGCGGGATCGCCACCCGGCGAATGCCCGCCTTCTCGGCGACGCCGCAGGCGTTGAGGGGGCCTGCGCCGCCGAAGGCGAGCATCACCGTCTCGTCGGAGATCTTGGTGAAGCGGTGAAGCTCCGCCGCGATCTTCTCCTCATAGGCGAATTCCATGCGTAGCAGCGCATCATCGAGCCCGAGCCCCAGCCGGCTGGCGACGCTGGCGGTCACCGCCGCCGCCGCGCGGTCCGCGTCGAGCCCCATGCCGCCGCCGAAATAGGAGGTGGGATCGAACAGGCCGATGAGCAGGCTGGCGTCGGTGATGGTGGCCTCGCGCCCGCCGCGCCCGAAGCAGGCCGGCCCCGGAACCGCGCCCACGCTCTCCGGCCCGATGACGATGCGCCCGTCCACCACCTTGAAGATGGAGGAGCCGCCCGCCCCCGCGCTCAGGATTTCGCACAGGGGGAAGGAGACGGAGATGCCTTCCACATGACCGCGCCGCACCTCGGCCACGGTGCCGTCGATGTACTGGCCGATATCCGTGGTGGTGCCGCCCACGTCGATGGAAACGGTGTCGGCGAAGCCGTAGCGGCGCGAGAACGACTTCACGCCCTCCATGCCGCCGCGCGGGCCGGACGAATAGGTCTTGATGGCGATGGTCTTGGCCACGCGCGAGGCGTCGCCGTCATTGCGGAAGATGAGCAGCGGGTTCTTGGTGCGATAGGCCCGCAGCCGGTTCTCCGCATTGTAGAGGAACGCCTCCATGGAGGGGTGGAGGAACGAGTTGATGAGCGCGGTCCAGGTGCGCCGCTCGCCATCCGGGTCGGTGGTGAGATCGGAGCCGTAGAGGATCGGCACGGCGCCGAGCAGGTGGCGCGGATACTTGCGCAGGGCGACAAGGCGGAAGTCGTTCTCCAGCGCCTGGAAATCGGCGCCGCCGAAGCTCACCACCAGGCGGTTGGCACCGGCGGCGGTGAGGGTGTTGATGGCCTTCGCCACCGCCACGTCCGCCTCGTCGGCGCTGATGGCGGCGGCATCGAGGAAGGCGATCCGGTCGCCCACCAGGGCCTCGAACACATCCTGGTCGTGGGCCGCGAGGCGGCTCGGCAGGTCGTGCGCGGATGCATCGAGGATGAGGCCGAGCCGGGGCCCCTTGCGCTCGCAGATCGCGTTGGTGCCCTGGGTGGTGGAATAGCGGATGAGGTCCACCTCCTCCAGCAGACGCTTCACATCCGGCGCGCCGTAGAGCACGCCGGAAGCCTTGGTCAGGCCCTCGAAGAAGCACTTGCTGAGATCATAAGGCGTGGTGAGGACCTTGGTCTTTCTCACCGCATCATCTGACAGAATACAGATGTCCGTCAGCGTGCCGCCGTTGTCGATGTTGATTTGAAGGGACATACGCTCTTTCTCCTCCCACGTCTTCTCCGGCTGCGGCTTCATGCGTCGGCAGGCCCGGGCGCGCCGCAGCGGCGCTCGCGGCCAGGTCGACACACGGTCCGCAAGGCTCCCACAACGGATCGCAAGGGGCGTGCCAAGAGGAGAAAGGCAGGCGACGTCTCGACTATTGTTTATTTGCACTGAATTTCGACGCCGGCGCTTTTTCTGGAGGTTGAGGCATCGACGTCTTTACGAATGCCTGTTCGAAAATCAGTCTTTATTGTGCGACGCGATGAACGCGGGGCGTGCGCCGCACCATGCCCGCGCAGACAAAAAAACACCGCCGATCGAGACCGGCGGTGTGGAGGAAGCTTTCGGGAGGGATGCGAAAGCCGATGCTTTCAAGCAATCGGCGTGCCGGACAGGTGCAAGTTATGGACGGGGGCCTAGATCTGGACCCGCCGCGTCTCGCCCACCGCGCCCTCGAGGCCGAAGCGGCGGAGCTTGGCGTAGACCGTGCTCTTGGCGATCCCCAGATCGCGGGCCACCGCGGTCATGTTGCCCTTGTGCGCCTGCACGGCCCGCAACAGGGCGAGCCGCTCGGCATTCTCCATGCCGGTGAGGCCGCGCAAGGGCTCGGCCTCGCCAGCTTCGCCGGCCTGCGCGAGCGGGGACGCCACGCCACCCGCCTGCGCCGCCCAGATCTCGTCCGGGATATCGGCTTCGGTCAGTTCCTCCCCCTCGGCGATGAGGAGCATGCCCTCGATGACGTTGCGCAGCTCGCGCACGTTGCCCGGCCAGGCATAGGCCTGCAGCACCTCGATGGCCCGGGGCGAGAGCCGGCGGGGTGCCAGGCCCTGCCGGCGTGCGAGGTCCTGCACCAGATGCTCGGCCAGGAGCGGGATGTCCGTGGCGCGCTCCCGCAGGGCGGGAATGGAGATGCTGGTGACCGCGACGCGATAGAACAGGTCCATGCGGAACCGCCCCGCCTCCACCTCGCGCCGCAGGTCACGGTTGGTGGCGGCCACGAGGCGCAGGTTCACCTTGCGCGGACGCGTTTCGCCGATGCGGTAGACCTCTCCCGATTCCAGCACCCGCAGGAAATGGGGTTGCAGGTCCTTCGGCATCTCGCCGATCTCGTCGAGGAACAGGGTGCCGCCGTCCGCGGCCTCGATCTTGCCGGTCATGCCGCCGCGGCGCGCGCCGGTGAAGGCGCCTTCCGCATAGCCGAACAGCTCGCTCGTCAGCAGCTCCCGGGAGAAGCCGCCGCAATTGAGCGCCACGAACGCGCCGTCGCGCCCGGCGCTGCCGGCATGGAGGCACTGGGCGAACACGTCCTTGCCCACGCCGGTCTCGCCCAGCAGCAGCACCGGCGCCCGGCTCTTCGCAAGCTGGCGCGCCCGGCCGATGGCGTGCCGCAGGCTGGGCGCCTCGCCGACGATCCGCGCGAAGGCATCGCCCCCCGCCTCCGGCTTCGGGGCGGCGTCCGGGCCCGCGGTCCGGGACGGCGCAGCCCGGCGCCCGGGAAGGCGCAGCACGATGCCGAGCCGCTCACCATCGGTCACCACCGGCTCAAGCCATTCGCGCCGCATCCACGACGGCAGTTCGTCGGGCAGGGCGGCCTGCTTGCGCCAGTTCAGGCGAAGCTGCGAGAGGTCGCCCGTCGCCTCGCCGCGCTGGCGCTGCAGGTCGAGCAGCGCGTCGGCGGCGGCACCGTTGGCCTTCACCGCCCGGCCGCGGCGGTCGAACACGACCACACCGTCGCTGCTCGCCCCCGAAAGGCGGTCCATGCAGTGGTCGAGGAGGCGCAGGCGGAGGTCCATCTCCTGCTGGGCGAGGCGATTCTCGATGCGCCCGGCCGTCGCCACCACGAGGGCGAGGCTGTGGCGATTGAAGGTGTCCGAAAGCCCGGAGACATCGACCACACCGAGAATGGTGCCGTCATAAGGGTCGCGGATGACGTTGGCGGAGCACGACCAGCGCTTGATGCCCGAGCAATAATGCTCGGCCGAATGGATCTGCACCGGCTGGCCGACCTCGATGGCCGTGCCGATGGCATTGGTGCCGCACGCCTGCTCGCTCCAGCTGGCGCCCGACAGCAGGTGGATGTTGGCCGCCGCGTCCCGCAGCCGCATGTCCCCCTCCAGGTTGAGGATGACGCCGGCGCCGTCGGTGAGAACCATCACGGTGCCGGTCTCGGCGAGGAACTCCCGCGCCGAGGCCATCACCGGCTGGCTCGCCTCCAGCAGCTCGCGGCAGTCGTCGCGCAGGGAATGCAGCGAGTCCTCGCGCATGGGCGGCGGGGCCTGGTCGCGTTGCGGGTCCACGCTGTTGTTGAGGCAGCGACGCCAGGAATCATCGACGAGCCGGCGCAGCGCGTCGGAGCCGAATTCGTCACCGCCGAGGAATTGCTCCCACGACGTCATTACCTTGTCGTCGTTCTCGGGCACCGAGAACTTTTGTCCGGTTCGTCCGAAAGGCATTTTTGTCCTCCCCCGGCGGGCTCCATGAGCCGGCCGGTGTGCCGCCACCCGGGCAGATCTGCTGTCTGCGTTTTCGTGGGCGGACTTTTCTCTTCGGTCTTGTGGTCTTGGGTCTTGTGGACTTCGGTCTGTGACAGCCGCGGTGCGAACCCGCTCCGGCCTACTCCATTTGAAGCGACAACGGCCTGCGCCTCGCCGTTGCAAGGTCATCATGCCTGGGAGTGAGCGTAGCATCGATCATGCCATGCCGCACGCCCTTCAGGTATCGAGACTTCCCGCGTTTCCGCCCCGGCGCAACCTTGCGGAAGGCGCACTACGCCGTTCGATTTTCGAATGCGACAGCGGCCGGGAATCGAACGCCTTCGACCCGCTTCGGACACCACGGGCAGGCTTTGCCCCGGTGGCACGGGCGTTGCTGCGCTCCCGCGACATCCCAGCGCTGCCGGCGCCCGCTGCGAGACCGCCCATGACCGAACACGATCCTACCGATCCGCCCATCGACCCGCGCATCCCCGTCACCGTGCTCACCGGCTTCCTCGGCGCCGGCAAGACCACGCTGCTCAATCGCCTCGTCACCCATCCGGAAATGGCCGGTACCGCGCTGCTCATCAACGAATTCGGCGCCGTGGGTATCGACCACCAGCTGGTGGAGCAGATCGGCGAGACCATGGTGCTGCTCGAATCCGGATGCGTGTGCTGCACCGTGCGCGGCGATCTCGTGGCGGCGCTCGAAACGCTCCATGACAAGCTCGCGCGGCGGCAGATCCCGCAGGTGCGCCGCGTGGTGATCGAGACCACCGGCCTTGCCGATCCCATACCGGTGGTCTGGACCCTGATGGAGCAGCGCTACGTCGCCGCCCGCTTCCGCTGCGACGGCGTCGTCACGCTGGTGGACACCGGCCTTGGCGCCGAGCAACTGGACCGGAACGAGGAGGCGCGCCGCCAGGTGGGCATGGCCGACCGCATCCTCCTCACCAAGGCGGACCTTGCCGATCGTAGCGCCCGCGAGCAGCTCGATGCCCGGCTCAACGTGCTCAATCCGTCGGCTCCGCGCCTTGTCGTGACCCATGGCGAGATCGAGCCCCGGCACATCCTGGGCGCCGGACTTTATGCGCCGGGCAGCCTGCCGGCGGAGGTGGAGCGCTTTGTGGCCGAGACGGAAGCCGCCGCCCGCGCCGGCGAGGCCCCGCCCTCCGCCCACGGGGCGCAGGCGCTGCCGGTGAGCTTCACCTGCTACTTCAACCATCAGGTGCCCTGGCGCGGCTTCGCGGTGGCCATGGGAGAGATTCTCGCCAAATACGGATCGCACCTGCTGCGGGTAAAGGGGCTGATGAACGTGGCCGGCCTCGGCGCACCGGTGGTGGTGCAGTGCGTGGAACAGGTCGCCTATCCCCCGGTGCGCCTGCCGCGCTGGCCGAGGGAGGGCACGCGCTTCGACATGCGGGGACGGCTCGTGTTCATCGTCCGTGACCTTCCGGAGGCAGCCATCGACGACATCCGCCGCCGCCTCGCCGATCTGCCCGGCGACACGGCTGCCCTGCGGGCCGCGGCAACCGCCCCCCTGCTGCCGACGCGCTGCTGGCTCAGCGCCCGCATGCCGGTGCAGGGCCGCAGCCGCTTCGAGACCGACGCCTGGCACATCAATTCCGTGAGGTTGGGCAAGGGCCGGCCCGCCGCTGCCGCCTCGTGAAGCCGCGCGGCGACACCGCCGCGCGGCCTCGCCTCACTTCACCGGCTCAAGCACGCTCACATAGTTCGCCACCGCTGAGCCACCCATGTTGAACACCCCGCCAAGGCTGGCACCGGGAACCTGCATGTCGCCGGCGGTGCCGGTGAGCTGCATGGCGGACAGGACGTGCATGGACACGCCGGTGGCGCCGATGGGGTGGCCCTTCGCCTTCAGGCCGCCGGAGACGTTCACCGGGAGACGGCCGCCACGGGCCACCGTTCCATCCTCCAGCACCCGCGCGCCCTGCCCTTCCGGAGCGAGCCCCATGGCCTCGTAGGCCAAAAGCTCCGCGATGGTGAAGCAGTCGTGGACTTCGGCAAATGAGAGATCGCCGACCGTTATGCCGGCCTCGGCGAAGGCTGCGGCGAAGGCGCGTCGCGGCCCCTCGAAGCGCACCGGATCGCGGCGCGACATGGGCAAAAGGTCGTTCACCTGCGCCCGGGCACGAATGCGCACGGCGCGCTGTGCCTCGCCGATGAGATCGTCGGATGCGAGCACCACGGCCGCCGCGCCGTCCGAAACCAGCGAGCAGTCGGTCTTGCGCAGCGGCCCGGCAATGACCGGGTTCTTCTCCGAGACGGTATTGCAGAATTCGAAATCGAGCGCCTTGCGCATCTGCGCGAAGGGGTTGGACACACCGTTGGCGTGGTTTTTCACCGCGATCTTCGCCAGCGCCTGCGCATGGTCGCCATAACGCTCGAAATAGGCGCCGGCGATCTCCCCGAAGATGGACGGGAAGGTCTTGCCGCAGTTCGCCTCCTCCTTGACGTAGGAGGCCGAGCCGAGGATGCGCGTCACCTCCTCGCCGGAGACCGCGGTCATCTTCTCCGCACCCACCACGAGGGCGAGGCGCGCGCGGCCGGACTGGATGGCGTCACAGGCGGCGAAGATGGCCCCGGCCCCGGAGGCACAGGCGTTCTCGACCCGTGTCGCCGGCTTCCAGCGCAGACCCGGCTCGCCGTTCATGGGCAGGGACGAACAGAAGATCTCCGGCACGAAACCGCCGTTGAGATTGCCGAGCCAGACGCCGTCCATGCGCTCGGCCGGGAAGCCGGAATGAACCAGCGCTTCGTGGCAGACCGCTGCGATGAGCGCCTCCATGTCCATGTGGGCCAGCCGGCCGAAGGGCGAATGGCCCCAGCCGACGATGGATACTGCGTTGCCAAGCTTCATGATGCGTCCTGCCGCTGTCGCGTCGTCGTTGCGCCGGCGCTCCTGCACTGTGCGTGCCACCGCGTGGCCCTCGCTGGGAGAAGCGTGGCCGCCCCCAAGGGAGCACTCCGGGCGACCGAAATCCGTCCGCGGGAGTAGCAATTGCGGACAGCATGGCAGCCCCACCGCACGGGAGAAGCATGCGAATGCGCGGCCTTCAGCCATGGCATCTGTTTTGCCGAGGAGGCGGCGCGGAAAGCGGCCGTTGTCCCGCGTGCCGCCAATTCAACGACACTGGAAAGGGAGATACCTCATGAAGGGTCTGGTCTATCGTGGCCCCGGCAAGAAGGCGCTGGAGGAGGTGCCGCATCCGCGGATCGAGCAGCCTACCGACGCAGTGGTGAAGATCCTGCGGACGACCATATGCGGCAGCGACCTGCACATCCTGAAGGGCGACGTGCCCACCGTGAAGCCCGGCACCGTGCTTGGCCACGAGGGCGTCGGCGTCATCGAGGAGGTTGGCCAGGCGGTCTCGGCCTTCAGGAAAGGGGACCATGTCCTCATCTCCTGCATCTCATCCTGCGGGCGCTGTGAGTACTGCAAGCGCGGCATGTATTCCCACTGCTCCGTCGCCGGCTGGATGCTCGGCCACACCATCCACGGAACGCAGGCCGAATATGTCCGCATCCCCTTCGCGGACACCTCCCTGCATCGCATCCCAGACGGCATGGACGAGGAAGCCCTCGTCATGCTCAGCGATATCCTGCCCACCGGCTTCGAGTGCGGCGTGCTGAACGGCAAGGTGCAGCCCGGCAGCACGGTCGCCATCGTAGGGGCTGGGCCCGTGGGCCTCGCGGCGCTCCTCACCGCGCAATTCTACTCCCCCGCCGAGATCATCATGATCGATCTCGACGACAACCGCCTGGAAGTCGCCCTGACCTTCGGCGCCACGAAGACGGTGAACAGCGGCCGCGAGAATGCGGTCGAGCGGGTCATGGCCCTGACTGGCGGCATCGGCGTGGACACCGCGATTGAGGCGGTCGGCATTCCCGCCACCTTCGTGCTGTGCCAGGACATCGTGGCCCCCGGCGGCACCATCGCCAATGTGGGGGTTCACGGCACCAAGGCCGACCTTCACCTTGAACGCTTGTGGGCTCACAACATCACCCTCACCACGCGGCTGGTGGACACCGTGACGACGCCGATGCTGCTGAAGACGGTGCAGTCGAAGAAGCTCGATCCCCAAAAGCTGATCACCCATCGCTTCGCCCTCGCCGACATCCTCGATGCCTACGAGACCTTTGAGAAGGCCGCGCAGACCCGAGCCCTGAAGGTGATCATCGGATAGCGCCAGCCTTCCGCGAGAGCGCTTTCAGGCGAAGCGGATTGCGGTTCGCATCAAGAGGATACGTGAAACGACACCCGCGTGGGTTCCGTGAGCCGATGAGAACGGAACCCGCGCGGGACATCGGCAGAATCAGACCGGCAGTTTGCGGATGAACCGTCCGCAGGCGGATGCGCGCCCCGCAATGGACCGGCGTGCGCCATGCGGTGGGGATCGCAACCCACGGCGAAAACCGCTTCAGTTTCGGAAACTGAAACGGCAAAACCGCTGTAAGTCTTTGATTTTAGTGGTGGGCGCACTAGGGCTCGAACCTAGGACCCGCTGATTAAGAGTTCTTAGGCGCTTCTCTTACCCTGTTTCCCCCTGTACGATCAAGCCCGCATTTTATATACGGTCACCACAAAGTCAGCCGGTCTATGTCTGACGGCGGTTCCCCGGACTTTACCGAATGTGGTGACCAGGTGGTGACCGGTAGCGGCTGCAGGGGTGGATATGGAACGGATCGCCAAGCTCACGAAGCGGACGGTGGACGCGGCCCAGCCCGAGGGCGCCCGATACATCGTGTGGGATGCCGACCTGAAGGGCTTCGGCCTGCGAGTGGAGCCGACCGGAGCGAAATCCTTCGTGGTGCGCTACCGCGTCGGCGGCGGCAGGAGCGCGCCGCGCAAGCAGGTGAAGCTGGGCAACATGGGCGTGCTCACGCCGGAGGAAGCACGCACGCGCGCCAAGGAAATGCTGGCGGCGGTGACCAGCGGGATGGACCCAGCAGCCGAGCGGGAGCGGTTCCGCGGGGCCCCCACCATGCGAGAGCTCGCCACCATGTTTCTCGCGGACCATGTGGAGGCGAAGCGCAAGGGCAAGACCTACCTCGCTTACAAGGGCATATTGGACCACCACGTCCTGCCGGCGTTCGGAAGCAACAAGGCTGAATCGCTCACCCGCGCCGAGGTTGCGCGCCTGCACACGGCCATGAAGGCGACGCCTTACCAGGCCAATCGCATGCTCGCCGTCATCGGTTCACTGTACGCCTTCGCGTCCAAGCGTGGGCTCGTGCCCGAGGATCTGAACCCAGCCCGCAAAATCGAAAAGTTCCGGGAAAAGAAGCGCGAGCGCTTCCTTTCGTCCGAGGAGATGGAACGCGTCGGGGCAGCCATTGCGCTCGCTGAGGCTGACGGGGTGACGCTGGAGCGCGATGGGCGCACCACACTTGCGCGCATATCGCCAGCTGCCGCGGCCGCGATTCGCCTCCTGCTCTTCACCGGTGCGCGGGTCTCGGAAATCCTCTCTCTCGAATGGAGCCATGTGGATTTTGAACGGGGATGTCTGAACCTGCCGGACTCGAAGACAGGATCCAAAGCGGTACTGCTTAACCCCCCTGCCCTAAGCGTGCTCGCCGGGATCGAGCGCGAAGAGGGCAACCCGTTCGTCATCCATGGGCAGCGCACCGAAACCCGCCTGACGGACCTCAAGCGCCCATGGGGGGTGGTGCAGGAGGCGGCTGGGCTGGAGGGGGTACGCATCCACGACCTCCGGCACACCTTCGCTTCGATAGGTGCCGGCGCCGGCCTGGGGCTGGCTGTCATCGGGAAGTTGCTCGGGCACACGCAGGCCGCCACGACGCATCGATATGCCCACCTCGCCGATGATCCGCTGCGCCGGGCGAACAACCAGATTGGACAACGCATCGCCGATGCGCTCGCACCGAAAGCACGGAAGCGCCCGCCCGCGGATGGTTAGCGCCTAGCCTGCGACAGGCTGTCGAATGCAGTAATGTGGTAAACAGCGCGAAACATGCCCTTGCAAGATCATAATAGATGTGGCTAGATTCCTATATCGAGTCCTGAAGCGCTGCGTCGAAGCAGCACAAGGCGACGGACTTGACCCGCTCGACCGTGCGTTATCGGTCTTCGCCTGAGGAAGCGTCAAAGTCCTCCCACCAGAGAATGTGGCTAAACCTCTCTGCGCATTGGCTGCGTCAAAGGCCACCTCGAAGAATGCAGAGGTAAACTGTCTTCTACGTCCTGTCCGCACGGCACGTGGGCCAGCGCTCGCAATGCGTCTTCACGCATGCGGCAGCGCTGCGGCATATCCAGCGACATAGAGGCAACCATGGCTCTTCACGACGCATCCGTGAATGATGGCTCCGTTGCGGCTCGCTCTGCGGTGATGAACACCCGGCGCGCAGCGGAATACATCGGCGTTTCTGTCCCCTGGCTTGAGAAAGCCCGCCTGATCGGTGGCGGCCCCATCTTCGTGAAGATCGGGCGCAGCGTTCGCTACCGAGCTTCTGACCTTGACGAGTTTCTGGAGAGCGGTGCCCGGCGCACGACAAGTGCGGCTTAGCCCGTCCTGCATCCGGTTCCTGAACCCCAGAAACACGAAGCCCGGCGGGCGCTTGCGACGCCACACCGGGCAAAACTCAAGGACAGAGCTATGCCTTCTCTACCTCAGGCCCGCCGTGCGGGCAAGCGTCCGCCGCCCACCAGCAGCGCGAAGCCCGCGTCTTCCATCCTCCCGAATACCCTTCACCTCGCGGCCCATCGGCTCGCGTCCGCCCTCGGCGTTCCCTTCAGCGTCGCCCTTGTCCATGCCGAGGCCGCCGGCCTTGGGAAGGAGGCTGCGCATGGCTGACGTGACCCGGCTCATGGTCCGGCTGGACGGCCCCGGGGGGCCCACGCTCACGGTGAAGGGCCGCGTGGCCTGGACCCTCGACCAGCTCCTGCAGGCGGGCGAAGCCGGCTGCACCCCCATCGAGCGCCCGGCGCCGCGGTGGTCCGACTACGTGTTCAAGCTCCGCAAGGCCGGCTTCTCCGTCGAGACCATCGATGAGAACCATGGCGGCTCCTACGGCGGCTCGCACGGCCGGTACGTCCTGCGTTCTGCAGTGGAAGTGCTTGAGGAGGCGCGGCGATGAGCAACGTCGTCCACCTCCATCCCGAGCCCCACGTCATCCTCGAATGGGGCACCATCATCCGCAGCGATGATCCGCGGGAAATCTGCCAGCGCCGCTATTTCCTAAACCTGCACGAGGGCCACGCCCGCTCGTGCGTCTGGTCCGGGAGCGACCGCGCCGCCGCCTTGGATGCCCTCTCTCGCTGGCGGAAGGACGGATTGCTTGGGTTCGACCGGACGATCCCGCAGGCTCCGGAGGGCAGAGCATGAACCAGCGCGCGCAGAAACGGCGCCTGGAGCGCCTTGCCCTCAAAAATGAAGCCACCATCGCTTCCGACCGACGCTTCTTCGAGCGTCGGCCGGATCGGCAATACCGGCTTCGCCTCGCCTCGGCGGCCGAAGTGGATCTCAACCGAGCCCTACCCGGCACCTGGAGCGCTCCCGGTTCACGGCTGTTCGTGGTGGTGCGGAAAATCTCGCCCACAGTGCGCATCCGGGCCTTGTTCTTCGGCCCCGCGGATAATGCCGCCGACATGGACAACGTGAGCGAGGAGGAAGCCGCCTTTCTCTTCGAGCGGGCGCGGCGGCAGAACGCGCAACTCGCCAGCATCGAGCGCAGCACCGTTGAAGCGTTCGGAGGCGCCGCATGAGCAATATCCTCCGCTTCCCCGGCGAGCGCGGACCGGACATGACGTTCACGGTTGAACGGGACTTCGGCCAGTGGTGCGTCGTGCACCGGCGCCACGGCAAATTCGTCAAGCGCACCTTCTGTGAGGACCAGGCCGCCGCCGAGGTGCTCGCCGACTGCCTGCGTTCCCCTGAAGTCGCCGTGTCGGACAGCGTGTTGCAAGCCGCCTCCCACGATGACGACGATGGAGGCGCCGCGTGATGGACCTCCGCAGTATCGCCAGCGCCCTCGGCGGGGAAGTGATCGGCCGCCAGGTGCTCGCCCCCGGCCCCGGTCACAGCCGAAAGGACCGCTCCCTTGCCGTTGTGCCGTCGCCCCGCGCGCCCGGCGGCTTCCTCGTGCATTCCCATTGCGGCGACGACTGGAAGGAATGCCGGGACCATGTGTGCGACGCGCTCGGCATCTCCCCGCCCGAGCGGCGGCGCAAGCCGACCCGCGAAGAGACGGCTCAGCGCCGCGAGGCCAACGCCCGCGCGGCCGAAGAGGCGGCGGCCGACACCGCCAAGCGCACCACCTGGGCGATCGGGATCTGGGCCAAAAGCGTCGATCCGCGCGGCCGCGTCGTGGAAACCTATCTGGAGAGTCGGGCCCTGCCGCTCGGCGAGGACCTGGCCCGCACCGTCCTGCGCTTCCACGGCGGCCTGCGCTACGGCGAGGCGCGCCATGCCGGCATGGTGGCGTTGATGCGGGACATTCTCACCGATGAGCCGTGCGGCATCCACCGCACCTTCCTCGCCCCGGACGGCCGGAAAATCGACCGGCGGATGCTCGGGCGCGCGAAGGGTGCGGCGATCAAGCTCGATCCTCTCGACGGCCCGACCCTCACCATCGGCGAGGGCATCGAGACGGCCATGTCCGGCCGCCTGTTCGGCTTCGCCCCGGCCTGGGCGCTGGGTTCGGCCGACGCCATTGCCTTCTTCCCCGTCCTGCCCGGCATCTCCCGCCTGACGATCCTCGGCGAGACCGACGATAGCGGCGCCAACGCGAAGGCGGTGAAGACCTGCGCCCGCCGGTGGATGGCGGCCGGCCGCGAGGTGTTCGTGGTGGAGCCCCGCATTCCGGGCGACCTCAACGACGTTCTGATGGAGGCGGCGACCTGATGGAACATGCTGCCTTCGAGACGCGCCGCCTGACCCCGGACGACGTGGCGGATTATCGCTGCAACGACCTCCTCACCGAGGACAATGCCGCGGCCCGCTTCACCGAGCTGTTCGCGGACAAGCTGCGCTTCTGCCACGACACCGGCGCGTGGTTCGAATGGACCGGCGCGGCCTGGCAGCGGAACCGCACCGGCCTCGCCTTCAACTGGGCGCGGAACCTCGCCCGCGACCTCGCCGAGAGCGAGCCGGACAAGGTGCGGTATGTGACGGGCAAGACCAGCTTCGCCACGGGCGTGGAGAAGTTCGCCCGCACCGATCCCGCCTTCGCGGTGACGATGGACGCGTGGGATCGGGACACGTTCATGCTGGGCACGCCCGGCGGCACCGTGGACCTGCGCACCGGCATCCTGCGCCCAGCCGATCCCGCGGACGGCATCACAAAGCTGGCGGGCTGCACGCCGGCGGCCGAGGCCATGTGCCGGCGCTGGCTCCAGTTCCTCGAGGAAGCCACCGGCGGCGATGCGGAGGCCATCCGGTTCATGCAGCAATGGTGCGGCTACAGCCTCACCGGCGACACCCGCGAGCACGCCCTGATCTTCGTCTATGGACCGGGCGGGAACGGCAAGAGCGTGTTCCTGAACGTGCTGACCGCCATCATGGCCGACTACGCCACCACGGCGGCCATGGACACCTTCACGGCCTCGCACAACGACAAGCATCCCACGGATCTTGCCATGTTGCGCGGCGCCCGCCTCGTGACCGCGAGCGAAACCGAGGAAGGACGGGCATGGGCGGAAAGCCGGATCAAGCAGATGACGGGTGGCGACACCATCACGGCGCGGTTCATGCGGCAGGACTTCTTCAGCTTCCGGCCAAACTTCAAGCTCACCATCGTCGGCAACCACAAGCCCGCGCTCCGCAATGTGGACGAAGCAGCCCGGCGTAGGTTCAACATCGTGCCCTTCACCCGCAAGCCGGCGTCGCCCGATCCGGAGCTTGAGGCGAAGCTGAAGGAGGAATGGCCCGGCATCCTGCGCTGGATGATCGAGGGGTGCCTGGACTGGCAGAAGAACGGCCTTGTCCGGCCCGCCAGCGTGACCGAGGCCACGCAGACCTATTTCAGCGACCAGGACCTGCTCGGACAGTGGATCGAGGAATGCTGCCGGGTGGAGCGTGAGCGCGCTGACATCTGGGATCGGCGCGCGGACCTCTTCGAGAGCTGGACCGAATATGCCCGCGGTGCCGGCGAGGATGCCGGATCGGCAAAATCCTTCTACGAAGCCATGCTGCGAAAGGGTTTCGAGCCAATCCGAAAGCATTCCGGAAGAGGCTTCAAGGGTATCCAGTTGCTGCCTAAGGTGCATTCCGCGATGGAGCGTGACGCGTGACGCGCCGTGTCGCGTTTTTGCATTATAAGCTTCTATACGCGCGCACATCACGCGCACGCGTGACGGAGGCTTATACCGGATTTCGCGTCACAACGCGTCACGCGTCACGCTTCGTGGCAAAATCGTGGCGGGTGTCGGCCGTCGAGGCCCTGCCCGAGGCCAGAATTCCCATAGCGGCCGAACCGGGAATTTCCGGCACGCCTCCCGCTACTCAGTTCACCAGCTGCACCGGCAGCCGCATCGCGAACGCGAAGGTCTCGAACGCCAGTCTGGCGCGTCGCTCCAGATCGGGCGCGTCCGCGGCCTCCATTACGTCGATCAGCGGTTCGGTGTGCTCGGCGATAGACAGGGTGCGCAAGAAGCCCACCGCCTCATCCATCGAGTTCAGGACGATGGTCGGCCGGAAGGCATCGACCTGCATGGGGCGGATGTCGGTGCACGGCATGGCTCGGTTCTCCTGCATGAACGGTCGCCCCCGTCATCGCGATCCTGGCGGCGAAACGCGCCCCCACTTTGGGGGAGATGTGACAATTCCGGGGAAGGCGGCCGTGGTCGTCATTTGTCGTCACCACCGAGCAACATCCGTGCCGCGGCCTCTCTGTCCAATTTGGACCATTAGGAATTGGCCCGCTCCCATGACCGAGACGGCTGTGGAGCCTCGCCCATGATGCCGGCGCGCTCCACCAGCCGTGCCCCCATGGTGCTGCGGCCCTACGACCCGGCCGACGCCATCGACCCGCATGTGGCGGCCGACATCGCCGGCCTCTCGCCCCAGACGGCCCGCCAGTGGGCCGCAGCCCACGACATCGGCCGCAAGGTCGGTGGGCGCTGGAAGATTTCGCGCGCTGCGCTGCTGATGTTCCTCGACGGGAACCGGGGCGCCCTGCGCGCCTACCTCGCCGGGGACCGGACCAGCCCCGAAGTGCTGGCCTATTTCAACCGCAAATGACGCAGGAGGCTCACATGGACGACACGACGAACACCCCGACGGCCCAGACCACCGAGACCGAGGGCGCCGAAAACCTCCACCTGATCACCGTCGATTGCCTCCGCAACGCCAGGGAGAACCTCGACATGCTGATCGAGACGCTTGAGAAGGCGCCCGACGCAGACCAGCGCGTCTCGACCATCGACATGGCCTTCAACACCTGGATGTCCATGGCCGTGCAGCATCGCGCCGCCTACATGGCCGTCAGAGGCATGAAAAAACAATAGCTTATGCATTTAAAACAAGAAGAACAACGAAAACAACGAAAAGCTCTACGGAAGCGCGGCGCAGATCCTTAATCTCTCTGGCAATTGCTTCACAGGGATACGCCGCGCCATGCAAAGCGTGCCGACCATCGACGAATACGACCAACCCACCGTCTTGTGCGACACCATCATCGCCAAGGCCCCGAAGGGCACGCGGGACCAGGTGCACGATGCTGCCCGCCGCGAGCACATCACGGCGGCGGAGTTCATCCGCCGCGCGGTGCAGGAGCGCCTGGGCCGCTCCATCGGCGAACTGCAGGGGGCGCGCTAATGGGCGGTTCCAGCTCGCAGACGCAGGCCACCACGACGCAGCCCTGGGCGCCAGCCATTGGCCCGTTGAACAACGTTCTCGGCAAGGTCAACAGCCTCACCGGCACCACGGGCGTCACGGCGGACCAGTCGTCGGCCTTCGACGCGATCAAGGGCAACGCTGGGGCGCTGCAGACCTCGGCGCAGAACTACTCAGGGCTGCTCGGAAACCTCTATGGCGGGGGCGGGTACGGGTCGACCAGCGGCATGCTGAAGGACACGTTCGACAACGTGTCGGGCGCGCTCTCGCCCTACACGTCGGCCGACTATGCCGACCCCACCAAGAACCCCATCTACCAGCGCATGGCCGACCTCGCCGGGAACCAGGCGCAGAACAGCGTCAACGGCATGTTCGCGGCCGCTGGACGGTCCATGTCGGGGGCACACGCTGGGGCGCTCGGGAAGGGCATCACAGACGCGATGACCGGCGTTTATGCCAATGGGCAGGGGCAGCTGGCCAACCAGCAGCTCCAGGGGCTTGGGCTGCTGAACACCGCGGGGCAGGGCACGTCTTCAGCGCTGGAGGGCATCCAGGGGCAGCGGAATGCAGCGGGCACGACGGCGGCACAGCTCAACCAGATGCTCCCCGGCATCCTAAACCAGCCGTATACGAATGCGATCAACGCTGACAGCGCCCAGTGGAACCTCCCCGTGCAGCAGCTGGGGATGCTCTCTAACCTGCTGGTACCCATCGCAGGCCTGGGCGGCACCAGCAATTCGACGACGACGACGAAGAGCGACCCCCTCAGCAACATCATCGGAGGGGCGCTCGGTCTCGGTAGCCTGTTCTCGGCACCGGCCGGGGGCACCTCGGCAATGGCCGGCCTCATGGCTCTCTCAGACCGTCGGGCCAAGCGGGACATCTCGCGCATCGGCGAGCTCTACGACGGGCTGCCCGTCTATCGGTTCAGGTACCACGGCTGCCCGAAATGGCACGTGGGCCTGATGGCAGATGAGGTGGAAGCCTTCGCCCCCGAGGCGGTGGCCGAGGTGGAAGGCTTCAAGGTGGTGGACTACGGCCGCGCCACCGAGCGGGCGATGGAGGCTGCATGATGGCTGGGCTTCTCGATCTTCTGTTTGCCGCGCAGCCGTTCGCGCAGGCTCAGGTGCCTCTGCAGGGCACGCCATGGCAGCTTCCCCAGGGCTCGGACCCGGTGCCGACCCGTCCGCAGGGCCAGGCCCCTACCCTCGGGCTGCTCCAGCAGCAGGCCGGAGGCCTCCCGCCGCTTCCGGCGCCCATCGAGATCCCAGGTCGGAAGGTGGCGGCGGTGGATCCGATCATTCCCGGTCCCGAGAGCATGCCGCGCTCGAAGCCCGGCACCGAACCCGATCAGGCGATGATGCCGGCGAATGCCCGGCCCGCGCAGGGACCGTTGCCGGGTATGCTCTTCGGATCTGCCCAACCCGCGCAGGGTTTCTCTCCGCTGCAGAGCATCACCCGCGACACGCCGCTCGCCGGCGTTGCCGACTGGGCGGCGCAGAACCGCAGCACGCTGATGGCGCTGGCCTCGGGGCTCATGGGCGCGCAGAACCTGGGCGAAGGCCTGTCCCGCGGCTTCCGGAACGCGACCGCCGGATCGCAGATGGACCAGCAGGCGGCACAGGGGCGGCAGCAGCAGAACGCGACGTACCGCTACTTGACGAACCACGGCATGGCCCCGGACGACGCCATGGCGATGTTGTCGAACCCGGAGGCCCTCAACGGATACCTCAAGACCATGTTCACGCCCCGCCAGCCGGTGGCGGTGGGCGAAAACTCCTCCCTCGTGGATCCGGTGACGGGCCAGGTTGTCTATCAGGGCGCGGGTTCCGCCGGCACGATGGCGGCCCAGGCGAGCCAGCGCGCGCAGCTTGCCCGGCAGTATGGCGTGGACCCCAACTCGCCGACAGGGCAGGCCTTCATCCTCTCCGGCAAGTTCTCGGAAGGGGCCAACGCGCCGGCCGGCTACCGGTGGAGCGCGGACCGCACCGGCCTTGAAGCCATCCCCGGCGGCCCGGGCGAGAAGATCGACGCCGCAGAGGCTGCGCGGCTCGGCCTCACCAAGAGCTTCCTTGAGCAGCTTCCTGGCATCAAGAAGTCCGTGGAGGGTGGCGAGGCGACCGGCCTCATCGAGGGGCCGCTGGGCGCTGCCGGCTATGGCCGTTCTGCGGAAATCCGCCGACAGGTGCAGTCGGGCGTGGATGCCCTCCTGCGCAATCTCACCGGCGCCGGCATGAGCCAGACCGAGGCCGAGAGCTATGCACGGCGCTACGCCCTCGGCTGGGGCGACTCCCAGGACACGGTGCTGTCCAAGCTGAAGCAGCTCGACCGCGAACTCCGGTCCACCGCCGACGTGCTGGGCCGGGGCCGCGGTGGCGCGGGCTTCATCAACGGCATCCCGTCGGCCTTCCAGGCAAGTGGGCAGCAGGGCCAGCGGGGGCAGTCCGCACCCACCGGTGGCAGCCTTCAGCCCGGCGCCGTGGTGAACGGCTTCGTCTATCGCGGCGGCAATCCGAATGACCCGAACTCGTGGGGGCGCGCCCAATGAACCCGTGGGAGATGGACTGGAGCAACGCTGGCGGCCAGCCGCAGCCGGCGCCCCCGAAGATGCCTTGGGAAATGGACTGGAGCGGCTCGCAGCCCCCGCCTTCCGGCGCTTTCAACAACGCCACGGCAGGCCTGAACAGCGCCATCTATTCCACCCTCGGCGCGCCTGTGGATGCCGCGACGTGGCTCACCAACAAGGGCGTTGATGCCCTGAACGCCGTGACCGGCGCCGAGCTGCCGCAGGCACGCGCCAATCTGCCGGGCTCCAGCCGGTGGCTGGCCGGCGCCGGTGAAGCGGTGGGCGTGAACGATCCGAGCAAGGTGCAAGCCACGACGCAGGGCGAGAAGCTGGCGCGGGCGGCCGGCTCCGGGATCGGCTTCACTCTCGCGCCGGAAGCCGCCATCGGCGCCCTTGGCCGCGCTGGAGTGCTCGGCGAGGGCGCAGTGAATGCGCTTGCCCCCTACATCGGCCATTCGACCTCGCTCGGCGACGTGGCGCTCAGCGCCGGTATCGGTGGCGCGGCTGGCACCGGCGGCGAGCTGGTGGCGGAGGCCGCGCCGGAGAGATACCGCCCGGTGGCCGAAGTGGCCGGCAATCTCCTGGGCGGCGGGGCTGCTGTCGGAGCCATGGCGCTTGGCCGAGGCGTGACACAGGCAGGGCGCGCGGTCGCCGACCGTCTCGCCCCCATCACACAGTCCGGGCAGGAGCGCGCGGCCGGCATGGTGCTGCGCGACGCCGCGACCGACCCGGCCGCGCTGCGGACGAGCCTTGAGCAGACCCCTGGTGAGCTTGTGCCAGGATCGGCCCCCACGACCTTCCAGGCTACGGGCGACATGGGGCTTGGCGGCCTTGAGCGCGCCGTTGCGGCGAAAAGCCCGGCCGAGTTCATGCAGCGCCGCGCCGACCAGAACACCGCCCGCGTCGGCGCGCTGGAGGGGATCCAACAGGCAGGGGCGCCCGATATGGTGGTGGGCGCGCTGCGGCAGAACCTCGCCGATCTGGACGCCATGACCGGGCAGGCGGTGGACGCGGCCACCGGCCGGGCGCGAGGCGCCACGGCGGCCTTGGGTGGGGAGCAGACGCCGGAGGCTTATGGCGCGGCGTTGCGGGGACTGGAAGCGCCGGTGGTTGATGCGGCGCGCGCCGACGCGCAGGGCGCCATGCTCGGGCTCGGCGGCCACGGCATGCCCGAGGGCTACGGCGAGGCCATGCGGCAGCAGATCATGGATGCCCGTAGCGTAGCGAAGGAACGTGAGCGGGCGCTCTGGAGGGCCGTGGATCCGGAAGGCACCCTGGCATTGCCGGCGACGGAGACGGCGCGCATCGCAGCCGATGTGCAAGCCAGCATGCCCGCGAGTGCCAAGCCCATGTCCGGCGAGGAAGCGGCCATCTTCGGGATGGCGCGCCGGTTCGGGAGTGCCGTTGCGCCATTTTCGGAGGTGACGGCCCTGCGGAGCCGGATCTCCGAGGCCATGCGACAGGAGATGATGGCGAGCGGCCAGACGGTGCAATATGCCCGTCTCGCCCGGCTTCGCGCCGCCGTGGAGCGTGATCTGGAAACGGCCGTCCTCGATCAGGCCGAGCGGGAAGCGCAGGGCATGGCTTCGGGTGCCGTCTCGCTCGAGGACACCATGTTCGGCCGGATGCAGGCGGCCGTGGGTGCTCCTGGAGATTGGCCCGGTCCGACGCCCGGCGCGACCATGAGGGCGGGCGGCACGGCTGCCGGTGCTGCGCCCGGACGCTCCGATGCCGTGATGAACGAGGCCGCAGACATCGCGCTCGGCCGCAAGGCACCCTACCGACCGCCGTCCTTCCTCAAGTGGATCGAGCGCAATGGCGGCATTCGCTACGATGACAATGTCGCAGCCGCGCTGGACGCTGCGGACCGGCGACACGGCAATCTGCTGAACCGCTCCGGTCGCAGCGTGGATGAATGGGGCGTCTCGATTGCCGAGCGCGCGGGCTGGGCAGACCGGCCGGACCAGAATGAAATCCTCGACTGGATCGCAGAGGCCGCGAACGGGCGCGAACCCGACTGGTGGACCGCGCTCCATGCGAGTCCGGAACGGCAGGACGCGGCGCGCCTCGCCGAGCACCTGACGCGGATCGCCGCCGAGGAGGGCATTTCCCTTCGCTCGCGGCAGGCGGCGCTTGACTTGCTCCGCCGGGATGCCGAGCTTTACGGCCTTGGCCCGACCGATGATCTGCGGGCTTGGGCGAGGGAGCGCACGGCTCGATATGGAACGGAGGCCCCCGCCGGAGGGTTCAGCCCATCGACGCCGGCCATGGGGCGCGGCGCTGGCGCTGGAGCTTCTGGATTTCCCGGAGGATCGGCGGAATGGACTTCTGGATTTTCTGGAAGCCGAGGCCAAGCGCGAGGGCAATCTGGACGCTCTTCGGGAGATCAAGGCTTTCCGGGAGAAGGGCTGGTCAGTCCTAATTTCGATGAGGCAGCCCTAGAGCGGCTTCGCGCTGCATCCGCCGCCACCCGCGAGCGGGCGCAGACCTTCGACGCCGGCCGGGTGGGCGCGGTCACGAAGCGCTCGGGCGCCTCCGGGCCCTTCCTGACGGAAGCCTCGGCTGTGCCGGGGCGCTTCTTCACGCCAGGCCCGCGCGGCTACGAGGCCATGCAGGCGCTGCGCAACGCCGCGCCCGAGGCAATGCCGCAGATCCGCGATTATGCAATCAGCACACTGCGGCAGGCCGCTACCCGCCAGGATGGCACGCTCGATCCCGGCGGATTCCTGCGCTGGCGCTCGCGCTATGGCGACGCCCTGCGCGCCTTCCCCGAGCTTATGCAGCGCGTCGGCACCGCGGAACAGGCGTCGCGCCTGCTTGATGCCGCCCGCGTGATCCCCGAGAACGTCCTGAATGGTGATGTGCCGGCGCGCATCTTCCGCCCAGGGCCGGGGGGCGCCGAGAGCGTGAATGCCTTCCGGGCCGCCGTGGGTGACCAGCAGGCGACAGCCGTGTTGCAGGATTACGCCATCGCCAGCATGCGGCAGGCGGCAGAGCACCGTGACGGCCCGCTCATTGGCACTCTTGACCCGGCCAAGGTACGCGTCTGGCGCCAGAAGCATGCCGACGCGCTCCGGGCCATCCCCGAGGTGGACCGCATGTTGGCTGACCCGGTACAGGCTTCCGAGGCCGTGACCCGCGTCGCCGCTGACCGGAAGACGCAGATGGACGCCTTCCAGCAGGGCGCCGTGGCCCGCCTGCTCAATCTGGACGACCCGGCGGACGTGACGCGGACCATCGGTGGCATCTTCAGCCGGCAGGATGCCGTGCAGCAGATGACGCGACTTGTCCGCGAGACGGCAGGCAACCAGGAGGCACGCGCCGGCCTGCGCAAGGCCGTGGCCGACTACATGACGCAGCGCCTTAAGTCCTACACCGAGGCTGGCACCAGCGGGCAAAACCTTCTCAAGTCGGACACCTTTCAGCGGTTCGTGGACCAGAGCGCGCCTGTGCTGCGCAAGGTGCTATCCGAGCAAGAGGTGGGCACGCTGCGAGCCATCGCTGCGGACCTGAACCGTGCAAACCGGTCGGTTGCGTCCGTGCGCCTGCCAGGTGGTTCCAACACGGCGCAAGACCTCACGGCCATCTCGCGCGCCCAGCATCAACCATCGATCCTCGCCCGCACCCTGAGCGTGGCTGGATCTGCCGGACTGGGCGCCGCCGCCGGCGGGCCGCTGGCGTCCGTAGCGGCGGTGGTGGGCGTCGAAGCGGTACAGGCGATGCTGCGCGCCGGGTTGCGGAACGTGAATGATCTGGTGCGCGATGCGCTGCTGAACCCGGAGCGGGCCAAGGCGCTGCTGGCGAAAGCTCCGGCACGCCCCAACAGGGTCAGCGACGCCGTGCTGGCCCGCGCTTATGCGCGCGGTGCCGTGCTGCCGGCGCTTGGGAGCACGGTGCAGGGAGATGGGCAGCGATGAGTGAGGATCGGCCTGAGCGCAACGAGCGCGGCCAGTTCGTCCCCGGCCACGTTGCCACCGGCGGCCGGCCCAAGGGCTCCAGGAGCAAGTTGGGCGAGGAGTTCCTCGAGAAGCTGTATGCCGACTTCGCCGAGCATGGTGCGGATGTCATTGCCCGTGTCCGGGAGGAGAAGCCCGACCAATACCTGCGCGTGGTGGCCTGCCTCCTGCCGAAGGAGGTGAAGGTGTCCACCGAGGCCGACCTGTCCGACGAAGAGCTGGACCGCCGCATTCGCCAACTGGCTGCGGCGCTGGACCTCACGTTCGGCGGGGGCGAGGCGGTGCATTGAGGGGGGCGGGCGACCGCGGGGGGGGCAGACCGCCAGGCTTCCGTCTACCCCTGTCAGGGCAGGGGGCAGGCGCCGCAGCGACACGGACAGCAGCAAAAGGCCGGCACCGGGCAACCCGATGCCGGCCGAAGTGCTTCAGGCCACCTCTACCGCGCGGATCGCACCTACCATCGCCTGCGCACAGGCGGCATAGGTTCGGCGCCGCAGATCCGCCTCGCCCCGGTGCAGGCTTTCCAGCTTGCTCTGGAGCAGGTCGAAGTCGCGGCCGGGCACGATGTCCGCGCACTTCCGCATTATAATAGATGGCTACGCTCGTGCAGAAGATGAACCGTTTCGGCGAGCGCGCTTGGGCGCTGAGGGCGACGGTGCTTCTGCACCTCCAACATCGCCATCGGATCGCGGCGAGTCTGAATTGCCTGTCCGATCTGCGCCCCGGCTGACATCCATCTCCGGTCCCGACGGACTTCCCTCTCTTTGTGGCTCAGCGCATGCTTCTTCGTCAGCTTCGTTCTCATTCTGATCACCTCCAAGGGCGTCAAGCAGGCAGTGCAGCGGCTCGACCGCCGCCTCATCTGCTTCATTGTAGGCATCGTGCCCTATGGCTCCCACGAGACGATATAACGCTTGGGTGGGAACGTCGACTACGTCAAAGAGTTCCTTAGCTTCCTCGTCATCAATGATAAAATCATGAGAGGGATAATGGCTTACCAAGTGGTCAACGGTAGAAGGCCTTGCATTTCCTGAAGCTTGAACAAGTCGCAGCCCATAATGGAGGGCGACTTCCAAATCTCTCCGGTCTTTCCCAACGATAAATGGATTTATCTGCCCAAATACGGGGGACATCAAAGCAGACGTTAGATTTACGCTCAGTTCAGCTGCAACCTTAAAGCTTACCAGGCCACCGCTTCTACGTAGCATTCGCAGCATAAAATGCTCAAATAAATCGAATGACTGTTCCTCTAGACCCTCAAATGCAGACCTCGTTACCAATCCAGACTTGCGCGCACCTATTTCATTTTGTTCTAACAATTGAACATCTAGCGGACCAAGTTCTGAAAACTGGTCCATGATCAACTTGTGTGCACCTAACGCAATCAATGTTCCCGCGCTTTTGCAGTAGCTCGGCGTATAAAGAATAAAATTCTTGTAAGTTTTGTGTAAAACTCTTGCAATTTGGTATGCGTTATTTGCAGACCCTCCATTTGTCACGAGTATTAATAGAATATTTCTCCGATCTGTTCCGTGCAATGCAATGGATTCGACGAGTTTTCCATATCCTTGATCCGAAATTTCTCCAGAATATATATACACATCGGCGTCATATTCTTCGCTAACCAACTTTCCGTATTCGGCGATTTTTTGAGTGGTGCCGTCGATCATTGCGTCATGCCTCCCTACGTATGGTTGCGCAGGGATTTGGATGTTGTCTAGTGCAACGTTCGTGGCACACGGGCCTCCTCCTCATGCGGGCAAAGACGCGGGCGAGGTCGGCCTGGGTGAAGCGCGCAGCCCGGCGGCTCATGATTGCTTCTCCGATCGGGAACCTTAGGAGCGGCGCTTAACAGTCGGCGAGTTGCTGTTCAGCTGCTGCGCGGTCAGCAGGAGCGCATCCAGTGCTGACCTTAAGTGCCCCGTCGCGGATGACCCAGACGGATCGCTTGCGGAGCCGCCCGGTCTTATCCCGTTCTTCGGGTTGGAGCCAGAGACGGGCGCCTTTGGCTGGACGCGGCATTTCTCCCTCATCTCCTCAATCGCGCGCAGGGTCGTGTAATCCTTGCCCGCGATCCTCTCGACGGCAAGCCGGCCTTTAGCCGCCTCCCGGCGCAGACCACTGGAACCCATGCTTCCGTCCGGGAAGGCGAGGGCGGCCGCGACGCTGAGCCGTAGTGGCATCGTGTCAGTGACTTCGTCCAGGCGTGGGATGCGCTTCGTCATGGTCGATCCTTAGGGATCACAGATGCTTCTTGAGCCTCACCCCCGGCCCCTCGCCGTTCTCAGCCACGAAGATCACGCCGGCAGCTTCGAGAGCCTTCTGGATCGCGAGGAGAGTGGACGCTTTCGGGTCGGCCGAACCACGCTCGATATTGTTGAGGGCGGTTGCGGAGATGCCCGCCGCCTTGGCCAAGTCGGCCTGGGTGAGCCCCAACATGGCGCGGGCTCCGCGGATTTGCTGCGGTGTAATCATGCTACTCGTATAGCGTCGGCTTGTTTTTTTCTCAAGTGCGCTTGACGATGATGCAAGTTGAGGTTAATCCAATCCTACTTGAGAAATTCTCAAGCGGAGACGATTATGCCCAACCTCTCCCACATCATGCGCCGCGCCTGGTCGCTCCTGGGCAACGGTGTCCAGTTTGGACGCCTCACCGGGTCGGCCGGCGCACTCACCTTCACCAGCACCGACACTACGCTCGCCGAGCGGGCGGGCACCACCTTCGCATCATGGGAGGACTTCCCCGCCGTGCTCGCCAAGGTGCGGGCCGCCGACGAAGCCCTTCGCCTTTCCCGCATCGCCTGATCCCGCCCGGCGGCGGGTCCGCCCCCTCCAACCTCTTCCAACATCACCGGAGAACACCAATGCCGAAGCCCACCACGGCGGCAAACGCCGCCCCTATGCCCATCACCACCCGCCGGGCCTTCCTCAAAGCCGGCGGAGCGCTGGGCACCGTTGCTGCCCTGGCGGTGCCTGTGGCCGTCCTGCCGAAGGCGGAGGCCGCGGAGCATCCCGACGCCGAGTTGCTACGCCTGGGCGCTGAGTTCGAGCGCAATCTGGTCCTGCTGAAAGCGGAGATGGAGCGCAACGCGCCGGTCCGTGAGCGTTACGCCCGCGCTGTGGAGCGGTGGAGAGGCGACCTCAATCGCGAGCCGTTCGACAACTTCGTGAAGCGGAGGGTCGTCGTCGAACATGATGATGCAATCGACCGGGAAGACGCCTTCTTCAACGCGATGGACGCTGTCACCAGCGTGATCCGCTCCACACCGGCCCGGACCCTCGATGGCCTCGCGGTAAAAGTGCGCGCGACTGCCTACGATTGCCACTTCAGCCTGAGTTTCGACCTGCCGCCCGATCAGATCGGCTGGCAGGAAGGCTGCTTCCTTCAGCTTGTCCGAGAGGTGGAGCGCATGGCGAAGGAGGCCGCCAATGTCTGAGCACAGCCCCTCCCGCCGCGCCATACTGAAAGGCGCCACCGCCGCCGCGCTCCTCACGATGCCGGTTGACGCCCTGGCCTCGGAGGCCGATCCGTTGCGCGCGCTCGTCGCGGCCTATCGTGATGAGTGCGCCCGCCTGAACGCTATCCCCGGCGACATCCCGGACGATACTCCCATGCCGGTTTGGAACGCGCTCAACGAAGGCCGCATCCCGGTTGCCACCAGCAAAGAAGGGGCGATTGCAGCCCTGAAACTGGCAGTGGAAATGTGCGAGGACTTCTCGGGCGTGGACGCCGTCCCGAACCTCATGCAGGCCGCCCTCGGCTTCCTTGAGGGAGGCATATCATGACGCGCCGAACCTCTGCCGGCCGGCCCGGCCCCGCACCCCATCCTACGTTTTAATAAGCTTATCAGTGCCTCTCATCACTTTGCCATATGTGGCGCGACTGCCTCCGTCCTTGTCAAGTATCAGAGATACATCAGCATTGTTAACGGCATCCAATGTTATGAAAATACCTCTAATTTCACATATGACCTGCAATCTTGCGACTGCTCCTAACAACTCATCGAGTGCCTGACGATTAGCCTGCATTTCCTTTTCTTTAATTGCGCGATTGATTTCATCATTATTTGAATCAAACATAATCGCTGCTCCTTCCAAAAGGTATACCCTATTCATCGCAAGTCGCAGCGAAGGATCGAGCAGCCTGCACCGCCCTGTTTTGGGCGGCTCCAAGCGTTCGCCCCTCCCCCTTCACTGTCCCCAAGACCTTATGCGTTTTTCGACTGAACACATGGCCCTCTACCTGATATTTTGGCCTGCTCGAAACAAGGGTCACGGTAACTCCAAAAAATTGGTCGAGGTCGACTGTCATTTTGCCTCTCCTACCAATCTCATATGATGCGTTCCCTCTCAATCCGGGTCAGAAGTGTGCGGTGATACCTCTTGACCAATCTATTAGCTAACATCGACTCAAGCCCGGCGTTCCAAAAAATGTAGCCCCGAAAGCGAAACGGTATGGCTAGGAAATGAAAACACCCCAAGCCATCGAGGCGCTAAGCGACGCGATGTTGGCTGGATCTTCTCACAAGGCCTTGAGACCGGCGAAGGCCAAGGCGGCCTGAAGGTGCGAAGTGCCTAGGTTGGGCGGCGACCATCGCCGTCCCGTCTCTTCCCGCGTAATCCCGGCAAATCCCGCTTGTGTCCACGTGGACCACCACGAGCTAACGCACATGCTGGCGCGAACGTGCCTAGAAATGGCACCGTGGTGACCGGGTGGTGACCGAAACCGGTGATAGGCCTCTCACGCCGAGAGGCTTCACCAATTTCCGCTATGTCATCAAGGAGATATTTGGTGGGCGCACTAGGGCTCGAACCTAGGACCCGCTGATTAAGAGTCAGCTGCTCTACCAACTGAGCTATGCGCCCGTTCCGAAGGTGTGCCCCTCGGAAGGAGGCGTCCGTGTAGCAAATGCGTTCGGGGCTGGCAAGAGTGGGAGGGGTGGTTTTTCCACAGGCACGTCGTTACCCCGTTGCGGAACTCCGCCCCTCCCCGCTTCGCCGCTATTCCTTGAAGGCCTCCTCGCGGGTCTTGCGCACAGAGGGCAACAGCACCACCACCAGCGCCGCCGCCGCCAACAGGATGGCTGAGATGGGGCGCGTCACGAACACCATGGGATCGCCCCGCGAGATCAGCATGGCGCGGCGCAGGTATTCCTCCAGCATGGGGCCGATGACGAAGCCGAGCAGCAGCGGCGCCGGCTCGCAGTCGAGCTTCACCAGCGCGTAGCCCAGCACCCCGAACAGGGCCATGGAATAGACATCGAACGTATTGTTGTTCACGCTGTACACGCCGATGCAGCAGAACGCGATGATGGCCGGGAACATCACGTGGTAGGGCACGGTCAAGAGCCGCACCCACAGGCCGATCAGCGGCAGGTTCAGCAGCACCAGCATGAAATTGCCGATCCACATGGAGGCGATGACGCCCCAGAACAGGTCCGGCTTCTCGGTGACCACGTTCGGCCCCGGCGTGATGCCCTGGATGATCAGCGCGCCGATCATCAGCGCCATCACGGGGTTGGAGGGGATGCCCAGCGTCAGCATGGGGATGAAGGAGGTCTGCGCGCCGGCATTGTTGGCGCTCTCCGGCCCCGCCACACCCTCGATGGCGCCGCGGCCGAACTCGCGCGGGGTCTTCGAGATCTTCTTCTCGATGGAATAGGACGCGAAGGAGGACAGCATGGCCCCGCCGCCGGGCAGGATGCCGAGGAAGGAGCCCAGCGCCGTGCCGCGCAGCACCGGGCCGATGATGCGCTTGAACTCGTCCTTGGTGAGCATCAGGCTCTTCACCTTGGCCGCCACCAGCGAGCGCTGGTGTTCGTCCTCCAGGTTGCGGATGATCTCGCTGATACCGAACATGCCCATGGCCAGCGCCACAAAGTCGAAGCCGTCGGAGAGTTCCGGCAGGTCGAAGGTGAAGCGCGGGGCGCCGGTGTAGATGTCCTGCCCCGACAGGCCCAGCAGCAGGCCCAGCACGATCATGGCGATGGCCTTCACCACCGAGCCAGACGCCAGCGTCACCGAGGCGATGAGGCCCAGCACCATCAGCGAGAAATATTCCGCCGGGCCGAACTGGAGCGCCAGCTCCGCCAGCGGCGGGGCGAACACCGCCAGCAGAAAGGTCGCCACCGTGCCGGCGAAGAAGGAGCCTAGCGCCGCCGTAGCCAGCGCCGCCCCGGCGCGGCCCTTCTTGGCCATCTGGTGGCCGTCGATGGCGGTCACGACGGAAGAGGATTCGCCCGGCAGGTTGATGAGGATGGCGGTGGTGGAGCCGCCATATTGCGCGCCGTAATAGATGCCCGACAGCATGATCAGCGCCGACACCGGCGGCAGGCCGAAGGTGATGGGCAGCAGCATGGCGATGGTGGCGATGGGCCCAAGCCCCGGCAGCACGCCGATGAGGGTGCCCAGCAGCACGCCCACGAAACAGTAGAGGACATTCTGCAGGGACAGGGCGACCGAGAAGCCGAGGGCGAGGTTGTCCAGGAGTTCCATGGCCGCCCCCTCAATATCCGCCGAGCCACGGGCCGAGCAGCGGCAGCGGCAGGCCCAGGCCCTTGATGAAGACCGCCCAGGCGAACACCACCATCGCCGCGGTGATGGCGAGGGCGGTGGCGGGGTGGAACAGGCGGCTCGCCAGCGCCGAGAGGAACACCGAAACCGCAAGCGCCGGCAGGAAGCCGAGCGGGCGCACCGCGACGCCGAAAAAGACGACAGCGAAGGTGATGATGGCGAGCCCCCGCCAGGCGATGCCGCTCGGCTTCTCGCCGGGAAAGCGCAGGCCGTTGACGAGCACGATCAGCCCCAGCAATCCCAGCAGGATGGCGAGCACCAGCGGGAAATAGCCCGGCCCCATGCGCACCGCCGTGCCCATGGGCAGGTCCTGCGTCTGCCAGGCGAACAGCAGCGCGAGGACAATGAACAGAAGGCCCGAAAGGACATCCTTGGGATTGCGGATGATGTGCATGTGCCCCTCGGCTGCAGTGAGGAAGGTGCGGATGCGGCCGGGCAAGCGGGATCCGGGACGCCGCCGCCCGGAGGATGCTCCCCCGGGCGGCACGTTCGGCGGCCCGTTCGGCCGTCTGTTCTTGTTGGGTTTTTCGTGTTTGCGCCGGCTTCAACGCGGTGCGCCGGACACCGTCCGGCGGACCGACCGATCAGTCGGCGTAGACGCCGGCGGACTGGATGATGGGCTTCCACTTGGCGATTTCGGCCACCACGAAGTCCTTGTGGAAGGCCGGGCTGCGGCGGTCCTTGGACTCCGGCTCGGTGCCGAGGTCGGCGAAGCGGGCGATCACCTTGGGATCATCCAGCGCGGTGTTGAGGGCGGCGTTCAGCTTCTCCACGATGTCCTTCGGCGTGCCCTTGGGCACATAGACGCCGTGCCACACCGCCACCTCGAAGTCCTTCAGCCCGCTTTCCTGCATGGTGAAGACGTCGGGCAGGGACTTCACCCGCTCCTTGGTGGTGACGCCATAGACCTTCACTTTACCGCCCTTGATCTGGCCGGTGGTGTTGGTGGTCTGGTCGCACATGAGGTCGATCTGGCCGCCGACGAGGTCGTTCATGGCCGGGCCCGTACCCTGATAGGGCACGGTGGTCATCTGCGCGCCGACGGAGGACATCAGCAGCATGCCGCACAGGTGCGAGGCCGAGCCGACGCCGGCATTGCCGTAGGTGACCTTGTCCTTGTTCGCCTTCACGAATTCCACCACTTCGCCCATGGTCTTGGGGGCGAAGCCATTCTTGGCGATGAGGGTCATGGGCACTGCGGTGACGAGGCCCACCGCCTCGAAATCCGTGGCGGGATTATAGGGCAGCTTGCGATAGAGGCTGGCGGCGGTGGCGTGGCCGATATGGTGGAGCAGCAGCGTGTATCCATCCGGCGCCGCCTTCGCCACCTGGCCGGCACCACGGGTGCCGCCGGCGCCGCCCACATTCTCCACGATCACCTGCTGGCCCAGCGACTTCGACATGGATTCGGCCACCAGGCGCGCCACCGTGTCGGTGGGTCCGCCGGCGGCGAAGGGCACTACCATGGTGATGGGGCGGCTGGGATAGGCCTGGGCGCTGGCGACGGTGGCAGTACCGGTCGAAAGTCCGAGCGCGGCCGCAAAGACCAGCGCCGCTGACAGGATACGCATGGGGTTTCCTCCTCCAGGGTGTTTCTGACGAACGCCCTTCCCCCTTTTGAAGTTCGCGTAACGGCACCCGTCAAGTGCGAAATGGAGGTAACTTTCCCCCGAGGATGCCGCAGCGGCACTCCAGCTGGACCGACAGCCCCCGCATTGCCCCCGAAGAGCGCCGCACAATTTGAACCAATCCATTGGGGTTGGCCGGTATTCTGGAAAACCAATGTGGCATCGCAATACGCAGTGCCGCCCGAAAGGCGTGATGCGAATTTCACAACGCCTTTGCCCGGCCGCCCTCGGCCAACGCGGGATGGAGCCGCCCGCGCCACACCGCCGCCCAAAGACATCCGCCCAAAGAAAAAGGCCGCCCAACGGGGCGGCCTTTCGCATCGGGACCGGCGCGAGGGGATCAGCCCACGGCGCTCTGCGGGTTCATGGTCTGACGCTTCATGTGCAGCTTGTTGAGCGCGGTGATGTAGGCCTGCGCCGAGGCGACCAGCGTGTCCGGGTCCGCCGCGCGGGCGGTCACGGCCTTGCCGTTCTCTTCCAGCCGTACCGAGACCTCGGCCTGGGCGTCGGTGCCCTCGGTCACGGCATGGACCTGGTAGAGGTCGAGCTTCACCTGGTGGGGCACCAGCGCCTTGATGGCGTTGAAGGTGGCGTCCACCGGGCCGTTGCCCTCGGCTTCCTCGGTCTTCACCTGGCCGTCCACCTCCAGCCGCATGGTGGCGCGCTGCGGCCCGCGGGTGCCGGCGATGACCGACAGGGAGATGAGCTTGATGCGGTCGTAGGCGGCGGCGATGCCCTGGTCCACCAGCGCCTCGATGTCCTCGTCGTAGACCACCTTCTTGCGGTCGGCGAGGTCCTTGAAGCGGGTGAAGGCGTCGTTCAGGGCGTTCTCGCCCAGCTCGTAGCCCATGGTCTTGAGCTTGTCGCGGAAGGCGGCGCGGCCCGAATGCTTGCCCATGACCAGCGAGGTCTTGGAGACGCCGACGCTCTCCGGCGTCATGATCTCATAGGTCTGAGTGTGCTTGAGCATGCCGTCCTGGTGGATGCCGCTCTCATGGGCGAAGGCGTTCCGGCCCACGATGGCCTTGTTATACTGCACCGGGAACGAGGTCACCGCCGATACCAGCTTGGAGGCGCGGGTGAGCATCTTGGTGTTGATGCCGGAGCGATAGGGCAGCACGTCCGAGCGGGTCTCGATGGCCATCACCACTTCTTCGAGCGCCGCATTGCCCGCGCGCTCGCCGATGCCGTTGACGGTGCACTCGATCTGCCGGGCGCCGCCGGCGAGGCCCGCCAGCGAGTTCGCCACCGCCATGCCGAGGTCGTCATGGCAATGCACCGAAAAAATGGCCTTGTCCGAGTTCGGCACGCGCTCGATCACGGTGCGGAACAGGGCCTCATACTCGGCCGGGGTGGTGTAGCCCACGGTGTCGGGGATGTTGATGGTGGTGGCGCCGGCCTTGATGGCGGCTTCCACGCAGCGGCACAGGAAGTCGATCTCGGTGCGGGTGCCGTCCTCGGACGACCACTCCACGTCCTCCACATGGTTGCGGGCGCGGGTGACGGACGCCACCACCATCTCCAGCACCTCGTGGGGCTGCTTCTGGAGCTTGTACTTCATGTGCACCGGAGAGGTGGACAGGAAGGTGTGGATGCGGCCGCGGCGGGCGTGCTTCACCGCCTCGGCGCAGCGGTCGATGTCGTTCAGCGCAGCGCGGGAGAGGCCGGCGATGGTGGCGTTCTTGGTGCGGCGGGCGATCTCCGCCACGCTCTCGAAATCGCCGATGGAGGCGATTGGGAAGCCGGCCTCGATCACGTCCACGCCCATCTCGTCGAGGAGCGCGGCCACTTCCAGCTTCTCCTCGAAGGTCATGGAGGCGCCGGGGCACTGCTCGCCGTCGCGCAGGGTGGTGTCGAAGATGACCACGCGGTCGCGGTCGGATACGGGCTTCCCGGAGACGGGGGCAGAGGAAGTGTCGGTCATCGGAACGGTCCTTCTGGCGGTCCGGCGGAGCCCGTCATCGGTCGGGCGCGGTTTTGCCGGATCATAAGCCGAAACGGGCGCCGGGTCTTCAACCCGGCGGCGGCGTGTCCCCTGAGTGCCCAGGCAAAGCCCGGCCGGCCCTCAGGGGCGGCTAAGGAGAAGAAGCGCGCGCAGAATCAGAGCGTTGCCCGGAACCGTGATGGTCCGGGGGGCAGAAGCGGCAGTCTTGGTCGCACGGGACGACACGGGGCGCTCTACTCTTCGCTCGATAGGATCGGGAGGAAGCTCATACCGGAGGGATCGGGCCGGCGCAAGGGGGTGACGACAGTCGGGTGACGTCAGCCGGGTGGCGATCTACCCGCGCTGCGCCCAGCGCGCCCGCATGTAGTCCACCGCGAACGGGGCCATGTGCTCGGTGATGTCGGCCTCCGAATGCACCACCGCCACGTCGGATAGTTCCGGCTGGTGCTCACGCGCCAGGAACGCGCGGATGCGCGCGGCCAGCACATCCGCGGGGGCATCGAAGACGAGACGGCCCAGCAGCGCGACGCGCGGGCCGTCGAACAGGCCGGTGAAGCCGTCGTCGCGGGCGATGTCGGAGGGCTTGAGGCCGGTCTCCTCCTCAAGCTCGCGGAGCATGGAGGCGTGGAGGTCCACCCGCCCGTCGGCGGTGACGTCGGAGGGGTCGGGCGTGCCGCCGGGAAAATAGGTGCGCCCGGCCGAAGCCGTGGTCGGCCCCATCACCCCCAGGATGAAGCCGCCGTCCGCGCCCTCGATGGCCGCCAGCGCAAAGGCGTTGACCATGCCGAGGTCGCGCCAGCCGTTATCGCGCCAGAAGGTGAAGGCGGCGAAATCCGTGTGCCGGAAGCCGCCGGAGAGCACCCCGTCGGCAAAGGCATAGTCGCGCAGCAGCAGGATGGGGCCGTTCCACAGGTGTGGATTGTCCGCAGCCCTTTTGGCGAAATGGGCGTCCACCTCGGCGCGCTGGACCTCCAGCTCCGGCCAGCCGCCCGGCTCGGCGCGCAGCTCAAGGCGATGGACCGGCGCGATGCGCCGGTCCACGTTCCATTTGAAACCCCAGCCGGCGTCGGTGGTCACGCCGCCGCGTCCGCAAGGGTAGGATAGTCGGTATAGCCCTTGGCGCCGCCGCCGTAGAAGGTGTCGCGGTCGGGCTCGTTCAGCGGCGCATTGCGGCGCAGGCGCTCCACCAGGTCCGGATTGGCGATGAACGGCTTGCCGAAGGCGACGAGGTCCGCCTTGCCGGCGCCGATCGCGCTCTGGGCCAGCTCCAGGTCATAGCCGTTGTTGACGATCCAGGGGCCGGTGAAGCGCTGGCGCAGCGCATCGAAGGAGAAGTCCGGCGCCACGTCGCGCGGGCCGCCGGTGGCACCTTCCACCACATGGACGAAGAGCAGGTGGCGCTTTTCCAGCTCCTCGGCCACATGGTTGAAGAGGGCCTGCGGGTTGCTGTCGCTGATGCCGTTGGCCGGGGATACCGGCGACAGGCGCAGGCCGGTGCGGTTGGCGCCGATCTCGGCGACGATGGTGTCCACCACCTCCAGCAGGAAGCGCGCGCGGTTCTCGATGGAGCCGCCGTAGTCGTCGGTGCGCTTGTTCGAGCCATCCTTCAGGAACTGGTCGATCAGGTAGCCGTTGGCGCCGTGGATCTCCACGCCGTCGAAGCCGGCCTTGATGGCGTTGGCGGCGGCGCGGCGATAATCCTCAAGGATGCCGGGGATTTCGGAGCGCTCCAGCGCGCGGGGCTCGGAGGTGTCGGCGAAGGCGTTGTTCACGAAGGTCTTGGTCGCGGCCGTGATGGCGGAAGGCGCCACTGGCGCGCCGCCGTTCGGCTGCAGCGAGGTGTGGGAGACCCGGCCCACGTGCCAGAGCTGGATGACGATGTGCCCGCCGCGGGCATGCACGGCGTCGGTCACGGCCTTCCAGCCCTCGACCTGGGCGTCGGTGTAGATGCCGGGGGTGTCCTGATAGCCCTGGCCCTGCTGGGAGATCTGCGAGGCCTCGGTGATGAGCAGGCCCGCGTCGGCGCGCTGGGCGTAATATTCAGGAGCCAGCGGGCTCGGCACGAAGCCGGCACCGGCGCGGTTACGGGTCAGCGGCGCCATGACGATGCGGTTGGGCAGGGTCATGTCGCCAAGGCGGAAGCTGTCGAACAGGGTGGGCGCGCTCATGATGATACCCTCCGGAAGGGCAAGTGGGAGTGTTGCGATGCAGCACACATAGGAGCGATCGCGTCCCAGCCAAGGTCAGACTGCTCGCTATTTCCCACGCCTTCCGTGAGTTCTGTCAAATCCACATATTGATAAGGCTCAGATGTGGAGCACCCCTTCGGTGATCACCACGGCGGAGCCACCGATGGTGGCGTCGAGCACCTGCCCACCCTTCACGGTGAAGCCGAGGTCCACCCGGCTGGGGCGGCCCATCTCGAAGCCTTGGTCGATGCGCACCTTGTGGTGGCCGTCCACCCGGTTCTCGGCATCGAGCAGGACGCAGGGGAAGGCGGCGGCAGCGGCACCGGTGGCGGGGTCCTCCTCGGTGCCGAGGCCGGGGGAGAACATGCGGGCGCGGAAATCGGCGTCGCCCTCCTCGTCCAGGGTGTAGAGGTAGAGCGCCTCGCCGAAGCCGCCCAGGGAATTGATGAAAGCCGCCTCGTCCGGCCGGGCGCGGGCCAGCGCGGTGAGGTTGGCCAGCGGCACGAACAGGAACGGCACGCCGGCCGAGGCCACCACCGGGCGATGGGCGTCGAAGCCGATGTCGCTCTCATCCAGATTCAGCGCCTCGGCGCAGGCGGCACGGGAGATGTCCACCTCCTCCAGCTCGCCCTTGCGCGGCGCGGTGAACACCGCCACCCCCTTGCGTGAGCCGGCGCCCTGAGTCGTCACCTCGCAGGTGACGGTGCCGATGGGCTCCTCGATCTTCAGGGTGCCCTTGACCAGCTTGTCTTCCAGCGCCAGCAGCACCGCCGCCCCCACCGTGGGATGGCCGGCGAACGGCATCTCGTGGGCCACGGAGAAGATGCGGATGCGCGCCCGGTTGGCGGGGTTCTTCGGCGGCAGCACGAACACCGTCTCGGAGACGTTGAATTCGCGGGAGATCTGCTGCATCGCCGCGTCGTCGAGCCCTTGGGCGTCGAGCACCACGGCGAGCGGATTGCCTCCGAACGGGCGGGAGGTGAACACATCCAGGGTCACGAAGCGGCGCGGCATGCGAACAGGTCTCTACAGGTCTCTGTGACCGCAGCATGCACGCGCACGGCGTCTTCCGGGTCACGGCAGCCACGGGGTGGCCGCCACATTTTTGCCTCAGATCACCGAGGCGGGAAAGAGCCGGGAGGGCCGCACGAACTCGTCCTGGGCTTCCACCAGCAGCAATTCCCGAGACTGTGCTTTTTCCGTCCGCTCCAGCACCCCGTAAATGGAGGATGCGGCGGCGGAAACCGCCTCGGCGGTCGATCCCGTGCGCTGGACGTGGAAGAAGAACAGGGCGGCGATGGCATCCCCCGCCCCGTTGAGCGAGACTGCGAGGCGCGGCGTGCGCACCAGGAAGCGCCCGTCCGGCCCCGAGGCGATCAGGTCGATGCAATCGGGCGGGGTCTCCGCCACGTTGAGGCTGGTGACGAGAATCACCTTCGGACCCCGGGCGTGGAGGGCGTCGCAAGCCGCGATCGCATCGTCGATATAGGCGCAGGCGCGGCCCGAGAGCAGCTCCAGCTCGAACTGGTTGGGGGTGATCACGTCCGCCGCCGGCACCGCGAGATCGCGCATCAGTTCGGGGATGCCGGGGCGCACGAAGATGCCGCGCCCAACGTCGCCGATCACCGGGTCGCAGCAATAGGCGGCATTGCGGTTGGCCGCCTTCACCCGCGCCACCGCGTCGAGGATGGCGGCGCCGATGTCCGCCGAGCCCATGTAGCCGGAGAGCACGCCGTCGCAGCGCGGCAGCACCCCGCGCTCGGTGATGCCCTCCACCAGCTCGCCGATGACCGCCGCCTCGAACACCTGCCCGCGCCACGCCCCGTAGCCGGTGTGATTGGAGAACTGCACGGTGTTGATGGCCCACACCTCCACCCCGAGCCGCTGGAGCGGAAATACGGCGGAGGCATTGCCCACATGGCCGTAGGCGACATGGGACTGAATGGAGAGGAGGTTCATGGGCTCGGATCCCGCGATCGGGGTCGCTGCCTGATGGCCGGCGCCCGCAATCCGCCGGTTAGCCTGCCGCCGCGCCCTTCTCAAATGGAATCTGTTGATCGGCCCCCTGCTCGCGCTGATGTTTCCGCGCGCAACAGCTCGTGACCGGCCCGCACTGGCCAAGGGCCGCGCGGGCGCCTATGCGAAAGACCGATCCTTCGCACCTGTCGAGTTTGCCGTGTCCGTCCGATCCACTCTTTGCCTCGCGCTCCTGCTGCTGCCTGCCTCCTTTCCGGTACTCGCCGGACCAGCGGCGGGGCCGGCCTGCTATTCGCCCGCGGCGCTGGCCGCGAAGCCGGGGGAGGAGATCGTGCGCCCGCGTGCCGGCGGCCCGGTGACCCTGCCCGACATGGCGACGCCCACCCTGCCCCCGGTGCCGGCGGCGCTCCGCGGCTCGATCCGCCGGGTGGAGCTGCCGCCGGGCGAGAAGCTGGTCGCCCTCACCTTCGACCTGTGCGAGGCCTCGGCGGAGATTTCCGGCTATGACGGTGCTCTGGTGGATTACCTGCGCGCCGAGAATGTCGCCGCCACCTTCTTCGCCGGCGGCAAATGGCTGATGAGCCACACCGAGCGCGGCGACCAGCTCACCGCTGACCCCCAGTTCGAGATGGGCAACCACACCTGGTCCCACGCCAACCTCACCGTGCGCACGGGCGATGCCATGCGCCGGCAGGTGGACGACGCGGACGTGGCCCTCGCCCTGCGCCGCACCGAGGTGAAGGCCAAGGGCTGCATGCTCCCGAGCGCACCGGCGCAGGCGACCGGCGGGGCGGAGCTGTTCCGCTTCCCTTACGGCTCATGCAGCGCCGAATCGCTGAATTATGTGAACGACACCGGCCACCTCGCCATCCAGTGGGATGTGGATTCGGGCGATCCCGCCTTCATCGGCGCCAAGGGCATGGCCGACGACATGCTGCGCTCCATCCGCCCCGGCTCCATCGTGCTCATGCACGCCAACGGGCGCGGCAAGCATACCGCCGAGGCTCTGAGGATCCTGATCCCGGCGCTGCGGGCCAAGGGCTACCGTTTCGCCACCGTGAGCCAGCTCCTGGCGGCGGGCCGTCCGGTGATCGCCGACACCTGCTATTCCCTGAAGCCCGGCGACACCCGCGTCTATGACGACGCCGCCCGCACCGGCAAGCGCATCCTGCCGGTGCAGTAGGGCCCCCGCCCCCATTGCGCGCACGCTGCCGCCTGCGCATGGTGGGCGCCCTTTGCGCCATGCCTCGAGTAACCCCATGACCCTCCTTCTCGCCCGCGACCTTGCCGCCGACCTCCACGCCGGGCGCACCACGCCCCGCGCCGTGCTGGAACAGGTGGCGCGGGCCATCGGCGCCCGCGAGAGCGAGGTGCAGGCCTTCGCCGCCCTCGACCTCGACCGGGCGCGCGCGGCGGCGGATCAGGCCGGGCTCACGGCGCGCGCCCTCGCCGGCCTGCCGGTGGGGGTGAAGGACATCATCGACACGCGGGACCTGCCCACCGCCTACGGCAGCGCGCTCTATGCCGGCCACCGGCCGCGCAACGACGCCCCGGTGGTGGCCATGACGCGCCGGGCCGGCGGCCTCGTGGTCGGCAAGACCGTGACCACGGAATTTGCCTTCCTGAAGCCATCGCAGACCCGCAACCCGCGCCGGCTCACCCATTCGCCGGGCGGCTCCTCGGCGGGCTCGGCGGCGGCGGTGGCGGCGGGCATGCTGCCCCTGGCGATCGGCACCCAGACCGCCGGCTCGGTCATCCGCCCCGCCGCCTTCTGCGGGGTCACCGGCTACAAGCCCACCTTCCGCCTGTTGCCGACGCTGGGGATGAAGACATTCTCCTGGCACCTCGACACCATGGGCCTGTTCGCCGCCCGGGTGCGGGACGCCGCCTTTGCCGCCGCCGCCATCACCGGCCGCGACCTCGACATCGGCGAGGAGACCGCAGAGCGACCGCGCATCGGCATCGTGCGCACCGCGCGCGCCGGTAGTGCCTCCGCCGAGGCCCATGCCGCGCTGGACGCCGCCGCCCGCGCCGCCGAGGCCAGGGGCGCGCGCGTCTTCGACCTCGACCTGCCCGAAGAGCTGGAGGCCGCCGACGCCGCCCAGCCCATTATCCAGGATTTCGAGGCCGCCCTCGCCTTCGCCGACGAGCTGGCCTACGACCGCGCCGGCCTCTCGCCGCTGCTCGCCGCCCATCTCGATGCCGCCACCCAGATCGCGCCCGACACCTACGATCAGGCGCGGCGCACCGCCAAGCGCGCACGGCAGAAGCTGGGCGATGTGTTCGGCGAGGTGGACGCGCTCCTCACCTTCTCCGCCCCCGGGCCGGCACCGGAGGGCTTTGCCACCACCGGCTCGGCCATGTTCTGCCGGCTGTGGACGCTGCTGGGCTGTCCGGCCATCAACATTGCCGGCCTTGAGACGGCGGACGGACTGCCCGTGGGCGTGCAGCTGGTGGGCCGGTTCGGCCGCGATCGGCAGGCATTGGCGGTGGCGAATCTGCTGGAAAGCGCCACCTCCCGCTGAAATACAATATTTCACAAACTTTTCTCGACACCGCCGCTTGCGCCGCAGCGTCGAGAAAAAGGCAGAACCGGGGCACACTTGGCTTCCGACAGTCATGCGTCGCAACACAATACCGGCCGCGGTGCAGCACATCTTACCTCTTCACGCATTTTGAGAATTTGTTAAGGTTCTTTGCGAGATCGACTTCGCGAGGAAAAACGGTGACCTTCGGCCATCTGCTCACCGTGATCGAGACCTGTGCCGCCTTCGCATTCGTTGGCGCCGTGCTCCTCGGCATGGTTTGAGCCGCTGGCCACACCACTCGCCGGATCGAAGAACACAACAAAGCGTGGTCCGGTCGATCCGCGGCGCCGGGGAGCCCACACCTCCCCGGCGTCTCCGCGTCGGCCGCAAGGCCCCGGATTGGCGTTTGTCACAATCGACGATCCCGTGACATTTCCCTGACGCCCCCGCGCGGCGGCCCCTGAAACCATCCCGAAAACACATCGGCGGCGGCTGGCCCACCGGTCGTCACACGGGTGTTGCGCTCACCCCTTATCAGGGTTCGGACGCGCAACGGAGCGACCCGATGCTGGTGATCGAGGGCCTCACCCGCCGCTTCGGCGACAAGGAGGCCGTGTCCAACGTCGATCTTCAGATCGGCGCGGGTGCCTTTGTCGGCGTCATCGGACGCTCCGGCGCCGGCAAGTCGACGCTGCTGCGCATGATCAACCGCCTGCAGGACCCCTCCTCCGGCCGCATCCTCCATGACGGCCGTGACGTGACCGCCCTGAAGGGCCGCGCCCTGCGCGCGTGGCGGGCCGAGGCGGCCATGATCTTCCAGCAGTTCAACCTGGTGGGCCGGCTCGACGTGCTCACCAACGTGCTCATGGGGCGGCTCGCCACCGCGCCGGCCTGGCGCGCCCTCACCAAGAGCTGGAGCGCCGAGGACCGGGCCATCGCCCTGTCCGCCCTCGACCAGTTCGACATCGCCCCGCTGGCCGCGCAGCGCGCCGACAGCCTCTCCGGCGGCCAGCAGCAGCGGGTGGCCATCGCCCGCGCGCTGGCGCAGGAGCCGGCGCTGATCCTCGCGGACGAGCCCATCGCCTCCCTGGACCCGCGCAACACCCGCATCGTGATGGACGCGCTTTTGCGCATCAACAAGCACTTCGGCATCACCGTGCTGTGCAACCTGCACTCCCTCGACCTGGCGCGCACCTATTGCGATCGCCTCGTGGGCATGGCGCAGGGCCGCGTGGTGTTCGACGGCGCGCCGGCCGCCCTCACCGAGCAGGTGGCCCACGACCTCTATGGCCTCGAAGCCGGGGAGGTGATGGACCTGCCCGTGGCCAAGCCCGCCTTCGGCGGCGCCATTCCGCAATCCGCGGCGCTGGCCTGAACGCCTGCCGCCCCGCGCCGGCCTCCCCGGAGGCCGGTCGCACCGGTTTGTTCCAAATCCGTGCGCTTGAAATCAAGACCTGCCGACAGGAGCCTGAAATGCTGAACCGTCGTACCCTGATCGCGGCCTGTGCCGCGCTCGCTGTCTCTGCCGGTGCCGCCGCCGCGCAGGACTGGAAGGCCAAGTATCCCGAGCTGGTGTTCGCCATCATCCCGGCCGAGAACGCCTCCGGCGTCACCGAGCGCTTCGCGCCGCTCATGGACTATCTCTCCAAGCAGCTCGGCACCAAGGTGATCCTGCGCATCGCCAATGACTATGCGGCGGTGATCGAGGGCCAGCGCGCCGGCAACATCCACATCGCCTCCTACGGCCCCTCCTCGTTCGCCCGCGCGCTCATGACCGGCGCCAAGATCGAGGCCTTCGCCATCGAGGTGAATGCGGACGGCACCAAGGGCTATCACTCGGTGCTCTATGTGAAGGCCGACAGCCCCTACAAGTCCATCGAAGACCTGAAGGGCAAGAACCTGTGCCTGGTGGATCCCAATTCCACCTCCGGCAACAACGTGCCGCGTTTCTCCCTCAACAAGATGGGCATCACCCCCGACCAGTTCTTCGGCAAGGTGGTCTATGCCGGCTCGCACGAGAATGCGGTGATCGCCGTGCAGCAGGGCACCTGCGACGCCGCCTTCAACTGGTGGAACGATGAGCAGGAATCCAACCTCCGGCGCATGGAGCGCAAGGGGATGGCGAAGTACGACGACTACCGGATCATCTTCAAGTCCGACCAGATCGTGAACTCGCCCTATGCCTATCTCGCCGACATGCCGGCCGAGCTGAAGGCGAAGATCCGCGACGCCTTCTTCTCCATCCAGCAGAACGACAAGGCCGCCTTCGACAAGATCTATGAAGGCAAGCAGCAGCCCTGGCAGCCGGTGGACAATGAATCCTACGTCTCCATCATCGAATTGAACAAGTTCGTGGACGAGCTGCGCAAGAAGAAGAGCTGATCCCTACCAGTTGAAATCGATACGCCGGCCTTTCGCCCCTCAAGGGCGCGGGGCCGGCGTGCGGCCATCGAAACTTCGACAAAACGCGACAAGGCACCCCCTTGGCCCACGCCGTCACCCGCCTGCCCGACGCCCAGCTCGCGCCTATGCTCGCCGCCTACGAGGCGGCGGTTCGGGAACGGCGGCGGCACAGCTTCATCGCCGCCGCAGTGGTGCTGGTGTGCATCGCCCTCGCCGCCTGGATGGGCGAGGTGAAGCCGGGCGTGCTGTTCGCCAATGCCGGCCGGCTCACCAGCTATTTCGCCTCCATCGTGCCGACCCTGCGCTGGGACACCCTCGGGACGGACCTCGCCGAGTGGTATTGGAACCTCGACCACTGGCTGAAGCTGCTGCTGGACACCATACTGATCGCCTATCTCGGCACCCTGATCGGCGCCATCGGCGCCTTCTTCCTGTGCTTCCTCGCCTGCGCCAACCTGGTGCGCAGCCCCTTCGTCCGCCTCGCGGCGCGGCGCTATCTGGAATTCTGCCGCACCGTGCCGGAGCTGGTGTTCGCGCTTTTGTTCGTGGTGGCGTTCGGGCTCGGGCCCATGCCGGGCGTGCTGGCGCTTGCCATCCACACCATGGGCGCGCTGGGCAAGCTGTTCGCCGAGGTGGTGGAGAATATCGATATGAAGCCGGTGGAAGGCGCGATCGCCGCCGGCGCCTCCTGGCCCAAGATGGTGCGCTTCGCCGTGGTGCCGCAGGTGACCTCCAACTTTGCCTCCTACGGGCTGCTGCGCTTTGAAATCAATGTGCGCGAGGCCTCCATCATGGGCTTCGTGGGGGCCGGCGGCATCGGGCAGGACCTGGTGGAGGCGATCCGCAAATTCTATTACTCGGATGTCTCCGCCATCCTGCTCCTCATCATCGCCGCGGTGATGATCATCGACCTTGTCACCGAGCAGATCCGCCACCGGCTCCTGGGCGTGGGAGGCCACCGATGAGCCGCGCTCGCATCACCCTCGACGCGGAGGCGCGGGCACGCCTCGCCACAGCTTATCCAGAGGCGCTCGCGCCCTCGCCGGCGCAGCGGCTGCGCGTCCTCGCCGTCGCCGCCGTGCTGGCGGGGATCGCCGTGTTCGGCTTCTGGCGGCTGGATTTCAACCTGGACCGCATCGGATCGGGCCTCGCCCAGCTCGGCCATTTCCTCACGCTGATGGTGCCGCCGGACCCCGGCACCCAGCTGCCGCTCTACATTCACGCCCTGGGCGAGACGCTGGCCATCGCCTTCCTCGGCACGCTGCTGGGGGCGGTGGTGGCGTTCCCATTCGGCTTCCTTGCGGCGAAGAACGTGATCCCCAACATCTTCGCCCATTTCGCCGTGCGCCGCCTGCTCGACACCGTGCGCGGGGTGGACCGGCTGATCTGGGCGCTGATCTTCGTCACCGTGGTGGGCCTCGGCCCGTTCGCCGGCATCCTCGCCATTGCCACCGCAAGCTTCGCCGAGCTGGGAAAACTGTTCTCCGAGGCCGTGGAGGCGCTGGATCACAAGCCGGTGGAAGGCATCGTCTCCACCGGCGGGTCGGATGTGGAGGCGGTGCGCTTCGGCATGCTGCCGCAGGTGCTCCCCGTGCTGGCGAGCCAGTTGCTCTATTACTTCGAATCCAACGCCCGCCAGTCCACCATCGTCGGCATCGTGGGCGCGGGCGGGCTCGGCCTGCACCTTGCCGAGCAGATCCGCGTGCTGGAATGGCAGAAGGTGTCGTTCCTCATCCTGATGATGCTGGTGATGGTGGCGGTGATCGACTTCATCTCCTCGCGTCTGCGCTTCTCCATCATCGGCAAGACCCGGCTGGAGCCGTGAGGCGCGCTCAATACAGAATGCCGCGATAGCGCTCCACCATCGCCTCCTGGCTTTCCGCCTCGCCGACCACGGACGATCCGGACGTGTCGCCGTTCTTGCCGGCGATCTGGTCGCGCAGCATCTCGCCCATGGTGGGCAGCACCGAGCGCGCCACCTGCGCCTCGACGTCCCACAGGCGCGAGCGCATGAAGGCCTTCGCGCAGTGGAGATAGGCCTCCTCCACCTCCACCTTCAGCACCGTGCGCGGCGCCTTGCCGCCCACAGCGAAACGCGCCGTCAGCTCGGCATCGTCATGAATGGTGGCGCGCCCGTTGACGCGCAGGGTTTCGTCCACGCCGGGAATGAGGAAAAGCAGCCCCACCCGCCCGGTGGCAAGGATATTGGTGAGGGAATCCAGCCGGTTGTTTCCGGGACGATCGGGGATGACGAGGTCGTGGGCGCGCGCCGCGACGAAGCCCGGCAGGTCGCCGCGCGGGGAGACATCGGTGGCGCCCTGTGCGTCCGCGGTGGCGATCAGCACGAAGGGGCTCAGCGCGATAAAATCCAGGCAATGGCGATCCAGCCGGTCGAGCTGCTTGGCGACACTGCGCCCCGCCGGTTGGCCATAAAGGCGACGCAGCGCGTCTTCGTCTCGAATCTCGGCCATGGGGTCGTCCTTATGCTGTCCTGAAGAGCTTGCCGCGCACCGCCACCGGCGCGGATGCGCTCACGCCTTGAACACCAGTTGCACCCGGTCCGCAGCGAAGGAGGAACGGCCCCATTGCAGAGGCACGCCGTTCGGCTCCACGTCGAGCCGCTCCAGAACCAGCACCGCGCGACCGGGGGCGAGCGACAGCAGCTCGATTTCGCGCCCATTGGCGGGGCGCGCGGTGATGCGGGTCTCGCGGCGGCGATAATCCTCGATGCCGAGGGTGGCGAGCGCCCGCGTCAGCGAGCCGGTGGCGGCATAGACGAGGTCGAGGTCGCGTAAGCGCGCGTGGGGAAACCACGCGGTGCCGAACGAGATGGGCACCCCGTCCGCCTCGTGGATGCTCTCGATGCGTAGCACCGGCGTGCCCTCGGGCACGGCCAGTTCCCGCGCCACGTCCGGGCAGGCATCTTCCACCTTCGAGCCGAGGAAGCGGCCAAACGGCTCGCGCCCGCCCGCCGAGACGATCTCCGAGAAGCGGGTGCGCGCGCCGATGGGATAGCGCAGGGGCGGCTCCTTCACGAAGGTGCCGCGCCCGGCCGTGGCCTCGATGAGCCCCTGCTCGGCCAGATGCGCCAGCGCCCGGCGCAGGGTGTGGCGGTTGACCCCGAAGGTCTCGGACAGCTCCGCCTCCACCGGCAGGCGCGCGCCGGGCTTCAGGACGCCGGAATGGATCTCCTCCTCCAACCGCTGGGCGATCTGCCGCCACAGGGTGACGCCCGATCCGCGGGCCACGCCCTCGTGCCCGGACGCACCGCCGTCCGCCTTTGTTTGCGTCGCCTCCGTCATCGGGTTGTGACCCTTGGTTGAGAGACTGCGCGACGTCCCCGACATTTCCGCCTCCCTGACGGCCTCGCCGTCTTGTCTATTTGTCTAGACTATTATACAAATAGAGTCCAGCGGAGCCTCGGCTCCCGTATCCTTCCGCGCGCCTGCCCCGGCGGGCACCTGCACTCGAGGCGATCATGGGGCCCGACGCACCTGTTTCCGGACCAAAGACGCCCCCGTCCTTCCCCGAGGCGACGGACGACAACGGCGAGCGGCAGGCCATGATGGCGCTCTACGCCCGCGCCACCCGCGCCGAGCTGGAGGCGGCGGTGGAACGCTTTTCGCCGCTCCCTCAAGTCAGGAAGCTGCGGCCGCCCGAGGCCGGTCTGGTGATGGTGCAGGGCCGCACCGGCGGCGACGGCGCACCTTTCAACATGGGGGAAGCCACCGTCACCCGCGCCGCCGTGCAGCTGGAGGGCGGCGCCACCGGCGTCTCCTACATGCTGGGCCGCGCGCCCGAGAAGGCGAAGGTCGCGGCCATCCTCGATGCCCTGTGGCAGGACCCGGCGCTGAAACTCGCGGTCAACGATGCGCTTGCCCCCATCCGCCGCCGCCTCGCGGCCGAGGAGGCAACGGCCGCCGCCGAGGCGGAGGCGACCAAGGTCAACTTCTTCACCATGACACGGGGCGAAGACTGATGGCTGCTCCCGCCCTTGCCCTCACTGCCGGCTTCGCCGATCCGGTACACGACGCCCAGCGCACCTTCGCCGCGCTCATGCGCGCCATGTCCGAGCCGGGCCGCCCGATTCCACTGGTGAGCGATCTCGCCCCCCCCACCCCGCTCTCGCCGGAGATGGCGGCGGCGGCTCTGGCGCTGCTGGATTACGAGACGCCGGTCTATCTCGACGCCACGCTGGCGGCGACGCCGGACGTGGCCGCCTTCCTGCGCTTCCACACTGGCGCGCCGCTGGTTGAGGACCCCGCCGCCGCCCGCTTCGCCCTGATGGGCGATGGCGCGGCGCTGCCGGATTTCACCCGCTTCGCCCAAGGCGAGCCGGATTATCCCGACCGCTCGGCGACGCTGATCGTGCAGGTCGCGCGCCTGGGTGAAGAGGGTGCGGGGGAAGCGGGAGCGGGCGAAAACGCGCTGGTGCTGGAAGGCCCCGGCATCAAGGGCCGGCGCATCTTTTCCGCCGCGCCCTTGCCTGCGGATTTTGCCCGGCGCCTGGCCGCAAACCGGGCGCTCTACCCCCTCGGCATCGACCTCATCCTGTGCGCGCCCGGCCTCGTCGCCGGCCTGCCGCGCACCATCGCTCCCCACACACAGGATTGACCCCATGTATGTGGCCGTGAAGGGCGGCGAGGCCGCCATCCGCAATGCCCACGCGCTGCTCGCCCAGCGCCGGCGCGGCGATGCCTCCGTGCCCGAGATCGGGCTCGACCAGATCTCGGAGCAATTGTCCCTCGCCGTGGACCGGGTGATGGCCGAGGGCTCGCTCTATGATCGCGAATTGGCGGCGCTGGCCATCAAGCAGGCGCGGGGCGACCTGATCGAGGCGATCTTTCTCGCCCGTGCCTTCCGCACCACCCTGCCCCGCTTCGGCGCCAGCGTGCCGGTGGATACGGGCGCCATGCGGGTCCGCCGGCGCATCTCCGCCACCTTCAAGGACCTGCCCGGCGGCCAGGTGCTGGGCCCGACCTTCGACTACACCCACCGCCTGCTGGACGAGCGGCTGGCGACGCAGGCGGGTGATGAAGCTTCCACCCCCGAAGCGGTCCCCGCCGGAGAAGCCCCAGCCCCCACCCTGCCCTCCCCCGACCGAACTCGGCTGTTGCCGAGTTCGGCTCCAGAGACCGAGGCCGGATGTTTCCAACCTCGGAGCGGGAGAGGGTTCAGCAACGTGCAGGCCCCCATGCCCCGCGTCACCGACCTGCTCGGCGACGAAGGCCTCATCGAGCCCGCCCCGGCGGACGATGGCACGCCGCCGCGCGATCTCACCCGCGAGCCCTTGTCCTTTCCCGCCGACCGCCCGCTGCGGTTGCAGGCGCTGGCGCGGGGCGACGAGGGCTTCCTTCTGGCGCTCGGCTATTCCACCCAGCGCGGCTATGCGCGCACCCATCCCTTCGTGGGCGAGATCCGCTTCGGCGAGGTGGAGGTGAGCCTTTATGCCGAAGAGCTGGGCTTTGCCGTGCCGCTGGGCGAAATCAGCGTCACCGAGTGCCAGAGCGTGAACCAGTTCAAGGGCTCGGCCACCCAGCCGCCGCAGTTCACCCGCGGCTATGGCCTCGTGTTCGGCCAGTTGGAGCGCAAGGCCATGTCCATGGCGCTGGTGGACCGATCCCTGCGCTTCGCCGAGCTGGGCGAGGAGAAGAGCGCCCCGGCGCAGGACGAGGAATTCGTGCTCTCCCATTGCGACAACGTGCAGGCCACCGGCTTCGTGGAGCACCTGAAGCTGCCCCATTACGTGGACTTCCAGGCCGAACTGGACCTCATCCGCCGCATGCGCGCGGAGCAAGCGGATCAAGGTGAGAGGCAAGCACCGGAAACGGCCGAAGCCCCCCACAAGGAGGCCGCCGAATGACCGCCCTTGCCCGCACCGCCTCCGGCATACCCGCCATCACCTACAATTTCGCCTATCTGGACGAGCAGACGAAACGGATGATCCGCCGGGCCATCCTGAAGGCCATCGCCATCCCCGGCTATCAGGTGCCGTTCGCCTCGCGGGAGATGCCCATGCCCTATGGCTGGGGCACCGGCGGCGTGCAGGTGACCGCCGCCATCCTCGGCGCGAAAGATGTGCTCAAGGTGATCGACCAGGGCTCGGACGACACCACCAACGCAGTGGCCATCCGCACCTTCTTCGAGACCACGGCGGGGGTGGCCACCACCACGCGCACGCAGGACGCCACCATCATCCAGACCCGCCATCGCATTCCCGAGGCGCCGCTGAGGGAAGGCCAGGTCATCGTCTACCAGGTGCCCATCCCCGAGCCGCTGCGCTACCTGGAGCCGCGCGAGACCGAGACGCGGCGCCTGCACGCCCTTTCCGACTATGGCCTGATGCAGGTGAAGCTCTACGAGGACATCGCGAAGCACGGCCACATCGCCACCACCTACGCCTATCCGGTGAAGGTGGCGGGCCGCTATGTGATGGACCCCTCGCCCATCCCCAAGTTCGACAATCCGAAGATGGACGACAGCCCGGCGTTGCAGCTGTTCGGCGCGGGGCGCGAGAAGCGCATCTATGCCATTCCGCCCTATACCCGCGTGGTGTCGCTGGATTTCGAGGACCACCCGTTCGCGGTGCAGACCTTCGCCAAGCCCTGCGCCCTGTGCGGCGCCAAGGGGGTCTATCTCGACGAGGTGATCCTCGACGACAAGGGCGGCCGCATGTTCGTGTGCTCCGACACCGACCATTGCGCCACCCGGCAGGCCGAAGGCCACACCGGCTCCATGAGCGCGCCCTATGGGGAGGGCCAGCCATGAGCCAGGAGATGATCTCGCCGCCCGACGCGCCTCTCCTCGTCGCCGAGGGACTTGAGAAATATTACGGTCCCCGCCTCGGCTGCCGCGACGTGGACCTCACCCTGCACGCGGGCGAGGTACTTGCCATCGTGGGAGAATCCGGCTCCGGCAAGTCCACCCTGCTGGGCCTGCTCTCCACCGAGCTGCCCCCCAGCGCCGGCCGCGTGTCCTACCGCATGCGCGATGGGGAGATGCGCGACCTCGCGGCGCTGTCGGAGGCCGAGCGGCGCCTTTTGCTGCGCACCGACTGGGGCTTCGTGCGCCAACATGCGGAACAGGGCCTGCGCATGGCGGTCTCGGCCGGCGGCAATGTGGGCGAGCGGCTCATGGCCGTGGGCTGGCGCCACTACGGCAACATCCGGCAGGAGGCTGCCGACTGGCTCGCCCGCGTGGAGATCGCCACCGAGCGCATGGACGACGACCCGCGCACCTTCTCCGGCGGCATGCGCCAGCGGCTGCAGATCGCGCGCAACCTCGTCACCCGCCCGCGCCTCGTGTTCATGGACGAGCCCACGAGCGGCCTCGACGTGTCGGTGCAGGCGCGGCTTCTGGACCTCATCCGCCAGTTGGTGGAGGAATTCGGGCTCGCGGTGGTCATCGTCACCCATGACCTTTCGGTGGCGCGGCTCCTGTCCCACCGCATCATGGTGATGAAATCCGGCCGCGTGATCGAACAGGGCCTCACCGACCAGGTGCTCGACGACCCGCGCGAGCCCTACACCCAGCTCCTCGTCTCCTCGGTGCTCGCCGCATGATGACCGATCCGTCACGCACCCCGCCCGGCGATCCGACGCCATCGAGCGGAAGGCATCGCGAAGCAGAAGCGTCGTCATGGCCGGGCTTGTCCCGGCCATCCACGCCCGGTGACCGGGCACAGCCTTCCGAGCGTTGCGCCGACGGCACGGCGTGGATGCCCGGGACAAGGCCGGGCATGACTGCGGCTCAAGGGAGTACGGCCTTGCCCCAAGACACCCGCCTCCTCGCCGTCGAAAACCTCGGCAAGAGCTTCACCCTGCACCTGCAGGGCGGCCTCAGCCTGCCTGTGGTCTCCGCCGTCTCCTTCGCCGTCCATGCCGGGGAGTGCGTGGCGCTGGGCGGGCCGTCGGGGGCGGGGAAAAGCTCCATCCTCAAGATGGTCTATGGCAATTACCGGGTGGATCAGGGCTCCGTGCAGGTGGCCGATGCCGGCGCGCTGGTGGAGGTGGCAGGCGCCGACCCGCGCCTGATGCTGCGGCTGCGGCGCGCGCGCATCGGCTATGTCAGCCAGTTCCTGCGCGTGATCCCGCGCGTGTCGGCCCTCGACGTGGTGGCAGCGCCCTTGCGCGCGGAAGGCATGGACGCGGAAACCGCCAAGGCACGCGCTGGTGCGCTGCTGGCCCGGCTCAACCTGCCGGAGCGGCTGTGGGGCCTGCCGCCCGCCACCTTCTCCGGCGGTGAGCAGCAGCGGGTGAACGTGGCGCGCGGCTTCATCGGCACCCAGCCCCTGCTGCTGCTGGACGAGCCCACCGCATCGCTGGACGCCGCCAACCGGGCGGTGGTGATCGACCTCATCCATGAAAAGAAGGCGGCCGGCTGCGGCCTGCTCGGCATCTTCCACGATGCCGAGACCCGCGACGCCGTCGCCGACCGGGTGGTGGATGTCACCCGCTTTTCCGCCTGACGCAGGATTGAAGACATGACCGAACAGGTGTTCGCCAATGCCCGCCTCGTCCTCGCCGACGAGATTGTCACCGGCCACCTCACGGTGCGCGACGGCCGCATCCATGCCATCGGCACCGGCGCGGCGCCCCAATGCGCGCAGGACCTGGAGGGCGATTTTCTTCTTCCCGGCCTCGTGGAACTGCACACCGACCATGTGGAAGGCCACCTTGCGCCCCGCCCCAAGGTGCGCTGGAACCCGCTCGCCGCCGTGCTCGCCCATGATGCGCAGATCGCCGCCTCCGGCATCACCACCGTGTTCGACAGCCTGCGGGTGTGGCCGGACAAGAAGGCGGTGGGCATGGACGGCGACGCGCCGACCCTCATCCGCGCCCTGAAGGAGGCCCGCGCCGCCGGCGTGCTGCGGGCCGATCACCTCATCCACCTGCGCTGCGAGGTGCCGACCGACACCGTGGTGGAGGATGCCGCCGCCATCCTTGAAACCACCGACGTGCACCTGATCTCGCTCATGGACCACACGCCGGGCCAGAGGCAGTTTGCGAGCGTGGACCAGTTCCGCTCCTATTACATGAAGAAGAGCGGAATCACGGCCGAGGAGATGGATGTGATCGTGGCCACGCGGCTCGATTTCCACGAGCGCTTCGCGCGGGAGAACCGCGCCGGGCTGGTGGCGCTGGCCCATGCCCACGGCTGCGTGGTGGCAAGCCACGACGACGGCACCCCCGAGCATGTGGCGGAGGCCATCGGCGACGGCGTGGCGGTGGCCGAATTCCCCACCACGGAAGAGGCGGCCAGGCTCTCCCATGACGCCGGCATCCGCGTGCTCATGGGCGCGCCCAACCTGGTGCGCGGCGGCTCCCACACCGGCAATGTCTCCGCCGAGGCGCTGGCCCGCGCCGGGCTGCTCGACATCCTGTCGTCGGACTATGTGCCCTCCTCTCTCCTGTGGTCCGCCTTCGACCTCAACCGCCGGGCGCCCTCCATCGACCTGCCGCGGGCGGTGCGCATGGTGACGAAGACCCCGGCCGAGGTGGCGGGCCTCACCGACCGGGGCGAGATCGCCCAGGGCCGGCGCGCCGACCTGGTGCGGGTGACGCTGGCCGGCGACATGCCGGTGGTCCGGGCCGTTTATCGCGCGGGGCAAAGGGTGGCATGAACACGCGGGAGACCGGCGCAGGGGCGACCCTCGACCACAGGCCAGCCAACACGCGGCCGGACGCTCTGCTGGGCCCCGGAACGCTGCTGCTGGTGGTGGGCCCCTCGGGCGCCGGCAAGGACACGCTGATCGACATCGCCCGCGCCCGCTTCGCCGACAACGCCCGCGTGCTGTTCGCCCGCAGGCTCGTCACCCGCCCCGCCGGCGCCGGGGAGGCCCACGGCACCCTGAGCGAGGCGGAGTTCGAGGCGCTCAGGGGCGAAGGGCAGTTCCCGCTGTTCTGGCGGGCGCACGGGCTCTGCTATGCGCTGGGTCCCGAGGTGGCGCAGGCCATTGCAGAGGGCGGCGTGGTGGTGGCCAACGGCTCGCGCGCCACCTTGCCGGAAGCGCGGGCGCGCTTTCAACGGGTGCGCGTGGTGGAGGTGACCGCGCCGGTGGCGGTGCGCGCCGGGCGCCTCGCCGCCCGTGGCCGCGAGGACGCCGCCGATATCGAGGAGCGCCTGTCGCGCGCGCCGGAGGTGGACGTGGCCCCCGACCTCGTCATCGACAATGTGGGCACCCCCGCCGATGGCGGGCAAAGGCTCGGCGCCTTCATCGCGGCGGAGCTGGCAGCGGGGTGAGTAGCCGCTTGGAAATTTAAGGAAGGCATCACGGCAATCATGCCGTCATGGCCGGGCTCGTCCCGGAAGTCGGCTGTTGCCGACTTCCGCCCTGAAGAACGGAACCTGCAAACATGCGGGTTCCGGCCATCCACGCCCTGCGGCCGGGAGCAACACGCAGGAACAGCGCGGCAGAAACAGCGCGCAAACGGCACCGCGTGCATACCCGGCACAAGGCAGGGCACGACGCGGAGATCTCGGCACGGCCGGTCAGGGCCTTCAAACACACTCTGAAACGAACGGCAGCGGGCCTGGGCGCGGCATCTATTGCCGGTAATGCTGGATGCGCGTGGTGCGCAAGCCGGGCAGGCCGTGGCGGTCGATGGAGGCCTGCCACGACAAAAATTCATCCACGGTGAGGGTGTAGCGCTTGCACGCTTCCTCAAGGGACAGGAGCCCGCCGCGCACCGCGGCCACCACCTCCGCCTTGCGGCGGATGACCCAGCGTCGCGTATCCGGCGGCGGCAGGTCGGCGATGGTCAACGGTCCCCCATCCGGGCCGATCACATATTTCACCCTCGGCCGATAGGCATCGGTCATCGCTACGCACCTGCTACACATCAAGACGCAAGACAAGATTGCAGGCGGCGATGAAAACTTTGCTAAAGGCTCAGAAAAACAGGATATTTACTTGTCTTAACAGCGCGTGAACAAGATATTCCCGAAACGTAAAGACCCCGATGTTTTTGCAGAATGCAAATCCGGTAAGATTTCGAGAAGGAACAGGCACCCCCGCTCAGAATGCCGACTGGGAGGTGCCGCTGCCCTTTTACCGGCGTAGCCGTAGAAGGTGCCGGGGGCGGACAGGGCAGCCTACGCGTGGATAGGGTTCAGGCCCGGTCGCTGCAGGATCGCCGGTATCGGCATGGACCCGTTACGTCACGCATGAGAGACAGGTAGCGCAGCAGCGCGGGTTCGGCTATATAATTTGAATTCAAATTATTTGAACACTCATAACTCCCATGCCCGATCCTTTCCCCACCCCCGACCCCATCTCCCCCCGCGAGCGCTTCGGCATGCTGTTCGTCATGGTGGCGCGCCACTGGCGCAGCGCGCTGGATGCCAGCCTTGCCTGCCGGGGCCTCTCGGACGCCAGCTGGAGCCCCCTCCTCCACATCGGCCGTTCCGGCGGCGGCCTGTCGCAGAAGGAACTGGCGGCACGGGTGGGCATCGACGGGTCGAGCCTCGTGCGCCTGCTCGACATCCTCGCCGCCAAGGGGCTGATCGAGCGCCGGCAGGACCCGGCCGACCGGCGGGCCAACCTGCTGTTCCTGACCCCGGCTGGCCGCGAGGCCATGGCCGACATCCAGCGCCTCCTGAACACCATCGAGGCGCGGATGCTGGCGGATTTCGACGATGCCGAGATGGCGGCCATGACAACGGCCCTGGAGCGGATCGACACCCGCATCCGGGCGCTGCGCCACGGCGGAGAAAAGCCGTGAGCGCCCCCGCCACCCTGGAGCGGCTTGGCTTCGACCCGCTCCGCCTGAACTTCACCCTGCGCACCGCGCTCGCGGCCTGCTGCGCGCTCCTGGTCGCGTGGCTGGTGGGCCTCGAGCATCCGCAATGGTCGGCCATGACCGTGTGGGCCGCCGCCCAGCCGGTGCGGGGCCAATTGGTGGAGAAGAGCTTCTTCCGCGCGCTGGGCACCATCATCGGCTCGGTGGCGGGGATCGGCCTCCTGTTTGCCGCGCACGGGCAGCAATGGGCCATCGTCCTCGGCCTTGCCGTGTGGATCGGCCTGTGCGCTGGGGCCGGCAATCTTCTGCGGGGCTTTGCCTCCTACGGCGCCATGCTGGCCGGCTATTCGGCGGCCATGGTGACCCTGCTTCACAGCACGCTCGCCGCCGGCCCCTTCGTGGTGGGCATCGACCGCATGCTCACGGTGCTGCTCGGCGTCGGCGTGGCGCTCGCCATGGGCTGGATGTTCACCGCGCCGGCGGATCCGGACGATCCCGCGCGGCGGGTGCGTCGGCTGACGCGGCGCATCCTCGACGACCTCGCCTCGCATCTGGCGGGAACGCTGCCTCCGGGCCGGGGCGAACACCAGACCTTGCTCTCCGAAATGGCCGCCATTGAGGACGCACTGGACGGCCATGCCGCCGGATCGCTGCGCTCGCGCGCGACCATCCGGGCCATCCGCCGTCTGCTGACGGCGCAGGTGGCGCTGCTGTTGTGGATGCGGCGCCCGCCGCGCCCGGCCTGCGACGCGGCGCTGGTCGCGGCCGTGCGGCAGGCCACCACAGCTTTTGCCGCCGATCGGCCGCAGGATGCCGAAGCCCACCTGCGCGACGCCGCCGGGCGAACAGGCTCCGACCGCATGCTCCACGACGCGCTCCAAGGGCTCGCCGAGGCCGAGGCCACGCAGCTGAACGGGGCAGATGGCGCGCGCACCGGGGCGCACGATGGCGTGGTCCTGCACCGCGACCTCATCGGCGCGCGGGAAGCCTTGATCCGCGCCACGGTCACCCTGCTTGCGGTGGGCGCGGCGTGGCTGGCGACGGGATGGGAAGCCGGCGCCTTCATGCTGCTCGGCGCCGCCATCATGACCAGCATCTTCTCCACCGCCGACAACCCGGCGCAGACCCTGAAGCAGGTGATGATGGGCCAGATGCTGGGCGCGGCCGGTGCACTGGCCTGCCGCTGGCTGGTGTGGCCCCACGCGGACAGCGCCTTCGGCCTGGTGCTGGCCATGATGCCCTTCATCCTGCTGGGGGCGTTCATCCAGGCCCACCGGCGGACGGCGGGGCCTATCGGCTTCGACTATTCCATGGTGGTGCTGCTGATGCTCCAGCCGGCATGGCCGCTCGCCGGCACCCTCGCCCATTCCCTCATGCTGGCCGGCGCCGTCGTGCTTGGGCCAGCGGTGGGGCTGATGGCCTTCCTGCTGATCTTTCCCGTGGATGGGCGCCGCCGGCAGCAAACGCTGGTGACCATGATGGTCCACGATCTCCAGTCCATGGCAGCGCATCCCGGCGCCGCCCGGCAGCGGGCCGTGTGGCGGGCGCAGCTTTATCACCGGGTGCTGCGGCTGGCGCGCTGGGCCGACAAGACCGGCGGCAGCCGGGAGCAGGCCATGGAGGGCGGCTTTGCCGTGCTGCTTCTGGGCTCCGCCATCCTCCACATGGACGAGGCCCTGAACCAGTCCGATCCGGCGCCGGGAACCGCCCGGCGGCTCAACGCGGCGCTGGCCCGGCTGCGCCATGTGGGCAGCGATCCCGAGCGCGCGGCGCGGGCCCTGGGCGTCGCCGCCACGCGCCTCGCCGCCGATGGAACCGGCGACGGAGACCTGCTGCGCGAAGCCGCAGCCGAGCTTTCGCAGCGCGCCGCCTTTATCCGGTTGCCCGGACGCGCGGTGTCCACCGCGCGATAGCGGGGCGCCCTTCTACTTCGCGGCGCCGCCGGCCGCCTTCAGGGCCTGGGTGAGCACTGCGCGATCGCCGATGTGGTTGGCGAGCAGCAGGATGAGCTTGCAGTTCATCAGCTGCGCCTCCTCGTCGCTGAGCAGGCGCTGGCTCTCGATCAGCTCCTCGTAGAAGCCGTCCGGGTCGGGGATGTTGGGAGTGCGGATCAAGAGGTCGTGCCGCGGCGCGTCCGTGGGCAGGGTGTGAAGCATGGCGTCTCCTCCTTCAAAGCGTTTTCGAGCGAAGTGAGTACCGGTTCTCAGAAAGAAAACGCGTCAAAACGAGAGTCTGGAGCGATTTCCGTGAGCCGGAGCGAATGGAAAACGCTCTAGGCGGCGATGGCGCGCTTGATGGCGCTCTGGATCTTGTCGGGGTCGAAGCTGCGCCAGCGGGCCGCCACATGCTGGTCCGGACGGATGAGATAGGTGGTGCCATCGGCGCCGTCGTAGCGCTCGGCGAGGCGGCCCTTGGCGTCCGCGGCATCGATGCCGATGCGAAGCACCGGGGCCGCGATGCCCCCCGCCCGCACCTCGCCCTGCGGCGCATCGCCGAAGGTGACCACGGTGAAGCCGTCGCCCAAAAGGCCGAGGAACCAGCCGTCCTTGCCATCCACCCGCACCGGCGCATCGGCGCAGGTGGTGCCGGGCTTCATGAGGCCGGCGAAGGCGTCCTCGTCCGGGGTGTTGAGGGGCGAGGCGAGATAGGGCGTGGGGGTGGAGAGCCGCCCGGAATTCACCAGCGGCCGGGCGAAGGGGTGGTCCTGCGCCAGCTCCAGCACGGCATTGCGGAAGCGCCGGCTCATGGCGCTCTTGGGGGTGATGAAATCCGTGGAGCGGGTGGAATTGGCGATGTTGTCGTCGGCCGCCAGCGCCCGCTCGTCATGATAGGTGTCGAGGAGACTCTCCGGCGCCGCGCCATCCAGCACCAGCTTGAGCTTCCAGCCCAGATTGTCCACGTCCTGCACGCCGGAATTGGCGCCGCGCGCGCCGAATGGCGAGACCTGGTGGGCGGCATCGCCGGCGAAGATCACCCGGCCGTGGCGGAAGCGGTCGATGCGCCGGCAGGCGAACTGGTAGACCGAGGCCCATTCCAGCTCGAACTGCGCATCCGGCCCCAGCATGGCCTTCACCCGCGGGATGATGTTCTCCGGCTTCTTCTCCTCGGTGGGGTCGGCGTCCCAGCCGAGCTGGAAGTCGATGCGCCACACATCATCCGCCTGCCGGTGCAGCAGCACCGACTGGTTGCGATGGAAGGGGGGATCGAACCAGAACCAGCGCTCGGTGGGAAACTGCGCCTTCATCACCACGTCGGCGATGAGGAAGCGGTCCTGAAAGGCCTGTCCGGTGAATTCGGCGCCCACCATCTTGCGGGTGTCCGAATTGGCGCCGTCGCAGGCCACCACCCATTGCGCCTCCAGGGTGAACACCCCGTCCGGCGTCTCCACCACGAGGGTGGCGAAATCCTCATGCTGCTGGAGGGACAGTAGCTTGTGCTTCCAGCGCAGGTCCACCAGAGGCTGGCGGGCGCATTCCTCCACCATGAACTCCTCCAGATAATATTGCTGAAGGTTGATCATGGCCGGCATCTTGTGGTCCGGCTCGGGGAGAAGATCAAACTGGTAGCGCAGGTCATCTTCAAAGAAGACCTTGCCGATGCGCCAGCTGATGCCCCGCTCTACCATGCGCTCGCCGCAACCCAGGCGATCCCAGATCTCCAGCGGCCGCTTGGCGTAGCACACGGCGCGCGAGCCCATCGACACGGTGTCGTTGTCGTCCAGCACCACGGTGGGAATGCCGCGCGCGGCAAAGTCGAGGGCGGCAGTGAGGCCCACCGGGCCGGCGCCGATCACCACCACCGGATGGCGCACGAGGCGGCCGGCTTCCTGCTCCGGCGAGATGCGATAGGGATACTTTGGATAAGTATAGGTGCTCATCATCGGAGCGTTTCTCCCGAAGCGCGGCGGGCCATTCGGCCTCGTGACGATTGGTGATGGTGCGCCCGGCGGCGTCCGGGCGCGAGGGGGCCTGCCCTCAGCTTGCGGAGAATTCCTTCTCGTGCAGCCAGGCGGCGTGGCGCGGGGGCTTCTTCGTCACCGCCCATTCCTCGATCATGGCGGGGGCCACCGCCTTCAGGCGGGCCAGCGTCTCAGGCGTGGTGGTCCAGGCGGCAAGCTCCAGCCGGTGACCCGACGGATCGAAGAAGTAGATGGACTTGAAGATGTCGTGGTCGGTGGGACCGACGACATCCACCCCCGCCGCCTCGGCCTTGGCCTTCACGGTCTCCAGCGCGGCCACGTCGCCCACCTGGAAGGCGATGTGCTGCACCCATTCGGGGGTGTTGGGATCGCGGCCCTGGGGCGGGGAATTGGGCAGCTCGAAGAAGGCGAGGATGTTGCCTGCGCCCGCATCGAGGAAGATGTGCATATAGGGGTCCGGCGCCTTGGTGGAGGGCACCTTGTCCTCGGCGATGGCGCCGACCAGCTCCATGTCGAGAATGTCGCGGTAGAACTCGACGGTCTCTTTGGCGTCCCTGCAGCGGTAGGCGACGTGATGGATCTTCTCGACGAGCATGGCGTCCTCCGGCTTTTGATTGGGCTGTGTGGGCCGGGATTTAAAGTAACTGTTGTTACTAATTGGCGCAAGCGAAATTCGTTGCGAGTGAGACGATTTTAAATCTATCGGGGCAAAACCAGAAAAGGTGCAGGCCGTTGGAACCTGCCGGCTCAGCGGTGTATATGTAACCTGCGTTATCAATTGCAGGCGGAAAAGCGGGACAGACATGGCGAAGCACGAGGTGATCGCATTCGCGCTCGCGGATTTTTTCCCCTACCGCCTCGCGGTGCTGGCAGAGCACGTCTCGCAGGCGGTGGCGCAGCTTTATGGCGACCGCTTCCAGATCACCCGGGCCGAATGGCGCGTGCTGGCGGCGCTGGGCGCCAACAACGGCATGGCGGCAAAGGACATCGGCGCCTATTCCACCCTCGACAAGATGCAGGTGAGCCGCGCCGTGGCGCGCCTGGAGGAAGCCGGCCTCATCACCCGTGCCACCGACGACGCCGACCGCCGGGCAAAGATCCTCACTTTGACCGGCTCCGGCCGCGCCCTGTTCCAGAAGATCGTGCCACTGGCGCAAGCGCGGGAAGACTACCTGCTGGAAGACCTCGACCCCAAGGAGCGCGCGGTGCTGGACAAGGCCATGGCCAAGGTGCTGGCGCGCGCCCAGGGCCTCATCGAGCGCGGGTGAACCCGTGCCGCTTCAAGGCTTTCAATCCCCGCACTGCACCAGGTCGAAGCTTTTTTCCAGCTTGTCCATCAGGTGATCGAGCTGGGCGCGCTCCTCGGCGCTGAGGCAGGAGAGGATGGCCTCCTCGCGCTTCAGCAGCAGCGGCACCAGCTCGGCATAGACCGCCCGCCCCTTGGGGGTGAGCTCCAGCATCACCTCGCGGCGATCGTCCGTCGCCTCCGCCCGCGCCACGTAGCCGAGGGTCACCAGCGAGCCCACCGCCCGGCTGATACGGGATTTGTGGGTGCGGGTGCAGCGGACCACGTATTGGGCGCTGCGGGGCGCGTCGTGAAGGCCCAGCGTCGCCAGCACCCGCCATTCGGGAATGTCGATGCCGAAGCGGGCCATGTATTCCATGGCGAGCGCATTGGAGAATTCCGCCGCCAGCCGGTTGAGCCGGAACGGCATGAATTTCAACAGGTTCAGTCGCTCGACCTTCCGCTTCGACATGGCTCAAGGGGCGTACGCCCTCTCCTCTTCGCCGCCCGTGAACGGCGGCCTTGACTGTTGCAGTCGCAACTGTATAACTTGGTCTCAATCGCAACCAATTGCGATATATCAAACTGTCGAAGAACAAGGAAGCGCGCATCGGACGACCGGCGGCCATCGACGCCGGAAGCCGGCACTCCTGCGCCGCGCACCAACGGAGGAAACCCGCGTGAGCACCGCGACCGCACCCGCCGCCAAGAAATTCGCAAGCCAGGCCGATCTCGCCGAGAAGAAGGAAACCTTCACCGAGCTTGCGGACGGCGTCTTCGCCCTCACAGCGGAAGGCGATCCCAATTCCGGCGTCATCATCGGCGACGACAGCGTGCTGGTCGTCGACGCCCGCGCCACTCCGGTCATGGCGCGCGAGCTGGTGGAGCGCATCCGCGCCGTCACCGACAAGCCCATCCGCCACGTGCTGCTCACCCATTATCACGCGGTGCGGGTGCTGGGCGCGGCGGGCTTCGACGAGCGCGTCAACGTCATCGCCTCCGACGTCACCCGCGACATGATCGTGGAGCGCGGCGCGCAGGACATGGCCTCCGAGATCCAGCGCTTCCCGCGCCTGTTCCGGGCGCAGGAGACCATTCCCGGCCTCACCTGGCCCAGCCTCACCTTCCACGGCGAGATGACGCTCTGGCTCGGCTCCCGCGAAGTCCGCATCATCCATGCCGGGCGCGGGCACACCCGCGGCGACACCATCGCCTGGCTGCCGAAGGAGAAGGTGCTGTTCGCCGGCGACCTGGTGGAGTATGGCGCCACGCCCTATTGCGGCGATGCCCATTTCCGCGACTGGCCCGCGACCCTCGACCGGCTGGAGGCGCTGGGCGCGGAAAAGCTGGTGCCGGGCCGCGGCGAGGCGCTCACCACCCCCGGCCAGATCAAGGCCGGGCTGGACGAGACCCGCGCCTTCCTGCGCGACGCCTTCGCCATCGCCGATGCGGGCGTGAAGGCGGGGCATGACCTGAAGACGGTCTATGCCGAGGCGCTGCGGCAGATGCGGCCCAAGTATGGGCATTGGGTCATCTTCGACCATTGCATGCCGTTCGATATCTCCCGCGCCTATGACGAGGCCAAGGGCATCGACACCCCGCGCATCTGGACCGCCGAGCGCGACATCGAGATGTGGCACGCTTTGGAAGGCTGAAGTCCGGGCCGCTGGTGCAAGGCCAAGCTCACCGACAAAAAGGCCGCCGACGCCAATCGGCGGCCCGCACACAGGAACACTCCACAAGACTGAACCAGCGCGCCGCGCAGGAACGACGGCGCGCGCCCACTGGAGGACCATGATGCATCGCCTGACTGCCCCGCGCACCCCACGCGCAGCGCTGCCCGCCTTCGCCCCTTCCCTCGCGCTCGCGCTCACCCTCACAGCTGCCACGGCTCTGCTGCCCGCGCCTGCGCACGCCCAGATCACCGACAATGTGGTGCGCATCGGCGTGCTCGGCGACATGGGCGGGCAGTTCGCCGACATCGGCGGCAAGGGCTCAGTGGTGGCGGCGCAGCTCGCCGTGGACGATTTCGGCGGCAAGGTCGCCGGCGCGCCGGTGGAGGTGATCGCCGGCGATCACCAGAACAAGCCGGACGTGGGCGGCGCCACCCTGCGCAAATGGTTCGATGAGGGCGGCGTGGATGCGGTGGCCGACCTGCCGGTCAGCTCGGTGGCCCTCGCCGCGCAGGAGATCGCGCGGGAGAAGAAGAAGACCCTGCTCATCTCCGGAGCCGCCGTGTCGGACCTCACCGGCAAGGCCTGCTCGCCTTATTCCACCCACTGGGCGGACGACACCTATGCGCTGGCCAACGCCACCGGCCGCGCGGTGACGGCGGGCGGCGGCAAGAGCTGGTTCTTCCTCACCGTGGACTATTCCTTCGGCCATGCCATGGAGCGCGATGCCTCGGCGGCGGTGGTGGCCACCGGCGGCAAGGTGGTGGGCAATGCGCGCCATCCGCTGGGGGCGGCGGACCTGTCCTCCTTCCTGCTGCAGGCCCAGTCCTCCAAGGCGCAGGTGATCGGCCTTGCCAATGTGGGCGGCGACACCAGCAATGCGGTGAAGCAGGCGGCGGAATTTGGCATCACCTCCGGAGGGCAGAAGCTGGCGGGCTTCCTCGTCTTCCTCACGGATGTGCACGCCATCGGCCTGCCGCTGGCCAAGGGGCTCATGGTCTCCACCGGCTTCTACTGGGACCAGAATGCCGAGGCGCGGGCCTTCGCCAAGCGCTTCGAGGCCAAGATGGGCCGCATGCCCACCAAGCAGCAGGCCTCGGTCTATGCCTCGGTGAAGCACTATCTGAAGGCGGTCGCCGCCGCCGGCACCGATGATGCCGCCAAGGTGAATGCCGAGATGCGCAGCCTGCCGGTGGACTATTTCGGCCACGCCGCCTCCATCCGCCCCGACGGCCGCGTGCTCTACGACCTCACCCTCTATGAGGTGAAGAGCCCGGCCGAGAGCAAGGGGCCGTGGGACTATTACAAGCCGGTCACCACCCTGCCCGCCGCCGAGGTGTTCCGCCCCGCCGGCGAGACCGGATGCCCGCTGGGCAAGTCCTGATCGACAAGTCCTGATCGGCAAATCCTCAAATCCCGGCACGGACGAAGAGGAAAACACAGCGCCGGAGCATGCTCCGGCGCTTTTTCATGCCCGGCCTTCGCACGCCCCTGCGCTCACGATCCAACGACGCATGGACAGGGTCGCAATAAGCGGGTATATGCACATACATGACATCACCCTGCTATTGCACCTTGTTGCGCACCGCCACCCGGAAGGTCGCTGCGGCCTATGACGCGGCGCTGGCGCCGGTGGGCATCAACATCGCGCAATATGCGCTGCTGCGGATGATCCAGAACCGCCAACAGGTGAGCCTCACCGAACTTGGCCGCGTCGCCGATCTCGACCGCTCCACCATCGGCCGAAACGTCAAGGTGCTGGAGCGCGATGGCCTGGTGAAGACCGCGCGCGGCGAGGACCAGCGCGAAGCCGTGGTCAGCCTCGCTCCGGGCGGGATCGAGGCACTGGCGGCGGCAACGCCCCTGTGGGAAGCCTGCCAGCGCCAGATCGAGAAGCGCCTGGGCGCCGACAAGATCGAAGCCCTGCGCGCCATCGCGAATGCCGTGTGATTTTTGCGGACGAAAACGGGCATATACCCGTAGATTGGATATCGGATGAACGCCCCCACTGATTTCCCCACGCGCCAGCCACGGCTCGCTGCCTTCCTCGCCCGCAGGGGTATCCATTATGGCTGGGCGGTGGCCGCGGTGACATTCCTCACCATGCTGGTGACCGCGGGGGCGGTGGGAGCGCCGGGCGTGCTCATCGGGCCGCTGCAGGCGGAATTCGGCTGGGCCACCGCCGACATCTCCTCCGCCTTCGCGGTGCGGCTCATGCTGTTCGGCCTCCTCGGCCCGTTCGCCGCCGCCTTCATGAACCGCTTCGGCATCCGCCCGGTGGCGACCGTGGCGCTGACGCTGATCGCCGCCGGCGTGCTCGGCTCCTTCACCATGACCAGGCTCTGGCACCTCGTGCTGCTGTGGGGCGTGGTGGTGGGGATCGGCACCGGCCTCACCGCCATGGTGCTGGGGGCGACCGTGGCGACGCGGTGGTTCGCCCAGCGTCGCGGCCTCGTCCTCGGACTGCTGACGGCGAGCACGGCCACCGGCCAGCTGGTGTTCCTGCCGCTGCTCGCCCGGCTCACCGAGGTGCTGGGCTGGCGCAGCGCCCTCGGCCTGGTGCTGGCCATGCTGCTGGTGGCGGTGGTGTGCGTGCTGCTCTTCATGCGCGACCGGCCGTCCGACGTGGGCCTCCTGCCCTATGGCGCCAGCGTGCCGCCTCCGGCACCGGTGCTGCCCACGACGTTCGGCGCCATGCTGGCCTCGCCGCTGGTGGCGCTGAGGGATGCGGCGCGCACGCCCACCTTCTGGGTGCTGTTTGCCACCTTCTTCATCTGCGGCGCCTCCACTAACGGGCTGGTGCAGACCCATTTCGTGTCCCTGTGCGGCGACTACGGCATGGCGGCGGTGACGGCGGCAGGCATGCTGGCGATGATCGGCATCTTCGATTTCATCGGCACGGTGGGCTCGGGCTGGCTGTCCGACCGCTTCGACAGCCGCTGGCTGCTGTTCTGGTATTACGGGCTGCGCGGCCTGTCCCTGCTCTACCTGCCCTTCACCGATTTCAGCTTTTATGGACTGTCCCTGTTCGCGGTCTTCTACGGCCTCGACTGGGTGGCGACGGTGCCGCCCACGGTGAAGCTCACCGCCGACCGCTTCGGCGAGCGCGCCAACCTGGTGTTCGGCTGGATCTTCGCCGGCCACCAGCTCGGCGCGGCCGCGGCGGCCTATGGCGCCGGCTTCAGCCGCACCTTCTACCAGACCTATCTGCCCGCTTTCTTCGTGGCCGGCGTGCTCTGCATCTTCGCGGCGGGAGCCGTCGTCGCGGTGCGCGAGCGGCGCCCGGCGCCGAATGCTGCGTGAGTGGCCGCGCGGCCGCTCAGTTGAGGCCGGCTCCACGCATGGCCTCGGCGGCGCGGCGGATGACCTGGGGCGGCTGCCCGAAGGTGCGCACGAAGGCCCGCCGCATGCGCTCGCGATCGGCAAAGCCGGTCTCGCGGGCCACCTCGTCCATGGAGCGGTGGCCCTCCTCCATCAGCATGCGCGCGGTCTCCAGCCGCAGGTGCTCCACCGCCTTGGCCGGCGACTGGCCGGTCTCCTCGCGAAACAGGCGGCTGAACTGGCGCGGGCTGAGGTTGGCGGTCTCGGCCAGTTCCTCCACCGAGAGTGGATGGGTGAGGTGCTCCTTGGCATAGACCAGCGCGCGGCGGATGCGGTCGGATTTCGGCTCCAGCTCCAGCAAAGTGGAGAACTGGGACTGGCCACCGGGCCTTCGCAGATAGACTACCATGTTGCGCGCGGTAGTCTTCGCGACCTCCTGCCCGAAATCGTCCTCCACCAGCGCGAGGGCAAGGTCGATGCCCGCGCTCATGCCCGCGGAGGTCCACACATTGCCGTCGGCGCTGAAGATGCGGTCGGCCTCCACCCGCACGCGCGGATAGAGCGACTGCAAGTGGCGCGCATGGGCCCAGTGGGTGGTGGCCCGGCGGCCGTCGAGCAGCCCGGCTTCTGCCAGCACATAGGCCCCGGTGCAGATGCCCGCCACCCGCCGGGAGGCGGTGCCGGCGCTGCGTAGATAATCCAGCAGCGCGGGCGCGGAGGGCTTCACCACCAGCGAGCCGATGGTGATGGTGGTGTCATGGATCTGCGCCCCGAACGGCGCCGTCTCGATGGCGAAGCCGAGGGAATTGCGCACCGGCCCGCCGTGCTCGGAGAGCACATGCACCTCATACGCCGGCGGCCCGATGACGCCATTCGCCATCTCGAACACCGAGAGCGCGGCAAGGCCCATGATCTGGAAGCCGTCGAACACCACGAAACCGATACCCGGCATCTCGACCTCATCGGTGTTGGGGAGAAAGCTGCCGCCGGCCCATCCGGCGGCAGATCAGGGATCAGGCCGCCGCCGTCGCAGTATAGCGCGGGGCGACCTTGGCGCTGGAGAGGTGGGGCAGCATGGCCTGGCGGGCCGCCTCATAGGCGTCCCACTGCGCCCCATCCTGCAGCGAGGGGATGGTGACGAACTCGCCCTTGTCGAGGCCGGCCAGCGCCGCGTCCACCAGATCCGCCGCCGACATCACCCAGGTCTGCGGCAGCTGGTCGACGGGCAGGCCGGCGGCATCCCAGAAGGCGGTGGCAGTGGCCCCCGGCAGCACCACCTGCACGCCGACGCCGGTTCCGGCGAGTTCCTTGCGCAGCGACTGGCTGAAGCCGAGCACGAAGGCCTTGGTGCCCCCATAGACCCCATTCAGGATTTCCGGCCCGATGGCGACGATGGACGAAATGTTGATGAGGGTACCGGCCCCGCGCGCCACGAAGCGCGGCACCACCGCATAGGTCAGGCGCATGACGGCGGTGACGTTGATGGCCACCATCTCCTCCATGCGGTCCACATCGGACTGGAGCAGCGTCCCGGCCCCGCCGAAGCCGGCATTGTTGACGAGGACGGTGATGGCGTCGTCGTCCCGCAGCAGGGCCTCCACCTGGCGCAGCTGGGCGGCATCGGTCAAGTCGGCGTTGAAGACGCGGACGGAAACGCCATGGCGCTGCCCGATCCGCTCGGCCTGCTGCGCCAGCCGCTCGGCGTTGCGGGCGACGAGGATCACGTCGTGACCGCGCGCGGCGAGCCGCTCCGCATAGACGGCGCCGATGCCGGACGAGGCGCCGGTGATGACGGCAGTTCCCTTGGTGCTCATGGGCTTGTCCCCTCTATCCGGCCCCCGGGCCGGCTCTGATGGGAGAACCATAGGTCTGGCGGCCAATGTCTCAAATGTCAAAGACACCACGATTTAGGACATGACAAAGGCATGGCAGAGCCTGCACCCCGCAAGCCACCTTCCACACTCCACACTCCACACTTGCCCCCACGGCTCCCCCCGCACCCCGCCCCCTGCGACAGTTTGGCCCTCGGGTCCGGCTCCGGGCCGGGCCGACTGGACAATTTGTCCATCCGCGCCCGGCCGGGCAACGCCAAGTCCTTGACGGATCAGGCCCCCGCCCGCTGGCCCTGCCCTTGCTAGGCGGGCGTGCCGCGCGTCGGCCAAAGGCCGCGCGCCAAACAAGAAAAGCTGGAGGAAACATGTCCGTCACCGCGTTCGCGCCACCCCCGTTCCTGAGCCGGGAGCGCACCATCGCCTCGGCCGGCTTCAATCGCTGGCTGGTGCCGCCGGCGGCCCTCGCCATCCATCTGTGCATCGGCATGGCCTACGGCTTCAGCGTGTTCTGGCTGCCGCTGTCCCGCGCCGTGGGCGTCAGCGCGCCGGTCGCCTGCCCCGCCGACATGAGCGCGGTGGCCACCCTGTTCGCCACCTCCTGCGACTGGCAGATCTCGGCACTGGGCTGGATGTACACCCTGTTCTTCGTGCTGCTCGGCTCCTCCGCCGCCATCTGGGGCGGCTGGCTGGAGACGGCGGGGCCGCGCAAGGCCGGGCTTGTCTCCGCCTTCTGCTGGTGCGGCGGCCTCGTGATTTCGGCGGCGGGGGTCTACCTGCACCAGATCTGGATGCTGTGGCTCGGCTCCGGCGTCATCGGCGGCATCGGGCTGGGCCTCGGCTACATCTCGCCGGTCTCCACCCTCATCAAGTGGTTTCCGGACCGGCGCGGCATGGCCACCGGCATGGCCATCATGGGCTTCGGCGGCGGCGCAATGATCGGCGCGCCGCTCGCCAACATGCTGATGCAGCATTTCGCCAGCCCCACCTCGGTGGGGGTGTGGCAGACCTTCCTGGTGATGGCGGCCGTCTATTTCGTGTTCATGGTGGGCGGCGCGCTGAGCTACCGGGTGCCACGCGAGGGTTGGGCGCCCAAGGGCTGGACACCGCCGGTCGCCGCCGCCAACGCCATGGTCACCCACCGCCACGTGCACCTGAACGTGGCCTGGCGCACCCCGCAATTCTGGCTGCTGTGGGCGGTACTGTGCCTCAACGTGTCGGCGGGCATCGGCGTCATCGGCATGGCCTCGCCCATGCTGCAGGAAGTGTTCGGCGGGCGGCTCATCGGCCTCGACCTCACCTTCTCCCAGCTCGATGCCGGGCAGAAGGCGCAGATCGCCGCCATCGCGGCGGGCTTCACCGGCCTGCTCAGCCTGTGCAACATCGGCGGGCGGTTCCTGTGGGCCTCCTTCTCCGACACGCTCGGGCGGAAGATGACCTACGCCATCTTCTTCGTGCTGGGCTTCAGCCTCTATGCGCTGGTGCCCACCACCGCGCACATGGGCTCGGTGGTGTTGTTCGTGGGCGCGTTCTGCATCATCCTGTCGTTCTACGGCGGCGGCTTTGCCACCATCCCGGCGTATCTCGCCGACATCTTCGGCACCCACATGGTGGGCGCCATCCACGGCCGCCTGCTCACCGCCTGGGCCACCGCCGGCGTGCTCGGCCCAGTGCTGGTGAACTACCTGCGCGAATACCAGATCGCCTCCGGCATCCCGCGCGAGGCCGCCTACGACCAGACCATGTACATCCTCGCCGGCCTGCTGGTGCTGGGCCTCGTGTGCAATCTCCTGGTCCGGCCCGTGGCCGAGCACCTCTACATGAAGGACGAGGACCTCAAGAAGATGAGCAAGGCCGCCCTCGCCAAGGAGGACGCTCACGCCGACTTCGAGGACTTCGAGGAAGAGGCGAAGGATGGCGGCGTCGCCGTCCTGGCGCGCGGCTCGACCCCCGTGGCCTCCGGCTCCACCCCGCTGCCGCTGGTGGTCGCAGCGTGGCTGGTGGTGGGCGTGCCCCTCGCCTGGGGCGTCTGGATCACCCTGCAGAAGGCGGTGATCCTGTTTCACTGAGCCTCGCCCTTTCCGGCGCGCCCCTGCCCTTGGCAAAGGGCGCGCCGGACCTATCCCCATTTGCCCGATCCCGCGATTTGCGCGATGGATGGGGCGATGACCGGCGATCGCGCGCTCCACAAGACGCGGCGGCGACATCGGGGAGGAAAGGCGGGACGGATGGCGCGCCAGCGGCGGGCCACACGACGCGTCTTTCGCGAAAGGCCCTCAGCAGGCGCCGGATCGGGTGCCGGCGGGGGTCTCAGAAGGACGATCGAGACCTGATGGCCACCACCGCCGATGCCCCGCAGGAGGCGCCTCACGCCGCCAGCGACATCGCCTTCAGCCCGCATCTTTCCGGCGCCTCCATCCTGGTGGTGGACGACGAGCCCGGCATGCGGAACTTCCTCGTGCGCATGCTCGCCTCGCGCTGCCGGCACGTGGCGGAGGCGGCGGACGTGGCGGCGGCCTCGAAGCTGCTGGAGGCGACGCCTTTCGATCTCATCATCCTCGACAACATCATGGCCGGGCGCACCGGCCTTGAGTGGCTGGAGGAGCTGCGCGGCTCGGGCTTCCATCGCGACGTGATCCTCATCACCGCCTTCGCGGACCTCGAAACCGCCATCAAGGCCCTGCGGGCCGGTGCGGCGGACTTCGTGCTGAAGCCGTTCCGCTCCAACCAGATCCTCAACGCCATCGCCCGCTGCCTCGACCGGGGCCGGCTGATGCGCGAGAATTTCGTGCTGCGCCGCGAACTGAAGGCCCTTCCCGGCGTCGGCGCCGTGGTGGGCGCCTCCAATGCCACCCGCTCGGTGCGGGGCATGATCGAGCGCGTCGGCCCCATGCCCACCACCGTGCTGGTCACCGGCGAATCCGGCACCGGCAAGGAGGTCACCGCCCGCTCGCTGCACGATGTCTCGCCCCGCGCCGGCAAGCCGTTCGTGCCGGTGAACTGTGCCGCCATCGCCCCCGAGATCATCGAAAGCGAGCTGTTCGGCCACCTGAAGGGCGCCTTCACCGGCGCCGCCTCCTCCCGCGAGGGGCTGTTCTTCTATGCCCAGGGCGGCACGCTGTTCCTCGACGAGGTGGGCGAGCTGCCCCCCGCCATGCAATCGAAGCTCTTGCGCGTCATCGAGGACAAGAAGGTGCGGCCGGTGGGCGCGGAGCGGGAGATCCCGGTGGACGTGCGCCTCATCGCCGCCACCAATTGCGACCTCGCCACGGCGGTGGCGCAGGGCCGCTTCCGGCAGGATCTCTATTACCGGCTCAATGTGGTCAACATCCACCTCGCCCCCCTGCGCGCGCGGGCGGCGGATGTCGAGCCGCTGGCCCACCTGTTCATGGCCGAGCTGTCGGCCCAACTGGGCGTGCCGCCCCTCGACCTGACGGCGGGGGTGCTGCGCGCCCTCACCCGCTACGACTGGCCCGGAAACGTGCGCGAGCTGCGCAACGTCATCGAGCGCTCGCTCATCCTCGGCGAATTCCCCAGCGACGTGGTGCCGGACGCCGACGAGGAACCGGCGGCGGCGGACGTGGACGCCCTGCCGCAGGCCCTCGGCGCGGTGGAGAAGGCCCACATGCTCAAGGTGCTGGGCGAGGCCGGCGGCAACCGGGCGGAGGCGGCGCGGCGCCTCGGCGTCTCGCGCAAGACCCTCGACCGCAAGCTGAAGGCCTGGAATGCCTGAACCGGCGGCGCAGGCCGCGCCGAGGCATTTGTTCTCCCGCCTGCGCTCGGTGCGGGCGCGGCTGCTGGCCATCGCGCTGTTGCCGACGCTGATCATCATGCCGGCGGTGCTGGCGCTGGTGGTGACATGGTGGACCCGCCAGTTCGACCACCTGCTCATTTCCAAGGTGGCGGGCGACCTCACCATCGCCCGGCAATATCTCGACCGCCTCATGGAGCGTTCCGACGAGACCCTGCACGCGCTCGGGGAGTCCGTCGCCTTCGCGCGGGTGGCGGAGGCCGGCGATGGCGCCGCCATGGCCGATTTCCTCGATGCCCGCCGCCGCGCCATGGGGCTCGATTTCCTTTACCTGCTGGATCCGCAGGGCCGCCGCATCGCCGCGTCCCCGCCCTCGGTGCAGGATGGCCCGCAGGCGCACCTGTGGCTGGTGGAGCGCCGCGCGCTCGAAGGCCGGGCCTCCACCGAAATCGACATCTTCGGCCCGGAGCAGCTTGCCCGTCTCTCCCCCGAGCTGGCGGCGCGCGCCCACATCGCCCTCGTGCCCACTCCCGGCGCCGTGCCCACCGCCCGCGATGCCGAAGACCGTGGCATGGTGGTGCAGTCCGGCACCCCGGTGCAGCTTGCGGACGGCACGCGGAAGGGCGCGCTGGTGGGTGGCATCCTGCTCAACCAGAACCTGGATTTCATCGACACCATCAATGACCTGGTCTACCGCCCCGGCAGCCTGCCCGAGGGCTCGGCCGGCACCGCCACCCTGTTCGTGGAGGACGTGCGCGTCTCCACCAATGTGCGCCTGTTCGAGGGCCGCCGGGCGCTGGGCACCCGCGTCTCCAAGGAGGTGCGCGAGGCGGTGCTGGGTGAGGGCCGGGTGTGGCTCGACCGCGCCTTCGTGGTCAACGACTGGTACATCTCCGCCTACGAGCCGGTGATGGACAGCAAAGGCCAGCGCATCGGCATGCTCTATGTGGGCTTCCTGGAGGCGCCGTTCCTGGCGCTGAAGCGGGCGAGCCTCGCGGCGGTGGGCATCGGCTTCCTGCTGGTGGCGCTCATCGCCAGTCCGGTGCTCCTGCGCTGGGCGGCGGGTATCTTCCGGCCGCTGGAGGCCATGAATGCCACCATCGCCCAGGTGGAGGCCGGCACGCTCTCCGCCCGCACCGGGGTCGCCGCCACCTCCGACGAGATCGGCCGCGTCGCCCACCATCTCGACGGCATGCTGGACCTGCTTCAGCAGCGTGACGCCGAGCTCAGGCGCTGGGCGCAGGAGCTCGACGGCCGCGTCGCCGCCCGCACGGCGGAGCTGAAGGCCGCCAATGCGGAGCTCGCCGCCACCCAGCGCCAGCTGGTGATGTCGGAGAAGCTGGCGGCCATCGGCGAGATCACCGCCGGGGTGGCCCACGAGATCAACAATCCGGTGGCGGTCATCCAGGGCAACCTCGATGTGGCGCGCGACGTGCTGGGGCCGGCGGCGGCGCCGGTGCGCACCGAGTTCAACCTCATCGACCAGCAGGTCCACCGCATCACCATCATCGTCTCGAAGCTGCTGCAGTTCGCCCGGCCGGCGGAATTCGCCGGGCACCTGGAGCCGGTGGCGCCGTCCGAGGTGATCGGCGATGCGCTGGTGCTGGTGCAATACCTGCTCGGGCGCGGCGAGATCGCGGTGGTGCGGGACGAGAGCGCGACGCGCCTCGTCCTCATGAACCGGGTGGAGCTACAGCAGGTGCTCATCAACCTGATGGTCAACGCTGCCCACGCCATGCCCCAGGGCGGGACCCTCACCTTGCGCACCCGCGACACCGCGCACAACGGCCGCGCCGGGGTCTCCATCGAGGTGGCCGACACCGGCCCCGGCATTGCGCCCGAGCATGTTGCGCGGGTGTTCGATCCCTTCTTCACCACCAAGCCGCAGGGCGGCGACAAGGCCGGCACCGGCCTCGGCCTCTCCATCAGCTTCACTTTGGTGGACCGGGCCGGCGGCACCATGAGCCTTGCGAGCCCGCCGGGAGGCGGCGCCACCTTCGTCCTCTGGCTGCCGCAGGCGGATGCCACCGCCGCGTGGGACGGCTGACGGGCGGCGTCCGCGCCGTGCTCAGACCAGCACGAAGGCGGCGATCATCGCCGCATAAAGGGCGAGGATGATGCCGGCGCCCAGAGCATTGGTGCGCGGCGATGCCGATTGCACCCACCAGTCGAAGCGGCGGCTGGCCCAGGGCACGAGGCGGGTGAGCATCAGCACGCTGGCCCCGTTGCCGATGAACAGCGCCACCGCGAACGGCAGCCCGGCCCGGTCCATCAGCAGCGGGGTCTGCACCAGATGGCCGAACAGGAACACCACCGGATAGAGCATGAGCAGAACCAGCATGTTCTGCTTCCACGGCGCCGGCGGCTTGCCCTTGGGCGCGGAGAACCATTGCTCGAAGCCGGTGCGCACGGTGCGGGTGTGGAACTCGTCGATGAAGGCCCGCGCCTCCTCCAGCATGGCAGCGCGCTGCGGCGAGCCGAGCCAGGATTCCAGATGCTCCTGGGTATCGAAGCGCAGGATCGCCAGGAAATCCTCCTGCACGCCGGGAATGGGCGCTTCCAGCCGGTAGCCCTCGAAGCCGGGAGCGCGGCTCTGCAGCGCCGTCATGCGCTGCTCCCAGGCGCGATAGGCCGTCTCCTGCCCGCTCTTCAGCCGGGTGGAGATGACCACCGACACCGGCGAGGGCAAAACCCCGGCAGCGCCATCGCGCACGAGGTGGACATCGTCCCGCCCCGCCAGCATGGGCTGCACGCCGGAGATGCGGGCAAGGCGCTCCGGCGACTTCAGCCAGCCCACCGCATCCTGCGTGCTGGCGAAGCGCTGGAGGATCACCCAGTCCACCTGCGCCGGCGGCGCGGGGGGCGCCACCGATTGCTCGATGAAGCCGGGAAAGCCGGCGACGACGCGCTTGGTCTCCTCCTGCCAGTCGGCGAAGGCGTGGTCGTGTCCCTTCAGCACCCGCGTCTGGGTGACGATGGTGACCGAGCCTTCCGGCGCACCGCTCATAACGGTCTGCTTTCAGGTCTACCGAGCCGGTCGAAGATGCGGTCGGGGGTGAAGGGCAGATGGGCGAAGCGCACGCCGGTGGCGTTGGCGAGCGCGTTGGCCACTGCCGGCGCCACCGCGTTGATGGCGCATTCGCCCTGGGCCTTGGCCCCCAGCGGGCCGATGGTGTCGTGGGTGTCGGCGAACAGCACCGTGGTGCGCGGCATGTCGGCGAAGGCGGGGATGTGATAGTTGCGCAGCGCGGCGTTCAGCACATTGCCCTGCGCGTCATGCACCATGTGCTCGGTGAGCGCCCAGCCCAGCCCCATGGCCACCGCCCCCTCGATCTGCCCCCGGCATTGCAGCGGGTTGATGAGGCGGCCGATGTCCGCCGCATGTACGCTGTGGAGGATGCGGACCTCCCCCGTCACCCGGTGCACGGCAAGCCGCACCCCCTGCACGTTGAAGCCGATGGTACGCGGCGAGAGATAGGCCTTGCGCTTGGCCTCCAGGTGATGGCCCTCGGCGGCGGCAAGCCGGCAGAGTTCGACGAGCGAAATGCGCTGGGTTGCGCTTTCCACCGCGTCGGCGGTCAGCCGCCAGTCCTCCGGCGCGGTGTTGGTGCGCCGCGCCGCGTAGGAGAGGATCTCGGCCGCCAGCGCCCGCGCCGTCAGCTCCACCGCCTGCCCGGCCACCACCGTGCCGGTGCTGGCGAAGGTGCCGGTGTCGTAGGGCGCGCGGTCGGTATCCGCATTGATGATGGCGATGGCCTCCGCCCGCGTGCCCAGCACCGCTGCCGCGATCTGGCGATGGGCGGTGACCGAGCCGTTGCCCATCTCGGTGGAACCCACGGCGAGGTGATAGGTGCCGTCCGCCAGGAGCCGCATCTCGCCGCCGGAGCGATGCTCGGTGGGCGGCCCGGCTTCCAGTACGGCCAGCGCCACGCCGGTGCCCTCGGCCCAGTCGCCCTCGGGCGCCTGATCGCCCTTGCCGCTGGCGAGCTCCGCCTCCACGAGGTCGAGGCACTGGTCGAGGCCGTAGCTGCCGAAGGCGACATCGCTCGGCTCGGCCCACACCGACTGGATCACATCGTCCGGCCGGATCATGTTCCTGCGGCGGATGGCGAAGGGGTCGATGCCGAGCTTTGCGGCGAGGTCATCCAAAGCGGATTCGATGGCGAACGAGGTCTGCGAGGCGCCATAGCCGCGAAAGCCGCCGCCGGGAATGACATTGGTATAGACCGCGTGGCCCTCGGCCTTCTTGGCCAGGCAGCGATAGGCGGCGAGCGGGCTCCCCAGCGCCGCCGCCAGCGTCTCCCCGCCATGGCCGCCATAGGCGCCGGTGTTGGACACCACATGCACCTCCAGCGCCGTCAGGGTGCCGTCTGCCGTGGCGCCCATCTTCACCCGCGTGGTCATCTGGTGGCGGGTGGTGGCGCCGAGGAATTCCTCCGGCCGGGTGAATTCCCACTTCACCGGCCGGCCGAGCTTCAGCGTCGCCAGCACGCACAGGTCTTCCGACAGCATCTCCTGCTTGCCGCCGAAGCCGCCGCCGACCCGCTCGGTGAACACATGCAGGTCGTGGGGGAAGATGCCGAAGAGATAGCAGAGCTTCTTGTGGGTGATGAACGGCGCCTGGGTGGAGGTGCGCACATGGATGCGCCCGTCGCCGTCCCGCCACGCGATGGAGCCGTGGGTTTCCAGATGCGCATGCTGCACGCGGGAGGTGGAATAGGTCTCCTCATGGACCACGGCGGCGGCCGCGAAGCCCTCGGCGACGCTGCCCACCTCGCCCTTGAGGCAGAGGAAGACATTGCCCCGCGCGCCACCGGCGAGCCCGTCATTGCCGGGATGCAGCAGGGGCGCGTCCGGCGCCATGGCTTGGAGCGGATCGAACACGGCGGGCAGGATCTCGTAATCCACCTCCAGCGCCCGGCAGCCGGCCTCGGCGGCGCCCTCGGTGTCCGCCACCACGGCGGCGATGCGCTGGCCGACGAAGCGGGCCACATCATCGAGGATCAGGGTGTCGTCGGGATCGACCAGATGGTCCTCATGGGTGGCGGTGCTGAAGAGCTTCTTCGGCACGTCCTCATGGGTGAACACCGCCACCACGCCGGGGATGGCGAGCGCCTTCGCCGTATCGATGCGCAGGATGCGCGCATGGGCGTGGGGCGAGCGCAGCACCTTGAGATGCAGCAGGCCGTGGAGCGCCGGATCGGCTGTGTCCACATCCATGGTGTAGCGCGCATGGCCGGTGACGATGCCGGCGCTGAACGGATTGGGCAGACTGGCCCCGCAGGCCGCCCCCGCCACGTCCTGCTCGATGGCGCCGACGCCGTGGACCGCATCCGCGATGGAGCGATAGCCGGTGCAGCGGCAGAGGTTGCCCTTCAGCGCGCGCGGCAGGTCGGCCCGCTGGTCCTCATCGAAGGCGGCCACCGTCATGATCATGCCGGCGGCGCAGAAGCCGCACTGGAACGCCTGCGCCTCCAGAAACGCCTGCTGCACCGGGTGCAGAGCATTGCCGGACGCGAGGCCCTGCACGGTGGTGACCTGACGCCCCTTGGCCCGGAAGGCGGGCATGAGGCAGGAATGCACGGGGCGCCCGTCGAGCCACACGGTGCAGGCGCCGCAATCCCCTGCGTCGCAGCCCTTCTTCACCCCCAGCGCGCCGCTCTCGCGCAGGAAGGTGCGCAGGCACTGGCCGGGACGCGGCTCGGCGGAAACGGTCCGCCCGTCGATGCTGTAGGTCACGCGTCTCTCCCGCCAGCCGCCAGCTCCGCCCGGATCTCTTCCGCGAAATGCAGGGTGAGATGGCGCTTGTAGGCGGGCGTGCCATTGACATCGTCGAACCAGCCATCGGCCGGGATCGCCGCCGCAAGCGCGGCCTGCACCTCTTCCGCGCCCGGCATGGCGGCAAAGCGCAATTGCACCGGGCGCGGGGTCGCGGCAGTGATGGTCAGGAGCATGTCGCCCTTGGGCCCGCTGGTGCCGATGAGCAGCGCTGCCGAGCGGCCGAGCTTGGTCAGCGACGCCCGGCGCAGGGCGAAGCGCCGCTTCAGGGCCGCCGCCGGAATATGGACGGCGCGCAGCAATTCGCCGGGCCCAAGCACATTGGCATGGTTACCGGTGACGAAATCTATCGCCGCCACCGTGCGCGGCGCGCCCGAGCGGGGCCACAGCACATAGGTGGCCTCCAGCGCCACGGTGAGGGAGATCATGGCGCCGGCCGGCAAGGACATGCAGATGTTGCCGCCCACGGTGGCCACATCCGCCACCTTGAACGACATGAGCAGCGCATGGGCGCAGGCGCGCAGCAAGGGCGCGGCGGTCCAGTCCGGCGGGGCGGAAAAATCGGCGAGGGCGCCGATGGTGGCGGTGGCCGCGATCTCCAGCCCCTCCTCCGACGCCACCAGCGCCGGCCAGTCGAAGGCGAACAGGTCCACCAGCGTGTCGATGCCCGGCTGCGGCTCGGACATGAGCCAGGTGCCCCCCGACAGCCAGGCGTGGCCGGCCGGCCAGTCGGCGATTTCGTCAGCGCTTAGGGGCGACTTGACCTGCCGCACGGTGTTCAGATCCATTCGTCGTTCCGCCTTGGCCGCTGCAGGACAGGTTTTGCTGAAAGATCGGGTGCGGGAAGTCACGCCGATTCATTGATACGGCGATGCGTGTTCTCGCCCGAAAAGCAGAAATAAAGATCCATCAAAGAAAAAAGCGGCGCACATTCAGCCTGCGCGGCGCACATCTGCGGCGCTACAGCCTCTCCGGCCGGCATCCGCACATTCGTTTCCCCCGCCCCTCCGGCCGCTCGGGCGCCGGCATTGATATTTGTTCTATTTCAACGCTACCACGCCCTCCCGGCCGCAGCCAAGAGGCGTCTGGGAGGGGCGTATGGCGCGCATCGCCCGCGGCGAGGGGGTGCCGGGGTCCGGTCCGGCGCCGCACCCCGGTGCCTCGAAATCGCCCGAGTTTCTCCCCTGACTGACCCTCATCCCGTAAGCAGGACGTAAGCTTGCCTCGGCAAGGTCCGCTCAACCTGAAGAACAAGGATGAGCGGACATGAGTTCAGCCGGCATTGTCCGACCGCTCGACGACGAGCGCGCCGAAGTCGAAGCCTTTATTGCGCAGGTCTACGCCCGTGAGTTTGGTGCGACGCTCGATCACTTTGCCGAACAGCTGATCTTCCGGCGCGACGGGAGGGGAAACCTCTCCTGCGCCGCCGGCCTGCGGGTCGCCGCCGACGGCTTTTTCTCCGAAGCCTACCTACGGGAACCGGTAGAGGGCGCGCTGGCGCGGGCCAGCGGCCGCCGGGTGGCGCGCGACGACGTGTTCGAAGTCACCACCCTTGCCAGCCGCTCGCCCCGCGAGCTGTCCGCCTTCATCGACGACATCATCGCCTTCGGCGCGCGCAACGGCCACGGCTGGGCCTTCTTCACCCTCACCCGGCGCCTCAGCCTGCTGGTGCAGCGGCGCCAGCTGGCGCCCTTTCCGCTTGCCGATGCCGATCCGCGCCGGATCGCCGACCCCGCCGCCTGGGGGCGCTATTACGAAACCGAGCCCAGGGTCTATGGCGTGTGCGGCGCACGGCTCACCGGCCGCAGCGCCCGCGTGGTGGAGGCATCGCACCATGCACCGCTTTTTTGAGGCGGTGGCGTGCCATGCGCGCCGCGAACCCGACCGCATCCTGTTCACCGACGCCGCCGGCAGCCTGACCCGGGCCGGCCTGATGGCCGACGCGGTGCGCCTTGCCGCCCGGCTGCCGCCGCAGGCCCGCGTCATCGGCCTGCTCTTGCCCAACGGGCGGGAATGGGCAGTGGCGCAGATGGCCTGCCTTGCCGCCGGCCGCATGGCGGTGCCGCTGCCTACCTTCTTCAGCGCCCTGCAATTGAGCCATATCCTCATGGACGCGCAGGTGGATCTCGTCCTGGTCCCGCAGGCGAACCCGCCCGCCCTGCCTGCCGCCGTGCCCGTGCTGCCGGTGGCCGCCAGCGGCGAAAGCGGCGCCATGCCGGACTTTAGCGAGGGGTTCGGGCAGATTATCTACACCTCCGGCAGCTCCGGCCAGCCGAAGGGCGTGCGCCACCAGAGCGGGCAGATCGCCTGGTCGGCGTCGGCGCTGGCTGAGGCCATCGCGGCCGATGCGGAAGACACCTATCTCTCCGTCCTGCCCCTGTCGCTGCTGCTTGAAAGCATCTGCGCCGTGTTCGTTCCCGCGCTGGTGGGCGGGCGCACCCACTTCGACACCCAGCTTTCGGAGGCCATCGGACGTGGCGCGGTGCGTGGCGTCGCCGCCGCGTTCGAGGCCCATCGGCCGAGCGTGGGCGTGGTGGTGCCCGAGCTGCTGCGGGTGTGGGCCCACGACCTCCTCGCCACTGGACGCAGGGCGCCGGACAGCCTGCGCTTCGTGGCCGCCGGCGGCGCCCGGGTGCCGGAACGCCTCGCCGAGACGGCCTGGCAGCTCGGCATTCCGGTGCATGAGGGCTATGGCCTCTCCGAATGCTGCTCCGTGGTGGCGCTGAACCGGCCCGGTGCCCGCGTGGCGGGAACCGTGGGGGCGCCGCTGCCCGGCCTCCAGCTCACCATCCGCGACGGCGAGATCCTGGTGGACGGCCCCGGCGTGATGGATGGCTATCTCGGCGGCCCGGAAGCCCCGCGCCCGTGGCCCACGGCCGATCTCGGCGCGCTGGATGGGCAGGGGCGCCTCACCGTGTTCGGCCGCAAGGACAACCTCATCGTCACCCCGCTGGGGCGGAACATCAGTCCGGAATGGGTGGAGACCGCCCTTCTGGACGACCCCGGCATCGCCGCCTGTGCGGTGGCGCAGGTGGATTTGGTGGAGACAGATGGGTCGGAGGCGGACGGCGCCCTCGCCGCCCTCGTCATCCCCACGCCGCAGGCGCAGGGCTGGTTCGACGATGCCGGCCCGCAGGGCATCCGCGCGCGCATCGCCGAACGCTGCGCCGCCCTGCCCGTCTATGCCCGGCCCACGCGCCTCACGGTGCTGGAGCTTGCCGACGCCAGGGCGAGGGGGGTCCTCACCGCCAACGGCCGCATCCGCCGTCCCGCTGCCCGCGCCGTGCTGGCGCAGAAGACCGGCGCCAACCCGTGCCCCGTTCCTCCCCTTGCCTCCCAGGAAAGGCCCCTGCCATGACGTTTTACGACCGCCTCATCCGGGAGACCGCGCGCGAGCGCGATGCCTTCCTCGCCATCCCCCTCGTGCGGCAGGCGCTCGCCTCCGGCGCGCCGAAAAGCCTCTATGTGGCCTTCCTCACCCAGGCCTATCACCATGTGAAGCACACCTTCCCGCTGCTCGCCCTCGCCGCCTCCCGCACCGGCGACGCGCGCTATCAGGACGCGCTGGTGGACTACATGGAGGAGGAGCGCGGCCACGAGAAATGGATCCTCGACGACATCCGCGCCATGGGCGGCGACGCCGATGCGGTGCGCGACGGGGTGCGCGAAGGAATGGCCGGCCCGGCCTGCCGGATCATGGTGGGCTTCTCCTATTATGCCATCGAGCATGTCAGCCCCTATGCGCTGCTCGGCAGCGTTCATGTGCTGGAAGGCATGTCGGTGCTGCTGGCGGACCGCCTCGCCGATACCCTGAAGCGCAGCTTCGGCGCGCAGGCCGAGGCCGGCTTCTCCTATCTGCGCTCCCACGGCAGCCTCGATCAGGACCACGTGGCCTTCTTCCGCACTTTGGTGGACGGCTTCGACGATCCTGCCGCGCAGCAGATCATCATCGACCATGCCCGGCTGTTCTACCGGCTCTATGGCGACATCTTCCGCGAGCTCGGCGCCGGCCTGGAGCTGAGCCATGCGGCGTGACGCGCAGCACGGCCCGCGCCGCGTCCTCATCACCGGGGCCGGGTCCGGCATCGGCCGCGCCCTCGCTCTGGAGGCGGCCGCGCGCGGCATGGAGGTCGCCCTGTGCGGCCGGCGTCGCGGCGCGCTGGAAGACACCGCCGCCGCCCTGCCGCCGGGCGCCCGTCCGCTGGTCATCTCCGCCGACATCACCTCGACGGCGGATCGCGCCCGGATCGTGGCGCGGATAAAGGCCGAATGGGGAGCCCTCCACGTGCTGGTCAACAATGCCGGCGTGGTGGAGGGCGGCCCGCTAGAGACCTTCGACGACGCGGCGCTGGAAGACACCTTCCGCACCAACGTGCTCGCCCCCATGGCGTTGACGCGGGATCTGGCGCCGCTACTTGCGGCTGCACGCCCGTCGCGGGTGGTGAACGTGGGCTCGGTGTTCGGCGACATCGCCTATCCCGGCTTTGCTGCCTATTCGGCCTCCAAGTTCGCCTTGCGCGGCTTTTCCAGCGCCCTGCGCCGGGAGTGGCGCCCGCTGGGCATCGGTGTCACCTATGTGGCGCCGCGGGCCACCCGCACCGATGCGGCGGCGGCCTTTGATGACCTCATCGCCGCCACCGGCATGCGCCTCGACGCGCCAGACATGGTGGCGGCACAAATCTGGCGGGCGGTGGAGCGCGGGCGCGACAGCGCCTATCCGCCCGGCATGGAACGCCTGTTCGTGCTCATCCAGCGCCTTGCCCCCCGTCTCATCGACCGGGCGCTGGCCAGAACCGCCCCTGCGACAGCCGGCGCGGCGCGCGCGGCCGCCTGAGCCCGCGCGGCACTTGAGCGAAGCCCTCTCGGCGCCGGTCGAAGACCGGGGCCGTCGGCGTGAATGCCCCATCATCGAAAGGAAACCTTATGCGTGCCAACCCGCACACGCTGCTGCGTGCCATGCTGCTCACCGCCATCGCCCTCGGTGCCCCCGCCGCGCGAGCGGCCGACGATGGCCTCAATGCCCAGGTCAAGCAGATCCAGACCCGGTGGGAGACCATCAAGTTCACGGTGCCGGAGGGCGACAAGCAGACCGAGCAGATGAACGCCCTCGGCGCCGAGGCCGACGCCATGGCGGCCAAATATCCGGACCGGGTGGAGGCGCTGGTGTGGGACGGCATCCTCACCAGCGAGCGGGCCTCCATGGTCAATCCCATCAGCGCCCTGTCGCTGGCCAAGCGAGCCCGCGACACGCTGGAAAAGGCCTATGGCATGAACCCCACGGCGCTGGACGCCGGCGCGCCCACCAGCCTCGGCGTGCTCTATTATCGCGTGCCGGGCTTCCCGGTGGCGTTCGGCGACAAGGTCAAGGCCCGCCAGCTGCTGGAGGAGGCCACCCGCGACGCCCCCAACGGGCTCGACGCCTGGTATTTCTACGGCGACTTCCTGCTGAGCCAGGGCGAATATGCCAAGGCCCGCGCGGCTTTCACCCACGCCTTATCAATCCCGCCCCATGCCGACCGGCCCCTGTGGGACGAGAACCGACGCCTCGTGATCCACGAGAAGCTCGACCAGATAAAGGCCAAGCTGTGAACCCGCCCGAGCAGGCCCTGATGGCGAAGGCGGGTGAACGACGGCCGGGCGCGGGCCTGTGGCACCGGCTCGGCCGCCAGCTCGCCCGGCCGCAGGGCCGGGCCGGCGCCCTTGCCGGCCACCTCATGGCGTGGGTGAACCGGCGGCCCAATGCCCTCGCCATCGCGGCGCTGGAGGTCCGCCCCGACGACCACGTGCTGGAAATCGGGTTCGGGCCGGGCGATGGCCTCGCCATGCTGGCGCGGCAGGCGGGCCTTGGGCTCATCCACGGTATCGACGGCTCGCCGGCCATGCTGGCGCAGGCCAGCCGCCGCAACGCGCAGGCCATCGCCGAGGGCCGCATGCGCCTTGCCACCGGCGACATGCGCCGCCTGCCCTTCCCGGATGCCAGCTTCGACAAGGTACTGGGGGTGAACGTGGCCTATTTCTTCGATCCGGACGGGGCCGCGGTGGCCGAGATCCATCGCGTGCTGCGGCCGGGCGGGCGGGTCGCGCTCTATGTGACCGACCGAGCCACCATGGCCGGCTGGCCGTTCGCCGACCCCAGAACCCATGTGACCTACGACTGGGCGGATCTGAAGCACCTCATCGCCGGTGGCGGCTTCGAGCCGGCGCGGGTGATGATCCGCGCCCTCGACCTACCCCTGGGGGTCAAGGGCCTCATCGCCACCGCCCGGCGCTGAGGGGCGATCTCAACCCACCTCGGTGCCGAGTGGCGGGAAGCACATTTCCGCGCAGCCGCCCACGATGCCGTTGGAGAGTTCCAGCCGGCCGCCATGAACCATCATGGTGCGCTCGACGATGGCGAGGCCCAGACCCACGCCGTTGCGGCGATCGCTGCGCACCAGGCCGCGCCGCCGGCGCTCGGCGTCCAGCACCTCGGCCGGAAAGCCCGGCCCGTGGTCGCGCACCCGGATGGCGGGGGCGTCCGTCACCTCCACGCTGATGGTGGTGGCCTCCGGGGTGTGGTCCAGCGCATTCTCGATGAGGTTGCGCACCGCGCGGAACACGTCGTCGCGGCCGCCGGCCACCACCACGGGCGCCGGACCCGCGATCACCTCGATGGAGCGGTTGCGGGCGATCACCTGCGGGGCCAGATAGGCGGCGGCCTCCCGCGCCGCCTCGCGCAGCTCCACCACGTCGCCGGGCTCGATGCGGAAGCGGCCGAGCCGGACCCGGTCGAGCAATTGCTCCACCAGCCGCTCCATGGCGACGAGTTCCTTTTCCAGCACCCGCGCGTAAGGCTCGTCGGTGACGGCGAGCTGGGTCTTCATCACCGCCAGCGGCGTGCGCAGCTCGTGGGCCATGTCGCCCACGAACTCCTCCTGGGCGCGATAGCCCTGCCGCAGCCGGCCGAGGGCCTGGTTCACTGCGCGCACCAGCGCCAGCACGTCGTCCGGCAGCCCCTTCTCGCTGAGGGTGACCGAGACTCCGCCGGGCTGGATCGCCTCCGCCTCCTCCACCGTCTGGCTGAGGGGTCGCAGCGCGATGCGGGCGACGAGGAGGTTGGTCGCCAGCATCAGCAGCATGAAGGGGATCCACAGCCAGGCGATGTCCTGCATGAATTCCTCAAGGACGGAATCAAACACCACGTCGCTGCTGGGAAAGGCCACCTGCACATAGGTGGGCTGGGCGATGCCGTGGATGCGCAGGGAAATGCCGTAGAGCGCTTCCGGCGAATTGCCCTTTGGCAGCTCGAAATAATGCTCCGCCATCTCCTCCACCGGCACGAACGGGTCGTGCACGTCGGCGGAGCCGGCCAGCCGCTCGCCGGACGGGCCGATGACGATGAAATGGCCGCCCTCCTGGGCGATGCGATGCACCGTGGACTGGCGGATCGGCGCGGTGACCACATGGCCCACCGCCCGCACGTCCTTGGCGATGCTCATGGCGAAGCTGTGGAGCGTGCCCTCGCGGAAGCGGGTGTTGATGGTGTCGAAGCGGATATAAAGGAACACGGCGGTGACGCAGACTGCCACCACGCTCACCGCCACCATGCCGATCATCAGGCGGCCGAACAGCCCCCGGACCAGCCGCTTCACGGCCGCGCCCCGGACAGGAGGTAGCCGATGCCGCGCAGAGTGTGGATCTCCACCACCGCGCCGGCCCCCGCCAGCTTCTTGCGCAGGCGGTGGATCAGCACTTCCACGGCGTTAGAGCTGACCTCCTCGCCATAGCCGTAGAGGGTCTCCTCCAGCGCCGGCTTGGAGATGACCGCGCCGGTGCGGCGCATCAAAAGCTCCAGCGCCGCCGCCTCCTTGCGGCTGAGATCGAGCCCCACCCCATCCACCCGCGCCTGCCGGGCGATGGTGTCCAGCTCCACATTGCCTTCCTTCAGCGACACCCCCAGCGCCGAGCCGGGACGCCGCAGCAGGGCGCGGACGCGGGCGATCAGCTCGTCCACGTTGAAGGGCTTGCGCATATAGTCGTCGGCGCCGCCATTGAGCCCGGCGATGACCGAGGGCGCGCCGTCGCGGGCGGTCAGCACCAGGATGGGCTGGGCCACACCCTTGCGCCGCAGCGTGTCCAGAAGGTCCATGCCGTCGCGGTCGGGCAGGCCGAGATCGAGGATGATAGCGTCGAACGGGGTGGTTGAGACCGCTTCCTCAGCGTCAGCCGCCGCATGGACGGCATCGACGGCGAAGCCCGCCGTGCGCAGCGCATCGGCCGCCAGCGCCGACATCCGTTCGTTGTCTTCGACAAGCAATATACGCATGCGCCGGAAATCTCGCCCCCGCACCGGATTGCGCCCAGGAATGTGGCAAAAATCAATGCTGACGCACAGTAAAATGGCGGCTGCATATTTGATCCAAATCAAGAAAACGTCGCAAACACCTCAAGCGACGAGAACAGCGTGGCGAGATCATCCGACTTTCGTGTGATGTCTTTTGCAAAAGGCGCCCGGCCCGGAAGCCGGAACCGATGACCGCGACCACAAGGCGCGAGGCCCCTGGCGCGTGGTCTGGATGCACCGCAGCGAAGCCCTTGCCATTGAGACCCACGGCGGGTCAGATATCCGCATGAACGGTGCTCAGTCACACGCGACGGAACCTCAGGACGCCGCACGCCACGCCTCGGGACGCGACAGCCTCGGCTGCGCGCTGGATGCGCTCTGCGAGGGTCAGGAACTGAGCGGTAACGGCTTCGTGATCTACCGCAAGTCCCATGACGGCAGCGAACTGCGGCAGGTGGAAACACCGCCGAGCGACCGGGGCGTGCTGGTCGGTCTGTCCCTCTCGGGCGGCCACCGGCGGCGCATCTTCACCGGCAACCGCTCGGCCACTTACGATTTCGCGGCGGACAGCTGCTACATCCGCCCGTTCGCCGACGACTACCGGGCCGACATCGAGACCGGGTTCGAATTCCTTCTGCTGGAGGTGTCCCAGGCGGCGCTCCACCGCACCTGCGCCGAAAGCGGCGTGGCGCTAGCGGACACGCTTTTCACCACGCCCGGGGCGAGCGACCCGGTGCTCGCCCATCTCGGCCGGGCCCTGTTGCCGGCCCTCGCCCATGCGGCGAGCGCCAGCGCGCTGTTCGTGGAGCAGGTGGTGTGCGCCATGCAGACGCATCTGGTCGCCCGCTATCACGGCGCCACCGTGCGGGCCGCGCGGGGTGGCGGCCTGTCCGACCTGCAACTGCGGCGCGCTCAGGAACTTCTGGCGGCGGGCATGGACGGCACGGTGCTGATCGCCGACATCGCGGCCGCCTGCAACGTGTCGCGCAGCTATTTCATCCGCGCCTTCCGGCAGGCCACGGGCGCGACGCCCTACCAGTGGCTGCTCGCCCGGCGGGTGGAGCAAGCCCGCGCCCTGCTCACCCGATCGGCCCTGCCCCTGGCGGACGTGGCCATCCAGTGCGGCTTTTCTGACCAGAGCCACATGACGCGCACCTTCGTCCGCCTCACCGGATCGACGCCCGGAGCCTGGCGGCGCAGCCGCTGAGAGCGGGTTGGGACTTCAAAGGGAAAAGACTGCCGGCGCCCTATGTCGTGCCCGGCCATGGCGGCACTAAAGCGCTTGCGAGGACTGCAAGCAGCACCCCGTCCACAGCATTTTCGATGCCACTCACAAGCAGCGCGCATCATTTCAATGTGATAAAATGATAATTCAAAGACGTTGCGCGTATTCCCGGAATGCGCAACCTGACGGCGTGAGGCGCCCAACCCGTCGGGTCCGATCGTTCAAGAGCGCAGACTTTCCTTCAAGACGCTCGCCCGGCCCGGCGCGATAGTTCGCACGACCTGACACCAGCCGGAGGTCGAAGCCATGATCGCGACCCTGGAACCCGACCAGCGCTTGCGGCGCCGAACCGCCACGCACGCTCCCCCCGAAGCGGACACCGCCGCCCTCGCCCGAGCCGGGCAAGGGCTTGTCAATACATAGGTTTAACGCGTCAAAGCCGGACCTCCGGCACGCCGAATGCCTCGTTGCGGGCGAGCGCCGCATCCACCTCGTGGCCGTTCGCGGTCAACGCATATTCCACGTGCCGCACCCGGCCTTCGCGTTCGCGGCGCGTCACATAGCCGGCCGATTCAAGATCCTTGAGCCGCGCGGAGAGGACCCGCGCGGAGATTGCGCCGGGGAGCGCCCGGCGCAATTGGCCGAACCGCAGCGTCCCGTTGCGCGCGAGCGCGGCAATGATGTGGCCCATCCATTCCTGGGCCATGAACTTGAGGAAATGCTCGGCTGGGCAATACCCGAGGCCGATCTTCTTGCGTTCTGTTTCGTCGTCCATGGGTAAAACCAGTATCTCGCAGGTAACTAATGGCCGCCGCGCCCATGTGGCGCTAGCTTCCCGTCCACCTTGTCAGTCCCCTCCATCACAGCAGGAGATTTCCCCGTGTCAAATGCCGTCGCTGCCCCCGGCGGGATGTTGTTGTCTCCCAACGACCACACCCTGATCATGATCGACTTCCAGTCGCAGATGTCGTTCGCGACCAAGTCCATCGACGCCGTGAACCTGCGCAACAACGCCGCCCTCGTCGCCCATGCGGCGGCCGGGTTCGGCGTCTCCACCATCCTCACCACGGTGGCGGAGAAGAGCTTCTCCGGCCCCATGTTCTCCGAGATCACCGAGGCCTTCCCCGGCGAGAAGCTGCTTGACCGCACCTCCATGAACACCTGGGAGGATGAGGCCGTCATCGCCAGGGTCAATGCCATCGGCAAGAACCGCATCGTGCTGTCGGGCCTGTGGACCGGCGTGTGCATCGTCGGCCCGGCGCTGTCGGCCATCGAGCAGGGCTTCGAGGTCTATGTCATCGCCGACGCCTGCGGCGATGTCTCCGACGAGGCCCACGAGCGTGCCATGCAGCGCATGATCCAGGCCGGCGCCCGGCCCATGACCTCGCTGCAATACCTGCTGGAACTGCAGCGCGACTGGGCCCGCACCGGCACCTACGACATGACCACTGGCATCGCCAAGAAGTTCGGCGGCGCCTACGGCCTCGGCATCATCTACGCCAAGACCATGTTCGGCGCCTCGGAAGGCCACTGAGCATGGACCACGCCTCATCGGCCCCCAGCGCCCCGGCCGGCGGCCTGACGCGTCGCACCGCCCTTGAGCTTGGCGCCGGCGCGGCGCTGGCCGCCGCCCTCGGCCTGCCCCTGCCCGCCGCGGCCGCCGCCACGGACCCGAACCAAAGGACCACAGCCATGCCTTTCGTCACCACCAAAGACGGCGTCGAGATCTTCTACAAGGACTGGGGCCCCAAGGATGCCCAGCCCATCGTGTTCCACCACGGCTGGCCGCTGTCGTCGGACGACTGGGACACCCAGATGCTGTTCTTCGTGCAGCACGGCTACCGCGTGGTGGCCCACGACCGGCGCGGCCACGGCCGCTCCACCCAGGTCAGCGACGGCCACGACATGGACCATTATGCCGCCGACGCCTTCGCGGTGGTCGAGCATCTCAACCTGAAGAATGCGGTGCATATCGGCCATTCCACCGGCGGCGGCGAGGTCGCGCGCTATGTGGCAAAGCACGGCCAGCCGGCCGGCCGCGTCGCCAAGGCGGTGCTGGTTTCGGCGGTGCCGCCGCTGATGCTAAAAACCGCCGCCAACCCGGAAGGCCTGCCCATCGAGGTGTTCGACGGCTTCCGCAAGGCCACCGCCGACAACCGCGCCCAGTTCTTCCTCGACGTGCCCACGGGCCCCTTCTACGGCTTCAACCGCGAGGGCGCGAAGGTCTCGCCAGGCGTGATCCAGAACTGGTGGCGGCAGGGCATGATGGGCAGCGCCAAGGCCCATTATGAGGGCATCAAGGCCTTCTCCGAGACCGACCAGACCGAGGACCTGAAGACGATCACGGTGCCGACGCTGGTGCTGCATGGCGAGGACGACCAGATCGTGCCCATCGCCGATTCCGCGATGAAGTCCATCAAGCTGCTGAAGCACGGCACGCTGAAGACCTATCCGGGCTTCTCGCACGGCATGCTCACCGTCAACCACGACGTGGTCAACGCCGACCTGCTCGCCTTCATCAAGGCCTGACCCCGACGGCGCCGGCCCGGCCGGCGCCGTCCCATCCAGGGCGCACATGGCATGAAGCTTTATCTCGCCTCGCTGGGCGCCGGCCTTCTGGTCGGCATCGTCTACAGCCTCATCAACGTGCGCTCGCCGGCGCCGCCGGTGGTGGCGCTGGTGGGGCTGCTGGGCATCCTCATCGGCGAGCAGATCGTGCCGGTGGCGAAGAACCTCTGGGCCGGCGACAGCCTGCGCACCGCCATCGGCCTTGCCGACTGCTCCGACCATGTGCTCGGCCAGCTGCCGGGCCGGCAGAGCGCCGCAGCGGAGCCGCCGCAAGAAACATCTCTCAAAGACGCGCCGCCCCACACCCCTCCCGGAACCTGAGAGGAGCCGCGCCATGCCCGACCGAAAGCTGCCCGACCGAAAGCTGCCCGATCGCCGCCAGTTCATCGCCGCGGGGCTCATGGCCGCCGCCGGCCTTGTCCCCACCTCCCCGAAGGCGCAGACCATGAGCGAGACCGCCGACCTCATCCTCTTCAACGGCAAGGTCACCACCCTCGACCGCACCAATCCGCAGGCCGAGGCGGTGGCGGTGAAGGACGGGCGCATCCTGTTCGCCGGCACCACCGCCGACGCCATGCGCCACGCCGGGACCCTAACGAAAATCATCGACGTGGGCGGCCGGCGGATCATTCCCGGCCTCATCGACAGCCACATGCACATCATCCGCGGCGGGCTGAACTACAATATGGAGCTGCGCTGGGACGGGGTGCGCTCCCTCGACCACGCCATGGAGATGCTGAGGAAGCAGGTGGCCGTGACCCCGCCGCCGCAATGGGTGCGCGTGGTGGGCGGCTTCACCGAGCACCAGTTCGCCGAGAAGCGCCTGCCCACGCTGGAGGAGCTGAACGCCGCCGCCCCCGACACGCCGGTGTTCATCCTCCACCTCTACGACCGCGCCCTGCTCAATGCGGCGGCGCTGCGCGTGGTGGGCTACACCAAGGACACGCCCAACCCGCCCGGCGGCGAGATCGTGCGCGATGCGGCCGGCAATCCCACCGGCCTGCTTTTGGCCCAGCCCAACGCCACCATCCTTTATTCTACGCTGGCCAAGGGTCCCAAGCTGCCCGCCGAATACCAGAAGAACTCCACCCGCCACTTCATGCGCGAAGTGAACCGGCTGGGCGTCACCAGCGTCATCGACGCCGGCGGCGGCTTCCAGAACTATCCGGACGACTATGCGGTGATCGAGGAGTTGCACCGCGACGGGCAGCTCACCGTGCGCATCGCCTACAACCTCTTCACCCAGAAGCCGAAGCAGGAGCTGGCGGATTTCTCCGGCTGGTCGAAGCAGGTCAAGCCCGGCCAGGGCGACGACCTCTACCGCAACAACGGCGCCGGCGAGATGCTGGTCTATTCCGCCGCCGACTTCGAGGACTTCCAGGTGGCCCGGCCCGACATGCCGCCCAACATGGAGGGCGACCTGGAACCGGTCATCCGCCTGCTGGCCGAGAACCGCTGGCCGTGGCGGCTGCACGCCACCTATGACGAGACCATCTCGCGCGCCCTCGACGTGTTCGAGAAGGTCAACAAGGACGTGCCGCTGAAGGGCCTCAACTGGTTCTTCGACCATGCCGAGACCATCACCGACCGCAACATCGACCGCATCGCGGCGCTGGGGGGCGGCATCGCCGTGCAGCATCGCATGGCGTTCCAGGGCGAATATTTCGTGGAGCGCTACGGCGCCAGCAAGGCGGAGCGCTCCCCGCCCATCCGCCGCATGCTGGACGCCGGCATTCCGGTGGGCGCCGGCACCGACGCCACCCGCGTCGCCTCCTACAATCCCTGGGTGTCCCTGTCCTGGCTGGTGACGGGCAAGACTTTGGGCGGCCTCTCCCTCTACCCGCCGTCCAACCTGCTCGACCGCGAGAGCGCGCTGCGGCTGTGGACTGAGGCCAATACCTGGTTCTCCTCCGAGCCCGACAAGAAGGGGCAGGTGAAGGCCGGCCAGCTCGCCGACCTCGTGGTGCTGTCGGACGATTATTTCTCCGTGCCCGAGGACAGGATCCAGGACATCACCAGCGTGCTCACGCTGCTGGGCGGCACGCCGGTGCACGGCGACGGCGACTTCAAGACGCTCGCGCCCGACCTGCCGCCGCCCATGCCCGACTGGTCGCCGGTGCGCACCTTCGGCGGCTACCAGAAGCGGGCGGAAACCGGCGAGCGCAAATACGCCTTCGCCGCCGCCTGCGGCTGCGCCACCGCCTGCGGCGTCCACGGCCACGCCCACGCCAGCGCGCTGGCGGCGCAGGTGCCCGCCGCCGACGAACGCTCCTTCTGGGGCGCGCTCGGCTGCGCCTGCTGGGCGTTCTGATGGGGGCGGAGGTGGTGGCGCCTTGAGATGCTTGCACACCGTCGCCGTCCGGCTTGACCGGACGGCCCATCGCCCCGCCGGACCGACGCCTCCGGGACAAGCGGCGGCCGGACAAGCGGCGAGATGGACCCTCCGGTCAAGCCGGAGGGCGGCGATGGTTAAATGCGGTCTGCCCCCTCTCCCGCTTGCGGGGGAGCGTTCCCTGTGGACCCGGCCGCCAAAACGTCCACCCAAGCAGCCGATCCAACACCACCCCTCGACCCGCCCCAAACCTTCGGAACCATGCCGCCCATGGCTGAACGCCCAAGCAACGCCCACCTCACCGCCTTCGCCCGGGGCCTGATCTCGCCGGCGCCGGTGCGGTTTCTCGCGCTGCTGGCCCTGTGCGGGGCCTATATCCAGGGCGGCCTCACCAAGGCTCTGGACTTCAACGGCGCGCTGGCGGAGATGGCCCATTTCGGGCTCACTCCGCAGGCGCCGTTCGCCGTGGCCGTGATCGTGCTGGAGCTGGGCGCCTCGGCCCTCATCCTCAGCGGCCGGCTGCGCTGGCTGGGGGCGCTGGGGCTGGCGGGCTTCACGGTGCTGGCCGCCCTCCTCGCCAACCGCTTCTGGGCCATGCCGCCGCCGGAGCGCACCATGGCCGCCAACGCCTTCTTCGAGCATCTGGGCCTGGCCGGCGCCTTCGTGCTGGTGGCGTGGTACGATCTTGTCCACGGCGCCTCCAACGGGACCGGCCAGCACGGGAGAGACCTGTGAGCGACCACACCCACGGCGCGCCATCTGCCACCCCTCCGGCAGCCCCGCAGCCCGCAGCCGGCGGCGCCTTCGCGCCGTTGCGGCGGCCGGTGTTCGCCGTGCTGTGGGGCGCCACCGTGCTGGGCAATACCGGCAGCTTCATGCGCGACGTGGCGAGCGCCTGGATCGTCACCGATTTGTCCGCCTCCCCGGCGGCGGTGGGCATGGTGCAGGCCGCCGCCATGCTGCCGGTGTTCCTGCTCGCCATTCCCGCCGGCGTGCTCTCCGACATCCTCGACCGCCGCCGCTTCCTCATCGGCATCCAGATCGGCCTCGGGCTGGTGAGCGCGGCGCTGATGCTGCTGTCCATGAGCGGGCTGATGACCGTGTCGTCGCTGGTGGCGCTCACCTTCCTCGGCGGCGTGGGCGCGGCGCTGATGGCGCCCACCTGGCAATCCATCGTGCCGGAGCTGGTGCCGCGTCCCGAGCTGAAGAGCGCTGTGGCGCTCAACTCGCTGGGCATCAACATCGCCCGTTCCATCGGCCCGGCGGTGGGCGGCCTGCTGCTGGCATCCTTCGGCGCGGCGGTGACCTATGGGGCGGACGTGGCGAGCTACGTGCTCGTCATCGCCGCCCTGTGGTGGTGGCGCCGGGACGCCGGCGCGCAGGATGAATTATCCGAGCGCTTCACCGGCGCCTTCCGCGCCGGCCTGCGCTATGCCCGCGCCAGCCGCGAGCTGCATGTGGTGCTGCTACGCGCGGTGTTCTTCTTCTTCTTCGCCAGCGCCGTATGGGCGCTGCTGCCCCTGGTGGCGCGGGAGCTGCTGAAGGGCGACGCCGCCTATTACGGCGTGCTGCTGGGGTCGGTGGGAGCGGGCGCCATCGGCGGCGCCCTGCTGCTGCCGCGCCTGCGGGCCTTCGCCACCGCCGATGGGCTGGTGCTGGGCGCCGCCTTCGTCACCGCCGCCGCCACCGCGAGCCTTGCCTTCGCCCCGCCGCGCTGGCTCGCCCTGGTGGTGCTGCTGGCCATGGGCGGGGCGTGGATCATCGCGCTGACCACCCTCAACGCCACCGCCCAGTCGATCCTGCCCAACTGGGTGCGCGGGCGGGCGCTGGCGGTCTATCTCACCGCCTTCAACGGCGCCATGGCCTGCGGCAGCATCAGCTGGGGCCTGGTGGCGCAGCAGATCGGGCTGCCGGGGGCGCTGCTGGTGTCCGGCGCCGGCCTCGTGGTGGCCGGTCTCATCCTGCACCGGGTGAAGCTGCCGGCCGGGGAGGCCGACCTCACCCCTGCCATGCACTGGCCCGAGCCTCTGCTCGCCGCCCCGGTGGAGAATGACCGCGGCCCGGTGCTCATCCTCATCGAGTATCGCATCGCGCCGGAAGATCACCCGGCCTTCCTCGATGCCCTCTACCGCCTCTCCGCCGCCCGCCGCCGCGACGGCGCCTACAACTGGGGCGTCACCGAGGATGCCGCCGACCCGTCGCTGATGGTGGAGTGGTTCATGGTGGAATCCTGGGCCGAGCACCTGCGCCAGCACCGCCGGGTCTCCCACGCGGATGCCGACGTGCAGGCCGGCGTGCTGAAATTCCACCAGGGCGACGCCCCGCCCCATGCCCGCCACCTGATCGGGGCCGAGCGCCCCGCCCGGGCGACGGGCGGGCATGCCTGAGGGGTGCCGCAGGTCGCGCGACCTGAACCGGGGGGACCACCCGACAGGGAGATCAGACGCCCCTCGTACCGGATAATAACACCACAAAACTGAACCCCTAGCCGAAGCACGACCTTTCGCCCAGAGTTCTCCGGGAATCGCGTGTCGATGGTGGAGAAGGTCATGAATCGCGCGGCCGCCGGTGGAGCCGAACGGCGGCCCGCCATTCCGAGGACCGTGTGGGCGCTGGGTTTCGTCAGCATGTTCATGGACATCTCCTCGGAGATGATCCACGCGCTGCTGCCCCTGTTCCTCACCGCAACGCTGGGGGCAAGCGTGGCGATGGTGGGCCTCATCGAGGGCATCGGCGAATCCACCGCCGCGGTCGTGAAGGTGTTCTCGGGCTATCTGTCCGATCGCCTCGGCCGGCGCAAGCCATTGATCCTGCTTGGCTATGGACTGGGCGCCGCGTCCAAGCCCCTGTTCGCCCTGGCCGGCGCGCCGGGGCTGGTCCTGGCCGCGCGCTTCGCTGACCGCATCGGCAAAGGCATGCGCGGAGCCCCGCGCGATGCCCTCGTCGCCGACGTCACGCCGCCGGAAATCCGCGGTCGCGCCTATGGGCTGCGCCAGGCCCTCGACACCGCCGGCGCCTTCGTCGGCCCGCTGCTCGCCATCGCGCTGATGGCGCTCCTCGCCGACGACATGCGGGCGGTGTTCTGGTTCGCCCTCATCCCGGCGGGGCTGGCCGTGGCGTGCGTGTTGCTGGGGGTGGAGGACCGCGCCAGCCCGCAGGAGGCAGCCGCGCCCCGCCCGCCGGTGCGCCTCGCCGATCTGCGACAGCTCGACCGGGCATTCTGGGGCGTCGTCGCCATCGGCGTGGTGTTCACGCTGGCGCGATTCAGCGAGGCTTTCTTGGTACTTAAAGCCCACGACGAGGGGCTGCCCCTGGCGCTTGCGCCTTTGGTGCTGGTGACCATGAACGCGGTCTATGCGCTGGGCGCCTATCCGGCCGGCGCGTGGTCGGACCATGCCCCGCCGCAGCGCCTGCTACTCGCCGGCATGGGTGTTTTGATCGCCGCCGACCTTCTGCTCGCCTTCGGGCCGGGCCTTGCCGGCACCTTGCTGGGCATCGCCCTGTGGGGTGTCCACATGGCTCTGACCCAAGGCCTTTTCGCCAAGCTCGTGGCGCACAACGCACCGGCTACGCTGCGCGGATCCGCGTTCGGCCTGTTCAATCTCGCCACCGGCATCGCCATGCTCGCAGCCAGCCTCGTGGCCGGCCTGCTCTGGGAAGAGTATGGCGCGGCTGCGACGTTCATCGCCGGTGCGGCACTGGCCTGCATCGCGGCGGCGCTGGTGGCGGGCCTCGGACGTGCAGGGAGGACAAGCACATGATGAATTATGGAATGATGGACGGCGTCGGAGGGGGCATGTGGCTCCTTGGCGTCCTGATCCTCGTACTCGTCGTTCTCGGTATCGCCGCCCTGATCAAGTATCTTGGGCAGTAGTGTATCGGCTTCGACCCCATCCTTCGGCGTGCGCCGCCGGAGGATGGGGTAGGCCGGAAGACCTCAGGTCGGGTTTTCCAGATTGAACTGGCGGGTATGCTCGTCATAGCCGAACAATTCGCCGTAGCGCCCCCAGGTGATGAGGGCGCGCAGGGTGTTTTCCGCGAAGTCTTCGGACATATAGTCTTCCAATTCCTCGGAAAAGCGCGTGAACGGCGCCTTGTGGCTGGGCCGCTCGTCCAGCACCCGGCGGATGAGTGCCGCCAGCGGCACGTAGGCCAGGAGATGCTCTGCGAACAGGCGCTTGCGCGCATCCACGTCGAGATCCACGAACCGCCGCCCGGCCTCGGTCAGGGTCACGTCGCCCGCCTCCAGCTCGGCGAAGCGCATGAGCTGGAGCGTCTCGACGATGGGGAACAGCTCGTCCACCTCCATCTGCAGGGTGGCGGCGAGGTCCGGCAGGTCGGCCTTCCCGGCGTAGGGCGGCGCGGCCAGCGCCTCCATCAGGCCGGAGATGAGGTTGGTCGAGATGTGCGGCAGCGCCATGCCGATGCCGGTGCCCGGCAAGGCGCCTTCGCCCTTGCGCGCCTCCTTCTCCGCCGGGGTCCGCTGGGTCATGCGGCCGTAGATGTCATCCACGATGGCGCGGAACACGGGGTCGAGCCGCGAGCGCGGATGCGGCAGGTCGATCCTGATCTCCGCCGCTACCCGCCCGGGATTGGAGGAGAAGATGAGGATGCGGTCGCACATCAGCACCGCCTCCTCGATATTGTGGGTGACCATGAGGATGGATTTGATGGGCAGCCGGCCCTCGATCCACAGGTCGATGAGGTCGGTGCGCAAAGTCTCGGCGGTCAGCACGTCCAGAGCCGAGAAGGGCTCGTCCATCAGCATCAGGCGCGGATGCACCACCAGCGCGCGGGCAAAGCCCACGCGCTGGCGCATGCCGCCCGACAGTTCCTTGGGATAGGCGCTCTCGAAGCCGTCGAGGCCGATGAGGTCGATGGCCTCGATGGCGCGGCGACGCCGCTCCGCCGCCGGCACGCCGATGGCTTCCAGCCCCACCTCCACATTCTCCAGCACGGTGAGCCAGGGGAACAGCGCGAAGCTCTGGAACACCATGGACAGGCCCTCGCTGGGGCCGGTCACAGGCTTGCCGCGCCACTCCACGCGGCCCGAGGTGGGTTTCACCAGTCCGGAAATGATGCGCAGGAGCGTGGACTTGCCCGAGCCGGAGCGGCCGAGCAGGCCCACCACCTCGCCCTCGCGGATGGCGAGGGACACGTCGTCCAGCACCACGAGGTCGGCATTGTCGCCCTTGGCATAGACCTGCCGCACGCCCGAGGCGTTGACGAGGAAGGCGCCTTCGGTTGCGGGGCGCGGCGCGGCCCGATCGATCACAGCCATTGTTTCCTCCTTCAGTCGAGGCGCAGGCGACGGCCGGCGAACGTGAACATGGGGCGCCACAGCAGGCGGTTGAAAAAGATGACGAAGATGGACATCACCGCCACCCCGAGCACGATGCGCGGATAATCGCCGGCGGCGGTCGCATCGGCGATGTAGGCGCCCACCCCGTGAGCCCTCAGCGTGGTGTCGCCCCAGCTCGCCACCTCGGCGACGATGGAGGCGTTCCACGACCCGCCGCTCGCGGTGATGGCGCCGGTGACGTAATAGGGAAAGATCCCCGGCAGCATCACCTTGCGCCACCAGTTCCAGCCGCGGATGCGGAAGGTGGAGGCGGCTTCCTTCAGGTCGTTGGGAAAGGCGCTCGCCCCGGCCACCACATTGAACAGGATGTACCACTGGGTGCCGAGCACCATCAGCGGCGACAGCCAGATGTCCGGGTCCAGCCCCAGCCGCACGATGGCCACCACCGCGAACGGGAAGATGATGTTGGCCGGGAAGGCGGCGAGGAACTGGGCCAGCGGCTGGACCCTTTGGGCCCAGCGCGGCCGCAGCCCGATCCACACCCCGATGGGCACCCAGATCAGGGTCGCCAGCGCGATCAGCACGATCACCCGGATCATGGTCAGAACGCCGAGGCCGAATACCTGGGTCACCTCTGGTAGGGTCAGCTCGGTGCCGACGAAGGCAACGATCACATAAAGCGCGTAGCCGGCCACGGCGAACACCAGCGCCAGCCAGATGCCCTCCGCCCAAGGGCTGGCCCAGGCGCCCTCCACGGCGCGGCGGGTGTCCTGCGACACCGGCGTGGAGAAGGACAGGCGCTGGCGCGGCACCGCCGCCAGCATGGCGCCCAAGGGCTGCAGCACGCGCTGGAACAGATAAGTGCGGCGGGCGGCGGACAACAGCCAGGAGCGCGGCGCCGCGCCGCTGGCGGAGGTCTCCACCCGGAACTTGTCGGCCCACGCCACCAGCGGGCGGAACAGCAGCTGGTCATAGAGCAGGATCACCGCCAGCATGGCGAGCACCGCCCAGCCCACGGCGGCGAGGTTCTGCTCCTTGATGGCGAGCGCCACATAGGAGCCGACGCCCGGCAGGGTGATGGTGGTGTCGCCCACCGAGATGGCCTCGGAGGCCACCACGAAGAACCAGCCCCCCGACATGGACATCATGGTGTTCCACACCAGCCCCGGCATGGAGAACGGCACTTCCAGCCGCCAGAAGCGCTGCCAGCCGGAAAGGCGGAAGCTGCGGGTGGCCTCGTCGAGGTCGCGCGGCACCGTCTTCAGCGACTGGTAGAAGCTGAAGGTCATGTTCCAGGCCTGGCTGGTGAAGATGGCGAAGATGGCCGCCAGCTCCACCCCCAGCACCCGGCCGGGGAACAGGGACATGAACCCCACCACGGTGAAGGACAGGAAGCCCAGCACCGGCACCGACTGGAGGATGTCCAGCATGGGCACCAGCACCATCTCCGCCCGCCGGCTTTTCGCCGCCAGCGCGCCGTAGGCGAAGGTGAAGACCAGCGAGGCCACGATGGCCGCCAGCATGCGCATGGTGGTGCGCAGCGCGTACTCCGGCAGCATGGCCGGATCGAGCGAGACCGGCGCAAGGTCGAGCGCGGCCAGTGGCGCCAGTGTCTCCTTGCCGCCGTGGACCATGAGAATGAGCCCGCCGAACAGCAGGCCGAAGGCGAGCGCGTCCCAGAGGTTCGGCGCGAACGTGCGCCGGCGGCCCGCTTCCAGGGCCGGGTGATGCATCGACATGATCAAGGATCCGATTTCGGCGTGAGGGTTCGGCCGGCCGGAGCACGTCGGGTCCGCCCCTGACGGCGCGGACCCGAGCGGAATGCTCGACGTGTTGGGTTCTCAACGTCCTGGGCTCGAAGCGCTCGCCCCCGCGTTACCCGAGAGGTGGTCGCGGCGGGACGGCGCATTCGATCACGGCCACTTGCACGGCCACGTGCGCAGCCACAAGGCGCCGCACGCGGCGGCGTCAGCGCCGACTTCGGTCCTGCCCCGATGCGCTGGTCCGGCAGGTGCGATGCCTGCGGAACAGGGGCTTGTGCAAAGGCTGTGTGCGGAAAGGAAGCGTCCGCATGGGTTCACCTTTCATCCCGGAGCCTGCGGCGGCGGGAGGACGAACCGGACGCGAAAGGTCAGGTCCGTGCCGCTGCGAGCAGGCTCGAGCTAGATCGACTGGAACTGTCCATCAGAGGAACGACTTTCGATTGACCGGCACGGGGCCGTCGCGCCCGCCTATCGCGCCGCGAAACGGCGAGGTCAAGGCCTTTTTGCAACGCGGCAACACGCCTGCGCGAGCCGCCGCAAGGGCAGCTGAAGACATCGTTGCGCGCGCTCGCAATCCTGCGCCCCTGCGGCAACGCGGCACCAACCTGACGGTGTACATACCCACTTGGCGTATCGACGCGGTCCCGGTACGCCGCTATTGTCCCGTTGTTTTCTGGGAAATGGTTCTCTCGGCCTGTGTAACTGGCCGCGGGGCGACAAAAGGCCGGCCTGAGCGCTGTCCGGATCGGATCCAGCCCATGGCCGGGGTGCCCCCCTGGAGCATGCCGGCGGATCGCCCGGCGGCCTCCTGAGCGGACGACAAGGAGCGGACCCGATGGATTTCGATCCGGTGACCCTCGCGCGTATTCAGTTCGCCTTCACGGTCTCCTTCCACGTCATCTTCCCGGCCTTCACCATCGGGCTTTCCGCCTTCATCGCGACGCTGGAACTGATCTGGCTGAAGACCGGCCGCGACGTGTACCATCGCCTTGCACGGTTCTGGACCAAGATCTTCGCCGTGTCCTTCGCCATGGGCGTGGTGTCCGGCATCGTGCTGTCCTACCAGTTCGGCACCAACTGGAGCCGCTATGCCGAGTTCGTGGGCTCGGTGGTGGCGCCGCTCATCGGCTTCGAGGTGCTGACCGCCTTCTTCCTGGAGGCGACCTTCCTCGGCATCATGCTGTTCGGCTGGAACCGGGTGCCGCCGTGGCTGCATGTGCTGTCGTGCTGCGTGGTCGCGTTCGGCACCTTCATGTCGGCTTTCTGGATCCTTTCCGCCAACAGCTGGATGCAGACCCCCGCCGGCTTCGAGCTGCGCGACGGCGTCGCCTACCCGCTGGACTGGCTGAAGATCATCTTCAACCCGAGCTTCCACTGGCGCCTGCCCCACATGCTGCTGGCGGCCTATCTCACCACCTCGCTGGTGGTTCTGTCGGTGGGCGCGCGCTACCTGCTGGCCGGCAAGTTCCCTGAGGAATCGCGGGTGATGATGGTGATGGGCATCGGCATGCTCGCCATCGTCGGCCCCATCCAGGCGTTCGTGGGCGACAGCCACGGCCTCAACACCGCCCACTACCAGCCGGCCAAGATCGCCGCCGTCGAGGCCCATTGGGACAGCAAGGAGCCGGCGCCCCTGGTGCTGTTCGCCTGGCCCGACGAGAAGGCGGAGAAGAACCTCTTTGAGATCTCCATCCCGCGCGGCGCCTCGCTGATGATCACCCACAGCCTGGACGGCCTGTTCCCGGGACTGAAGGACTTCGCCCCGCAGGACCGGCCGCCGGTGCTCGGCCCGTTCTTCGGTTTCCGCGCCATGGTGGGCGTGGGCGTGGTGATGATCCTCCTCGGCTGGATCGGCGCGTGGCTGATCTACCGGGATGAGGAGACAATCACCCGCTGGTATCTGCGCCTGTGTTCCTGGGCTTGGCCTCTGGGCTTCATCGCTATCCTGTCGGGCTGGATCGTCACCGAGCAGGGCCGCCAGCCCTGGGTGGTGGACGGCCTGCTGCGCACCGAGGACGCCATGTCGCCCCTCGCGGGCTGGACCGTGGCGCTGACACTGGTGCTGTTCCTCATCGTCTACGGCATCATCTTCGCCACCGGCCTCTATTTCATGAACCGCCTCATCGTGCGCGGTCCCGGTGGCACGATGATCGAGCCGCCGAGCACCGAGCGGCCCACCAGCCCCATGGCCGCCGCCCACGGCGAAGGCCAGATGACTCCCGGCACCTGAAACATCGTCCCGTCAACCGACGCGTGAGAGGATACAAGCCATGGAATGGTATCTCCCCGTCATATGGGGCGGCATCATCGGTGTCGCGGTCATCATGTACGTGGTGCTCGACGGCTTCGACCTGGGCATCGGCATCCTGTTTCCGTTCGCCAAGGAAGAGCGCGAGCGCGACACCATGATGAACACGGTGGCGCCGTTCTGGGACGGCAACGAGACCTGGCTCATCCTCGGCGGCGGCGGCCTGTGGGTCGCCTTCCCCAAGGCCTATGCGGTGGTGATGCCGGCGCTCTACCTGCCCGTCATCATCATGCTGCTCGCTTTGGTGTTCCGCGGCGTCGCCTTCGAGTTTCGATGGGTCGCCTTGACCAGCCGGCGCTGGTGGAATGCCGCCTTCGCCGGCGGATCGCTGGTGGCGGCCTTCGCCCAGGGGGTGGTCCTGGGCGGGCTGGTGCAGGGCATCACCGTGAAGAACGGCGCCTTTGCCGGCGGCCCGCTGGATTGGGCGACGCCGTTTGCCGCCCTGTGCGGCATCGGCGTGGTGCTGGGCTATGCGCTGCTGGGCTCCACCTGGCTGCTCATCAAGACCGATGGCGTAGTGGCCGAGCGCGCCCGCGCCCACGCCATTCCCCTGCTTTTGGCGGTGATGGCCATGATGGCGGTGGTCAGCCTGTGGACCCCCATCGCGTTCGACCGCATCGCCACCCGCTGGTTCTCGCGGCCCAACATCTTCTTCCTCGCACCGGTGCCCGTCATCACCGTGCTGGTCGCCCTGGCGGTGCTGCACTGGCTGAAATCCGGGCGGGAAATGCTGCCATTCTTCGGCACCGTGGGGCTGTTCGTGCTCGGCTTCCTGGGCCTTGCCATCTCCACCTTCCCCTATCTGGTGCCGCCGAGCCTCACCGTGTGGCAGACCGCCGCCGCCGCGCCGAGCCAGATCCTGATGCTGTTCGGCGTCATCTTCCTGCTGCCGGTGGTGCTGGGCTACATCGTGTTCGTCTACTGGATCTTCCGCGGCAAGGTCCGCGAGGGCGAGGGCTACCACTGACCGGCTTGTCCTGAGGACTGCACTGAAGGATCTGCACTGAGGGACGCGCACCCCTCAGTCCGCCTCCTCCAGCTCCCCGGGGGCTGGAAACAGGCCAAGCTGCTGCTCACGCACCGGCGCGAACGACCGACGGTGGTGCAGGCATGGCCCGTGGGCCTTCAGCGCCGCGCCATGCTCCCGGGTGCCATAGCCCATGTGGCGCTCGAACCCGTAGGCGGGAAAGGCGGCGCCGACACCCGCCATCAACCGGTCGCGCACCACCTTGGCCACGATGGACGCCGCCGCGATGGAAGCGACGAGCCCGTCACCCCCCACGATGGCCTCCACCTCGCAGTCGACCCGCGGCGGATCATTTCCGTCCACGAGAAGGAACGCCGGCCGGCACGGCAGGCCCCGCACCGCGTTCGCGAGCGCCCAGAGCGTCGCCTGGCGGATGTTGTCCCGGTCGATGCGCTCCGGCGGGGCGAGGGCAATGGCGACTTCGGCGGTGGCGCAGATCTCCAGATAAAGCGACTCGCGTTTTGCCCGCGTCAGCTTCTTCGAATCATCGAGCCCCTGCGGCACCCGCGCCGGATCCAGCACCACGGCCGCCGCCACCACCGGGCCTGCAAGCGGGCCCCGACCCACCTCGTCGGCACCGGCGACGGGGGCGCGCCCGTCGGCGTAGAGCGCGCGCTCACGTGTGAAGTCGAGGCCCACCCAGCCTGTCGTGACCGCCCCCGCCTTCGGCGGCCGGCCGCGTGGCCTTGGCAGCGCGGGATCGGGCTCAGCGGGCTGAGGAGGGGCTTTCGGACGCGGCGCCATGGAGAAGACAAACCCTGATCTGAGGGTGAACCGGGCCACCTTCGGTCGATGCGCGGCCCTGGCGTCTTGATACCATGGAACCCGGCGACGGGCTGGGCATTGCTCCTGTCACGATGTAAGCCCATGTTCGAGACGGCGTTCAAGGCGACCCTCGGGAGCCCGGACGCGATCTGGTCAAGGCCGGAAAGCCTGTGCGGGAGGCGCGCGATGCGTTGGGACGATTTCCGCTCCAGCGATAATGTGGAAGACCGGCGGGGCGACGGCGGTGGCGGTGGCGGCTTCCAGATGCCGGGCGGCCGGGGCGGCCTCGGCATCGGCACCATCATCATCGTGGGCATCGTCGGCTGGGCGCTGGGCATCAATCCGGCCCTGCTCATCGGCGGGCTGGAAGCCATCAACGGCATGGGCAGCGGCAGCGCCCCGCAGCAGCAGGCCGCGCCGCGCACCGCGCCCCAGGGCGCACCCAAGGATGAGCTCGGCCGATTCGCCGCCGCCGTGCTGGCCCAGACCGAGGATGTGTGGACCGAGCTGTTCCGCGCCGATGGCAAGACCTATCAGGATCCCAAGCTGGTGCTGTTCTCCGGCGCCACGCGCTCGGCCTGCGGCGGCGCCCAGTCGGCCATGGGGCCGTTCTATTGTCCGCTCGACCAGAAGGTCTATCTGGACCTCTCCTTCTTCCAGGAGATGAAGACCCGCTTCAAGGCGCCGGGCGACTTCGCCGCCGCCTATGTCATCGCCCACGAGGTGGGCCACCATGTGGAAAACCTCATCGGCATCCTGCCCAAGGTGCAGCAGGCGCAGGCGCGCGCCTCATCGCGGGCGGAGGCGAACAACCTGTCCGTCCGCGTGGAGCTGATGGCCGATTGCCTCGCCGGGGTGTGGGCCTACCACGCCAATGCCCGCTTCCGCATTCTGGAGCCCGGCGATGTGGAGGAGGCGCTGAACGCCGCCACAGCCATCGGCGACGACCGGCTACAGAAGCAGTCGCAAGGTTATGCGGTGCCCGACAGCTTCACCCACGGCACCTCGCAGCAGCGGGTGAACTGGTTCACGCGCGGGCTGAAGGGCGGCTCCATGCAGCAATGCAATACCTTCTCAGGGGCGATCTGAACCGGCCTGCGTCAGGACCAGCCGGCATATCCTTCCCAGTTGCCGTCGCATTCGTGCGACGGGAGCGGCTTGCGTCACTCTCAGGGCACCGAGAGCATCCCCTCATTGAGCGGGCGCCCGGTTGCAACCCTCTTGCATTAAATCGATAAAACCCGCACCAATTTGCCTGTGTCGGACCCGTGGGCATGCACCTGCGGGCCGGCCGGTTCCGGCGCACCGCTCCCGAGACGAGGAGCCGGGCCCCGGCGAGGAAACGCCATGGACTTCACGCACCTCGCGGACGAGGTCTCGAACCAGCCGCCGCCCTACGGCGACATCAATCTCGCCGCCGGAGACCCCGCCCTCGCCGCCGCGTCCGAGCGGGCCGGCATGAACGGCGGCGCCTTTGCCTTCGGCGGCCAATGGGGCGGCTCGGACCAGCTTGCCCTCGGCCGCCTGGCCAATGAGAACCCGCCGGAGTTGCACAGTCACGACCCCCAGGGCCGGCGTTGCGACGTGGTGGAATTCCACCCCGCCTATCACGCCTTGATGGCGCAAAGCATGGATGCGGGGCTCCACTGTTCCAGCTGGGATGGCCCGGCGCGACCGGCCGAGGCGCGGCGCGGCAATGCCCAGCGCGCGACCCGGCTCTATGTGGTGAGCCAGGTGGAGGCGGGCCACGTCTGCCCGCTCACCATGACCCACGCCGCCCCCGCAAGCCTTGCCGCGGCACCGGAGCTGCTGCGCGATTTCCTGCCCCGCATCCGCGCCCGCAACTATGACGGCCGCTTCGTGCCGTTCTGGGAGAAGGCCTCCGTCACCATCGGCATGAGCATGACGGAGCGGCAGGGCGGCACGGACGTACGCTCCAACACCACCCAGGCCGTGCCCATCGGCGGTAGCGAATACGAGATCACCGGCGCCAAGTGGTTCCTCTCGGCCCCCATGAGCGACGCCTTCCTGGTGCTGGCGCAGGCGCCCGGCGGCCTCACCGCCTTCCTGATGCCCCGCTTCCGGCCAGACGGCAGCGTCAACGGGGTCCGCCTCACCCGGCTCAAGCGCAAGCTCGGCAACCGCTCCAACGCCTCCTGCGAAGTGGAGTTCGAGCGCGCCTTCGCCTGGCGGGTGGGCGAGGAGGGGCGCGGCATACCCACCATCATCGGCATGGTGCAGATGACGCGGCTGGACTGCGCCGTCTCCTCCGCCGGCCTGATGCGCGCGGCGTTGGCGCGGGCGCTGCACCATGCCCGCCATCGTACCGCGTTCCAGAAGAAGCTTGTGGACCAGCCGGCCATGGCCATGGTGCTGGCCGACCTCGCGCTCGACCAGGAAGCCTTCGCCGCCCTCGCCTTCCGACTCGCCCTGAGCTTCGACGAAGCGAACGGCTCCGGCACCGAGGCCGCCCATGCCCGGGTGCTGACGCCGGTGGCGAAATTCGCCGTGTGCAAGGCGGCGCCGGCCTTCATCGCCGAGACCATGGAGGTGCTGGGCGGTAACGGCTACGTGGAGGACTGCGCCCTGCCGCGCCTCTATCGCGAGGCGCCGGTCAACGCCATCTGGGAAGGCTCGGGCAATGTGATGGCGCTGGACCTCGCCCGCGTCGCCTTCCGTGAGCCGGATCTGGTGCAGGCGATTCTCGCCAACCTCAAGGAGCGCACGCGCGGCCTGCCCGGCGCCGCCAGCACGGCGGAAACCGTATCCCGGTGCCTTCAGTCCGGCGACCGCGAGGCCCACGCACGGCGCGCCGCCGAGGCTCTGGCCCTGCTGGCTGCGGCAGCCGCTCTCGCCGAATCGGCACCGACCGCGGTGACGGAAGCCTTTGCCGCCACGCGCCTTGCCACGGCACGGGGCATCTACGGCGCCAACGCCATCGATGCCGTGCGCGACCTCATGCTCGAACGGACGCTTGGCGCGTGAGGGGGCTGGGCCTCTCCTGTGGCGCGCTGCTGCCGGGCGCTGCTGCCCCGGGCTGTTGTCGCGCGCTCTTGCCATGTGCTCTTTCCGCTCGCTCTTGCCTCCTGCGGCCAAGCATGCGAAGGACGGCCGATCGCACAGCGCCGCCGCGGGGAACCCCTTCGCGCGGGCTGTTCGGCGTCGGCCATTGAAACCTCTTGCAGCCTTCGCTATAGGGGCCGACAACTCATTTCCGAAGGGGCCATGCGGCCAGCCCTCGGCCCTGAACGCAGACCTTGCATGATGCCCAAGGGCAGGATGCGCGGGCCGGCGGCGAGCAGAGCGGCCGAGCACACGAGAGGCGTCAGTCCATGTCTTCGACGTTCGACACGGTGGCCAACATCATCGCGGAAACCTGCGATATTCCGCGGGACACCATCACGCCGGACAGCCACGCCATCGACGATCTGGGCATCGACAGCCTCGACTTCCTGGATATCGCGTTCGCCATCGACAAGGCGTTCGGCATCAAGCTGCCGCTCGAGCAGTGGACCCAGGAAGTCAACGACGGCAAGGCCACCACCGAGCAGTATTTCGTGCTCAAGAACCTTTGCGCCCGCATCGACGAGTTGGTCGCTGCGAAGGCCGCGTGAGGCGCCTAGATGCGTCCTGAAGTCTTCAAGATGATCGACCGGGTCGTGTCCATCGACCCGTCGCTTCAGAAGATCCACTGCCAGGGACTGGTGCCGGAAGAGAGCTCCATCTTCGAGGGGCACTTTCCCGGCTATCCCATCATGCCCGGCGTGCTGCTCATCGAGGCCATGGCCCAGACCACCGGCTGGCTGGTGCTCGCCCGCAACCGCTTCAACAAGATGCCCTTCCTCGCCACCGTCAAGGAGGCGAAGCTGCGCACCTTCGTGCTGCCGGGGCAGAATCTGGATCTTTATTCCGAAATCCTCCACGATGGCTCGGGCTTCGTCGTGGCGAAGACCCAGGCCACGCTTGAAGGCAAGCCCATCTGCTCCGCCGAGCTCACCTTCCGCGTGCTCCCCTGGCCGGAAGGCAAGATGAAGCCCGTGGTGATGAAGGTGGCCGAGCACGTCTCCTTCCCCCTTGCGGACTTTGCCGATGCCTGACGTGAACGCTGGCCGGCGCCGGATCCACCGCGACGTGTGGATCACCGGCATCGGCCTCGTCTCCTCCCTCGGGGAGGGGCTGGACGCCCATTGGGAAGCGCTCGCGTCTGGCGCCGCGCCGGTGACCGACGCCACCACCTACGCGCCCTACGTGGTCCACCCGCTGGTCAAGGTGAACTTCGACACCCAGATCCCCAAGAAGGGCGACCAGCGGCAGATGGAGCCCTGGCAGCGCATCGGCACCTATGCGGCCGGCCTTGCGCTCGACTCGGCGGGGATCGCCAAGAATACCGAGATCCTGTCCAAGACCGACATGATCGTGGCGGCGGGCGGCGGCGAGCGCGATTTCGCCGTGGACGCCGCCATCCTCAACGATCTTGCCACCTCCAACGACGCCGGACGGCTGCTCAACGAGCGCCTGCTGTCGGACCTGCGGCCCACCCTGTCGCTGGCCCAGCTCTCCAACCTTCTGGCGGGCAACATTTCCATCGTGCACGGCGTCACCGGCTCCTCGCGCACCTTCATGGGTGAGGAGAGCGCCGGGGTGGACGCGACGCGCGTCGCCTATTCGCGCATTGCCGCCGGCCAAAGCGAGATCGCCCTCGTGGGCGGCGCCTACAATGCCGAGCGCGAGGACACCCTGCTCCTCAACGACCTCGACGATTTCTGCCTGAAGGGCGAGCTGAAGCCGGTGTTCGCCGCGCCGGGCATCGCCTCCGGCTCCATGGGCGCATTCCTGGTGCTCGAATCGCCGGAGCACGCCACGGTGCGCGGGGCCAAGCCCATTGCCAAGCTGTCCGGCGTGTGGTCGGAGCGGGCGAAGCGCGCGGTGGAAGGCGCAGTCGCCGAAAAGGTGGCCGCGCTTCTGTCCACCGCCGGAACACCGGCCGGAACCGCTGTCATTTCCGGCGCCACGGGGGCCCATGACGCCACCGAGGCCGAACGTGCGGCCCTGGCCGCCTCCGGCCTGCCGGTGCGGGCGGTGGCGAACCGTCTGGGCCACGGCTTCGAGGCGCAGTTCATCGCCGGCCTGGCGCTGGCCGCCCTCGCGGTGTCGAAGGGCGCCCTGTTCCCGCCGTCCGCCGGCGATCCGCTGGAGCAGGCGGGCGACGCCGCCGAGCGCATCGTGGTGACCCAGGTCGGACACTGGCGCGGCGAAGGCGCGGGCCTGGTGGAGAAGGCGTGAGGCTCGACCGGGGCGCCTGTTGCTCCATGGGTTTTGCGACGCGCTCGACCGGCTGTCCTTTCGCCATCGTCCCGGCGTTCCCAGGCGACGACAGGACGGGACAAGGCGCCGCCGCATTGTTCTTTGCGCCGCCTTCGGCTTATTTTCCGGACCCGCCGGCACGGACGTTCGCGCAGCCGCAGTTTGCGCGAGGCCGGGGGACACCATGGACGGCGCCTGGGGCGGGCGCGCTTCACGTAAAGGAGCCGCGAACATGACGCAGGCGCATCTGGACAAGTTCGGCCGCCCCATCGTGGTGGTGACAGGCATCGGCATCGTCACCTCCCTGGGCCAGGGCAAGGAAGACAACTGGCGCCGCCTCACCGCTGGCGAATCGGGCATCCACACCATCACGCGCTTCCCCATCGAGGGCATGCGCACCACCATCGCCGGCACGGTGGACTTCCTGTTCGACGGCCGCGTCGCCGCCCCGAACCTGTCCGAGAAGCTGGCGACGCTGGCGGCGGAAGAGGCCATCGCCGAAGCCGCCATTGGCTCGGACGGGGATTTTCCCGGCCCGCTGTTCGCGGCAGTGCCCCCCGTGGAGCTGGAATGGCCCGAGCGGCGGCAGCTGGCCGATGCGGTGGGTCACTACCCCATCGTCTATCATGACCTGCTCGGCGCAGCGGCCTCCGGCAAGTTCCGTCCCTGGCACGAGCGCTTCCTGTTCGGCTCGGTGGCGGATCGGCTCGCCGACCGCTTCGGCACCCGCGGCCAGCCCATCTCGCTGTCCACCGCCTGCGCCTCGGGAGCGACCGCCATCCAGCTCGGCGTCGAGGCCATCCGCCGCGGCGAGACCGATGTGGCGCTCTCCCTCGGCACCGATGGCTCGGTGCACCCGGAAGCGCTGATCCGCTTCTCGCTGCTGTCGGCGCTGACCACCGCCAACGACAATCCGGAGGGCGCCGCCCGCCCCTTCGCCAAGAATCGCGACGGCTTCGTCATGGCCGAGGGTGCCGCCGCCCTGGTGCTGGAGAGCTATGAGCACGCGGTCGCGCGCGGGGCGAAGATCCTCGGCGTGCTGGAAGGCTGCGGCGAGATGGCGGACAACTTCCACCGCACCCGCTCCAGCCCCGACGGCCGCCCCATCATCGGCTGCATGACCAATGCCTTCGCCGACGCGGGTGTGACCCCGGACGACGTGGACTACATCAATGCCCACGGCACCTCGACGCCGGAAAACGACCGCATGGAATATGTGGGCATGAAGGCGGTGTTCGGCGACGAGAAGCTGGCGCAGACCCCGATCTCGTCCAACAAGTCCATGATCGGCCACACCCTGACGGCGGCCGGTGCCATCGAGGCGGCGGTGTCGCTGCTCACCATCGCCAACGGCCGCATCCCGCCGACCATCAACTACAATATCCCCGACCCGGCCATTCCCCTCGACGTGGTGCCCAACGTGGCGCGCGACGCGAAGGTGCGGCGGGTGATCTCCAACTCCTTCGGCTTCGGCGGGCAGAATGTCTGCCTCGTGCTGGCGGGGGAGCCGGCGTGAGGGGGACGGCGCGATGAGCCCCTCCGCCAAGCCCATCCTCGTCACCGGCGGCGGGCGTGGCCTTGGCGCCGCCATCGTGCGCGCCCTGGCGGCGGCGGGCTATCCCGTGACCTTCACCTACCGTTCGGCCGTGGCGGAAGCGCAGGCGCTGATGGACGAGATCCACGCCGCGCACCCGGACGCTGTCTTGTCTGCCCGCGCGCTGGACCTGGCCGACCGCGCCGCGGTGGAGGCCTTCGCCGAGGAGCTGGAGGCGGGGGATACGCTCTACGGCCTGTGCCACAATGCGGGCGCCTCCTACGACACCCTCGCCGCCATGATCGACCAGGACAAGGCCGAGACGGTGATGCAGGTGAACCATTTCGCCTTCGTGCGCCTTGCCCGCGCGGTGGTGCGGCCCATGACGCGGGCGAAGGCCGGGCGCATCGTCGCCATCGGCTCGGTGGCGGCGCTCCAGGCCAACCAGGGCAATGCGGCCTACGCGGCGTCCAAGGCCGCCCTGCTCGCCCATGTGCGCGGCCTTGCCATCGAGACCGCCCGGCGCGGCGTGACGGTGAACTATGTGGCCCCCGGCTTCATCGATACCGCCATGCTGGAAAAATTCGCCGACTATCGCGCGAAGATGGAGGCGCAGATCCCCGCCGGCCGCTTCGCGACGCCCGATGACGTGGCCCAGGTGGTGGCCTTTCTCTTCTCCCCCGGCGCGGGCTATATGACCGGCGCCATATTGCCGGTGGATGGCGGGCTTTCCGCCTCGCTCGCCGCCCACCGCTGACCCAACTTCCGAGAAAAAAAGAATGCGTGGCCTCCAGCTCGTCTCCGACCGCAGCCTCGAACTCGTCGACCTGCCCGAACCCGACGCCCCCGGCGCCGGCGAGGTGCAGATCCGCGTCAAGGCGCTGGCGCTCAACCATATCGACGTGTGGGGCTGGCGCGGCATGGCCTTCGCCAAGCGCAAGATGCCCCTCGTGGTGGGCGCGGAGGCCGCCGGCGAGATCGTGGCGCTGGGCGCGGACGTGCGCGGCCTGAAGGTGGGGCAGACGGTGGCCATGTACGGCGCCATGACTTGTGGCCACTGCGTCAACTGCCTTAAGGGGCGGGATAATCTCTGCCAGAACGTGGGCGGCGTGCTGGGCTTCCACATCGACGGCTTCGCCCGCGACGTGATCAACATGCCCGAGCGCCTCGTTATCCCGGCGCCCGAGGGCGTCTCCTTCGAGGATGCGGCCTGCGCCGGCATCACCTTCTCAACCGTCGAGCACATGCTGTTCGACAATGCGCAGCTGGAAAAGGGCGAGACCGTTCTGGTCCATGCCGGCGGATCGGGCATCGGCTCCGCCGCCATCCGGCTCGCCAAGGACGTGGGCGCCATCGTCATCACCACGGTCGGCGACGACGAGAAGCTGGAGAAGGCGAAGGCGCTGGGCGCCGACCACGTCATCAATTATCGCAAGGACCGGTTCGAGCACGAGGTCCGCAAGATCACCAAGAAGGTGGGCGTGGACGTGGTGTTCGAGCATGTGGGCGCCGACACCTGGAATGCCTCGCTGCTGTCCATGAAGCCCGGCGCGCGCCTCGTCACCTGCGGCTCCACCTCCGGCGTGAGCGTGCAGATGAACCTGATGCAGCTGTTCCAGCGCCAGTACAAGATCTTCGGCTCGTTCGGCGCGACCATCCGCAATGTGTCGGAGGGCCTTGAGAAGATGGGCCGTGGCATCAAGCCGGTGATCGATACTGTGGTGCCGCTGGAAAACTTCAACGAGGGCCTGGAGCGGCTCGAGAGCCGCAAGGTCTTCGGCAAAATCGTGGTGAAGTTCTAAGGGCTCGACGCGGCGCGCTCGGCCGTGACCCGCTTGTCCCACACCGTCCGCCGCCTGCTCCTCCGGCTGCGTCTTGCGCTGCAGCCGGTAGTGGAAGTGCTGGTGGGCGGCTATGTGCGCGGCTCCATCTGGTGGCTGCGCCTGTGGCCGCTCTGGCTGTCGGCCGGGGGCATGGCCTTCTGGGCGCGCACGTTCGGCCCCTTCTTCGCGGTGAGCAAGGTGGCGCGGCGCAACCTCACCGCCGCCTATCCCGAAAAGAGCAAGGGCGAGATCAGCGACCTCGTGCGCGGCGTGTGGGCCAACATGGGCCGGCTCACCGCGGAATTTGCCCAGCAGGACCGCCTGTGGGACTACGACCCCGCTCGGCCCGGTGAAGGCCGCGTGGAAGTGGTGGGCGCCGAGATCTTCCAGCGCCTGCGCGATGACGGGCGCCCTGCCCTGTTCTTCACCGCCCATACCGGCAATTGGGAAATGTGCGCCATCGCCGGCGCCAAGTTCGACGTGCCGGGCGGCGTGCTCTATCGCGCGCCCAACAACAGGCGCGCCGCCGCTTTGATCGAGGAGATGCGCTCCGGCACCATGCCGGGCCTCATCCGCGCCGGCCGCGACGCCGGCCGCCAGATGGCGCGCATGCTGGCCGAGGGGCAGCATCTGGGCATGCTGATCGACCAGTACTGGACCGGCGGCCCCGAGGTGACCTTCTTCGGCCGGCCCTGCGCCACCAACCCGACGCTCGCGCGCCTCGCCCGGCAGTTCGATTGCCCGGTCCACGGCATGCGCGTCATCCGCCTGCCCGGCGCGCGCTTCCGCGTGGAGATCACGGAAGAGATCGCCCTGCCCCGCGACACCGAGGGCAAGATCGACGTGGTGGGGGCCATGCAGACCGTCACCGGCGTGATCGAGGGCTGGGTGCGCGAATATCCCGACCAGTGGCTGTGGCTCCACCGCCGCTGGCGCTGAGGCCACCCGCGCCCGGATGCGGACAGGAGAGTTGGCCGCAACCCTTGCCCCCGCTGCGGCGATCCTATAAAGCCGCGCTTTCCGTTTTAAGGGGTCTTGAGGGATGAGCACGGCTGACGTTGCCGTCATCATGGGCAGCCAGTCCGATTGGGAGACCATGCGCCACGCGTCCGAGACGCTGGAAGCGCTGAAGATCCCGCATGACAGCCGCATCGTCTCCGCCCATCGCACGCCCGAGCGCATGTACGCCTTCGCCCGCAGCGCGAAGGCGGACGGCTTCAAGGTGATCATCGCCGGCGCCGGCGGGGCGGCCCACCTGCCGGGCATGGTGGCGGCGCTCACCACCCTGCCCGTGTTCGGCGTGCCGGTGCAGTCGAAGGCCCTGTCCGGCCTCGACAGCCTCTATTCCATCGTCCAGATGCCGGCCGGCGTTCCGGTGGGGACGCTGGCCATCGGCGTCGCCGGGGCGACCAACGCGGCGCTGCTGGCGGCTTCCGTGCTGGCGCTCTCGGACCCGGTCCTGTCGCAGCGCCTCGAAGCCTGGCGGGCATCCCGCACCGCGGCGGTGGCGGAACGGCCGGCCTGAGCCATGCTGAAACCCGGAAGCGTCATCGGCATCCTCGGCGGCGGCCAGCTCGGCCGCATGATCGCGCTCGCTGCGGCGGAGCTGGGCCTGAAGACCCATATCCTGTGCCCCGACAAGGACAGCCCCGCCTTCCATGTGAGCGAACACCACATCTGCGCGCCCTACGACGACTTCGCGGCGCTGGAGCGCTTCGCGGCCGGCGTGGACGCGGTGACCTACGAATTCGAGAACGTGCCGCTGGCCACCGCCGAGTTCCTCGCCGCCCGGGTGCCCCTGAGGCCGGGCGCGAAGGCCCTCGCCATCACCCAGGACCGGCTGGCGGAAAAGAGCTTCGTGCGCGACCTCGGCATCGAGACCGCGCCGTTCGCCGCCGTGGACGACCTCGCCGGCCTTGAGGCGGGCGTGGCGGCGCTTGGCCTGCCGGCGGTGCTGAAGACCCGGCGCTTCGGCTATGACGGCAAGGGCCAGGTCATCATCCGCCCGGAGGAAGACCTCACCGCCGCCTGGCACGCCCTGGGCCGGCAGAGCGCGATCCTGGAGGGCTTCGTCGCCTTCGAGCGCGAGGTCTCGGTGGTGGCGGCGCGGCGGGCCGATGGCGCCTTCCAGGCCTTCGACGTGACCGAGAACGTGCATCGCGAGCACATCCTGCACACCTCCACCGTGCCCGCCACCCTGTCGGCCGGCACGGCGCGGCAGGCCCGGTCCATCGCCCGCGCCATCGGCGATGCCCTCGACTATGAGGGCGTGTTCGCGGTGGAATTGTTCGTGGTGGGATGCGGCGCGGATGAACGGGTGATCGTCAACGAGATCGCCCCGCGCGTGCACAACAGCGGGCACTGGACCCAGGACGGCGCCGTGACCTCCCAGTTCGAGCAGCATGTGCGCGCCATCGCCGGCTGGCCGCTGGGCGAGGTGGCGCGCATCGGCCGGGTTGAGATGACCAACCTCATCGGCGCCGACGTGCATGACTGGCATGCGCTGCTCGCCGAGCCCGGCGCCCACGTCCATCTCTACGGCAAGGACGAGGCCCGCGCCGGCCGCAAGATGGGCCACGTGGTGCGGGTGCGCCGCGATCCGGAAGCCTGCACCAACATTCCCGAGGACGGGTGCTAGAACACTGTTCCCGCCCCTCGGCAGGACTGTCCCAGAGCTGTCACAGCCCTGCCATCGAGCCTGACCAAAATACCGCTTGAAGCTTGACCTTCCGCGACCTGAGGCGAATCGCCATGGCGACGCCGACCTCGCCCTGAGTCATATGTGCGCAACCCAGTATCAATACTATGATACCATATTGGCTCGGGGAATTCCGTTGGCCCAGGATCGCTTCAAGGATTGGCTGCGCGAGCTTGCGCGGCACATGGCCCGCACGGGCCGCTATGGCAGCTGGCGTCTGATCCAGATTGAGCTGCGCTTCATGCAGGGCATCCGGGAGGCGGCGAACTGCTTTGCCGATTCCGAGATCCGGACGGAGCTGGACGCCCTGTGCCGCGAGGCGCAGAAGCAGGCGGGGCGGGCCATCGCCCTGCCCGTGCTGGAACCCTCCACCGATTCCGCCTTCGCCGCCGCCACGCGGTGACCGCCGCGGCCGACCTCGTGGATCGGCCGGCGGGAAGATGAGCCGGCACAAGGCCCGCCTTGCTTTTCCGGTGCGTCGGGGATGTGGACAAGGCACAGGGCTTCTGATAAGAGAGCAGCCTTCCGGATGAGCTGAAGTCGAGCGAAAGGCTCGCGCTTCCCCGGTCCGGGTGTTCAGATCAAAGTTGGCCAGATCACGGCTTGCTGGGCTCGGCGCAACAGCTCGAAGAGGTAAACACGTGCAAGTTCTCGTCCGCGACAACAATGTTGATCAGGCCCTCAAGGCGCTCAAGAAGAAGATGCAGCGCGAGGGGATCTTCCGCGAGATGAAGCTGCGTGGCCATTACGAGAAGCCCTCCGAGAAGCGCGCCCGCGAAGAGGCCGAGGCCATCCGTCGCGCCCGCAAGCTCGCTCGCAAGCGCGCCCAGCGCGAGGGTCTCATCCCCTCCAAGCCGCGCCCGACCCGCTGATCCGGCCGGCGCTGCGCGGTCCTGAACCGGCGCGGCGCAGCAGCTCCCAGCTTTCAGCCATTTCAACCGCGCGTGCCTGCATGCGCGGATCCCGCTTGTCTGATACCGCACGGCCTCGGCCACCCCGCTGATCCATGGGCGGGCGGTTTGGTGAGGCGCTCGCGCAATCGCGCAGAGGAGCGCCGCTCCCGGCCCCTTCTGTCCCGTGCCATCCCGTTTTCATCAACATCGCTCATGCTGCCGCAGAGATGCGCCGTGCCCGCGGACCCGTGCGCACAGGGCGCGTGGTTCAGCGACCAGTTAGCGGTGCAATCCGATCGGAACGTGATCTAGAGTGCCAGCGGCGGACGCGGATGCGGCGGCCCCGGGCGCGCTCCGGGTGCGGCAGGCGCCGCGGTCAGGGGAGAGGCTCATGGTTGCGCGTGTGGTCGCGGTCGAACCCTTCGACATCATCGTGTTCGGCGCCACCGGCGATCTCGCGCGGCGCAAGTTGCTGCCGGCCCTGTTCGAGCGTGATCTCGCCGGCCAGATGCCCGACGAGGCCCGCATCATCGGCGTCTCCCGGCGCCCCATGGAGCGGGCGGCATTCCAGGATTTCGCCCGGGACGCGGTGGAGATGTCCGACGGCATCGAGGATGCCCGCCCCGCCCGCCTCGCCCATTTCCTCGACCGGCTTGACTATGTGGCGGTTGACGCCCAGTCCGACGCCGGCTGGGCGGATCTTGCCCGCCTGCTGGACGAGGGACGCGACCATGTCCGGGTGCTCTATCTCGCCGTGGGGCCGGACCTGTTCGATCCCATCTGCGCCCGCATCGGGGAACACGGCATCGTCACCGACAAGACCCGCGTGGTGGTGGAAAAGCCGGTGGGCAAGGACCTCGCCTCGGCGCTGAAGGTCAATGCCGCCGTCGGCAAGGTCTTCCGCGAGGAAGCGGTGTTCCGCATCGATCATTATCTCGGCAAGGAAACAGTGCAGAACCTGATGGCGCTCAGGTTCGCCAACGCCCTGTTCGAGCCGGTGTGGAACAATGCCCATATCGATCATGTGCAGATCACGGTGGCCGAGAGCATCGGCACCGCGGGCCGCGCCGGTTACTACGACACCGCCGGCGCCCTGCGCGACATGGTGCAGAACCATATTCTCCAGCTGCTCTGCCTGGTGGCCATGGAGCCGCCCGTATCGCTGGACGCGGATGCGGTGCGGGACGAGAAGCTGAAGGTTCTCAAAGCCCTCACCCCCATCACCGAGGCCAATGCCGCCCAGCTCACCGTGCGCGGCCAGTATCGCGCCGGCGCTTCGTCGGGCGGGGCGGTGCCGGGCTATCTGGAGGAGCTGGGCTCCTCCACCTCCGAGACCGAGACCTTCGTGGCCCTGAAGGCGGAAATCGGCAACTGGCGCTGGTCCGGCGTGCCTTTCTACCTGCGCACCGGCAAGAGGCTGGCATCGCGGGTGTCGGAGATCGTGGTCGCGTTCCGGCCCATTCCCCATTCGGTGTTCGACGCGCAGGCGGGTCCCATCGTGGCCAACCGCCTCGTCATGCGGCTCCAGCCCGACGAGGGCGTGAAGCTCTGGCTCATGATCAAGGACCCCGGCCCCGGCGGCATGCGGCTCCAGCACGTGCCCCTCGACATGAGCTTCGCCAGCGTGTTCGGCGTGCGCAACGCCGACGCCTACGAGCGGCTCATCATGGATGTGGTGCGCGGCAACCAGACCCTGTTCATGCGCCGCGACGAGGTGGAGGCGGCCTGGAACTGGATCGATCCCATCCTCGACGCCTGGCGAACCTCCCGCGAGCTGCCCAAGCCCTACACCGCCGGCACCTGGGGGCCCTCCGCCGCCATCGCCCTCATCGAGCGGGACGGACGGACCTGGACCGACGATGCCTGAGGCCGCCTTTTCCGAGAAACCCATGACGACATCCTCCCACCCGACACCCGCCCTCCCCTTCGCCCTTGCCGCCTATGACGACCCCGCTGCCCTTGCCCGCGCCCTGGCGGCGCACGTGGCGGAGGCGTTGCGCGCCCGCGTCGCCAGCGACGGATCGGCGAGCCTTGCCGTCTCCGGCGGCCGCACGCCGACGCGCTTCTTCGAGACCCTGTCCGGCGCGCCGCTCGACTGGAGCCGCATCACCGTGACCCTGGTGGATGAGCGCTGGGTGCCGGAAACATCGGATCGCTCCAACGCCGCCCTGGTGCGGCGCCACCTGCTCAAGGGACCTGCCGCCGCCGCCCGCTTCTTACCGCTCTTCACCGGCGCGCCAACGCCGGAAGAGGGACTCGCGGAGGCCGAGGCCGCCGTCGCCGCCCTGCGCGCCCCGTTCGCCGCCGTGGTGCTGGGCATGGGGGATGACGGACACACCGCCTCCTTCTTCCCCGGCGCGCAGGCGCTCGCCGCCGCCATCGATCCGGCCGGCACGGCGCGTCTCATCGCCGTGCGCGCGGAGGCGGCCGGCGAGCCGCGCATCACTTTCACCCTGCCGCCCCTCATCTCAGCCGACCTGCTGCTCCTGCACATCGAGGGCGCGACCAAGCGCGCGGTGCTGGAGCGGGCCGCGGCCGGTGGCAATGGGGCGGACCTGCCGATCCGCGCCGTGCTCGCCAACGCCCCAAGGCCGCTGGACGTGCTCTGGTGTCCCTGAAGCCGTTTTGACTGCCTCCCCTTTCCTTCCCGCGACCCGGGTTCCCACATTGCCCAAGCAGGGCCTGATGGAGATTTCGCGCCCATGACGTCTAACGCCCACGCGACCGACGCCGCCTTCAAGGCCCTCGCCACCGCCTGGACCACCCGCGAGGGACGCATCCTCGACCTGTTCGCGCAACCGGACCGGTTCGAGCGCTTTTCGGTGGCCTATGGCGACCTGCTCATCGATTTCTCCAAGACCGCCATTACCGACGACATCCTCACCCAGCTCCTTGAGCTTGCCCGCGCCGGCGGGGTGGAGGCCCAGCGCGACGCCATGTTCGCCGGCGACCACATCAACCTCACCGAGGATCGCGCGGTGCTGCACACCGCCTTGCGCGACCAGGCAAGCGACACCATCCAGGTGGACGGCATCGACGTGAAGCCCGGCGTGGTGGAGACGCTCGCGCGCCTCGGCGATTTCGCCACCGGCGTGCGCGAGGGCCGCATCGCCGGGGCGCGGGGCGGCGTCATCACCGACGTGGTGAACATCGGCATCGGCGGCTCGGACCTCGGCCCGGCCATGGTGACGCTGGCGCTCGCGCCCTATCACGACGGGCCGCGCTGCCATTTCGTCTCCAACGTGGACAGCGCCCACATCACCGATGTGCTGAAGGTGCTCGACCCCGCCACCACTTTGTTCATCGTGGCCTCCAAGACCTTCACCACGGTGGAGACCATGACCAACGCCGCCACCGCCCGCGCCTTCATCGTGAACGCGCTGGGCGAGGATGCGGTGGGCGCCCATTTCGCCGCCGTCTCCACGGCGCTCGACAAGGTGGGGGCCTTCGGCATCCCGGCCGATCGCATCTTCGGCTTCTGGGACTGGGTGGGCGGGCGCTATTCGGTGTGGTCGGCCATCGGCCTGCCGCTGATGCTCGCCATCGGCCCGGACCGGTTCCGGGAATTCCTCGCCGGCGCGGCGGCCATGGACGAGCACTTCCGCTCCGCCCCTCTCGACCAGAACCTGCCGGTGCTGCTGGGACTCATTGGCCTATGGCATCGCAATGCCTGCGGCTTCCCGAGCCGCGCCATCATCCCCTACGACCAGCGCCTCGCCCGGCTGCCGGCCTATCTCCAGCAGCTCGACATGGAGAGCAACGGCAAGAGCGTGACGCGGGACGGAACTGCCGTCGCCCGCCCCACCGGCCCCATCGTGTGGGGCGAGCCCGGCACCAATGCGCAGCACGCTTTCTTCCAGCTGCTGCACCAGGGCACGGACATCGTTCCGGTGGAATTCCTGGTGGGGGCGCAGAGCCACGAGCCGGCGCTGAAGGACCACCAGAACCTGCTGGTGGCCAATTGCCTGGCCCAGTCCGAGGCGCTCATGCGCGGGCGCACGCTGGAGGAGGCGGCGGCCCAGCTCCGGGCCAAGGGCATGAGCGAGGACAAGGTGGCGGAGATCGCGCCCCATCGCGTCTTCCCCGGCGACCGCCCGTCGCTGACCATCGCCTATGCCACCCTCGACCCGTTCACCCTCGGGCGCATCATCGCGCTCTACGAGCACCGGGTGTTCGTGGAAGCGGCGGTGTGGGGCATCAATGCCTTCGACCAGTGGGGCGTGGAGCTGGGCAAGGAACTCGCCACCCAGTTCCTGCCCGCCGTCACCGGCGGTGCACTGCCGCCGAGCGCATCGGCATCCACCTCCGGCCTCATCGCCCATCTCGACGCGGTCGCTGGGGGCTGAGCCCTTCCCTATCGGAAGGTAGCGCGTTCTTCCCGTCAACCCTCGCATGTGCGATGCTGCTATGCAGCAATGCGGGGGTCCCTCTGCGTATTATGTATACCACATTGATCTCGGCCTGCGCTATGAAGAGGTCGATCCCGGTGGTGCATCGCACGTGAGGGCTCATTCGGGGTGGCACTTGAGGTGCCCGGAGAGAAGATGATGAACGCGCTTGAACTGACGGCCTTCGGCCTTTTCGGCATTGTGCTCTCGCTGGCGGTGACCGGCCTGAGCGCGCAGAAGCCTTACATGTCGGTTGCCGGCGGCATGGGCATTCCGGTGGAAGACGTTCTGCTGCAGCCGTCCGAGCCCCGTTTCGCTTCCGTGCGCACCGCCGCCAACGGTGCGGTGGAAGTGGCCGTCGCGCCCCGCCACAACTGAGAGAAGGCCGCAGGGCGTAGCCGCGACCTTCGGGATCGGGAGGCCGCTGCGGATAGAAAGAAGGGAGCGGCAAGCCGCTCCCTCAAGGTAGGCCCGGGGTAGGTGGGCCAAGGTGAAGTCCGAGGTCGGGGCCGGGTTTTCCCACCCCCGTCCGTCGGCCAAACTTCAGCTGACGACCTTGGCGCTGGGAACCTCCACTTCCTCCTTCGCCGCCGCTCCCAGCACGAAGCGGGCGCGCAGCGGCTTGAGGACGAAGAGCGCCATGAGCGCGGCCAAGGCATTGACGCCCGCCGTCAGCATAAACACCAGGTCCCAGTTGCCAAGCTTGGCAACCGCGACCGAAGCCAGCGGCACCACGAGCGAGGCGGTGCCCTTCGCGGTGTAGAGCAGGCCGGCGTTGGTGGTGGCAAAGCGCGAGCCGAACGTGTCGCCGCAGGTCGCCGGGAACAGCGAGTAGATCTCACCCCAGGCGAAGAAGACGAGGCCGGTCAGGATCACGAAGGCGATCGGGTCGGCACCGAAATGGGCCAGAGCCAGCACGCCCACCGCTTCCAGCGAGAAGGCGATGAACATGGTGTTCTCGCGCCCGATATTGTCCGACACCCAGCCGAAGAACGGGCGGGTGACGCCGTTGAGCACCCGGTCGATGGACAGGGCGAAGGTCAGCGCAGGCAGGGTGAGGCCGAGGATCGACACCGGCACGTCGGCGATCTTGAAGTCCTTCGCGATGGAGCCGAGCTGGGCCGTGGCCATCAAGCCGCCCGCCGCAACCAGCACGAACATCAGGTACATGACCCAGAACACCGGGGCCTTCAGCATCTCCCCCGGACCATAGCTGCGACGGCTCTGGGTGGTGGAGGTGGCGGCGACGACCGGCACCTGGCCAGGCTTCGGGCTCATGAGGAACAGCGATGCCAGCAGCACCACGGCGCCCTGGATCAGGCCGAAGAACAGGAAGGTGTGCTCGTAGCCCTGCGACTTGATCATGGCCGCGATGGGCACGATGGTCAGGGCCGATCCGGCGCCGAAGCCGGCGGCGGTGATGCCGGCGGCAAGGCCGCGGCGATCGGGGAACCACTTCAGCGCCGCACCCACGGCCGTACCGTAGACCGCGCCGGCGCCGGCGCCGCCGAGAGCCGCCGAAATGTACAGCATGGTGAGGCTGGATGCGACCGAGTTGAGGCCCCAGGACAGGGCGCACAGGATGCCGCCGATAAACACCACCGGGCGCGGTCCGAACTTGTCCACGAACCAGCCTTCCACCGGGACCAGCCACGTCTCGAACACGACGAAGATGGTAAAGGCCACCTGGATGGCGGCGCGGCCCCACTGGTGCTTCTCGTTCATCGGTTCGACGAACAGCGTCCAGCCGTACTGGAGGTTGGCGATCATGGACATGCAGACCACGCCAATGGCGAGCTGCATCCATCGTCCGCCCAACGGCCCGCGCACGGGCGTCGAAAGATTCTGCGACATTTCCTTCCCTTTCTCACTGGGGATCATCGAAAGCGATGAACGGCCCGTGACGGTCACCATTCTTGATGCGGGCCTTCTTGACCGAGCCCGCTCGCGTACCGAGGAGGAAGCTGTATCAAAAATACGGTATACATAATGCGTTTAACGGCTATGTAACTGATACATGCCGTTGTTTTCAGGGGTTATCACAAAGCCAAATGCCGGGCGAGCGCGGCGCAATCGAGCAAAGGCTTGCAGCGTTTTCTTGAGTCTTGATTGCGCTCTCTGAATAGAGATGCATGTAACGCCAGTTTCTACATCGACACAATTGCGACCGATTGGCAACCCACCCCGCGAATGCATTCGAAGACATGCGCGAGCCGAAAACATGCGCGAGCCCATGACCGCCCCGGTGGTGCGGATCGGGGGCGCACGGACGAAAAAAGCCCCGGCACAAGGCCGGGGCTTGAGGGGCCGCCACTAGGACGGCGGAGGGACGGGGTCGGTCGCCCCACCCGGCGCATGGCGCTGGAGAGGCGAAGCCCGGGGGCACGCCGATCTGGCCCCAATGCGGACCTCGATCGTTCTCGCGCCCTTGCCTTTGGGCTTCCGAATAAGGCCCGATCGCCCTGCACCGCAGGATGACCGGAAAATGTCTCGTACCTTCTGAAACTTGGACCTGGAGGACCGACCGGGCCGGCGGCGCCGACCCGGTCGGATCCGAAGGGTCAGGCCGTTGCTTCGCGGGCTGCGGTCGCAGCAGCGGCCGCCTCTGCATTCTGCCGGTGGTGGCGCGCCAGCATGGGCCGCAGGACAAAGAGCGCTCCGAAGGCCGCGGTCAGGTCCATGGCCGCCACCGTGTAGAGCACGGTGGTCCAGGTACCCGTCGCCTCCATCAGGATGTTGGCGAGCGGCACCAACAGGGCGGCAAAGCCCTTGGCCGTGTAGAGCATGCCATAGATCTTGCCGATGTGCTTGGAACCGAAGGTATCCGCGGCAGTCGCCGAGAACAGGGAGTAGACTTCGCCCCAGGCCAGGAAGACCACGCCGGACAGGATGATGAACGCCCACGGATTGTGGCCGAACGTGCCCAGCGCGACGATGCCGAGGCCTTCCATGGCGAAGGCGAAGAACATGGTCTTCTCACGGCCGATATGGTCGGAGATCCAGCCGAAGAAGGGGCGGGAGAAGCCGTTCAGGATGCGGTCCAGCATCAGGGCGAAGGGCAGCGCCGCCATGGCGAAGAAGTAGAGGTCGACGTTGATGTGCTTCACGCCGAGGTCTTCGGCGATCACGCCCAGCTGCGCCACGGCCATGAGGCCGCCGGACACGGTTAGAACGAACAGGGTGAGCATGATCCAGAACACCGGGGTCCGGAGCGCCTCGCCGAGCGTATAGTCGCGCCGGCTCTGGGCCACGGTGGAGGAATAGATCACCTCGGTCTTGGACGGCGCCCGCAGGAAGCCGGCCGCGAGCAGGATCACCGCGCCCTGGATCAGGCCAAAGGTGAAGAAAGTGTCCTGATAGCCGCTGGTCTTGATCATGGCGGCGATGGGCAGGATGGTCAGAACCGTGCCCGAGCCGTAGCCCGCCGCGGTGAGGCCCACGGCCAGGCCGCGGCGATCCGGGAACCACTTCAGCGCGGCGTTCACGCAGGTGGCGTAGACGCAGCCGACGCCGATGCCGCCGACAGCCGCCGCCACATAGAGCGCGGTGAGCGAGCCGGCATAGGAATTCAGCACCCAGGACAGGCCGGTGAACAGGCCGCCCACCATGACCATGACCCGCGGGCCGTACTTGTCGATGAAATAGCCCTCGATGGGCGTCAGCCAGGTCTGCACCACGACGAAGACGGTGAAGGCGACCTGCACGGAGGCACGCGTCCAGCCGTGCGTGGAGACGATTTCCGGGACAAACAACGTCCAGGAATACTGGATGTTCGCCGCGGCGACCATACAGACGATACCGGCGACAAGTTGCAGCCAGCGATTGGTCGCAGGCGCCTTTACTGCTGCTTCAACCATTTTTCCTACCCCTTGAGACTTTTATATTTTTTGATGTTGTTAACCGCTCCACCCTCTTTTTGTCCCTCATGGAGCAGCGGATGTTCAAACGGGCGTTTTTCTCCCGTCAGACTGCACCGGCGGCACGCATGCCGGCGATCTCTTCATGGGTGTAGCCAAGGGTGGCCAGCACCTCGTCCGTATGCTCGCCGAGGAGCGGCGCGCGCTCGACGGGAACATGGCTTGCGGACAAATGGATGGGGGATCCCACGGTGACGTAGGTGCCACGCTCGGGATGCGGCACCTCCACCAGGAAGCCCCGGTCATAGAGCGCGCGGTCCTCCAGGATGTCCTTGGTGGACAGCACCGGGCCGCAGGGAACGTCGATGGCCTTGAGCTGCGCCATGACCTCGAACTTGGTGCGCTTGGCGGTCCAGCGCTCGATGATTTCGAAGCACTGCTCCAGCCGCTGCGCCCGGGCCTCGTGGGAGGCGAACTTGGGATCGTCGATGAGGTCCTTGCGGCCCACCAGCCGCATCAGCGGCGCCCAGCCCTGGGGCTGGATGATGACGTAGCAGTAATCGTTCTCGCCCCCCGGCGCGCAGCGCAGGGCCGCGCCGGGCTGGCCGCCGCCCGAGCAATTGCCGGCCCGCGGCACGCAGTCCCCTTCCGGGGCGCCGGGATATTCGGTGAGCGGCCCGGCTTCGAGGCGCTGCTGGTCGCGCAGCTTCACCCGAAGAAGGTTCACCACGCAGTCCTGCATGGCCACGTCCACCTTCTGACCCTCGCCGGTGACGGTGCGCTGGTAAAGCGCCGCGAGGATGCCGGTGACGCAATGGATGCCGGTGCCGGTGTCGCCGATCTGAGCGCTGGAGGCGGTGGGCGGGCCCGACCGCCAGCCGGTGGTGCTCATGGCGCCGCCCATGGCCTGGGCGATGGTCTCATAAGCCTTGGCGTCCACGCCGGCGCCCTCCGCGAAGCCGCGGATGGAGGCATAGATGAGGCGCGGGTTGCGGGCGCGGACGGCCTCGTAACCGAAGCCCTGGCGGTCCAGCACGCCGGGGCCGAAATTCTCGACCAGCACGTCGCAGGCGTCGATCAGGCGCCCCATGGCTTCCTGGCCCTGCGGCGTCTTGATGTTGATGGTGACGCTCTGCTTGTTGGCGTTCAGCATCGTGAAGTAAAGGCTGTCCACATTGGACTTGTCGCGCAGCTGCGTCCGGGTGATATCCCCGCGCCGCGGCATCTCGACCTTGATGACCTCCGCCCCCAGCCACGCAAGAAGTTGCGTCGCGGAGGGGCCGGACTGCACGTGCGTCATGTCCAGGACGCGCACGCCTTCGAGCGCCTTGCCCATGCCTCCACTCCCGGATTTCCCTGCCCTGATTTGCGGAGCCGCCGGTCTGCGCCGGCTTGCCGTTCGCTGGGTCACCGGCTTCGCCGGGTCGCCACTCGCTGGTTCGCCGGCCAGAGGCCGGCTTGTGTGTCTTGCTTGGGTTCGCCAGCCCCTGCCGGCAGGGACTGGACCCTGAGGGCATCGTCCGCGGTACTCATGTGTACTGAATTACGTATGCCAGATACAAAATGTAGCACCGTCATTCGGTCCCCGCAATCACTTTGCGTGAGGACCTCACCTAAGGGCGGCGAGACCCGCTTCCATGCCCGCGGTGACCGGCTCGCGGAGGGCCGCTTCCTCTTCCTTGAGGTAGTGGCGCATGAGATCGGTGGCGCTGATGACCCCGACAAGACTGTGGTTCTCGATCACGGGAAGGTGGCGCACCTGGTGCTCCACCATCAGCCGCAGCACGGTCTCGATGCTGTCGGCGAGGCTGCAGCTGATCACCTCCCGCTTGAGCAGGCTGGCGAGAACCATCTTGGGCGTGTTGGCGCCATGCTCCAGCACGGCACGGGTGACATCGCGCTCGGAAAAGACACCGACCACGGTGTTGCCTTCGGTGCGGCACACGTCCTTGACGATGACGGAGGAGATGTTCTCCCGCTTCATCACCAATACGGCGTCGGCCACGGTTTCATGCATGCGCAGGGTAATGATGCGGGTATCGCGCTTGGCCCGCAGCATGTCGTCCACGGTCATCATTGGCGTTCTCCCCTGGCTCGGGCATGGGCTGGAGGCTTGTCGTGCAAGCGGTTCGCAGCGCGCATCCCGACCTACGTTCAAAACCGGATTCCCCAATCAGATCGATTTGACCTGATCGGACCCGGCCCTGTGTTCGCCGTCATGGGCGGGGCTTGGGCCAAATAGGCCGCCCCGTCTTCTGGGAGAGATGCTGGTATTCAAAATACATTCTGTCAACGCGCACCGCGGCATGAACCGCGCCATATCTTTGCTGCAGCGCAATGCAACTGGGCAGCAGGTGCGGCATTGCTTACCACCTGCAATCATGCTGCCATTAGATATGATGTATATGGTAGGCAAAGGCGGGAATCACGCGGCGCCGATCCGGCGAACCTGATCAGCCAGGGGCGAAAGGGTGCGATGACGTACCAGGATATCAACGTGAAGCCGATCGAGACCGAATCGAGCTTCCGGATGAAGGCGTACAAGGCGCTGAAGGCGGCCATCATGGAGATGGACATCTACAGCCACCCCGAGGAGATCCGCCTCGAGGAACGCCAGCTCTCGGAACGACTCGGCGTCTCGCGCACACCCATTCGCGAGGCCATGACCCTGCTGGAGCAGGAAGGCTTCGTGCGATCCGTGCCACGCCGCGGCATCTTCGTGGTCCGCAAGACCAAGCAGGAGGTGATCGAGATGATCACCGTCTGGGCGGCGCTGGAGAGCATGGCCGCGCGCCTTGCCTGCGAGCGGGCGACCGAGGCGGAGATCCGCCTGCTGCGCGAGAATGTGCGCGCCTTCGCCAACCGCGATCCGGAGGACTACGTCTCGGAATATTCCGAGGCGAACCTCGCCTTCCACAAGCTCATCATCCGCATGTCCGGATGCCAGCTCATTGCCGAGACCACGGAAAACCTGTTTCCGCACATGCGCGGGGTGCGCAAGGTCACCATCGGCCAGGACCACCGCGCCCAGCGCTCCATCGTGGACCACACCAAGATCGTGGAAGCCATCGAGAAGCGCGACCCGGATCTCGCCGAGCGCCTGGTGCGCGAGCACACCATGGGCCTTGCCCGCCACGTGGCAGAGCACGGTAATTTCCTGGACTGAGCGCCCGGCGACGCGCGCAACAAAAAAGGCCGGCGCATGCGCCGGCCTTTTTCTTGTCTCAGAGGCTCTCAGGCCGCCTTGTGCTTGCCGATCATCTCGATGAAGCGGTCGAACAGATAGTGGCTGTCCTGCGGGCCGGGGCTCGCCTCGGGGTGGTACTGCACCGAGAACACCGGCCGGTCCGCCAGCGCGATGCCAGCATTCGAGCCGTCGAACAGGGAGACATGGGTCTCCACCGCATTCTTGGGCAGGGTCTCGCGATCCACCGCGAAGCCGTGGTTCATGGAGGTGATCTCCACCTTGCCGGTGGTGAGGTCCTTAACCGGATGGTTCGCGCCGTGGTGGCCCTGGTGCATCTTCACCGTACGGCCACCCACCGCGAGGCCGATCATCTGGTGGCCGAGGCAGATGCCGAAGGTGGGCACCCCGGTCTCGATGATCCGGCGGATCACCGGCACCGCATATTCCCCCGTCGCCGCCGGATCGCCCGGGCCGTTGGAGAGGAACACGCCGTCCGGCTTCAGGGCCAGGATGTCGTCGGCCGAGGTGGTGGCCGGAACCACCGTCACCTTGCAGCCGGCGCGGGCGAGCAGGCGCAGGATGTTGCGCTTCACGCCATAGTCCACCGCCACCACGTGGTGACGCGGCGCGTCCTGGTGCCCGTAGCCCTTTTCCCATTCCCAGGTGGTCTCGTCCCATCCGAAACGCTGGGCCGAGGTGACGCCGGGCACGAGGTCCATGCCGACGAGGCCGGGCCAGGCCCGCGCCTCGGCCTTCAGCGCCTCGATGTCGAAGACGCCGTCGGCGGAATGGGCGATGACCGCGTTGGGCATGCCCGCCTCTCGGATGAGGGCGGTGAGGGCGCGGGTGTCGATGCCGGTGATGCCGGGGATGCCGCGCGCCTTCAGCCATTCATTCAGGTGGCGGGTGGCGCGATAGTTGGACGGCTCGGTGACGGCGGTGCGCAGCACCACGCCGCGGACGCCCGAGGCGGCGGCCATGGACACCGTCTCGATGTCTTCCTCGTTGGTCCCCACGTTGCCGATGTGCGGGAACGTGAAGGTGATGATCTGGCCGGCGTAGGAGGGATCGGTCAGGATCTCCTCATAGCCGGTGATAGCGGTGTTGAAGCACACCTCGCCGGCGAGGCGGGCTTCGGCGCCGATGCCAAAGCCTTCGAGGACGGTGCCGTCCGCGAGGACAAGAACGGCGGTGGGCTTGGGCTCGCTCCAGCCTTCGGCGGAGGGGCGCACATCCCGGCCTTCGGCCGGAGCGGTCGGGGCGTGGTCTTGTTCGTTGGTCATGGATCGCCTAGATAGAGCGTCGCGCGTCGCGTTTCCAGCGTTCCGCACCGAATTTGTGCGGCGCGGCGCCGGACGGTCGAGGGACCGGAGTGGAAAGTGCCTCCGCAAGCTGGCGTTCCGGATGGAGCCGGAAGCTTGCGGCCAGCCAGCCCCGGCCCCTTTGCTCCAGCCGCCATGCCAGCCCGTCCGCTGATCCCTTCCTTCATTTCAATCTAAGGACGACGTTCCGTGCTTCGTGACGACATCAACACGGCCCTGAAAGAGTCGCTGAAGGCCCAGGACAAGCGCCGCACCGGCACCCTCCGGCTCATCAACGCGGCGCTGAAGGACCGCGACATCGAGCAGCGCGGCCAGGGCAAGGATCCCCTCACCGACGACGAACTGCGCGCCCTGCTGGCCAAGATGGTCAAGCAGCGCGAGGAAAGCGCCAGGATCTATGAGGAGAACGCCCGCCCCGAGCTCGCCGAGCAGGAGCGCGAGGAAATCACCTATATCCAGGCCTTCCTGCCGCAGCAGCTCTCGGAAACCGACACCCGCGCCGCAATCGCCGCTGTGATCGCCGAGATCGAGGCCAAGGGCATCAAGGACATGGGCCGCACCATGGCGGTCCTGAAGGAGCGCCACGCCGGCGCCATCGACTTCGGCAAGGCCTCCGGCTGGGTGAAGGAAGCCCTCACCGCCGCGGCCTGAGCCAGTTTTGCCGGCGGGTCAGGCCCGCCGGCTTCCGCCTTCTGTTCCCGGAAGGCAGCGCCAGGTCAGCCCCGGCGCTTCCAGATTTCCCCGTCCACGCCCGGCGGCAGGTCCGGCATGTCGGTGGCGATGAAGACCGGCTCCACACCGGCCTTGCGCTTGACGAGATAATCCTGCGCCAGCCGCACCACCGTGCCCGACAGCAGCACGATGGCCACCAGATTGATGGAGGCCATGAGCCCCATGGAGGCGTCGGCCGCATTGAACACGGTGGCGACGCTCTGCACCGCGCCCCACACCACCATGGCGAGCACGCCGATGCGCAGGAGCACCACCCCGGACACATGACCGTGGCCGAGGAACACCAGTGCATTCTCCGCATAGGAGTAGTTGCCGATGATGGAGGTGAAGGCGAAGAAGAAGATGGCGATGGCCACGAAATAGCGCCCGAGCCAACCCACATGGGCTTCCAGCGCCGCCTGGGTGAGCTGCGTTCCGGTGGCCGACCCCAGCTCCACGCCCGACAGCAGGATCAGCAGCGCGGTGGCGGTGCAGATCACGATCGTATCGATGAACACCCCCAGGGACTGCACGAAGCCCTGGCTCACGGGGTGATGCGGATCGGGCGTCGCCACGGCGGCGATATTGGGCGCGCTGCCCATGCCGGCCTCGTTGGAGAACAGGCCGCGCTTCACCCCGTTGAGCATGGCCGCGGCCACCGCCCCCGAGACGCCGCCTGCCGCCGGCTCAAGGCCAAAGGCGCTGCCGACGATATGGCCGAGCATGGCCGGCACCGCGCCGAGATGGGTCACGAGCGCATAGAGCGCGAGGGCCACATAGGCGAGCGCCATGAACGGCACCACCAGCTCTGCGGTGCGCGCGATGGCGGCGATGCCGCCGAAGATGATGATTCCCGAGAGCGCGGCGACGGCCAGCCCGGTCCAGAGCTTGGGGATTTCAAAGGCGCCGTGCATGGCATCGGCGATGGAATTGGCCTGCACGGCGTTGAAGACCAGCCCAAAGGACAGGATGAGGCAGACCGAGAACACCCCGCCGGCCCACGGCGCCTTGAGGCCGCGCGCGATATAGAAGGCCGGCCCGCCGCGATAGCGGCCCTCATCGTCCTTCACCTTGTAGAGCTGGGCCAGCGTGCTTTCGGCGAAGGCGGTCGCCATGCCGAGGGCGGCCACCACCCACATCCAGAAAATGGCGCCCGGCCCGCCGAGGGTGAGCGCCACGGCGACGCCGGCGATGTTGCCCGTGCCCACGCGCGAGGCAAGCGAGGTGCACAGGGCCTGAAACGGCGTGATACCGGACTTGTCGGTGGCATCCGCCCGCAGCACGGAGCGCAACATCTCCGGAAAATGCAGGATCTGGATAAGGCGCAGGCGGAAGGTGAAATACACGCCCACCGCCAGCAGGCCGTAGATGAGGACATAGCCCCAGAAAATTGTGTTCAGGACGTCGATCAGTGCATCCATTGCGCCCCAGCCCCCGTGCAACGACCACGTGCAGCGCTCAGGCTAGCGACGGCGTGCCACAGGGTCCACACGCATCCGCACCCAAAAGTACCGTTCCGCCATGCCGCGACGTGCTGTGGATAACGAGGACAGCGGGCGTCCGATCAACGTCCCCCGAGGCGCGCCCAAACCCCATTTTTAGGATGGACGGTATTATAATAACGAAACCTTCAACACCTACATGGAGGCAGGTCCGAGCTGCGACGTTCGTAATTTCGGAAATTGCAGCCTCAAAGTTGCATTGCAGCATCTTTCGCTGCGCCGCAATTGGAGGTACCGTTAGGTTAGTCGGTGGTTGTGTGCAGATGGTGGGTTGAGGGGGGCGGCATGATGGGTACCTGGGGTTACCGCGTTGCAAGCCGGTCCAAGTTCCTCGCCTCCCAAGGTCCGCTCGTCACCGGCCAGGGGTGCGATCGTGCTGCGGGGCGCCTTCCAATCGCGACCGGCGGTGCGCGCGACCTCCACGCGGCCAGCGCCCGATGAATTCCGGACCGACCAATCGGCAAGACGTAAAAGCGGAGCCGGGCAGCCCCTCCCGCAGCATCGACCGTCCGAAGATCCGGGCGGATTGGGTGGACAGCGCCAAAGGCATCAGCATCTGCCTGGTGGTGCTTTGGCACACGGCGGGAACCGAGCTTTTCGTCAACAATCTCCTGATTTTCGTGCGCATGCCGCTGTTCTTCTTTGCAGCCGGCTTCTTCGCGGCCAAGGCCATCACCGGAAGTTGGGCAAATCTTCTCAAGAACAGATGCCTGAATTATTATTATATCTACGTCGTATGGATGACGATTTTCTTCATAGCCGTCGTATGCGTGCGCGAGTTCAGGAATGGAACGCCACTACACATTTCAGACTACCTCATAAATTTTGTCTCACCGCTGGAATACCTCTGGTTCATTTTCGCACTGGCCCTGCTCTTCGCCGTGGCCAAGGTGGCGCGCCTGTTTCCGAAACCGCTGGTGATTGGCCTGCTGCTGCTCGCTTACGCAATCAGCGTCGCCGATGGTGAGTGGGAGCCCATTACCTTTGCAACGCGCATGGCTCGCCTGCCGCTGTTCTTCATTCTTGGCACCTATGCGTTCACCGCGGTGAACACCTATTCCCATGCCTACCGGCGGCTGTGGCCGGTCACGCTGGCCGCCTTCCTCGCCCTCAGCGGCACGCTGATTTACTACGATATCGACTACCTCTCGCCGCTCACGCTGATGGCCAGCGCACTCGGCATCTTCACCGTCTGCCAGTTCTGCCAGGCGGTAGAGGGCACGACCATCGCCGCCGGCCTCGGCTTCATCGGCCGACGCACCCTCTACATCTACCTCCTGCACAAGATCCTGATCGTCTACCTCATCAACGGGTTCGCGATTCTGGGCCTGGCGAGTCGGCCGATCACGCCCTATCTCGTGTTCGCCGTCGCGCTGCCCCTGTCGCTGTTCGGGGGATTGGTGCTGTCGCGCATCGCGCCCTGGCTGTTCGAGGCGCCATGGGTCGGCCGATCGCAACCCAAGATTGCCACCGCATCCTGATTCGCCGACAAGCGGCACTTTACAAGAAAGGTCCTGCCTCTCACTGTTGCGGGTCTCGTCCGCCGTGCCTCTCATGCGGCCTCGGCGGCCACAGGCGCTGGCGCCGCGACACCGCGCCGACGCCCCAACAGACCAGGCACAGACCAAGCCATATGCGCTTTCCGCCCGCCTTCCTCGACGAGATCCGTGCCCGTCTTCCGGTGTCGGAGGTGGTGGGCCGGCGCGTCAAGCTGAAGAAGCAGGGGCGTGAGTTCGCTGGCCTCTCGCCTTTCAACGCGGAGAAGACGCCGTCCTTCTTCGTCAATGATCAGAAGGGCTTCTACCACTGCTTCTCCTCCGGCAAGCACGGCGACGTGTTCGACTTCCTGATGGAGACCGAGGGCGTGCCCTTCGGCGAGGCGGTGGAGCGGCTTGCCGCAATGGCCGGCCTGCCCCTGCCGCAGGAGACCCCCGAAGCCGCCGCCAAGGAGCGCCGCCGCCACACCCTGTTCGAGGTCATGTCCCTTGCCGCCCGGCATTTCGAGGAGACGCTGCAATCGCGCCTCGGCGCCAAGGCCCGCGGTTACCTGGCTGATCGGGAACTGGGCGCTGCCACCCAGAAGCGATTCGGTCTCGGCTATGCCGCCGGCGAGCGCTTCCGCCTGAAGGAGGCGCTGGGCAAGGCCGGCGTGCCGGTGGAGGACATGGTCGAAGCGGGCCTGCTGATTGCCGGCGACGACATTCCCGTGCCCTACGACCGCTTCCGCGACCGGGTGATGTTTCCCATCACCGACCTGAAGGGCCGCATCGTCGGCTTCGGCGGCCGGGCGCTGGAGAAGGATGTTCCGGCCAAATACCTCAACTCCCCGGAGACGGTGCTCTTTCACAAGGGATCGCTGCTTTATAACGGCGCCGCCGCCCGCACCGCCGCCCAGTCGGGGGCGCGGGTGATCGCGGTGGAAGGCTATGTGGACGTGATCGCCATGGCCGAGGCCGGCTTCGGCGCCACCGTGGCCCCGCTGGGCACGGCACTGACCGAGGAGCAATTGCAACTGCTCTGGCGCATGTCGGAAGAGCCGCTGCTGCTGTTCGACGGCGACAAGGCCGGCCGCCGCGCCGCCCATCGCGCCATCGATCTCGCCCTGCCGCACCTGAAGGCCGGCCGCAGCCTCGCCTTCGCCACCCTGCCGGAGGGGCAGGACCCCGACGACCTCATCCGCCGCTCCGGCCGCGATGCCATGGAAGCCGTGCTGGCCCAGGCGCGGCCGCTGGTGGCGGAACTGTGGGCGCGCGAGAGCGAAGCCGCCACCCTCGACACGCCGGAACGCCGCGCCGGCCTCGAAGCCCGCCTCGGCGAGGTGGTGTCCGCCATCGCCGACGAGACGGTGCGCAAGCACTACCGCCAAGAATTGCTCGGCCGCTTCAACGCCCTGGTTTCCCCGCAGGACCGCGCCCCAGCCCGTGCCCGTCGGGAGGGCTGGAAGGACGGCTGGCAGCCGTCCGGCGGTCGCCGCGGAACGCCTTTGCCCCCGCCCCTGGTGCCGCGCGGCACCGAGATCGCCCGCAGCGCGCTGGTGCGCGGGCCCATGGCGGCCCTGCCCCGCAACGAGGCCCTGCTGCTGTTCTGCCTCATCAACCACACTTTCCTGCTGGACGAGGCCGACGAAGACGTGGCAAGCCTACCGCTGGCCAACCCGGAGGCGGATCGTCTGCGCCGCATCCTGATCGAAGCCCATCTTGAAGGCGCCGACACCGACGCCCTCACCGAGCGCCTGGGGCGTGCAGATATCGACGCCCTCACCCGCCGGGTGAAGGCACTCGCCAATCCCCGGCACGACTGGCCGGCATATCCAGATACCGCGCAGAATGATGTCCGGCTCTGGTGGCATCAGCGGACGGCCTTGCATCGCAAGGCCCACGCGCTATCTAGAGAGTTGAAGGAGGCCGAGCGCAGTCTGGGAGAAGATCCCAGTGAAGCCAATTTTGCCTGGCTTCGGGACGTCCGCGAGCGCCTTTCGGCGCTGGATGGAACCGAAGCACTGGTGGAAGGCTTTGGTGCGTCATCAGGCCGGAGTGCGGTGCGCTCTCTTTGAACTGCCCATGTTCCAGGAACCGGATTCCGGGAATAAAGGTGGTTCAAGGCGGGTTACGGCACTCTTCTCGCCTTTCGGCAGTCGGCCACCCCGTGGCGGCCACATCGATGGGCGAAGCAGAATGAAAGGGAGCCTAACGCATCAACCATAGGGGTTGGAAGTGCGTTCAGGCTGGTTTAACGGGATGGCGTCAAAAAAGCCGCTCCCGGGCGCAAAGGCAAAAGGTGGTACGGCCGAGGCGCCGCGCCGCCGTTCTGCTGTTGGCACTCAGCAGGATCCGCAGGAGAAGTCCATGGCGAAGCAGTCTTCCGAAGCGACCGAGGCTCCCGAGAAGGAGACCGACGCGCCCGACGGGCCGTTGCTCGACCTCTCCGACGCCGCCGTCCGGAAGATGATCAAGAATGCCAAGCGCCGCGGCTATGTGACCTACGAGCAGCTCAATGAGGTGATGCCTTCCGAGGAAGTCACCTCCGAGCAGATCGAGGACACTCTCGCGATGCTCAACGACATGGGCATCAACGTCATCGAGGCCGAGGAAGCCGAGGCCGAAGAGGGCGCCGAGGAAACCGAGACCGCCGAGGAGCCCGAGGAGGCCGAAGGCGGCGAGCTCGCCGAGCCCGCCCCACGGGCCGTCGCGCGCTCCGAGACCAAGTCCGAGCCAGCCGAGCGCACCGACGATCCGGTGCGCATGTACCTGCGCGAGATGGGCTCGGTGGAGCTGCTCTCCCGCGAGGGCGAAATCGCCATCGCCAAGCGCATCGAGGCCGGCCGCGAGGCCATGATCGCCGGCCTGTGCGAGAGCCCGCTGACATTCCAGGCCATCATCATCTGGCGCGACGAGCTCACCGAGGGCCGCGTGCTGCTGCGCGACATCATCGACCTCGAGGCGACCTACGCCGGCCCCGAGGGCAAGAACCCGCCCGCGGCCCTCGGCGAGGAAGCCGCCCTTGCGCCTGAGGCCGGGGAAGACGGCCTTCTGGGCGACGCCCCCGGTCCCGAGGGCGAGGACGACGACATGGAAAATTCCATGTCGCTCGCGGCCATGGAGGCGGAGATCAAGCCGAAGGTGCTGGAAACCTTCGACCGCATCGCCTCCTCCTACACCAAGCTGCGGCGCCTGCAGGACCAGAACGTCGAATCCAAGCTGAAGAACGAGACGCTGTCGCCGGCGCAGGAGCGTAAGGCGAAGAAGCTGAAGGAAGACCTCGTCGGCGACGTGAAGAGCCTGTCCCTCAACCAGGCCCGCATCGACGCCCTGGTGGAGCAGCTCTACGAGATCAACAAGCGCCTCGTGGGCCTGGAGGGGCGCCTGCTGCGCCTCGCCGACAGCTATGGCGTGACCCGCGACGACTTCCTGAAGAACTACATGGGCGCGGAGCTGGACCCCAAGTGGCTGCTGCGCGTGTCCAAGCTGGGCACCAAGGGCTGGAAGGGCTTCGTCGGCCACGAGAAGGATACCATCCACGAGATCCGCGGCGACATCCATGCGCTGGCCACCGAGACCGGGCTGGAAATCGCCGAGTTCCGCAAGATCGTGCAGATGGTGCAGAAGGGCGAGAAGGAAGCCCGCCAGGCCAAGAAGGAAATGGTGGAGGCCAACCTGCGCCTCGTCATCTCCATCGCCAAGAAGTACACGAACCGCGGCCTGCAGTTCCTGGACCTGATCCAGGAGGGCAACATCGGCCTGATGAAGGCGGTGGACAAGTTCGAGTACCGGCGCGGCTACAAGTTCTCCACCTATGCCACCTGGTGGATCCGGCAGGCCATCACGCGGTCCATCGCCGACCAGGCGCGCACCATCCGCATTCCCGTGCACATGATCGAGACGATCAACAAGATCGTGCGCACGAGCCGGCAGATGCTGCACGAGATTGGCCGCGAGCCCACACCCGAGGAGCTGGCCGAGAAGCTCGGCATGCCGCTCGAGAAGGTGCGCAAGGTGCTGAAGATCGCCAAGGAGCCCATCTCCCTCGAAACGCCCATCGGCGACGAGGAGGATTCGCACCTCGGCGATTTCATCGAGGACAAGAACGCCATCCTGCCCATCGACGCGGCGATCCAGTCCAACCTGCGCGAGACCACCACGCGGGTTCTGGCCTCCCTCACCCCGCGCGAGGAACGCGTTCTGCGCATGCGCTTCGGCATCGGCATGAACACGGACCACACGCTGGAAGAAGTGGGCCAGCAGTTCTCGGTGACCCGCGAGCGTATCCGTCAGATCGAGGCGAAGGCGCTGCGCAAGCTCAAGCACCCCTCGCGCTCGCGCAAGCTGCGGTCGTTCCTCGACAATTGAGCGGGCGGCGTATCTGATTGGAAAAGGCGGTCCTTGCGGCCGCCTTTTCTTTTGGCGCCGGCGCATTCAGCGCGCCGGCGCCTCCACCAGCAGGGCGACGATCCGCCGGACCACGGGCAGCACCAGCAGCAGCGTGGGAAACGCCACCACCCACGACAGCGCCCAGGCGGTGGGCCACGTAGTGAGGAAATCCGGGCCGAAGCCGAGGCTCTTGGCCGTGGCGATGGCCGAGACCACGAAGGTCATCAGCACCGACAGCACCAGCGGCATGAGAATGCCGGCATAGCGGGCGGGCAGCTTGCGGATGGACTTGGGGGACTTTGAAGAGGCCATGTGGGCCATCCCTTCTGGACGGTCCCGGCCGGTCCGGATCGCGCACACACATCCGGACCGGCCAAGGACCGGTGTGGATGCGTTGCCTGACGTCGGACGCTTACGGCGCCGCAGAGCGAGCGCAGCACGCTTACACCATGCACGCCGGGGCGCCGTCAAGACCCGGTGCCGCCAGATCAAGCCTCAGCTGCTCTCCCGCTCCACCAGCTCGAAACCGAGATCAATGGCCGGCTCGGCGCGGCAGTCCCCTTCCATGAGGGCCACGAGCCGGCGCGCCGCCGCCTCCCCCACCTTGGCCCGCGGGGTGCGGATGGAGGTGAGGCGCGGCGCCATGTGGGCCGACAGCGGCAGGTCATTGAAGCCCACCACGGCGACCCGGCCGGGAATGGGAACCTGCCGTCGCGTCGCCTCGAAGATCGCGCCCTGCGCGAGATCGTCATTGCAGAAGAAGATGCCGTCGATGTCGGGATAGGCCTCCAGAAGGCGCACGAACAGTTCGCCACCGAGGGCCACCGACGAGGGCTCGGGCACCGAAAGCCACACCGGGGGCCGCACCTCGCGCTCCCCCGCCAGCACCCGCTGGAAACCGAGGCCGCGTTCCAGCGCGCGCGGATCGAGCTGGGCCGCCACATAGGCCAGATGGCGCCGCCCCCGGGCGAGCAGGTGACGGGCGACCGCTGCGCCGGACTCCTCCTGCGAGAAGCCGACGCTGTGAACCCCCATCTCCCGGCTCAGCTCCATCATGTAGACGACGGGAATGCCGCTCGCCTTCAGCAGGCTGCGCGTGGCCGGCGTCTGCTCCAGCCCGGTGAGCAGAATGCCGCGCGGCTGGTAGGCGAGGTAGTTGCGGACAAGCTTCTCCTCCTCCTCCGGTGAATAGTGGAAATTGCCGATCAGCACCTCCAGGCCGCGCGGCATGAGCACGTCGTGGATCGCCTCCAGCGTGTCGATGAAGAGCAGGTTGGAGAGAGAGGGAATGAGCACCGCCACCGCATCGCTGTGGGCGGAGGCGAGGGTGCGCGCGGCAGGGTTGGCCACGTAGTTGAGCGCGGCCGCAGCCTCGCGCACGCGCTTTGCGAGATCGGGATCCACACTGGCGACGCCGCGCAGGGCACGAGAGGCGGTGATCGGCGAGACGCCGGCGATCTGCGCCAGTTCCGCGAGGGTGGGACGGCCGCTGGCGCGCGACCCGCGGGAGGGGTAGCCGGACGATCCACTCGAAGACCGCTGGGACATGGGCGCGTTTTTCCGCTTGATAGCCGGCACCGACAGCGGCATAAGATAACGCTATCTTGACGGCATCAAGCAAGAAACATGCGCGCTCCACAGGAACCGGAGCGCTATATCGTTGGAAGTTAAGGATGTACTCGACTTAAGGTCAATGACCCAAGGACGCATGGCAGCTATGCTTCCGGCCGCGAAAGACAGCGCTATCTCAGGAAGCGCGTGACACCGCCCTGGGGGCGCGGGGGAGACGAAGATGGGCGACACGATTGCGGCCCTGGTGGTGATGGGCGTTTCGGGCTGCGGCAAAAGCAGCGTCGGCGCGGCCGTGGCCGAGCTGGCGGGGGCGCGCCTGATCGAAGGCGACAGTTTCCATCCCGCCAGCAACATCGCCAAGATGTCCGCCGGCATCCCCCTCGACGATGACGATCGCGCCGGCTGGCTGGCGCGCCTCGGCGAGGAGATGGCGCGCACCCTCGCCGACGGTGCGGCGCCGGTTCTCACCTGTTCGGCTCTGAAGTTGAAATATCGCGATGCCCTGCGTGCGGCTGTGCCGGGGCTCGGCTTCGTGTTCCTGGACCTGACACGGGAAATGGCGGCCCACCGCGTGGCCGAGCGGCCCGGACATTTCATGCCGGCGAGCCTCATCGACAGCCAGTTCGCGGCGCTGGAGCGCCCGTCGGCGGAGGCCCTGACACTGACCCTTGATGCGACGCTCCCCCTGTCCGAGATGGCGCCCCGCGTCGTGGAATGGTGGCGTGCGTCGGCGGAAAGGCGCGCAGGCGCGCGACATATCCCCGGCTCCACTCTCAGTCAGGCTGTCTAGCCTCTGCTTTTTCCCCTCCGTCCGCACGGGGCGGGACTGTTGATGCACGGCGTGCTTCGGCCTCGCGAGATAGCGCTATCTCACCCTGCGTCAGCGAAACCTCATTGTCGTCCCGGCCGGCAACGCCGGGGCAAGAGCACCACGGACGGTCATTTTCCACTGGGTTTCAAAAGGGTTGCGAGGAACGCATGCTGGGCATGAGCAAGGACACATTTCTACTGGTCGACGCGGCGGTGACCATCATCGGCCTCATCGTCCTCATCACGCGCTTCAAGGTCCACCCCTTCGTGGCGTTGATCCTGGCCGCCGGCTTCCTGGGGCTCAGCTCCGGCATGCCAGTGGACCTCATCATGAAGTCGTTCCAGGACGGCTTCGGCGGCGTGCTCGGCTTCGTCGGCATCGTGCTCGGCCTCGGCACCATGCTGGGCAAGCTGATGGCCGAATCGGGCGGCGCGGACCAGATCGCCCAGACCCTCATCAATGCCTTCGGCAAACAGCGGGTGCACTGGGCCATCATGCTCGCCGCCTTCCTGGTGGGCATTCCCCTGTTCTTCGAAATCGGCTTCGTGCTGCTCATCCCGCTCGTCTTCGTCATGGCGAGCCGCACCGGCGTGTCGCTGGTGAAGGTGGGCATTTCGCTTTTGGCGGGTCTCTCGGCGGTGCACGGCCTGGTGCCGCCCCACCCGGGGCCGCTGCTGGCGGTAGGCGTTTTCGGCGCCGATATCGGCAAGACCATCTTCTACGGCCTCATCGTCGGCCTGCCCGCGGCCGCCATCGCCGGCCCCATGTTCGGCTCGTTCATTTCGCGGCGCATCCCGGGCCACCCATCGCCGGAGCTGGTCGCCCAGTTCGTTCAGGACGAGCGCGCCCACACCCTGCCCGGCTTCGGCGTCACCCTCACCACCATCCTGCTGCCGGTGGTGCTGATGCTGCTGAAGGCGTTCGCCGATGTCGCCTTCGCCGCCGGCCATCCGGTGCGGGCGTGGCTGGACCTCATCGGCCACCCCATCACCGCGCTGCTCGCGGCGCTGCTGCTGTCGCTCTACACCTTCGGCAGCGCGCGCGGCTTCTCGCGCGAGGTCATCGGCAAGCACCTCAACGACAGCCTCCTGCCGGTGGCGGGCATCATCCTCATCGTCGGCGCCGGCGGCGGCTTCAAGCAGATGCTGGTGGCGAGCGGCGTGGGCGATGTCATTGGCCATATGGCGGTGCAGGCCCATGTGAACCCGATCCTCCTCGCCTGGCTGGTGGCGGCGGTGATCCGGGTGGCGACGGGCTCCGCCACGGTGGCGACCATCACCGGGGCCGGCATCGTCGCCCCGGTCCTCGCCCTGACGCCGGGCGTCAACCGTGAGCTGCTGGTGCTGGCCACCGGCGCCGGCTCGGTGGTGCTCTCCCACGTCAACGACGCCGGCTTCTGGCTGGTGAAGCAGTATTTCAACATGACGGTGGAGGAGACCTTCAAGACCTGGACCGCCATGGAGACGATCCTGTCGGTGGTGGCCCTGGGCCTGATCATGCTGCTTTCGCTGGTGGTGTAGCTCCGCCGCGACAGCACGCCCGCCGCCGCTTCCCCAAGTCCGGCGGCGGGCGTGGTTTTGCTGCTATCCCCGGGATGCTGCGCATCCGGGATTTCTTCGCCCGGGCGCCGCGCGGTCTCGGGTCAGGGTTGGCGGAAACGGGCGCGGATGCGCTGCTCCAGTTCGTCGCGTACCGTGCGGTAGGCGTCGAGACGCTGCTCGCGATTGCCGGACTCGCGCGAGGGATCAGGGGTCGGCCAGTATTCCACGCCCAGGGCGTTGGTGCGGGTCAGTTCCAGCGCGCGGTGGTGGGCATCCGGCGAGAGGGTGATGGCGAGGTCGAAGCTGAGGCCCTCATATTCCTCAAGGTCCTCCACGCTCTGCGGCCGATGCTTCTTCACATCGAGGCCGATTTCATCAAGCACCGCGGTGACGAAGGGGTCGACATCGCCCGCGATCACGCCGGCCGATGCCACATAGATGGATTTGCCGAACAGGTGCTTGGCCAACGCCTGCGCCATCACCGAGCGCACCACATTCTGTCCACACATGAAGAGAACCGATTGCGGCCGCGCCGAGCGCTTGGGTGCCGCAGGCGGCTCCATGGTCGCTCAGCCTTTCCAGTGCAGGGCGCAGATGAGCGTGAACAGGCGCCGGGCGCTGTCGAAATCCAGATCGACCTTGCCCTCGAGGCGCTCTTGCAGCAGCGTCGAGCCCTCATTGTGGAGCCCCCGCCGGCCCATGTCGATGGCCTCGATCTGGCTCGGCGAGGCGGAGCGGATGGCGTTGTAATAGCTCTCGCAGACGAGGAAATAGTCCTTCACCACCTTCCGGAAGGGGGTGAGGGACAGGTGGTGCTGCACCACCTGCTCGCCGCTCTCGCGCTTGATGTCCAGCACCAGGCGGCTCTCCATGAGCGAGATATGCAGCGTATAGGGCCCCTCCCCCGGATCGCCGCACGGGGCGAAGCTGTTGTCCTCGATGAGGTCCCAGATGGCGGTGGCGCGCTCGTGGTCGATATCGGCGCTGGAATGGCCGATGGAGGCGTCGTCGAGCGTCACCGCGCTGAGGCGGGCTGAGGGGCGCGCATCCGGCTTGTCGCTCATCGCCTCGTCCTTCCGATCATCTGTTGGTGCGGATGGAGACAGACCGCCCGTGGGCATCGAGCCGCTCCACCGCCGCAAGGCGCACGGCCGCCGGCCCGAGCTGTTCCAGCGCGCCGGCGTCGAGCTTCAGGATGGAGGTGCGCTTCATGAAATCGAGCACGGACAGGCCCGAGGAGAAGCGCGCCGAGCGGGCGGTGGGAAGCACGTGGTTGGTGCCGCCCACATAATCGCCGATGGCCTCCGGCGTGAAGGCGCCCACGAAGATCGCCCCCGCATGCCGTACCTTGGCCGCAAGCGCGTCCGCGTTGGCGGCGTGGATCTCCAGGTGCTCCGGCGCGATGCGGTCCACCAGCGGAATGGCCGAGGCGAGGTCCGGCACCAGGATGATGGCGCCGTGGTCGCGCCACGAGGCGGAGGCGATGGCGACGCGCGGCAGGGTCGCCAGCATGCCTTCCACCGCCTTCTCCACCTGGTCCGCCAGCTCGTGCGAATCGGTGATGAGGATGGACTGGGCGGCGGTGTCGTGCTCGGCCTGGGCGAGGAGGTCGGCGGCGATCCAGTCGGCGCTGGCGTTCCCGTCGGCGAGGATCAGCACCTCGGAAGGGCCGGCCACCATGTCGATGCCCACCTTGCCGAACACCTGCCGCTTCGCCGCCGCCACATAGGCGTTGCCGGGGCCGACGATCTTGTCCACCGGCTGGATGGTCTGCGTGCCATAGGCCAGTGCCGCCACCGCCTGGGCGCCGCCCACGCGATAGACCTCGTGCACGCCGGCAAGGCGCGCCGCCGCAAGCACCAAAGGCGCGATCTCGCCATCGGGGGCCGGCACCACCATGACGATGCGCGGCACGCCCGCGACCTGCGCCGGCACCGCATTCATGAGCACGGACGAGGGATAGGCCGCGGTACCGCCGGGCACGTACAGGCCCACCGCGTCCACGCTGGTCCAGCGATGGCCCAGCACGACGCCGGCGGCGTCGCGATAGCTGTCGTCGGCCGGCTTCTGGCGGGCGTGATGAGATTCGATGCGCGCCTTGGCGAAGGCGAGGGCTTCGCGGGTTTCCGGCGGGATGGAGGCGAGGGCCGCGTCCAGCTCCGCGTCGGTCACGCGCAGGCCGAGCTTCGCAAGGTCCACCCGGTCGAAGGTGCGCGACAGATCGATGAGAGCCTCATCGCCCCGCGCGCGCACGTCGGCGATGATGGTGGCCACCTGTTCCTGCACGTCCACCGAGGCCTCGCGCTTGGAGCCGAGGAAGGTGGTGAAACGCTCGGGAAAATCGGGTTGTTCTGTGATGAGGCGGATCGGCATGACGCCTTGCTAGAGCAGCTTCGCCCGCGAGGGAAGCCCCGCGGTCACCGTGCCGCGCCGGCAGCGCGTCGCGCCGGCGCTTCCGCGGCTCCGCTCAAGCAGCGGAACCCTTGGATTGCGCCACGTCTTCCGGCACCGGGTGCTTGGGCGCATGGGTGCACCCCCAGGCAGGTCCGAGGTCCCGCATGCCGGCCTCGATGCACTCCACCTCAAGCCGCACTTCCGCGCCGCCGGAGAAGGTGAGCAGAACGAAGCCCGAGGGCAACTCACCCGGGATGAAGGTGACGGCCAGGAGATTGAGCACGCCGGTGCGGCGCGCCTCCTCCATGTTGCGACACTTCACGTCGCGCACCCGCTCGAAATGCAGGCCGGTGCGCCGGCGCACGGTCTCGTTGGCGCAGACCTGCTGGTCCCAGTCGAAGCGGTTCAGCACCATGGCGAAGCGCTGCAGCCGCGGCAGGAACCCCATGTCGACCGTCTTCACCACCGCATCCTGCAGATGGGCGGAAAAAATGGCGAGATCCTCGTCGTCGAGGGCGATGAGCTTCAGATTTTCCATGGCGATGCTGCCTTTCTGGCATGCAGCGCACATAGCGATCACGCCCCCGCCCTTCAAGGGGCAAGTGCGCGGCTCAGCTCTGCAACCGCTCGCCGGCACGGGCAAAAGCGCGATGCTGCGCCTTTGCCCTGGCGCTCCGGCAACCTATAGGTTCGCGGCGCCGGCGCGTGCGGCAGGAGGGATGACGGCACAATGAGGATTTTCGGCCCGCTGTGGCGGGGCTCAAAGCGCGCAGTGAAGCTGTTCGCCCTGCTGGTGGCCGCCGTCGTCCTCACCATCTTCGTGGTGCGGGCCGTGGACAGCCAGCGCGGTCCGCCGCTGGAGCCGTGGCATACCTTCGTGCCGCCGGAACTCAGCCGCAGCGCGCTGGCGAAGGCCGACCTTGCCCAATATCTTGCGGCCGAAGACAAGGCTTTCGCCGCCGTCGAGACCAAGGTGACGCAGAAGCTGCCCCCCACCGACCGGGTGCGCTTCAACCGCTATTATGACGCCAGCCCCATCTATCCCGGCCGCTTCGCCCAGGATTTCAACCGCACCTATGTGCTGGAGCCCAAAGGCGCGCCGGAGGGGGCGGCGGTGTTCCTCCACGGCCTCACCGATTCGCCCTACAGCCACCGGCACCTAGCCAAGCTCTATGCCGATCACGGCTTCATCGCCATCGTGCTGCGCCTGCCGGGCCACGGCACCGTGCCCGGCGCCCTCACCGAGACCGATTACGAGGACTGGATCGCCGCCACCCGCCTCGCCATGCGCGAGGCCCGCCACCGCGTCGGGCCGGACAAGCCGGTGCATATCGTCGGCTATTCCAATGGCGGGGCGCTGGCGCTCATGCATGCGCTGGACGCGCTGGACGATCCTTCGCTGGTGGCACCGTCCCGCATAGTGCTGATGTCACCCATGGTGGGAGTGACGGAGTTCGCCCGCTTCGCCGGCCTCGCCGGCCTGCCGTCCATCTTCCCCGCCTTCGCCAAGGCGGCGTGGCTGAACCTCATTCCCGAGTTCAACCCGTTCAAATACAATTCATTTCCGGTGCATGCGGCGCGTCAGTCCTTCCTCCTGACGCAGGCTCTGCAGGAGAACATCACGCGCCATTCGCGCTCCGGGCGCCTGTCCGGCCTCGCTCCGGTGCTCACCTTCCAGTCGGTGCTGGACCATACCGTGAGCACCCGCGCGGTGATCGACGACCTGCACGCCCGCCTCGACGACAATGGCAGCGAGCTGGTGCTGTTCGACATCAATCGCGGCGGGCATTTCGAGGAATTGCTGACGGTCAATGCCGGGACCACCCTCGCCCGCCTGCTGCCGCCGGCGCCGCGCCGGTTCCGCACGGCGGTCATCGCCAATGCCTCCACCACCAGTGAGGCCATGGAGGTGCGCGAAACCCCCGCCAACGCCACCGAGGAGACGAGGCGCCCGCTCTCGATTACCTATCCGGACGATGTCTATTCCCTGTCCCACGTGGCGATCCCGTTCCCGCTCTCCGACGGGCTCTACGGGCTGGAGCCGGACCTTTCCGACACCTTCGGCATAAGGCTCGGCGACATCGCCGCCCGGGGAGAATTCGGATCGCTGGTGGTGGGCATGGACATGCTGGTGCGCATGTCCTCCAATCCCTTCTTCCCTTACCTCGCCGAGCGGGTGGCGGCCGGACTGCCCCCCGCCCGGTAGATGCGCCCAGACCCGGCGGGCCTGGAATCAGATCTCCTCGGGGACCGTCTGGCCGGAGAATAGTTCCGCCACGTAGCGGGACGAGGGATGGTGGGCGCAGATGGTGAGGACCGCGATGAGGATCGGCACGCCGATGAAGGCCCCCGCGATGCCCCACAGGAAGGCCCAGAAGAACACCGAGAACAGCACCAGGAACGGCGACACCGCCAGCGCCTTGCCGGCGAGACGCGGCTCCAGATAGGAGCCGGAGAGGAACTGGATCACGTTCAGGCAGGCGAAGACGAACAGGGCCATTTCCCAGGATTCGAACTGGGCAAGGGCGAACAGGGCCGGCAGCAGCGTCGCCACGAACGGGCCGATGAACGGGATGTAGTTCATGGCGAAGGCGATGGCGCCCCAGGCGATGGCCAGTTCCAACCCGGCGGTGAGGGTGAACACCCACACCACCGCGCCGGTGGCGATGCTCATGAGGGTGCGCACCGCCATGTATTTCTGCAGCTTGGCCGCCGTATCCGCGAGGGCCGCCGGCAGGTGCGGCGCCCGCCCGGTGCGGCCGAGCCGCAGCACCTGGCTTTTCGCCGCATCCACCTCCAGCAGGCCGAGCAGCACGTAGACAAAGGTAAAGACGAGGAAGCTCGCCAGCCCCTGCAGGCGGCCGGAGATATCCTGGAACACCCGCAGCAGCCAGCGCACGTCAAAATGCTCGGCCCACAAGCCGGCCAGCACGAAGCCATGGCCTTCCAGCCATGTGGCGGCCTGGCCATAGAGCACCTGGAAGCGGGCGGTGTTCTGGAACACCCAGGTCGCCACATGGCTGAAGCCCCACACCACCACCGACGACACCCCGCCCACCACCGCCAGGGTGATGACGAGGGTGGCCAACACCGCCAGCAGCTTCGGCAGGCGTTTCTCCAGCACGGACTGGAGCGGGTAGACCACGGCGATGACGAACACCGCGAAGGCCACCGGCACGATCAGCGTATCCGCCACATAGAGGGCGGCAAAGACCAGGATCGCCGCGGCGAGACCGACCGGAAACTTCATGCTGCATCCTTCCCCGAAAGCGGGCCCGCACCGACTACCGCAAGCGCAGCCGGATAGCGAGGGGACGGAAGGGGGGCAGGCCGAAGGGACGCGCCAATGTATGCAATGCGCCCACGGAATGGCACTTATGCTTAAATTTTGATCGTCATCTGCACGAGTCCGGCGCACGAGGATGCCCACTGAATCCTATAAACCATTGATTTTATTATATCCGAGATCTGGCACGCCCGTTGCTAGATAACAGAACGAGTTGGTGGCTAGGGTTCCGGCATCCTGCGGGATGTGCTGGTCCGAGAGCTGCCACTGCTCCGGGAGACATCCGGGGCGGGTGCACGGCGGGATAAAAGCCCGGGAGACCTCAGTGGCCAAGGAATTGGCGGCACTTGGGTTTCCGCCAGTTCCCAATCGTTCGAAACGAAGGGGAATTACATGCACACTGCGTTCTCATTCTCAGCTCAACGCCTGAAATCCTTCGCCGTCCGCGCCCTTGGCGCCGCCGCCGTGGTGGGCCTGGCGCTCGCCGCCCAGCCGGCCGCCGCCGCGCCCAAGAAGGAATTCAAGGTCGCCTGGTCCATCTATGTGGGCTGGATGCCGTGGGGCTATGCCAACGACACCGGCATCGTGAAGAAGTGGGCGGACAAGTACGGCATCAAGATCGATGTCGTGCAGTTCAACGACTATGTGGAAAGCATCAACCAGTACACGGCCGGCGCCTTCGACGCCCTCACCGTCACCAACATGGATGCCCTCTCCGTGCCCGCCGCCGGCGGCGTGGACACCACCGCCGTCATCGTCGGCGACTTCTCCAACGGCAACGACGCCGTGATCCTGAAGGGCAAGAAGGAGCTTTCGGCCATCAAGGGCCAGAAGGTGAACCTCGTGGAGTTCTCCGTCTCGCACTACCTGCTCGCCCGCGCCCTCGAGAGCATCAAGCTGAAGGAGCGCGACGTGAAGGTGGTGAACACCTCCGACGCTGACATGGTCGCCGCCTTCAAGACCAAGGACGTGACCTCGGTGGTCACCTGGAACCCGCTGGTGTCCGAGATCCTCGCCGACAAGAACGCCCACAGCGTGTTCGACTCGTCCAAGATCCCCGGCGAGATCATGGACCTGATGGTCGCGAACTCCGACACGCTCAAGGACAACCCGGACTTCGGCAAGGCACTGGTGGGCATCTGGTACGAGACCACGGCCCTGTTCACCGCCGACACCGAGGCCGGCAAGGCGGCACGGGCCGCCATGGGCAAGGCCTCCGGCTCGGACCTCGCCGGCTTCGACAGCCAACTCGCCGCCACCAAGCTCTTCGCCAAGGCGTCGGACGCGGTGGAGTTCGTGCGCTCCCCGGCCGTCGGCACCACCATGGATCGGGTGCGCAAGTTCCTGTTCGAGAAGAACCTGCTCGGCTCCAACGCCAAGTCCGCCGACGCGGTGGGCATCGCGCTGGCCGACGGCAAGGTGCTGGGCGACGCCAAGAACGTGAAGTTCCGCTTCGTCGACACCTGGATGGCGCTCGCCGCCGACGGGAAGCTCTGAGGGCGCAGCCCCTCCCCGACCAACGTCATGGCCGGGCTTGACCCGGCCATCCACGCCCCGCGGCTGGCGGCCTCATTTCGGGCGTCGCGCCGGCGGCACGACGTGGATGCCCGGGACAAGCCCGGGCATGACGCGGGCGAGAGACGATTGAGAGCCTTTCCCGGCCCTCCCCCGCAAGCGGGAGAGGGAGCCTCTGCGGTCCAGACCGACTGCCATCCAACCCAATTTTCGGAGCAGCGCTGATGCGCCTTGTCAACGTCAGGCCGGATCGGGGAACGGCGCTGTTCCTCGCCATCCTGCCCTTTGCCCTCGTCATCCTCGCCTATGTGCTGGGCTCGGCCGAGCGCCTGTCCGCCAACCCCGACGACAAGCTCCTGCCGAGCCTCGTGTCGCTGGGCGATGCCATCATCAAGGTGGCCTTCACGGCGGATGCCCGCACCGGCGACTATCTGTTGTGGACCGATACGCTGGCGAGCCTGGAGCGCCTGTTCTCGGCGCTGGCCATCTCCACCGCCATCGCCCTTCTCGTCGGCGTGCTGGTGGGCATGCTGCCCATCGTGCGGTCGTTCCTCGCGCCGTTCGTCGCCATGGTGTCCATGGTGCCGCCGCTGGCGCTTTTGCCCATCCTGTTCATCGTGATGGGGCTGGGCGAAGCCTCCAAGATCGCGCTCATCACCATCGGCATCACGCCCTATCTCATCCGCGACCTCGCCATGCGGGTGGAGGAGCTGCCGCGCGAGCAGATGATCAAGGCGCAGACGCTGGGCGCTTCCACCTGGCAGATGGCACTGCGGGTGGTGTTGCCGCAGATCCTGCCCCGCCTCATGGACGGGCTGCGCCTGTCGCTGGGGCCGGCCTTCCTGTTCCTCATCGCGGCCGAGGCCATCGCCTCGGACAGCGGTCTTGGCTACCGGATCTTCCTGGTGCGGCGCTATCTCGCCATGGATGTGATCCTGCCCTACGTGGCCTGGATCACGCTGCTTGCAGTGGCCATGGATTTCGCGCTGGTGCGCGCCCGCCGCTTCTTCTTCCCCTGGTTCGGAGCCGCGAAATGACTGCCATCTCCGTGCACCACCTGTGGAAGGAATATGGCGACCAGATCGTGCTGGAGGACATCTCCCTCGATTTCACGCCGCGCTCCTTCATCGCCCTCGTCGGTCCGTCCGGCTGCGGCAAGACCACCTTCCTGCGCATCCTGCTCTCGGAAGAGACCGTGACCCGCGGCGAGGTGCTGATCGACGGCAAGCCCATCGCCCGCGAGCCGGGCGCCGACCGGGGCGTGGTGTTCCAGCGCTATTCCGTGTTCCCGCACCTCACCGTGCTGGGCAACGTGGTGCTGGCCGCCGAGATGGAGGAAGCCCCCTTCACCGGCCGCCTGTTCGGCCCCCGCCGGCGTCAGGTGGAGGAGGAGGCCCGCGCCCTCATCGAAGAGGTGGGCCTGAAGGGCGCCGAGGACAAATATCCCGCGGCCCTGTCCGGCGGCATGCAGCAGCGCCTGGCGCTGGCGCAGGCCATCATGCGCAAGCCCAAGATCCTGCTGCTGGACGAGCCGTTCGGCGCGCTCGATCCCGGCATCCGCGCCGACATCCACCAGCTCATGCTGAAGCTGTGGAACAGCTGCGAAATGACCGTGGTGATGGTGACCCACGACCTGAAGGAGGCGTTCACCCTCGCCACCCGCATCATCGCCTTCGAGCGCCGCCGCAACCGGCCGGAGGAGAAGGCCCGCTACGGCGCCACCATCGCCAAGGACATCGAGGTCTGGCCGACCCGCATCGCCGGCAAGACCAGGCAGGCATCACCCACCCCAGGCCGGGACGACCCGGCCATTCCCTCGGGACCCGGCCGGGACGACCCGGCGCTTCAGACGGCTTGAGGAGACACGACATGACCGTCACCGAGGACACCCGCCTCTTCATCGAAGAGAACAAGCGCCGCTATGCCGAATTGAAGGCCGCCGGCCAGAAGCATGCGCCCAAGGCCCTGCCGGGCCCGACGCCGCGCGATGGCGCGCCCATCCCCGAAGGCGCCGTGCTCCACGCCGAGACCATTCCCGGCGGCTGGTACTGGTCGACGCCGCTCAAGGCCGGCGAGGCCCTGCGCATCCGCCTGCCTCACGGCCCGGCGGCGGTCTCCATGATCGCCTGGGCGGCGGGCGACAAGACCGAGCGGCTGAACTATGCCGACACGGTGAAGGTCCAGTGGACCTCGGCGCTCGGCAAGGGCCGCGTGCTGTTCTCCGACATGGGCCGGGTGATGTTCTCCCTGATCGAGGACACCACCGGCTTCCACGATGCTTTGGTGGGCGGCTCCACCGCCGCCTCCAACCGCGCCCGCTACGGCGAGAAGGCGCTGCGCAACACCCGCGACAACTTCATCCTCGCCGCCGGCAAGCTCGGCTACGACAAGCGCGACATCCCCCCGGCCCTGACCTTCTTCGCGCCCGTGCGCACCGATGCGGACGGCGTCTTCCACTGGCTGGAGGGCAAGCGCCAGACGGGCGACTTCGTCGACCTGCGCGCCGAGAGGGACCTCGTCGTCGCCTTGTCCAACTGCCCCCATCCCCTCGACCCGGAGCCCGATTACGCGCCGCCCGCCGTGGAGGCCATCCGCTTCCGCGCGCCCGCGCCGGCCGCGGACGACCTGTGCCGCACCGCCACCATCGAAGCCGTCCGTGGCTTCGAGAACAACGCGCGCTGAGGGAGGCTGACATGAGCAAGTTCTTCGCAACCCCGGTGCGGGATGCCTCCACCGCCATCGCCGATTACTTCGTGCCGGCCAACGCCCCCTTCTCCTGTCTGGTGAAGAAGGGCGAGAGTGTGCGCATCGTGGACCTGGAAGGCCAGCAGGCGGTGGATACCCTGTTCTACCGCGCCGACGACTTCTCCGAGCGCTATTCCTCTCAGGATACGCTGCGGGTGCAGGGCTCGGCCTATGTGTCCACGGGCACGAAGCTGATTTCGTCCGAAGGCAACCTCATGCTGACCGTGACCGCCGACACCTGCGGCCGGCACGACACCTCGGCAGGCGCCTGCTCGTGCGAGGCCAATACGGTGCGCTTCGGCCATCAGGTGAAGTATCTGCACGCCTGCCGCGAGAATTTCGTCATCGAGGTGATGAAGCACGGCATGTCGAAGCGCGACGTGGTGCCCAACATCAACTTCTTCATGAACGTGCCGGTGGAGCCCTCGGGGGAACTCGCCATCGTGGACGGCATCTCCGGCCCCGGCGACTATGTGGAGCTGAAGGCCGAGATGGACGTGCTTCTCGTCATCTCCAACTGCCCGCAGATCAACAATCCCTGCAACGGCTTCAACCCGACGCCGATCCAGGTCCTCGTCTTCGCCGGCGAGGAGGACTGATCCATGTTCACGAAGGTCCTGATCGCCAATCGCGGCGAGATCGCGCGGCGCGTCATCCGCACGCTCCGCGCCATGAACATCAAATCGGTGGCCGTGCATTCGGACGCCGACCGCTTCACCCGCGGCGTGCTGGAGGCGGACGAGGCGGTGCGCCTCGGCCCGGCCACGGCCGCCGAGAGCTACCTGAACGTGGACGCCGTCATCGCCGCCTGCAAGGCGACGGGGGCGCAAGCGGTGCACCCCGGCTACGGCTTCCTGTCGGAGAACGTGGCCTTCGCCCAGCGCCTCGCCGATGAGGGCATCCGCTTCATCGGCCCCAAGCCCGAGCACCTGAAGGATTTCGGCCTGAAGCACACGGCCCGCGCGCTGGCGAAAGCCTCCGGCGTGCCGCTGCTGCCGGGCACGGACCTGCTGGAGAGCGCCGAAGAGGCACTCAAGGCGGCGGAGGCCATCACCTATCCGGTGATGCTGAAGTCCACCGCCGGCGGCGGCGGCATCGGCATGCAGCTGTGCCACACGCCGCAAGAGCTGGCCGACACCTTCGAGCGCGTCCAACGCACCGCCCGCGCCTCCTTCGGCGATGCGCGGGTGTACCTCGAGCGCTTCGTGGCCGAGGCGCGCCATGTGGAAGTGCAGATCTTCGGCGACGGCAAGGGCAAGGTCGTGGCGCTCGGCGAGCGCGACTGCTCGCTCCAGCGCCGGAACCAGAAGGTGGTGGAGGAGACCCCCGCCCCCCTCCTCTCCGACGACGTGCGCGCCCGCCTCCACGCCGCCGCCGTGCAGTTGGGCCAGAGCGTGGCCTACGAGAGCGCCGGCACGGTGGAGTTCATCTACGACCCGGCCCGGCAGGAATTCTACTTCCTGGAGGTGAACACACGCCTGCAGGTGGAGCATCCCGTCACCGAGGCGGTGTTCGGCATCGACCTCGTGGAATGGATGATCCGCCAGGCCGCCGGAGAAGATCCCATCGCCGCCGCCGGCCCGCTGGCGCCGAAGGGCGCGGCCATGGAGGTGCGCGTCTATGCGGAGATCCCGCATGCCAATTTCCAGCCCTCGGCAGGCCTCCTCACTGAGGTGAAATTCCCGGCCGGCGCGCGCATCGACGGCTGGATCGAGACCGGCACCGAGGTGACCCCCTATTACGATCCCATGCTCGCCAAGGTGATCGTCACCGGCAAGGACCGCCCCGCCGCCATCGCGGCGCTCAACGCGGCGCTGGCGGAAACCTCTATCTGCGGCATCGAGACCAACCTGCAGTATCTGCGCGCCATCGCGGCGTCCGACCTGCTCGCCTCGGCCAAGGTGGCGACCACGGCGCTCAAGGATTTCGCCTTCCGGCCAGAAAGCGTGGAGGTGCTGGTTCCCGGCGCCCAGACCAGCCTTCAGGAACTGCCGGGGCGGCTTCACCTGTGGCACGTGGGGGTGCCTCCGTCTGGCCCAATGGACGAGTATTCCTTCCGCCGGGCCAATGCGCTGGTCGGTAACGCCGAGACCGCCTGCGCGCTGGAGCTGACGGTGAACGGCCCCACCCTGCGCTTCCACGACGATGCGGTGATCGCCCTCTCCGGCGCCTTGATGCCTGCCACCCTCGACGGCATCCCCGCCCCCCACGATGCCGCCTTCGCGGTGAAGGCGGGGCAGGTGCTGGCCATCGGCGCCATTTCGGGGCCGGGGCAGCGGGCCTATCTCGCGGTCAACGGCGCATTCCAGGCCCCCGTGGTGCTGGGCTCGCGCGCCACCTTCGCGCTCGGCGCCTTCGGCGGCCATGCCACCGGCACCCTGAAGGGCGGCGACGCCCTCCACCTCGCGCCCAAGGCCACGCGCCCACAGGTTCCGGACCATGTGCCCGGCACACCTGCGCCGCTGACGCGGGAATGGAGCATCGGCGTCATCTATGGCCCCCACGGCGCGCCGGACTTCTTCCAGGACGACGACATCGCCGACCTGTTCGATGCCACCTACGAGGTGCATTTCAACAGCGCCCGCACCGGCGTGCGCCTCATGGGGCCGACGCCGCGCTGGGCCCGCACCGATGGCGGCGAGGCAGGGCTCCACCCCTCCAACATCCACGACAATGCCTATGCCATCGGCGCCATCGACTTCACCGGTGACATGCCCATCATCCTTGGACCGGACGGCCCCTCGCTGGGCGGCTTCGTCTGCCCGGCGGTGATCGCCCGCGACGAGCAATGGAAGATGGGGCAGTTGAAGCCCGGCGACACCGTGCGCTTCTTCGCCCTGCCCCGCCCGCTGGACCCCGTCGCCGGCCCGATGGTCACCGACGCACCGGAAGAGACCGGCTCACCCATCCTCGCGCGGCGGGACGACGGGCCGGTGAGCGTCGTCTACCGCCGGCAGGGCGACGACAACCTGCTCGTCGAGTTCGGCGACATGCACCTCGACATCACGCTGCGCCTGCGCGCCCACCTGATGGCGCAGGCAGTGGAAGAGGCGAAGCTGCCGGGGATCGTCGATCTCACCCCCGGCATCCGCTCGCTGCAGATCCATTATGATGGCGCGGCGCTGCCCCGCGCCAAGCTGCTGGATGCCCTCGCCGAGATCGAGAGCGGGCTGCCCCGCGCCGAGGACGTGGTGGTGCCGAGCCGCGTCGTCCACCTGCCCCTGTCGTGGAACGACCCGCAGGCGGAACTTGCCATGCGCAAGTATCAGGAACTGGTGCGCCCCAACGCGCCGTGGTGCCCGTCCAACATCGAGTTCATCCGCCGCATCAACGGTTTGGCGGACGAGCAGGCGGTGAAGGACATCATCTTCGGGGCGAGCTACCAGGTGCTGGGCCTCGGCGATGTCTATCTCGGCGCGCCGGTGGCCACCCCCATCGATCCGCGCCACCGCCTCGTGACCACCAAGTATAATCCGGCCCGCACCTGGACGCCGGAAAACGCGGTGGGCATCGGCGGCGCTTATATGTGCATCTACGGCATGGAGGGGCCGGGCGGCTACCAGTTGTTCGGCCGCACCATCCAGATGTGGAACACCTGGCGCCGTACGCCCGCCTTCGCCGACACGCCGTGGCTGTTGCGCTTTTTCGACGAGATCCGCTTCTTCCCGGTAAGCCACCAGGAGCTGATGGAGGCGCGCGAGGCCTTCCCCCATGGCGCCTATCCGGTGCGCATCGAGGACGGCCGCTTCTCCTACGCCGACTATGCCGCCAGCCTTGCGGCGAACGCTGGCGAGATCACCGCCGGCAAGGCCCGACAGCAGGCGGCCTTCGAGGCCGAGCGCGCCCGCTGGAAGGCGGAAGGGCTCGACAGCTTCGTGGTGGAGGACGGGGCCGGTCCCTTCAGCGAGGGCGAGATGCCGGACGGCTGCTTCGGCGTCGCCGCCAACGTGCCCGGCAATGTCTGGAAGGTGCTGGTGGAAGAGGAGACGGTGGTCGCCGCAGGCGAAACCATCGCCATCATCGAATCCATGAAGATGGAAATCTCCATCACCGCCCATGCCGCCGGGCGAGTGCGGGAGATCCGTGCCGTCCCCGGCCGCACGGTGCGGTCCGGCGATGTGGTCTGCGTGCTCGAAGCCCTGTGACGAAAGCTGAGAGGAAAGCTGATGACGACCGATCTGCCGCTCAGCGGACATCGCCCGTCCGAAACCAGCCCACGGGAGGCCGTGCCCATCGCCGTGGTGGGTGCGCACCTCTCCGGCATGCCGCTCAATCCGGAGCTCACGGAGGCCGGAGGCGTGCTGGTGAAGAGCTGCCGCACCGCGCCGGACTACCGGCTGTTCGTGCTGCCGGACACCACGCCCCAGAAGCCGGGCGTGGTGCGCGCGCCGGGCTTTGACGGGCCGGGACTGGAAGTGGAGGTGTGGGCGCTGGAGCCCGCCGCCTTCGGCCGCTTCGTCTCCCGCATCCCCGCGCCGCTCGGCATCGGAAAGGTGCGGCTGGAGGACGGCAGCGAAGTGCCCGGCTTCCTGTGCGAGGCCCATGCGGTGGAGCGCGCCGAGGAGATCACCGCGCTGGGCGGCTGGCGCGCCTATATGGCGCGGCGGCGCGGATAGGTCCACGCGCTGGCCTTCGCATCCCACGGCCCAGCCGGGGGATGCCCCCTCCCCTATCGCAGGGGAGGAGGCGGCCGCAGCGGTCTTCAGGCGTCCGATTGCCCGCCGACCACTTCCTCGGCGCTGTATTTGTAGACGCGGCCGCAGAATTCGCAGGTGACGGCGATATGGCCATCGTCCTGGATCATGTCGCGCCGCTCCTCGCTGGAGAAGGAGGCGAGCACGCCCGACACCCGCTCGCGCGAGCAGGAGCAGTGGGCCGCCATGGGCGAGGGATCGAAAACCCGCACCCCGCGCTCATGGAACAGCCGATAGAGCAGCCGCTCGCTGGAGAGGTCGCGGTCGATCAGCTCCACGTCCTCCAGGGTGGCCACGAGGGAGCGCGCCTCCACCCAGGCGTCATCCTCGTCCACGGCGTGGGGGGTGGTGCCCTCCGGCGCGTCCCCCGGCGCAAGGTCGGACATGCGCGAGCGCGAGGCATCCTGCGGCAGGAACTGGGCGAGTAGCCCGCCCGCCCGCCAGGACGAAGCCGCGCCCCCGGCCTTCATCTCCTCGCCCACGGCAAGGCGCACGCGGGTGGGGATCTGCTCGGACTGCTTGAAATATTCGTGCGCCGCTTCCTCCAGCCCCGAGCCGTCGAGCGCCACCACGCCCTGGTAGCGGTTCGCCGAAATGCCCTGGTCGATGGTCATGGCAAGGTGGCCACGCCCGATGAGGGCGGCGGGCGAGGTCTCGTTGCGCCGCTCGGCTTCGGCCAGCGCCTCCTTGTCGAAGCGCGCATACGCCCGGATCTTGTCGGGGGTAACGAAGTCCGCCACCACCATGTCCACCGGCCCGTCGGTCTGGGTCTGCAGGATGAACCGGCCCTCGAACTTGAGGGACGAGCCCAGCAGCACGGCCAGCGTCACCGCCTCCCCCACCACGCGCTTTACCGCCGCGGGATAATCATGGTGCGCCAGCACGGCGTCCAGCGTAGTGCCGAGGCGCACCGTGCGCCCGCGCAGGTCCAGCGCATCAACCTGGAATGCGGTGACGATATCGTCCTGCGCCGCTTCGGCCCGGCGGGTGCTGCCGTGTCTCTCGCCGCGGGATTGCTCGCCGCGGGACCGCTCGCCGCTCATGGGGGGACTCCTCGAAACGATGGGCCGGGCAGGACGGACCTTGGCCACTGGCCATGGCCACGGATCCGGGCAGCCGCTGGCGCGGCCGGATGCCATCCGGCCCGGAAGGGTTGAGCCGGCATATAGTCACCCGACCCCGCCGGCGGAAGATGCCGCCGGATCACCGGGCCTGAACAACTCTAACCGCACCGGCCCCGGATCTATCCCGCGTCGGCGTCCCGCGTTCAGTCGCCCGCCGCGTTAAAGCACCAGGCCAGAATGCCCTTCTGGGCATGCAGCCGGTTCTCCGCCTCGTCGAACACCACCGACTGCGGGCCGTCCATCACCTCGTCGCTCACCTCCTCGCCGCGATGGGCGGGCAGGCAATGCATGAAGATGGCTTCCTTGTCGGCCCGCGCCATGAGCGAACGGTTCACCTGGTAGGGCTTCAAAAGGTTGTGGCGGCGCTCCGCCTCCTTGTCGCCCATGGAGACCCAGGTGTCGGTGACGACGCAGTCCACGCCCTCCACCGCTTCCTCGGGATCGCGCATGAACTTCACCTTCGCCTTGGTGCGCTTGACGAAGTCCTTCAGCGCCTGGCGCGGCGAAAGCTCCTTCGGGGTGGCGACCTTGAGCGAGAAATCGAAGCGCTGGGCCGCATGGACCCAGGACGCCAGCACATTGTTGGCGTCGCCGGTCCAGGCCACGGAGCGGCCCGTGATGTTGCCCCTGTGCTCCTCGAAGGTCAGCACATCCGCCATCACCTGGCAGGGATGGGAGATGCGGGTGAGCCCGTTGATCACCGGCACCGTGGCGTGCTTCGCCAGCTCGGTGAGGTCGTCATGGTCCAGGATGCGGATCATGATGGCATCCACGAAGCGCGACAGCACCCGGGCGGTGTCGGCGATGGTCTCGCCGCGCCCGAGCTGCATCTCCTGGCCGGTGAGCATGATGGTCTCGCCACCGAGCTGGCGCATGGCCAGGTCGAACGACACGCGGGTGCGGGTCGACGGCTTGTCGAACACCATGGCGAGTGTCTTGCCCGCGAGCGGCCGGTCCACCTCGCCGGCCTTGCGCCGGGCCTTGAGGTCCTTGGAAAAATCGAGAACCCGGCGCAACTCCTCGGCCGGGATCTCGGACAGGTCTAGAAAATGGCGCACGCCGTTCCCCTTCATTCCGCCGCTCCCTGCACCGGAGCGGCGACGAGGCGGTCCTCGATACGCCGGCAGGCAGCTTCGATCTTCTCCACGGCGATGCCCACCTCCTCCTCGCTCACGATGAGCGGGGGCAACAGCCGCACCACATTGTCGCTGGCGCCGGGCGCGAGCATGCCTTCCTCACGCAGGGCCGTGACGAGGTCGGCGGCCGGCACGGCGCAGCGCAGGCCCAGCAGCAGGCCCTGGCCGCGCACCTCGGCGATGACCGAAGGATGCCGGTCCCTGACCTCGGCGAGGCGCTGCACGAGGCGCGTCGACATGGCGTTCACATGGTCGAGGAAGCCGTCGGCGAGCACGAGGTCGAGCACCGCATTGCCCACCGCCATGGCCAGCGGATTGCCGCCATAGGTGGAGCCATGGGTGCCGAGCGTCATGCCCTTGGCGGCCTCTTCCGTGGCAAGGCACGCGCCCATGGGAAAGCCGCCGCCGATGCCCTTGGCCACCGCCATGATATCCGGGGTGACACCGACCCATTCGTGCGCGAACAGCTTGCCGGTGCGCCCAACCCCGCACTGCACCTCGTCCAGCACAAGCAGGAGGCCCTTCTCGTCGCACAAGGCGCGCAGCCCCTTGAGGAAGCCGGAGGGAGGAACGCGCACGCCGCCCTCGCCCTGCACCGGCTCCACCAGAATGGCGGCGGTCTCAGGCGTCACGGCGGCGCGGGCGGCGTCCAGGTCGCCGAACGGCACCTGGTCGAAGCCCGGCATGGCCGGCCCGAAGCCTTCGAGATACTTGGCGTTGCCACCGGCGGCGATGGTCGCCAGCGTGCGGCCGTGGAAGGCGCCTTCGAAGGTAATGATGCGGTTCTTCTCCGGATGGCCGCTGGCGAACTGATACTTGCGGGCCATCTTGATGGCGCACTCAAGGGCTTCCGCACCGGAATTGGTGAAGAACATGGTGTCCGCGAAGGTCACCGCCTTGATGCGATCCGCGAGCCGCTCGCCGCCGGGGATGCGGAACAGGTTCGAGGTGTGCCAGAGCTTCTTCGCCTGCTCGGAGAGCGCCTCGGCGAGATAGGGATGGGCGTGGCCCAGCACGTTCACCGCGATGCCGCCGGTGAAATCGAGAAAGCGTCGCCCGTCCGTCGTGACGAGCCAGCAGCCCTCCCCCCGTTCGAATTCGAGGTCGATGCGCGCATAGGTCGGCAGAACGGCGGTGATCACTTCAAACCTCCCAAAAAGGGTTCATTCCCCTTGAGGTGGCACCGGTTGACGAACAAAACGCGACAACCGGCACGTGGCAAACAAAAAAGGCCGCCCAAGCGGGGGGCGGCCCGACAGCTACGGATTCTAATGATCATGCGCGAGAGGTCAACTCGTGCGCTGCCGCGCCCGGTTCTTTGACCTGGCGCAAGTGTCCGGCGCATGTTTTCCCGGCACAAGGGAGCGCAATGGAACCTATGGGGTTAACGAAGCCTTAAGGAGCTGGGGAAAACGGCCTTGACGCCATTGCCGACTCTGTTGTGTGCACCAGCCATATTGTAGGTTGTTCCTCGTCAGCCACGAGATGTCGTGCGCGAGGGACGCCAGGGACGATTTTCCAGGACCTTGCAGAGCCGGGCCGGACCCGCGCGCAGATGCGTGCGGGAACGTGGAAGGAGTCCGGCTTCACGCGCCACCCGGCACGATCGGGGGCGGGCTGGCTTGGGGCCGGATCGGTTCAGGCTGAAAGGCCTGATCGACCATTCCGTCTCCAACGTGATGAAAAGAGGCCGGTTTTCCGATCAGGTCCCGACCTGACCGGACGGGCTCCAGGCGCCGCGCGTACTCCGGCGCCCTCGTTTTCGGCCGACGCATCTTCGCCGGCCGTCGTCCGAGGTCCGCAATGGGCTCCGGACCCACCCACGCGACACCGGCGGACGCCGGTGCCGGTGGCTTTCAAATGCGGCAAATGGAGAAGAGCGATGAGCTGGACTGACGAGCGCGTCGAACTCTTGAAAAAGCTCTGGAGCGAAGGCCTCTCCGCGAGCCAGATTGCAACTGAACTGGGTGAAGTCACCCGCAATGCGGTGATTGGCAAGGTGCACCGGTTGGGCCTGTCCGGCCGGGCCAAATCGCCGGCCCCGGCGCCGGCCCGCCCGCGCAGCAAGACGGACCGGCCCGAGCGGCCGGAGGCCCGTCCCAACCGCCCCGCGACCATCGGCAACACCGCGCTCGCGGCCGAGCCGGAGGACATGCCGGAAGAGGCGCCGGCTCCGGCTCCCGCCCCCAAGGCGTCCGACAACGTGGTGCCCATGGCGCAGCGTTGCACCATCATGAACCTCACCGAGTCCACCTGCCGCTGGCCTTTGGGCGAGCCGGGCACGGAGAGCTTTCATTTCTGTGGCGGCAAGAGCAATCCGGGCACGCCCTATTGCACCGTGCATGCCCGCATGGCCTACCAGCCGGTGCAGGATCGCCGCCGCGACCGGCGCCTCGCCTATCTGTGAAAACAGGACGGGCCGGGGAAGAGGCACCCCGGCCCGTCTTTCAAGACATTGAGATACAGAGGGGATTTCCCCTCAGCCACAGTCCGGAACGCTCAGTCCGCGAGCCCGAGCGTGGGCGCGGCGCGGCGTTCCAGTACGTCGCGGATGGCGGTGACGAGGTCTTCCTCCTTCACCGCGAACTGGGCCGGGCGGGCGGCGCGATATTCCGCATTGTCGGCAATGGAGGCGGCGATCTTCGCGCCCTCCACGAGGTCCTTGATCTGCACCTCGCCCGCCGATTTCTCGTTTGATCCCTGAATGATAACCGCAGGCGCGCCGCGCCGGTCGGCATATTTCATCTGCGGTTTCATGCCGCCGCCGCCCAGATACATCTCGGCCCGGATGCCGTTGGCGCGCAGGTCGGCGACCATCTTCATATAGTCGGCGAGGCGGTGCGGCTCCTTGTCCATCACCAGCACCACGACTGGGCCAACCTCTGGCGCCGCCTCCATTTTTCCCAAAAAGGCCAGGGCCGCCAGCAGGCGGGAGACGCCGATGGAGAAGCCCGTGGCCGGCACCTTCTCGCCGCGGAAACGGGCGACCAGCCCGTCATAGCGCCCGCCGCCGGCCACCGAGCCGAAGCGCACGGGGCGCCCCTCTTCATCCTTGATTTCAAACGTCAATTCGGCTTCGTAGACGGGGCCGGTATAGTATTCCAGGCCGCGCACCACGCTGGGATCGATCTTCACCCGGTCCTGATAGCCCGCCGCAGCCACCAGCGCGGCGATGTCGCGCAGCTCCGCCATGCCCTCAAGGAACGCGGAATTGGACGCCAAAGCCGCCGCGAGTTCCACATCACCGTCGAGTTCGACTTCAACTCCCACATCGGTGGCGCGCAGGCCCTTGCCGGTGAGCATGGCCAGCACGACCGCGCTCTGGCGCTGGTCCAGCCCCGCCCCCTTGGTGAAGTCGCCACTCTCGTCGCGGCGGCCGGGGCCGAGCAGAAGTTCGACACCTTCAACGCCGAACTTGTCGAACTTGTCGATGGCGCGCAGCACGGTGAGGCGGCGGCCGAAATTTTCATCCCCGCCGAGGCCGATGGCCTCCATCACCCCGTCGAGCACTTTCCGGTTGTTCACGCGCACCACATAGGCACCGCGGGGCACGCCCACCGCCTCCAGGGTGTCGGCGGCCATCATGCAGATCTCGGCATCGGCGGCGACCGAGGGGGCGCCCACGGTGTCGGCGTCGAACTGCATGAACTGGCGGAAGCGGCCGGGGCCGGGCTTCTCGTTGCGGAACACGTAGCCGGCCCGGTAGGAGCGGTAGGGCTTGGGCAGCTGCTCGAAATGCTCGGCCACGTAGCGGGCCAGCGGCGCCGTCAGGTCATAGCGCAGGGACAGCCACTGCTCGTCGTCGTCCTTCAGCGAAAACACGCCCTCGTTGGGGCGGTCGAGGTCCGGCAGGAACTTGCCGAGGGCGTCGGTATATTCGAAGGCCGGGGTCTCCAGCGCCTCGAAGCCGTACAGTTCATAGACGGCGCGGATCTTCTCCAGCATGGCGCGGGTGGCGGACAGCTCCGCGCCGGTGCGGTCGACGAGGCCGCGGGGGAGCCGCGCCTTCGGCTTGAATTCTTTGGCCATGGGGATTGGGAGCCCGTCCCGGTATCTTCAAAAAGGGTTGGGGCGTCTTAGAGGACGGGGGCCGGAACGGCAAGTTTGGGGGGCAGGTCTTGCCCCCTCTCCCGGTGCGGGGAGACTGGGTTGGGGGAGGCTCTCTCCGCGCGAGCCGATGCACCAAGCCCGCACGTTGCTTGCCTCCCACCCGCCCTTCCCCGCTCCGAAGCCGGATGTTTCCGACTTCGGCACTTGGGAGCTGAACTCGGCAAAAGCCGGGTTCAGACGGGAGAGGGTTCAAGGGCGCACCCGGCGATCAAGCTTTACCAGCCCATGGCCTCCGCCGGTCAGATCGCGTCGGTCAAGTCGCGCCGGACGGGCCGGGACGCGAGCGCCCAAGGGGCGAGCCCCCTCAGCCCCTCACATAGACCCGGGTGCCCAGCGGCACGCGCTCGTAGAGGTCGATGATGTCCTGGTTGAGCAGGCGGATGCAGCCGGAGGACACCTGCTGGCCGATGCTCCACGGCTCGATGGTGCCGTGGATGCGGAACAGGGTGTCGCGGTCGCCGTCATAGAGATAGAGCGCGCGCGGGCCGAGCGGGTTGGTCTCGCCGCCGGGCAGGCCGGCCGCATAGGGTCCGTAGCGGGCCGGCTGGAGGCGGACCATGTTGGCGGTGGGGGTCCAGTGCGGCCACTTTTCCTTGCGCTTGATGGTGGCCCAGCCCTTGAAGGAATAGCCCTCCTTGCCCACGCCCACGCCGTAGCGGATGGCCTTGCCGTCCTTGCCGATGAGGTAAAGGAACCGCTCGTTGATATCGACGAGGATGGTGCCGGGCGCGAAGCCCGCCGGCGCCGGCACTTCCTGGCGCAGGAAGCGGGGATCCACCTCGGACAGGTCGACCTCGTCCACCGGGAAGGGCTCGCCCTCCACCGGGCCATACATCAGCGCCGACCGGTTCAGCGGCGCCGGCGGCGGATTGGTCACGCAGGCGGCCAGCGCCAGGGGCGCGCCGAGCACAAACAGGCGGCGGGTAAGGCGTTCAGGCGTCGAGGAATGATCTGCCGGGGCGGGCTTCAGGGCCATGGTCTGTCCACTCGGAACGAAACGAATCTCTGCACGCATCAACGCGCGGACCGGGGCGCGGGTTTCGCCCCGTGTCCGTTGCATTGAATCTGGCTTAGGTGGCGTTAAGGTTAACGCCGCATCACCGTCTGCGCCCGAGGGCAAGCGGATGGCACCGCGGCAAAACCTTATGGGCAGCGATGTACCACCATTGCTGCGCTGCGGGGTGGCCATTGCGCCACACTTTTGCGGTGAACGACATCGCGGAATTGTGAAAGCCGGATCACCCGCCGTGCCCGGGTACCGAACCAGCGCGGCCATCCCCAAGGCCGCACCAAGAAGACCGTCTGGAACCGCCAACCGCCCTTGCGGCACCCGCACCCGGCTACGGAAAAGCGCGGCCGTCGCCGTGCTAGGCTTGATGGTGGAAGGCTTCGCACCCGGTTCCGGTGCGGGCGGCAGCCCCGCCGGGTCGCGCGATCACGCCTTCCACCTGCCCACGGTGGACCCGCCGGCAAGAGCGGGATGCACCGCACACAGCCAGGGGGAAACCCATGACCGCATCAACCGCCACAGCCTCCACCCTCGCCTTCCGCTTCGCCGTCATCTTCGTTGTGGCGGGCATGCTCATGGGCATCGCCATGGCCGCCTCCCACGACACCTCGGTGATGCCCGCCCACGCGCATCTCAACCTGCTCGGCTGGGTGAGCCTGTTTCTGTTCGGCATCTATTACGAACGGCGCCCCGCCCTCGACACCAGCGGCCTCGCCCGGGTCCAGGTCCTGATTTGGGCATTGGCCACTACGGTGCTCACGGTGGCCGTGGCCGGCGTCCACCTGGGCCACGACGCCGCCGACCCGGTGGCGGCGGTGACCTCACTGGTGGTCCTCGGCGACATGCTGCTGTTTGGCTATCTGGTGTATCGCGGCGGGCCAGCGCGGGAGAATAAAGGCTTCGCGCCGGCGGAGTGAGCCGCCGACGCCGATCTTGACCGATCTGGATGCCGAACCGGCGCCCGGCCCTCAGGAGGCCGAGCGCTGGCGCTCCTGCGGCACGATGGCGTTGCCGATGATCTCGCCGAACGGGCCGCGATGGTTGGTCGCCGCCTTGGGCCTGCCCGTGCCCGAGGCCAGCGGCAGCAGAGGCAGCACCCCCTCGCCGAACCGATAGGCTTCCTCGAGGTGGGGATAGCCGGAGAGCACGAAGGTATCGATGCCCAGCGCCATATATTCCTTCATGCGCTCGGCCACGGTTTCGGGATCGCCCACCAGGGCGGTGCCGGCGCCGCCGCGCACCAGGCCCACGCCGGCCCACAGGTTGGGGCTCACCTCCAGCTTGTCGCGGCGTCCGCCATGCAGGGCGCTCATCCGCCGCTGGCCTTCCGAATCCATGCGCGCGAACACCTTCTGCGCCTCGGCGATGGTGGTGTCGTCGATGTAGGAGATGAGCTTGTCCGCCGCCGCCCAGGCCTCGGCAGTGGTGTCGCGCACGATGACATGGAGGCGGATGCCGAAGCTCAGCTCGCGGCCCACCGCGGCGGCGCGGGCCTTCAGGTCCCTGATCTTCTCGGCCACCAGCGCCGGGGGCTCGCCCCAGGTGAGATACTTCTGCACCTGCCGCGCCGCCACGTCGTGGGCCGGGGCGGAGGAGCCGCCGAAGAACAGCGGCGGATGGGGCTGCTGCACCGGCGGATAGAGCAGCTTGCCGCCCTCCACCTGCAGGTGCTTGCCGGCGAAGGTCACCTCCTCGCCCTTCAGAAGGCGGGTGTAGATGTCGAGGAACTCCCGCGTGATCTCGTAGCGCTCGGCATGGTCGGCGAAGAAGCCGTCGCCCTTGTTCTCCTCGGGGTCGCCGCCGGTGACCACGTTGATGAGCGCCCGCCCGTTGGAGATCCGGTCCAGCGTCGCCGTCATGCGCGCCGCGACGCCGGGCGAGAGCAGGCCGGGCCGCACCGCCACCAGGAAGCGCAGCCGCTCGGTGAGGCCCGCCAGCGCCGAGGCGACGATCCACGAATCCTCGCAGGAGCGGCCGGTGGGGATGAGCACGCCGTAATAGCCGAGCTGGTCCGCCGCCTGCGCGATCTGGCGCAGGTAGCCGAGGCTCACCTCCCGCGCCCCGTGGGAGGTGCCGAGGTAGTGCCCGTCGCCGTGGGTGGGCAGGAACCACAGCACGTTGGCTTCCGTCGCCGGGGTCAGGGAGGCGGCGGCGGGCGAGGCTTCGGCATTCGACATGGATCGGCTCCGGTTGAGGGCGCGCCAGCCGCCGCCATGCGCCGGGTTCGGCCCGCCCTTTTTTAATTTAATAAACTTCATCGAGTTTATTGACTAATGCTCTGGCCGCTGTCTATCCTTTTTTCCACCAGACGCCCTCCGGATTGATCCGGAGGCTCAAGAACCCCCGGCGCCGCCGCGCCGACCAGAAGGCCCTTTCCATGAACGCGCATACGCCCGTCGCCGCCCCCACCCCCTCGCCCGCCCAATCGCCGAGCCTTGCCCCAGAGCTGCCCGACGCCTCGCTCGCCTTCCGCGCCGCCATGCGCAAGCTGGCCGGCGCGGTCAGCGTGCTCACTGTCGGCACCGGGGACGAGCGCACCGGGCTGACCGCCACCTCTGTCACCTCCCTTTCGGTGGAGCCGCCGACCCTGCTCATTGCCGTCAACCGCGGCTCCTCGTCCTTCGCCCCGCTGCTGAAGGAGCGCAGCTTCGCCATCAACGTCTTGCGCCCGCACCACCAGCCCATCGCCGACCAGTTCGCCGGCAAGGGCGGCCTGAAGGGACCCGCGCGCTACCAGGGCGCCGACTGGACCAGGCTGGAAACCGGCGCGCCGGTGCTGGCGGATGCGCTGGCCGCCTTCGACTGCGAACTGGAGGACGCCATCGAGCGGCACTCCCACGTCATCGTCATCGGTCGCGTGGTGGCCTCGCGCATCACCGAGAGCGCGCAGCCGCTGCTCTACTGGGCCGGCGGCTATCGCGGCCTCGCCGACTGACGCCGGCCCGCGATCGCCCCCGCATTTCTCCCGAAGGATCACCTCATGACCCACCGCGTCACCCGCCGCACCTCGCTCCTCCTCGCAGCCGGCCTTGCGACCAGCCTGGCGACGGGCCTCGTCTCGGCCCCCGCGCTGGCGCAGGAGAAGGTGGTCCGCATCGGTTACCAGAAGTACGGCACCCTCATTCTCCTGAAGAACAAGGGCCTGCTGGAAGAGAAGCTGAAGCCCCTCGGCTACAGCGTGAAGTGGGCCGAGTTCCCGGCCGGCCCGCAGCTCCTGGAGGCGCTGAACGCCGGCGCCATCGACTTCGGCAATACCGGCGAGGCCCCGCCGGTGTTCGCCCAGGCCGCCGGCGCGCCCCTCATCTACGTGGGCTACGAGCCCGCCGCCCCCCAGGGCGAGGCCATCCTGGTGCCCAAGGACAGCCCGCTGAAGACCATCGCCGACCTCAAGGGCAAGACGGTGGCCCTCAACAAGGGCTCCAACGTCCACTTCCTGCTGGTGAAGGCGCTGGAGAAGGCCGGCGTGCCCTACAGCGACATCAAGACCGCCTACCTCACCCCGGCCGATGCCCGCGCCGCCTTCGAGCGCGGCTCGGTGGACGCCTGGGCGATCTGGGACCCGTTCCAGGCGGCGGCGGAGAAGACCATCGCGGCCCGGCAGCTGGCGGACGGCACCGGCATCGTCTCCAACTACCAGTTCTATTTCTCCACCCGCGCCTTCGTGGATCAGGCGCCGCAGGTGGTGGATGCGGTGCTGGCCGGCGTCGCCGAGATCGGCGCCTGGGTGAAGGCCAATCCCAAGGCGGCGGCCGAGACCTTCTCGCCCCTCATCGGCATTCCCGCGCCGATCCTGGAGGTGGCGCTGGCCCGCCAGCAGTATGACGTGAAGCCGCTGACGCCCCAGGTGGCGGCGGAGCAGCAGAAAGTGGCGGACGCCTTCTTCGCCCTGGGCCTCATCCCCAAGCCCATCCGCATCGCCGACGCCCTGCGCGCGCCCAAATCCTGAGCGCTGAAGTCCCGAGGAGATCCGCCATGAGCCTGTCCGGCCCCACCGAAGCCATCGCCTTCACCCACGGCGCGGCTGCCGGCACCCTGCCGGCCAGTAGCGTCCCGGCCGTCGCCGGGGCACAGGCGGAGCGTCGCGATGCCGCCGGCACTGCCGTCCGGTCGCGGCTGGCAGGCCCCGGGCAGGCACTGGGCAGATCGCTGGCGAAGTCGCTCGCCCCCTGGGCGCTGCCGCTGGCCATCCTCGCCGTGTGGCAGGCGGCGTCGAGCCTGGGCTTCCTCTCCTCCCGGGTGCTGCCGGCACCGGGGGACGTTGCGCTCGCCTTCTGGCGCACCCTGAAGGACGGCACGCTCCTGTCCAACATCTGCGTCTCCACCGGCCGGGCGCTCACCGGCCTTGCCATCGGCGGCGGCATCGGCTTCGCGCTCGGGGTGCTCAACGGGGTGTGGAAGCCGGCGGAAACCGCGCTGGATTCCACCCTGCAGATGCTGCGCAACGTGCCGCACCTCGCCATCATCCCCCTCGTCATCCTGTGGTTCGGCATCGGCGAGGAGGCCAAGATCTTCCTGGTGGCGGTGGGGGTGGCCTTTCCCATCTATCTCAACACCTACCATGGCATCCGCAACGTGGACGCCGGCCTCATCGAGATGGCGCGGGTCTACGGGCTTTCGCCCGCCGCCCTGTTCACCCGCATCGTGCTGCCGGGGGCGCTGCCCTCGGTGCTGGTGGGCCTGCGTTACGCGCTGGGCATCATGTGGCTGACGCTGATCGTGGCCGAGACCATCTCCTCTACCGAGGGCATCGGCTACATGACCATGAACGCCCGCGAATTCCTCCAGACCGACGTGGTGGTGCTGGGCGTGCTGGCCTATGCCCTCCTCGGCAAGCTCGCCGACAGCCTGACGCGGGGCATCGAGCAGCGCGCGCTGGCCTGGAACCCGGCCTACCAGCCCGGCGGCAAGGGAGTGGCGTGATGGAAATCTTCGCCGCCAGCGACGCCGAGATCGCCGCCGCCCTCCGAGACCGGCACAGCCGCGAACCGGACAGCCGCGAACCCAACGGCCGCGTTTTGGAGATTCGCGAAACCTTCCGCAGCCCACGCTTTCCGGAAATCGCCACCGCCGAGCGCCGGCACGGCGAGCGCATCCGCCTCAACAGTGTGGTGAAGAGCTTCGGCGCCCGCACCGTGCTGCGCCGGCTCGACCTCGACGTGCCCGCCGGCCAGTTCCTCGCCGTGGTGGGCCGCTCGGGCGGGGGCAAGACCACGCTGATGCGCCTCATCTGCGGGCTCGACACCGCCACCTCCGGCGAGGTGCGCATCGGCGAGGCCACTGTAACAGGCCTGATGCCGCAGGTGCGCCTGCTGTTCCAGGATGCCCGCCTCGCGCCTTGGCAGCGGGTGATCGGCAATGTGGGCATCGCCCGCGGCCCCGGCTGGCGCGAGAAGGCCCATGCGGCCCTCAGGGACGTGGGCCTCGCCGATCGCGGCCGGGAATGGCCCTATGTGCTCTCCGGCGGGCAGAAGCAGCGGGTGGCGCTGGCCCGCGCCCTGGTGTCGCGCCCCGGCGTGCTGCTGCTGGACGAGCCGTTCGGCGCGCTCGACGCCCTGACCCGGGTGGAGATGCACCGCCTCACCGAGCGCATCTGGACGGAATACGGATTCACCGTGGTGCTCATCACCCACGACGTGGCCGAGGCGGTGTCGCTGGCCGACCGCGTGGTGGTGCTGCGGCAGGGCGAGATCGCCCTCGACGTTCCGGTGGACCCCGACGGCACCTTGCCCCGCGGCGCGCGCACCGGCGCCGAGGCCGCCCGCCTGCACGAGCGCATCCTCGCCGCCGTGTGAGGCACGGGCAGACTTGATGTCTTAAGTCCGGAAGCCGCACCGGGACGGTGCCCTCCGAGACAAAGCGGCGAGGACGGGTCAGCAGTGGCCCATGGCGCCCTGAACCACCGTCGCCCTCCCCCGCAAGCGGGAGCGGGGGTTACAGCTGCTCTCCTTCCACTGCTCTCATCCTCCGTTGCTGTCGGCCGGGACCGTCTCGCCCTCCCCCCGAAAACGGAAAGACCTGCCCCTTCGGCATCTGTGCCATGACAGTGCCGCGTTCCTGCGGAATACTGCACCGGCTGGCAGGGGCATTCGCCTGGACTGCCCTCATCCCAAATCCGGGCTCCCGCGCGCATCCGGCGCGAGACGCCCCCTTTGCCCGACGGAGGACGACCCTTGCCCCACGAAACGCCGCTCATTGCGACACTCGTCGGGGCCTTCGTCCTCGCCTTCGTCTTCGGCGCCATCGCCCAGCGCTTCAAGCTGTCGCCGCTGGTGGGCTACCTGCTGGCCGGCGTCATGGTGGGGCCGTTCACCCCCGGCTTCGTCGCCGACCAGAGCATGGCGCTGGAGCTGGCCGAGGTCGGCGTCATCCTGCTCATGTTCGGCGTCGGCCTGCATTTTTCGCTGAGCGACCTGTTGTCGGTGAAGGCCATCGCCATTCCCGGCGCGGTGCTGCAGATCGGCGTCGCAACCCTGATGGGCATGGGCCTCGCCTATGCCCTCGGCTGGGGGCTGGGCGCCGGCATCGTGTTCGGCCTCGCCCTTTCGGTGGCGAGCACCGTGGTGCTGCTTCGAGCACTCCAGGAACGGCGCATGGTGGAAAGCGAGCAGGGCCGCATCGCGGTCGGCTGGCTCATCGTGGAAGACCTCGCCATGGTGCTGGCGCTGGTGCTGCTGCCCGCCCTTTCCGGTGCCCTCGGCGGGCGCGTGGTGGCCACCCCCACCGTCGAATGGCTGGGCGGGGACGACGTGTGGATGACGCTGGGCATCACGCTGGCCAAGGTGGCCGGCTTCGTGGTGCTGATGCTGGTGGTGGGCCGGCGGGTCATTCCCGGCATCATGCACTGGGTGGCCCATATCGGCTCGCGGGAGCTGTTCCGCCTCGCCGTGCTGGCCATCGCGCTGGGCGTCGCCTTCGGCTCGGCCAAGCTGTTCGGGGTGTCGTTCGCGCTCGGCGCCTTCTTCGCCGGCATGGTGCTGAGCGAATCGCCCCTGTCCCACCGCGCGGCGGAAGAGACGCTGCCCCTGCGCGACGCCTTCGCCGTGCTGTTCTTCGTCTCGGTGGGCATGCTGGTGGACCCCTCCATCGTCATCAAGAGCCCGATCCCGCTCATCATCACCGTGCTGATCGTGCTGTTCGGCAAGTCGCTGGCCGCCTTCCTGCTGGTGCGGGCGTTCGGCTACGGCAACATCACGGCGCTCACCATCTCCGCCTCGCTGGCGCAGATCGGCGAATTCTCCTTCATCCTGGTGGCGCTGGGCGTCGACCTCCACCTGCTGCCCGAGGAAGGCCGCGACCTCATCCTCGCGGCAGCGATCATCTCCATTCTCGCCAACCCCTTCTTCTTCCTGGCGCTGGATCGCTACCGGGCGAAGGCCGTGGCGGTGTCCGCCGCCAAGGCGGCTGCAGCGGCGGCCGCGGCTCCGGCCCAGGCCGCGGCGGACAAGGCCGCGACAGCCAAGGGCGCGGAGAAGGGGGCGGAGAAGGCGCCGCCCGCCCCGACCCTGCCGGTCACCGCCCAGCAGGCCCATACGGTGCTGGTGGGCTACGGCCGGGTGGGCCACCTGGTGGCGGACGGGCTGAAGGCCGCCGGCCTGCCCTTCCTCGTCATCGAGGACCAGGAAGACCGGGTGGAGGAGCTGCGGCGCGGCGACATCGAGGTGATCGACGCCAACGCCGCCTCCCCCGCCGCCATCACCGCCGCCAACGTGGCGGGGGCGAGCCGGCTCATCCTCGCCATTCCCGACGGCTTCGAGGCCAGCGGCGTGCTGCGCAAGGCCCGCCAGATGAACCCCGGCATCGAGATCATCGCCCGCGCCCACTCGGACGCGGAGGTGGAGCACCTGCGCCAGGGCGGCGCCAATTTCATCATCATGGGCGAGCGCGAGGTGGCGCGCGGCATGCTGGCCCATGTGCTGGACCGCAGCGACGCCGACCTTGCCGCCGCCGTGCAGGCTGCCGGGGTCGCCAGCGGGACCGAGGCTGCATCCCCCTCCCCCGATGCGCCCGTCGCCGAGGTGGAGGTGAGCCCGGTCACGCCCCCCACTCAGTCCATTGCTGCGGCCGGAGCAACTCCTGCGCCCACGCCCACCATGGTTCCGGCGGGCATCGCCGGGCCTGCGGCAACGCAGCCGCCGCTTTTGGCGCCGGAATCCGCTCCCGGCCCGGTCCCCGCCCTTGCGGAGAGCGCCGCAGCGGAGCAGAACGAAAAGGGTTAGGCCGACTTAAATGCGAATAAGTTGCAATTGCAGTTTGGTGGGCCTATTTTTGCAAATGGATCGCAAATTGATGCGATAATTGGATTGGAGCGCGGCTTCATGCGCTGCCGTAGCTGTTTGACGGCCGGTTCTGCGGCCCCTTCTTTGGTGCGTTCCTGGGCTGGCCGCGTCTTTTCGACGGCCGGCGCCGTGCTTCTCGCGGCGCTGGTGGCAACCTCGTCCACCGCCCCGGCCCGGGCAGCCGACAAGCTGAAGGTGGTCACCACCTTCACCATCATCGCCGACATGGCGAAGAACGTGGCCGGCGATGCCGCGCAGGTGGACAGCATCACCAAGCCCGGCGCCGAGATCCACAATTACCAGCCCACCCCCGGCGACCTCATCAAGGCTCAGGGCGCCAACCTCATCCTGTGGAACGGCCTGAACCTCGAACTGTGGTTCGAGAAGTTCTTCAGCCGCCTGAAGGGCGTGCCGAGCGTGGTGGTGTCCGACGGCGTCGAGCCCATGGGCATCACGGAGGGCCCCTACAGCGGCAAGCCCAATCCCCACGCCTGGATGTCGCCCACCGCCGCCCTCGTCTACGTGGACAACATCCGCGACGCGCTGGTGAAATACGATCCGGCCAACGCCGCCACCTACAAGGCCAATGCCGAGGCCTACAAGGCCAAGATCACCGCCACCATCGCCCCCATCCGCGCCGAGCTGGACAAGGTGCCGGCGGACCAGCGCTGGCTGGTCACCAGCGAGGGCGCCTTCAGCTACCTGGCGCGGGATTTCGGCCTGAAGCCGCTCTATCTGTGGCCCATCAACGCCGACCAGCAGGGCACGCCCCAGCAGGTGCGCCGGGTGGTGGACCGAATGCGAGCGGACAAGATCCCCGCCATCTTCTCCGAGAGCACCATTTCCGCCGAGCCCGCCAAGCAGGTGGCGCGGGAGACCGGCGCCCGCTACGGCGGCGTGCTCTATGTGGATTCGCTGAGCGACGCCGCGGGCCCGGTGCCCACCTATCTCGACCTGCTGCGGGTGACCTCCACCACCATCGCCGACGGCCTCACCGGAGGCACCGCCCGATGAATGCCCCGCTTCCTCCCCTCACCCAGGCGGATGCCGCCGGCGCCGGCCTTTGCGTCGCCCACGTCACCGTCACCTATCGCAACGGCCACACTGCCCTGCGCGACGCCAGCTTCGAGATCCCCACCGGCACCATCACCGCGCTGGTGGGGGTGAACGGCTCGGGCAAGTCCACCTTGTTCAAGACAATCATGGGCTTCCTCTCGGCGGCGAAGGGCTCCGTCACCATCCTCGGCATGAGCGTGCGCGACGCCTTGAAGCGCAACGTGGTGGCCTATGTGCCCCAGGCCGAGGAAGTGGACTGGACCTTCCCCGTGCTGGTGGAAGACGTGGTGATGATGGGCCGCTACGGCCACATGAATTTCCTGCGCATGCCCCGCCGCGCCGACCACGAAGCGGTGACGGCGGCGCTCGGCCGCGTCAACATGCTGGAATTCCGCAAGCGCCAGATCGGCGAGCTCTCCGGCGGGCAGAGGAAGCGCGTGTTCCTCGCCCGCGCGCTGGCGCAGGACGCCCGCGTGATCCTGCTCGACGAGCCCTTCACCGGCGTGGACGTGAAGACCGAGGACGCCATCATCGCCCTGTTGAAGGCGCTGCGCGACGAGGGCCGGGTGATGCTTGTCTCCACCCACAATCTCGGCTCGGTGCCGGAATTCTGCGACCGCACGGTGCTCATCAAGGGCACGGTGCTGGCCTATGGGCTGACCTCCGAGATCTTCACGCAGGTGAACCTCGAGAAGGCCTTCGGCGGCGTGCTGCGCCATTTCGTGCTGGACGAGAGCCACTCCACCGCCGCCGGCACGCTGGGCGTGCTGACTGACGACGAGCGCCCCCTCGTGCTCTACAAGGACCGCCCCGCCGCCAGCGGCACCGCCGGCTCCTCGGAGGGGATCGGGTGATGCGCTGCGCACATTATGGCCCGCACGCTCCGTCATGCCCGGCCTTGTGCCGGGCATCCACGCGGACCGGCCGGGACGGGATCTGCGATCACCGCGCCAGCGGCTCGGCGTGGATGGCCGGGTCAAGCCCGGCCATGACGGCGTGCGGGTTGGGCAAGGCCGGCGCTGAATGGCGCGCAGCCGGACGGCTCACATCGGGAGAGGCCTGAGCCATGGCCGCCTCCCTGTCTCCGATCCTCGCCCTCCTCATCGAGCCCTTCGGCTATTCCTACATGGTCAACGCCATGTGGGTGAGCGCGCTGGTGGGGGCGGTGTGCGCGTTCCTGTCCGCCTTCCTCATGCTGAAGGGCTGGTCGCTCATCGGCGATGCCCTGTCCCATGCCATCGTGCCGGGGGTGGCGGGGGCCTACATGCTGGGCCTGCCGTTCTCGCTGGGCGCCTTCTTCTCCGGCGCGCTGGCGGCCGGCGCCATGTTGTTTTTGCAAGAACGCACCAAGCTGAAGGAAGATGCCGTCATCGGCCTCATCTTCACCTCCTTCTTCGGCCTCGGCCTGTTCATGGTCTCCCTGTCGCCGACTTCAGTAAACGTGCAGACCATCGTGCTCGGCAACATCCTCGCCATCTCGCCGTCCGACACGCTGCAGCTGGCGCTCATCGGCTTCGTCTCGCTGGCGCTGCTGCTGGTGTTCTGGAAGGACCTGATGGTGACCTTCTTCGACGAGAGCCACGCCCGCTCAATCGGCCTCAACCCCACCTTCCTGAAGATCATGTTCTTCACGCTGCTGTCGGCCTGCACGGTGGCGGCGCTGCAGACGGTGGGGGCCTTCCTCGTCATCGCCATGGTGGTGACGCCGGGGGCCACCGCCTATCTGCTCACCGATCGCTTCCCCCGCCTCATCGCCCTGTCGGTCGCCATCGGCGCGGGCACGAGCTTTGTCGGCGCCTATCTCTCCTATTTCGTGGATGGGGCGACAGGCGGCATCATCGTCGTGCTCCAGACCCTCATCTTCCTCACCGCCTTCGTGTTCGCCCCCAAGCACGGGCTTTTGGCGGCGCGGCGGCAGGCGGCGCTGGCCTTGAGGGAGGGCGGGCTGTGATGGACACCCTGCTCGCCCCGTTCCAGTTCGATTTCATGCAGAGCGCACTGGTGATCTCGGCGCTGGTGGCGGTGCCCATGGCGCTGCTGTCCTGCTTCCTGGTGCTGAAGGGCTGGTCGCTGATGGGCGATGCCGTCTCCCACGCGGTGCTGCCCGGCGTGGTGCTGGCTTATATGGCCGGCCTGCCGCTCGCCTTAGGCGCCTTCGTGGCCGGCATGGTGTGCGCGCTCGGCACCGGGTACCTGAAGGCCAACAGCCGCATCAAGGAAGACACGGTGATGGGCGTGGTCTTCTCCGGCATGTTCGGGCTGGGGCTGGTGCTCTACACCAAGATCCAGTCGGACGTGCATCTCGACCACATATTGTTCGGCGACATGCTGGGCGTGACCTGGGGCGACATCACTGAGAGCGCGCTCATCTGCGGCCTGGTGACGGTGGCGCTGCTGGCCAAATGGCGCGACCTGCTGCTGAACGCGTTCGATCCCGCGCAGGCGAAGGCGGTCGGCCTGCGCGTCGGGCTGCTGCATTACGGGCTCTTGGTGATGCTGTCGCTGACCATCGTCGCGGCACTGAAGGCCGTGGGCATCATCCTCGCCGTGTCCCTCCTGATCGCGCCGGGGGCCATCGCGTTTCTGGTAACGCGCCGCTTCGGCGTCATGCTGGTGGTGGCGGTGCTGGTCGCGGTGGGGTGCGCGCTCTGCGGCGTCTACCTGTCCTTCTTCCTCGATTCCGCGCCGGCGCCCACCATCGTGCTGCTGATGACGGCGGTGTTCATCGCGGCCTTCGTCGGGGTGCGGGTGAAGGCGGCCGGCATCCAGAGCCAACTGCCTTCCGCTTAGGCTTTGCGACCAACCATTCGGCATCAGCCGCCATCCCGCCCTTGACGCCCCCGCCCCCTCGGGCGTAACCCCATCCGCGGGACACCTCCCCCCAACGGGAGGCGCCCATCTGTAAGGATGGACCACATGACGATGAATCCTGCTCCGACCACTCGTCCGGAGAACCCTAACTTTTCGTCCGGCCCCTGTGCCAAGCGTCCCGGCTGGACGCTGGAAGCGCTCTCGGACGCGCCGCTAGGCCGCTCGCACCGCGCCAAGGTGGGCAAGGCCAAGCTGAAAGAGGCCATCGACCTCACCCGCGACGTGTTGGAAGTGCCCGCCGACTACAAGATCGGCATCGTTCCCGCTTCCGATACCGGCGCCGTGGAGATGGTGCTGTGGTCCATGCTGGGCGCCCGCCCGGTGGACATGCTGGCCTGGGAAAGCTTCGGCGAAGGCTGGGTGACGGACGTGGTCAAGCAGCTCAAGCTGACCGATGCCCGCGCGCTGACCGCCCCCTATGGCGCGCTGCCGGACCTCACGCAGGTGGATTTCTCCCACGACGTGGTCTTCACCTGGAACGGCACCACCTCCGGCGTCATGGTGCCGGACGCGGAGTGGATCCCGGCCGACCGCACCGGCCTCACCATCTGCGACGCCACCTCGGCAGCGTTCGCGCAGAAGCTGGATTTCGCCAAGCTCGACGTGGTCACCTTCTCCTGGCAGAAGGTGCTCGGCGGCGAGGGCGCGCACGGCATCCTCATCCTCTCCCCCCGCGCGGTGGAGCGGCTCGAGACCTACAAGCCGGCGTGGCCGCTGCCCAAGATCTTCCGCATGACCAAGGGCGGCAAGCTGATCTCCGGCATCTTCGAGGGCGAAACCATCAACACGCCCTCCATGCTGTGCGTGGAAGACTATATCGACGCGCTGAAGTGGGCGAAGAACGTGGGCGGGCTTAGCGCCCTGCAGGAGCGCTCTAACCGCAACTTCGAGGCCATCGCCCAGTGGGTGCACAACACGGCGTGGGTGGACTTCCTGGCCACCGATCCGGTGACGCGCTCCAACACCTCGGTGTGCCTGAAGGTGGTGGATGCGGACGTGACCTCGCTGCCCGCCGACGCGCAGGCGGCCTTCGCCAAGGCCATCGCCTCCGGCCTTGAGAAGGGCGGCATCGCCTACGACATCGGCGCCTATCGCGACGCCCCTCCCGGCCTGCGCATCTGGTGCGGCGCCACCGTGGAACGGGCCGACGTGGAAGCCCTGACCCACTGGCTCGACTGGGCCTTCACCGAAGCCAAGGCCGCGCTGCCCAAGGCTGCGTGAGGTCTGGCTGCGTGAGGTCTGGGCGGGGTGACTGAACCGCGCTGCCCCCTCTCCTGCTCAAACTCGGCTGTTGCCGAGTTTGGTTCCCGGCGGCCGAAGCCTAAAGCATCCGGCTTCGCGCGGGGAAGGGTTGGGGTGGGGGCCTTCCGCCCTCGCCTATCCTGAAGCGCCTTCCGCAGCACGCCCGCCTGCCCCCTCCCAACCCTCCCCCGCAAGCGGGAGAGGGCTTTCACCGGCAGGAGCCGCGGGGCAGCGCGCCCCCAGCCTGGGTCACCGGCCCCCCATAGCGATCGTCATGCCCGGGCTTGTTCCGGGCATCCACGCCGAGCCGCCCGTGCACGCGGCCGAAAGCTGTTCCCGGCCTCCCCGCGTGGATGGCCGGGTCAAGCCCGGCCATGACGGCAGCCAGAGCGGCACGGCTTATCCGCGCAATTTCCGGAGCCCACCATGGCACCCCGTGTTCTCATTTCCGACAAGCTCTCCCCCGCCGCCGTGCAGATCTTCAAGGATCGCGGCATCGAGGTGGATTTCCAGCCCGACCTCGGCAAGGACAAGGACAAGCTGGCCGAGATCATCGGCAATTATGACGGCCTCGCCATCCGCTCGGCCACCAAGGTCACCCCGAAGATCCTTCAGAAGGCCGACCGCCTGAAGGTCATCGGCCGCGCCGGCATCGGCGTCGACAATATCGACCTGCCGGCGGCCACCGCCAAGGGCGTGATCGTGATGAACACGCCGTTCGGCAATTCCATCACCACCGCCGAGCATGCCATCGCCATGATGTTCGCGCTGGCCCGCGAGATCCCGGCGGCGGATGCCTCCACCCAGGCCGGCAAGTGGGAGAAGAACCGCTTTATGGGCGTCGAGGTCACCGCCAAGACGCTGGGCATCATCGGCTGCGGCAACATCGGCTCCATCGTGGCCGAGCGCGGCGTGGGCCTGAAGATGAAGGTGATCGCCTTCGATCCCTTCCTCTCGGTGGAGCGGGCGCTGGATCTCGGCGTGGAGAAGGTGGAGCTGGACGACCTGCTCGCCCGCGCCGACTTCATCACCCTGCACACGCCCTTGACCGAGAAGACCAAGAACATCCTCTCGGCCGAGAATATCGCCAGGACGAAGAAGGGCGTGCGCATCATCAACTGCGCCCGCGGCGGCCTGGTGGACGAAGCCGCCCTGCGCGCCGCCCTCGACAGCAAGCACGTGGCGGGCGCCGCCTTCGACGTGTTCGCGGTGGAGCCGGCGGAGCAGAACCCGCTGTTCGGTCATCCCAACGTGGTGTGCACGCCGCACCTCGGCGCCGCCACCAACGAGGCGCAGGAGAATGTCGCCCTCCAGGTCGCCGAGCAGATGAGCGACTATCTCCTCACCGGCGCCATCACCAACGCGGTGAACTTCACCTCCATCACCGCCGAGGAAGCGCCGAAGCTGAAGCCTTTCATCGCGCTCGCCGAGAAGCTCGGCTCGTTCGCCGGCCAGCTCACCGACACCGACATCAAGACCGTGCACATCGTCTACGAAGGCGCGGTGGCGGACCAGAAGGTGAAGGCGCTGACCTCGGCCGCGGTGGCAGGGCTGCTGCGCCCGATGCTCTCAGAGGTCAATGTCGTGTCCGCCCCCACCGTCGCCAAGGAACGCGGCATCGTCATCGAGGAGACCACCCGCGCCGCCACCGGCGACTATGACAGCCTCATCAGCATCACGGTGGTGACCGACACGTATGAGCGCGCGATATCCGGCACCGTGTTCGCGGATGGCCGCCCGCGCATCGTGAACATCAAGGGCATCAATGTGGATGCCGAGTTCGCGCCCTCCATGATCTACGTCACCAACGAGGACAAGCCCGGCTTCATCGGCCGCTTCGCCGGCCTGCTGGGTGATGCGGGCCTGAACATCGCAACCTTCGCCCTCGGCCGCGACCATCTGGGCGGCGACGCCATCGCTCTGGTGGCGGTGGATGGCACCGTGCCGGCCGACGTGCTCGGCAAGGTGCAGGCGCTGCCGCAGGTGAAGGCGGCCAAGGCGCTGGTGTTCTGAGGCGTTGGTGCTCTGACGATCTGCAACGGCCGCCCCTCGGGCGGCCGTCTGCTTTTGTGCGTTATGCGTTCAGCGCCGGTCGAAAGCCGGGCCCGCCCGCTCGCCGGCCCACTCTTGCCTCAATGCGGCAGGCGGTCGGCGATCTTGGCCAGGCCGGCGGCGGCACAGGCCTCGTCCTTCTCCCCGCCCGGTGCTCCGCCGACGCCGATGGCGGCCACGATCTCCCCCTTCGCCTTCACGCCGACGCCGCCGGCCAGCAGCAGGATATCCGGCAGGGAGGCGAGGGCCTGGGTGCTGGGCCCGCCGCGGGTCTTCTCCACGAAGGCCGAGAGGGTATCGAAGCCGAACACCGGCCCAAGGGTCGCGACCGTATAGGCCTTGCGGAAGCTGGAGGTGCGGGTGTGGGTGGTGGAATGGTCGCCCTTCACCAGCACCCGGGTCTCGCCGGACACGTCCACCACCGCCACGGAAACCGGCCAGCCCTTCTCGGAGCAGGCGCGCACCGCCTCCAGCGCGGCCTCGTTGGCGAGCGCCAGCGGCAGTTCCCAGCCGGACCCGCGCACCTGCGCTGCTGCCGGCGCGGCCAGCCCCGCCAAGATCAGCGCCAGCAGCGCGCCCGGCAGGCGCGCGCCAATACCCCTGGTGGAAATCCCCTTGCTCATGGTCATCACCTCCTGCCGGCTCACCCGGCAGGACCGCTCCTAGCAGAGGAGGCGTAACCCCTAAATATCAAATTTAACGGTTTCACGCAGGCGTGACGGCACGGCCCTTCAGGCCGGGGGCCGGCGCTTGGCGCGGGCGGCCAGCGTCGCCAGGGCAATGCCGGTGATGACCAGCGCATAGCCCGCCATATGGTACCAGGCGATGGTCTCACCCAGGAAGATGATGGCGAGCGCGGTGCCGAACACCGGCATCAGGTGCAGGAACGGCGCGGCGGCGTTGGCCCCCACCAGTTCCACCCCCCGGTTGAAGAACAGGTAGGCGACGATGGACGGCCCAATCATCACATAGGCCAACACCCCCAGCGTCATGTGGTCGAAATGCAGGATGCGCCCCTGCGCCGCTTCCCACAGCGCGAACGGTGCCAGCAGCACCGAGCCCAGCGCCATGATCGAGACAAGGAAGGAGAGCGGCCCCAGCCCCGGCCGCTTGCGCAGGATGGCGGCGTAGAAGGCATAGATGACCAGCGCGCAGATGATCCACACGTCGCCGATGTTGGGCTTCAGATGCAGGAAGGTATCGAGGCTGCCGTGGCTGATGATCACCAGCACGCCGACGAGCGAGGTGACGATACCGGCCATCTGGCCGAGGCTCAGCCGCTCGCGGAAGATGAAGAAGGTCCACAGGGCCACCAGCAGCGGCGCGGTGGACTGCACCAGCAGGCCATTGAGGGCCTGGGTATATTGCAAGCCATAATAACTCATGGCGTTGTAACAGGCGATGCCGGTGGCCGCGAGCAGCACCAGCAGCCAGAAATGGCGGCGGATGAGCGGCAGGTCGCGCCGCACCTGCCCGAGGGCGAACGGCAACAGGATGAGCGTCGCCCCGGTCCAGCGCACGAAGGCCAGCGTCACCGGCGGCACATGGCCGGCGACGACGCGCCCGATCACGATATTGATGGCCCACAGCAGCGCCGTGACGGTGAGCAGCAGGTAGGGCGCGTCATACAGGGCGAATCCCGACGCGCGCGGAGGCCTCAGCGACATCTTTCCTCCCGCTTGATGGGATCCACGCCTTCGGCGCGGGCTTGGGGCCAGCTCCGGTGGGAGCGGGCCCGGCAGGCGACCGCTGTAGCGTCATCCGAGGCGCGGGGGAAATCGATTTTGGCGCACGCACCCATCAGCGGGCGTGATGGGTCGCGCCCGCGCAGCCCGCGCCTCAGGCCGGGCGGAACACCGCCGTGTTGCCGGAGGGATCGCGCGCGGTGAGGCCGCCGCCCTCAAGCGCCGTGAAGGCGACACCCGCCGCCGCGAGGCGCTGGCCGAGGGCATCGATGGAAACCTGCGGCAGCCGAACGGTGAAATGGTCGAGCCCCGCCGTGCCGGTCGCCGGCGCGGGTGCGCCCGAGGACTGCCAGGTGTTGAGGCCGAGATGGTGGTGGTAGCCGTCCGCGCTCACGAACAGGGCGCCGGGATAGCGCGCCATGATGGTGAGGCCCACCGTATCCACCCAGAAGCGCCGCGCCGCCTCGAGGTCGGACACCTTGAGATGCACATGCCCCATGTCGGTGCCGGCGGGCGCGGGTTGCGCGGCCGGCGGAGCCTCGCGGGACAGGGCATTCAGGTCGAGGGGCAGCGTCGCCATGGCGATGGTGCCGTCCGGGCTGCGCGGCCATTCGTCGGCGGGGCGGTCGCGATAGATCTCGATGCCGTTGCCGTCCGGGTCGTCCACATAGAGCGCCTCGCTCACCAGATGGTCGGAGGCGCCCATGCGCAAACCCATGTGGTGGAGCGCCATGAGCCGCGCGGCGAGGCTGGAGCGGTCGGGCACGCGGATGGCCATGTGGAACAGCCCCGGCGCCCGGACGCCGGCGCGGGCTGCGTCCGGCCGGCGGGCGATCTCCACCAGCGGGCGGCCGCCGGCGCCGAGCACCGTGGTCTCGCCGGTGGAGAGCACCTCAAGGCCCACGCCGTCGCGATAGAAGGGGATCAGCCGCTCGGGATCGCGGCTCGTCAGGGCCACGGCGCCGAGGGCGAGGTCGTGAGGCGCGGTTTCAAGGGGGAGGGAGAGGGCGGCGGTCATGGTGAAGCTCCTTGCGGGGCGGAGGCGCCTTTCGGGGCCACCGCCTGCGTTGCTCCAAATATGGTGGAAGTGGCAGGCGCACGCCATTGCACCAACGCAAGCAAAGTGGAGCGCCGCCGCACGCCTTTCCGACGGGCCCATCTCGGGCGGACTTCAGTCGGTAAACCAGTCCTCGGAGATTTTCCGGAGCTTGCCCCGGCGCCATTCATAGACCTGGGTGCAGCGCATGTAGCGCTCGGGATTGGGCCGCGTGCAGTAGGCCGAATGGGAGAAGACGATGACCTGCGGCACCTTGCGGCCCTTGTTCTCGATCTCGAAACCGCGCGCACCGCGGTCGAAGGCCCGGACCCAGCGGCCGGGACCGGTGGAGACGAACAGGATGTGCCGGAAGCCGTCCGAGCCGATCCAGGGGGTGAAGCCACCGTCGCAGGCGATGGCGTGGGTATCGATCAGATAGTCCGGCCGCCCGTCGGGGGAGACGTTGACCACCTCGGCGAGGGTGCCGGGCTTCCAGTTCGGCCTGCCCTCGGCGGCGCGGCACTCCGCTTCCAGTTCCTGCACCGCCCGCGCCACCACCTTCGGCAGGCCGGCATAGGGATCGGCGGCGGGGCCGGGTGTCGGGGCCGGTGCGGTGGAGGCCGGTGCCGAAACGGCGGGGGCAGGCGGATTGGGGGCCGCTTCCGACGTAGCCACGTCCACCGGCGCACCCTCGGCCCGCGCAACCGGCACGCTCACGGCCGCGAGGGCAACGACTAGAGCGGACGCCATCAGCGACCGCCCCCGTCCACCTGCATCTTCAAGGGCCATGCGCCCTCTCCCGGCAAATCGAGCACCGACCTGTCAAAGGCGCCGATCAGCCTACATCGCAGGCCGATCGGCGAAACCTTTCCCCGGCGCGCCCGGCTCAGGCCGCCTTCTGGGCCTGCCGGTCCACGATGGCGACGATGTCGGCCATGATGCGGTTCAGCTCGAAGTTCTTCGGGGTGTAGACGGCGGTCACGCCGAAGCCCTTGAGCTGCACCTCGTCCTCCGGCGGGATGATGCCGCCCACCACCACGGGGATGTCGGACAGCCCCTCGGCCCGCAGGCGGTCCATCACGTCGCGCACCAGCGGCACGTGGGAGCCGGAGAGGATGGAGAGGCCGATGACGTGCACGCTTTCTTCCAGCGCGGCGTTCACGATCTCGGCGGGGGTCAGGCGGATGCCCTCGTAAACCACTTCCATGCCGCAGTCGCGGGCGCGCACGGCGATCTGCTCGGCGCCGTTGGAATGGCCGTCGAGGCCCGGCTTGCCCACCAGGAACTTGATGCGCCGGCCGATCTTCTCGGAGACCGCGTCAACGCCCTTGCGCACCTCGTCCAGCCCCTGCGTGTCCACCCGGGCGGCACGGCCGACACCGGTGGGCGCGCGATATTCGCCGAACACCTCGCGCAGGCAGGAGCCCCATTCGCCGGTGGTGATGCCGGCCTTGGCGCACACGATGGAGGGCTCCATGATGTTGCGCCCCTCCTGCGCCGCGCTCTTCAGCGCTGCGAGGGCCGCCGCCACCGCCTTACTGTCGCGGGCCTCGCGCCAGGCCTGAAGGCGGGCGATCTGCTCGGCCTCCACGCCTTCGGGCACCGTGAGGATGGCGCCTTCCCCGGTGGTGAGCGGCGAAGGCTCGGTCTCGGTCCAGCGGTTGACGCCCACCACCACCTGCTCGCCGCGCTCGATGGCCTCCAGCCGGCGGGTGTTGGATTCCACCAGCTGCTGCTTCATGTAGGAATTCTCGATGGCCGCCACCGCGCCGCCCATGGCGTCGATCTGCGCCAGCTCCGCGCGGGCCTCTTCCTTCAGCTGCTCCACCTTCCTCGCGATCTCGATGGAGCCGTCGAAGATGTCGCCGTATTCGAGCAGGTCGGTCTCATAGGCCAGCACCTGCTGCATGCGCAGCGACCATTGCTGGTCGAACGAGCGGGGCAGGCCCAGCGCCTCGTTCCACGCGGGAAGCTGCACGGCGCGGGCGCGGGCGCCCTTCGACAGGGTGACCGCCAGCATCTCCAGCAGGATGCGATAGACGTTGTTCTCCGGCTGCTGCTCGGTGAGGCCCAGCGAATTCACCTGCACGCCGTAGCGGAACAGCTTCTGCTTGGCGTCGGTGATGCCATAGCGGTTGACGCAGATCTCGTCCCACAGATCCACGAACGCGCGCATCTTGCACATCTCGGTGATGAACCGCATGCCGGCGTTCACGAAGAAGGAGATGCGCCCCACCACCTCGCCGAACACCTTGCCTTCCGCCTCGCCCGACCTCTTCACCGTGTCGAGGATGGCGATGGCGTTGGCGAGCGCGAAGGCCAGCTCCTGCACCGGCGTCGCCCCGGCCTCCTGCAGGTGGTAGGAGCACACGTTCATCGGGTTCCACCGGGGCAGATACTCAGTGGTGAAGATGATGGTGTCCTTGGTCAGCCGCATGGACGGCGCCGGCGGGAACACATAGGTGCCGCGCGACAGATATTCCTTGATGATGTCGTTCTGGGTGGTGCCCTGCAGCTTGGTGCGGTCGGCGCCCTGCTCGTCGGCGGTGGCGATATAGAGCGAGAGCAGCCACGCCGCACAGGCGTTGATGGTCATCGACGTGTTCATCTCGGCGAGCGGGATGCCGTCGAACAGGGTGCGCATGTCGCCGAGATGGGAGATCGGCACGCCCACCTTGCCCACCTCGCCGCGCGCCAGCGGGTGGTCCGAATCATAGCCGGTCTGGGTGGGCAGGTCGAAGGCGACCGAGAGGCCGGTCTGGCCCTTGGCGAGGTTGGAACGGTAGAGCTTGTTGGACTCCGTGGCGGTGGAGTGGCCCGCATAGGTGCGGAAAAGCCAGGGTTTGTCGCGCGCCACCATTCCTGTTCCCCCATCTGGTCGTTCTGGATTGGACGCGATTGTGCGTCGCAATGGCCTGGACGTCGATGGGAAATTGGTGGAGGTCGACGGCACAGCTCCGCGCGCGTGCCGATCCCGCCTGTCATCCATGCACCGGCGCCGCGCGCGCCTCGCAGCTTCAGCGCTCGAAGGATCGCGCGCGGCCGCCGGCCCTGCCCCTACCGTTTCACCAGCGAGATGATGAACAGCAGGATGATGGCGCCGATGGTGGCCGAGATGATCTGGCCGATCATGCCACCCACCACGAACACGCCGCCGAACAGGAAGCCGCCGATGAGGGCGCCGACGATGCCCACCGCGATGTTGCCGATGAGGCCGAAGCCATAGCCCTGGAAGATCTGCCCTGCCAGGAAGCCGGCGATGGCGCCGACGATGACCATCCACAAGATACCCATGTTCCGTCCCCTTTCGTTGTCGCTGCCCCGGCCTGGCCGGCCTCGGCGGCCGGCCCGTCCCGCGACGCCCCAGCCTAGCGCCTGCAGCGCGCCTCGTGAATGACAACGCGAGCGTGGCCTTGTGGTTCGCAGAGTGCGGAAATTGTTCCCCAATGGTCCAAAGTGGGGGGTATCGCTTTGGAATTTTTCTCTGCTACGCTGCAACGCAAGAAGCCCCCAAAGACGCGACCGAACGGTCCGTAAAAATGCCAGGAGAGGACGAAAGCCATGGCCCAGACGGCAGCCGCCAACGCGAACGAGGGACCGGTGAAGGACCTTTATGAGCTGGGCGAGGTTCCCCCCCTCGGTCACGTCCCCGCCAAGATGTACGCCTGGGCCATCCGCCGCGAGCGCCATGGGCCGCCGGAAGAGTCGTTCCAGCTGGAAGTGGTGCCCACCTGGGAGCTGGGCGAGAATGACGTGCTGGTCTACGTCATGGCCGCCGGCGTCAACTACAACGGCATCTGGGCGGGCCTCGGCCAGCCGATCTCGCCGTTCGACGTGCACAAGGCGCCCTTCCACATCGCCGGCTCCGATGCCTCGGGTATCGTCTGGGCGGTGGGCTCCAAGGTGAAGCGCTGGAAGGTGGGCGACGAGGTGGTCGTGCACTGTAACCAGGACGACGGCGACGACGAGGAGTGCAACGGCGGCGACCCCATGTTCTCCCCGTCCCAGCGCATCTGGGGCTATGAGACGCCGGACGGCTCGTTCGCCCAGTTCTGCCGGGTGCAGGCGCGCCAGCTGATGCCGCGCCCCAAGCACCTGACCTGGGAAGAGAGCGCCTGCTACACCCTCACCATGGCCACCGCCTACCGCATGCTGTTCGGCCATCCGCCGCACACGGTGAAGCCGGGCGACTACGTGCTGGTGTGGGGCGCCTCGGGCGGCCTCGGCGTGTTCGGCGTGCAGCTCGCCGCCGCCTCCGGCGCCCATGTGATCGGCGTGATCTCCGACGAGACCAAGCGCGACTATGTCCTCGGCCTCGGCGCCAAGGGCGTGATCAACCGCAAGGATTTCAAGTGCTGGGGCCAGCTGCCCAAGGTCAACTCGCCGGAATACAATGAGTGGACCAAGGAAGCCCGCAAGTTCGGCAAGGCCATCTGGGACATCAGCGGCAAGCGCGACGTGGACATCGTGTTCGAGCATCCCGGCGAGCAGACCTTCCCGGTCTCCACCCTCGTGGGCAAGCGCGGCGGCATGATCGTGTTCTGCGCCGGCACCACCGGCTTCAACATCACCTTCGACGCCCGCTACGTGTGGATGCGCCAGAAGCGCATCCAGGGCTCCCACTTCGCCCACCTCAAGCAGGCCTCCGCCGCCAATCAGTTCATCATCGACCGGCGCGTGGACCCCTGCATGTCGGAAGTGTTCCCGTGGGACCGCATCCCCGAGGCGCACACCAAGATGTGGAAGAACCAGCACGCCCCCGGCAACATGGCGGTGCTGGTCAACACCCCCCGCACCGGCCTGCGTACCCTCGAGGACGTGATCGAGGCCGGCGCGAAGAAGTGAGCCAGACTTCGTAAGCCAGGCTTCATCCAGGACCAGGCCGCGTCCAAGACCCGCGCCGTATTCGGCGCGGGTTACCTGTGCTAGTGTGCCGTGCAACGTTCCTCCGATGGAGAGGTGCCATGGCGACGACCAAGCTCGCACGAAAGCTTCCCGCGCCACGCTCCTACGATCTTGAGGCTCTCTTCGACGCCGCGAAAGCCGTCTCGAAGAACGCCTATGCGCCCTACTCGCGCTTCCGGGTCGGTGCCGCGCTGCTGTCCGCGAACGGCACGGTGCACGTGGGCTGCAACGTCGAGAACATCGCCTATCCCATCGGAACCTGCGCCGAGGCTGGCGCGATCGCGGCCGCCCGTGCCGCTGAAGGGGCAGGCCTCGAAGCCGTCGCCATCGCCATCTATGCGGAGAAGGAAGGCGAAGGTCACGTTGCGTGCACCCCTTGCGGAGCCTGTCGCCAGCGCATCCTCGAACTGTCGCCTGCCACCACCGTCCACTTCTACGGGTCGGGCGACAAGGTCGTCAGCGTGACGGCGGCCGACCTGTTGCCCCACGCCTTCACGTTCTGAGCAAACCACCGGTCACTGGGCGTCTAGTCGAGCAGTAGGCCGAGAATTCGTTGAGCTGGAAGAGGCCGAGACCACCTTCATCGCATAGCTCTCAGGGGGGCTTCGATGCCGGACACATCCTTCAAACTCAATCCGACCTTGGAAGACGACGAGAACCACTTCGGCTACCTCAAAAAACTTGAGGGACCAGAACAATGGGCCGTCAAATATCTTTATGATCGGCTGGGCATCATCGACAACAAGATGAGCGCCCTGCTGCGGCTGAACGGCATTATCATCGGCTTTCTTTCGCTCGCGGTGTTTCGCGTCGCCGAAAACTCGAAAATCGTGACCTGGCCGATCATTTTCCTTTCAATGTGCGTCGTCGTCTTTGTGGTGCTCACGTACGCGGAAATCATGGGTGCGCGAATTTTCTACCTGGCGTTTGATCGCGTCACCCCATCGAGAACGTTTGACGATTATTGCAAGACGGCGATGAACATCACGATCACGCGTGAACGCCAGTATCGCCAGGCGTTCTGGGCCTCGGTCGGCGGCATCGCGCTCTTCATCCTGATGTTCATGTTCGTCGCAGTCGGGGATATCTACAAGCTTTCGACGGCAGGCGCCGAGGCGCTCCCCGCCCCCTGCCCGCCGGCTGCCTCCTGCACGCCGCCCCCTAAGCCGCCGGCTTGAGCGCGGCCAGTTCCCCCGGCAGGGCATAGGCCCAGCCGCTGATGGAGCCGGCGCCGAGGCAGATGATGTAGTCTCCGGGCTTCGCCAGCCCACCCACCACTTGGGCAAGCCGTTCCGGTCCCTCCAGCGCCGTCACCGAGCGGTGGCCGTGGGCGATGAGGCCCTGCACCAGATGGTCCCGGTCCGCGCCCTCGATGGGGGTCTCGCCGGCGGCATAGACCGGGGCCACCACCACGTGGTCGGCATCGTTGAAGCAGGTGCAGAATTCGTCGAACAGGGAGGCGAGCCGCGAATAGCGGTGCGGCTGCACCACGGCGATCACCTGCCCCTCACTCGCCGCCCGCGCCGCCTTCAGCACGGCGGCGATCTCCACCGGGTGGTGGCCGTAGTCGTCGAACACGGTGACGCCGTTCCATTCCCCGGTGCGGGTGAAACGCCGCTTCACGCCACCGAAATTGGCGATGGCCTCGATGATCTTGTCGTCGGGCACCTTCAGCTCATGGGCCACCGCGATGGCCGCAGTGGCGTTGAGCGCATTGTGCTTGCCCGGCATGGGCAGCTTGAGCCCGGAAATCTCGTGCACCGTCTCCCCCGCGCGGTTGCGGAAGACAACGCCGAAGCGGGTGATGCCGCCCTTCAGGTCCACGTCCACGAGGCGCACGTCCGCCTGCGGGTTCTCGCCATAGGTGATGACGCGCCGGTCCTCGATGCGGCCCACCAGCGCCTGCACCACCGGATGGTCGATGCACATCACCGCGAAGCCGTAGAAGGGCACGTTCTCCACGAAGGTCTTGAAGGCGTCCTGCACCTTGTCGAAGGTCTTGAAATGGTCGAGGTGCTCGGGGTCCACATTGGTGACGATGGCGACTTCCGTGGGCAGCTTCAGGAAGGTGCCATCGCTCTCGTCCGCTTCCACCACCATCCAGTTGCCGTCGCCGAGGCGGGCATTGGTGCCGTAGGCGTTGATGATGCCGCCGTTGATGACGGTGGGGTCGAAATTGCCGGCGTCCAGCAGCGCCGCCACCATGGAGGTGGTGGTGGTCTTGCCGTGGGTGCCGGCGATGGAGACGCAGCTCTTCAGCCGCATCAGTTCGGCCAGCATCTCGGCGCGGCGCACCACCGGCAGGCGCTTGGTGCGGGCGGCCACCAGCTCCGGATTGTCGCGCTTGATGGCGGAGGAGACCACCACCACGTCGGCGTCATCCACATTGACCGCGGCGTGGCCGATCATCACCTTGATGCCGAGGTCGCGCAGGCGCTTCACGTTGGCGCTGTCCGCCACGTCCGAGCCCTGCACCTCGTAGCCGAGATTGTGCAGCACTTCGGCGATGCCGCTCATGCCGATGCCGCCGATGCCGACGAAATGGATGGAGCCGAGGCCGGACGGCAACTTCATGCCAGTTTCCCCTGAAAGGTTGCGACCGCGCCCTTCGCCGCCAGATGCCGGACGAGATCGCCCAGTCGTTCCGCTGCGTCGAGCACACCCTGGCTTCTGGCCTTATCCGCCATCAGCGTCAATGATCGAGGTTCGCTGGCAAAGCTGTGAAGCTCCAGCGCCAGCCGGTCGGGATCGAACTCCACCTGCCGCAGCACCAGCGCCGCTCCCACATCGCCCAGCGAACGGGCATTGGCGGCCTGGTCCTGATCGAGGGCGTGGGGCAACGGCACCAGGATGGACGGCCGGCCGATGGCGGCCAGCTCCGCCACCGTGCCCGCACCGGAGCGCGCCACCACCAGATGGGCCAGCGCCATGCGCGCCGGCAGGTCGTCGAAGAAGGGCGCCACAAGCGCCCGCACGCCGAGGCGCGCGTAAGTGGCCTTCACCCGCTCTAGATCCTCCTCCCGCGCCTGCTGGGTGAGGACGAGGCGGGATCGCAGGTCGGCGTCGAGCCGCTCGATGGCCTCCGGCACCACGTCGGACATCACCCGCGCGCCCTGGCTGCCGCCGAATACGAGGAGGCGCAGTTCGCCCCCCGGCAGCGGCGGGTCATAAGGCGTGGCGGCGGCGGCGATGGCGGAGGGGCGCAGGGGATTGCCGGTCCACACCGCCTTGGGGGCAAGCGCCGGATCGGCCGCGACGATGCCGGGAAAGCCGGTGGCGATGGCGGTGACGCGCCGCGCCAGCATGCGGTTGGCCCGGCCCATGACGCCGTTCGCCTCATGGATCAGGGTCGGCACGCCCAGCAGCGCGGCCGCGAGCAGCGGCGGCACGGTGGGATAGCCGCCGAAGCCCACCACGGCCACCGGCTTCACCCGCTTGAGCAGCGCGAGGGAGGAGACGAGTCCGGAGGCGAGGGCAAATCCGGTGCGCGCCAGCGCCACCGGGGAGCGGCCGCGCACCGTGTCGGCGGGCAGCACATGCAGTTCGCGCGCCGGGAAATGGCCGGCATAGCGCGCGGCGCGGGCATCGGTGGCGAGATCCACGTCGAACCCGCGCCGGCCGAGCGACGCCGCCAGCGCCTCGGCCGGAAACAGGTGGCCGCCGGTACCCCCGGCGGCGAGAAGTACAATCTGCGTCACATCACCCTCGCATGGCCGCTGGAGACGGCCCCGCACCTCGAATGGCCGATCCGGTCGGCCAGATGGGGCTTGCTGCCCCGCCAATGCGGCCATTCCGGGGAAGGATTTTTCCCGGATCGCAAGGAAGCTGGCGCATCCGCGACCCCCTCGCTCAGGCGCCGCGCGGGCTTGTCGGGTCGGATCGCAAGGATGCTGGCGCATCCGCGATCCCTCCGCTCAGGCGCCGCGCGGGCTCAGGCCGGGTCCGGCATGGCGCCGGCCGGCGGCGCGAACGGCTGTGCCACAGGCTCCACCGCCGGCTTCTCGGTGAGGGCCGCCAACGCCGCCGCGCCGGGCCGCTTGCGCGAGAGGGCCAGCAGCATGCCCATGCCGAAGGCGATGGAGATGAGCGAGGAGCCGCCATAGGAGATGAAGGGCAGCGTCATGCCCTTGGCCGGGGCGATGTGCACGTTCACCGCCATGTTAATGGCTGCCTGCAGCCCGAACAACAGGGCAAGCCCGGTGATGGCGAAGCGGGAGAAGGGGTCGCTCTCCTTCGAGGCCCGCGACAGCGACCGCAGGATGATGAAGGCGAACAAAGCGAGGATGATGAGGCACAGGATGATACCGAACTCCTCCGCCGCCACGGCGAAGACGAAGTCGGTGTGCCCGTCCGGAAGCATGCGCTTCATGGTGCCCTCGCCCGGCCCCTGGCCGAACCAGCCGCCGTTGCGGAAGGAATTGAGCGCGGCGTCGATCTGGTAGGTGTCGCCCGAATCGGGATTGAGGAAGCGGTTGATGCGCTTCTGCACGTGGGACACGGTCATGTAGGCGATAAAGCCGCCGCCCGCGCCCACGCCCACCAGCCCCACCATCCAGATCCAGCGCAGCCCGGCGAGGAAGAACAGGGACGCCCACACCAGCGAGATCAAAAGGCTCTGGCCGAAGTCCGGCTGCTTCACCAAAAGGCCCAGCACGCTGCCGAGCAGGCCGAACGCCAGCAGGGTGGCCGGCATCTCCGGCCGCCGCGTGCTCTCGGCGAACAGCCAGGCGGCGAGGATGACGAAGGCCGGCTTGATGAATTCGGACGGCTGCACGGTGACGCCGGCGATGGTGAGCCAGCGCCGCGCGCCCTTCACCTCCGGTCCCACCACCAGGGTGGCCATGAGCAGCACGAAGAAGATGGCGAACACCACCATGCAGATGCGCCTGAGCGCGCGCGGCGACAGGAAGGAGGTGGCGATCATCACCACCGCGGCCGGCACCAGAAACAGCACCTGCCGGTTCACGAAATGGAACGGGTCGGCGATGCCGAGGCGCGCGGCCACCGCCGGGCTTGCGGCAAGGCACAGGATGATACCGATCACCATCAGGCCGCAGAGGGCGGCCAAAAGGGCGCGGTCCACCGTCCACCACCATTCGCTCAAGACGGTGCGGTCGGCGCGCGACATCATGGGAAGGCCACTCCGGTGCGGAACATCTGCCGCACCATGCGTCCGGGACGGTTGACGAGCGATTAAGACCCCATCCCCTTGCCGCGGACGAAGCGCCACAGCCGGCGCAACAACGACCGCTGAGGCGGGGGTGGCGGCGGAGGCGGGGGCGGCGGAGGAGGCGGCGCGTCCGGCTTGATGGGATGGAACAGCCAGTCACCCTGCGGAAAGTCCTCGGGGCGCTCGGCGAAATAGTCGGGCCGCCAGGGCCGGTACACGAAGGTCCCCGGCACGAGCTGCGGATGGAGCGGCGTGTTGGAGTAGAGCGTTCCGCGCCGCTCGGGCGGACAGAACGGCCCCTGCCCGCCCATGTCCTCGATCTTGAGGCCGCGATGGCGGGCGACGGTGGGCAACAGATACTCGAAATGGCCCTGCCAGCCGGGATCGCGCACCTCGTCCGCATAGGCCTCCATGAACCGCCGGGACATGCGCATGAGCGGGTTGAACGACCGCATGCGGCAGGCCGGGTCCACATGGGCCGGGGCCAGTGCCGTGTCCGCGAAATACCAGTCCGGATCATCGGCGAGGGGCAGGAGCGTGGTGGTCAGGAGATCGGCGTCGCTGGCGGCGAAGCGCTCGAACAGGGCGCGCCAGTCGCCGGTGTAGTCCACGTCGAATTCCATGATCCAGGTCTGGTCATGGGGCAGCGGCCAGGCGGCGGCCATGGTGAGCACGTCCACATGGCCGGGAACGAGGCCGCCGTTGCGTTCCAGCTGGCGCAGGCGCTCGGGCAGCACCTGATCCGGCGGCGGATCAAGGCACGGCTCCACCGGTGCCACGTGGTTGCCCGGATTGTGGACGAAGCGCCAGTCCACCAGCCCCTCGGTCTGCCGGCGCACCCGCTCGAAATGGGCCCTGATGCGGTCCGTGCTCTTGGTGGTGACGAAGAGACCATTGGCCATCCGCACGGCACAGCCTTGCGACCCTGCCGGAGACTCACCTGCAACGTGAACCGTCATCCATGCCCTTCCCTCCGCCCCGGATCGCGACGCCCCCGTTTAAACCGGCCGCACTATAGGGGGAAGCGCCCATGACGCAACGTCATTCGGCTATCGCCCGTCGCGAAAACACCGCCGTTCAGACACGGCTTACGAGCTTCGTTACCATCGCACAACCGACCTGTCATGCCTATCTTGAGGGGGTGCCGCGCTCCCCACGAAAAGCCCCCAAACCCACCGCGCCCGACTCTGCCGCGCCCCCGTCGGACGCGGTGCGGCCCGGCGCGCCTTCACCCGGCGCGCTGCCGGAGGTGTTCCAAAGCTGGTTCCGCGCGCGCGGCTGGACGGCGCGGGCGCACCAGCTCGATCTCGTCGCCGCCGCGCAGGCCGGGCGCTCGGTGCTGCTGATTGCCCCCACCGGCGCCGGCAAGACCCTCGCCGGCTTCCTGCCCACGCTGATCGAACTGAGCGGTGGACGCGGGAAACGCGGGGGTGTTGCCCCTCCGGACGCTCTGCCCCCTCTGGACACCACGCCCCCTCCGGACACCCCGCCCCCTCCCCAGGCCTCCCCCGCAAGCGGGAGAGGGAGCAAGGCCGCGCGGGGCGTCGGCAAAGGGGAAATGATGAATGCCGACGCCACCCCCCTGCCCTTCGCCCGCTGGCAGGCGGAGCAGCCGGCCTCGCCGCTGCACACGCTCTATATCTCCCCGCTGAAGGCGCTGGCGGTGGACATCGCGCGCAACCTCGAGACGCCCATCAGCGAGATGGGCCTGCCCATCCGCGTCGAGACCCGCACCGGCGACACCCCCTCCTCCCGCCGCCAAAGGCAGCGGCGCGACCCGCCGGACATCCTGCTCACCACCCCCGAGCAGATCTCCCTGCTGCTCGCCTCGAAGGATGCCGAGCACCTGTTCAGCGGCCTGAAGCGCGTGGTGCTGGATGAGTTGCACTCCCTCGTCACCTCCAAGCGCGGCGACCTGCTGGCGCTGGCGTTGGCGCGGTTGCGGGCCATCGCGCCGGGGCTGCAATGCGTCGGCCTCTCCGCCACCGTGGCCGAGCCCGACGACCTGCGCCGCTATCTGGTGGCGCAGGATGAAGGCGCCGCCACGCCCGTCCCCGGTCACGCCCCCCTTGCCGACCTGGTGGTGGCGCAGGGCGGCGTCGCGCCCGACGTGCGGATGCTGGAAACGGACGTGCCCATGCCGTGGGCCAGCCACATGGCGCTGCATGCGGTGCGGGACATCTATGCGCTGCTGAAGGCGAACCGGCTCAGCCTCGTGTTCGTCAACACCCGCCGGCAGGCGGAATTCATCTTCCAGGAGCTGTGGCGCATCAACGACGACAATCTGCCGATCGCGCTCCACCACGGCTCGCTGGCGGTGGAGCAGCGGCGCAAGGTGGAGGCGGCCATGGCCGCCGGGCGGCTGAAGGCGGTGGTGGCTACCTCCTCCCTCGACCTCGGCATCGACTGGGGCGACGTGGACCTCGTCATCAATGTAGGCGCCCCCAAGGGCTCCTCACGCCTGCTGCAGCGCATCGGCCGCGCCAACCACCGGCTGGATGAGCCCTCCCGCGCCGTGCTGGTGCCGGCCAACCGGTTCGAGGTGCTGGAATGCCGGGCGGCACTGGAGGCGGTGGCGGTCGGCGCGCAGGATACCCCGCCGGAGCGCCTCGGCGCGCTGGACGTGCTGGCCCAGCATATCCTCGGCATGGCCTGCGCCGCCCCCTTCGCCGCCGACGCGCTCTTTAACGAGGTGCGCTCGGCCGCGCCCTACCGGCACCTGCCCCGGGAAGACTTCGACGCCGCCCTCCAATTCGTCGCCACCGGCGGCTACGCGCTGAAGGCCTATGAGCGCTACGCCAAGATCCGCCCCACCCGCGACGGCCTGTGGCGGGTGGCCAACCCCATGATCGCGCAGGCCTACCGGCTGAACGTTGGCACCATCGTGGAATCCACCATGCTGAAAGTGCGACTGGTTTCGGCCCGCGGCGCGGCCAAGACCGGGGTCACCGGGCGGGTGCGCTTCGGCGGGCGGATGCTGGGCGAGGTGGAGGAATATTTCGTGGAGACCATGGTGCCCGGCGACACCTTCGTCTTCGCCGGCGAGATCCTGCGCTATGAGACCCTGGTGGAGGACGAGGTCTATGTCTCGCGCACCACCGCCACCGAGCCCAAGGTTCCGGCCTATGCCGGGGGCAAGTTTCCCCTCTCCACCTTCCTCGCAGCGGGGGTGCGGGCGCTGCTTGCCGCGCCCGAGCGCTGGGCCGCGCTGCCGAAGCAGGTGCGCGAGTGGCTGGAACTGCAACGCCTGCGCTCGCGCCTGCCGGGCCGCGACGACCTGCTGGTGGAAAGCTTCGTGCAAGGCGGGCGTTATTATCTTGTCACCTACCCGTTCGAGGGCCGCCTCGCCCACCAGACCCTCGGCATGCTGCTGACGCGCCGGCTGGAGCGGGCGCGGCTGAAGCCGCTGGGCTTCGTCGCCAACGACTATGCCCTCGCGGTCTACGCAGCCGGCGACATGGGCGCCGCCATCGCGGGGGGCCGGCTCGCGCTGGCGGACCTGTTCGACGAGGACATGCTGGGCGACGACCTTGAGGCGTGGCTGGCGGAAAGCGCCCTCATGAAGCGCACCTTCCGCTATTGCGCGGTGATCGCCGGGCTGATCGAGCGGCGGTTTCCGGGAAAGGAGAAGACATCGCGGCAGGTCACCGTCTCCACCGACCTGATCTACGACGTGCTGCGCCGGCACGAGCCGGACCATCTTCTACTGCGCGCCGCCCGGGCGGATGCCGCCACCGGCCTGCTGGACGTGAAGCGGCTCGCGCAGATGCTGGCGCGCATCAAGGGACGCATCGTGCACATGCCGCTGGAGCGGGTGTCGCCGCTGGCGGTGCCGGTGCTGCTGGAGATCGGTCAGGAGAGCGTGGGGGGCGAGGCAAGCGATGCGCTGCTCGCGGAGGCGGAGGAGGAACTCATCCGCGCCGCCATGGGTTGATCAGGTCAGATCAGGCGGGTCTTACCGCATCCGGCTTGGTCGCGGATCGGCGGTGGGTATCCGGAAACAGGGCGCACAACATCGCTCCCGCGACACACTCAAGGCGCGTGGCGAAAGGTCTGGCGGCCGATTTCGCAACTGCGAAGGCGCCAACTCAGCTGTTGCACTTCGGAAACGGGCAACTTTGAACGGTCTCCATTTCCATCACAATCACGTGATCAGACGGCGCGCAAAAAGCTCGCCGTCCAGCCCGGATATCAGAACATCACGCCGCCGAGCATGCCGACCGTGGCGGCATTGGCCTCGTGAGGGGCAAAAAACGCAGCAATTCCAAGGATGGTCACCAGAGCGCCGGTGACAGCAAGCTTCCGAACCATGGCCATTCTCCAAAATCGTCGTCTACAGGGCTAACGATGCAGGTCGATTAAGAGTTCCTTAACCAAGTCTGTCTGAACCCCCTTTGATGCTCCCGTTCAGAAAGTGTTCAGGAAAGTCACGGCTGCGTGACGATTGCGCCCGGGGGAGGGTCAGGACGATTGACCTTTGGCCCGCATGATGTTGCATCGCAGCAGCAAGGGTTCCGCCGAAGGAGGTACAGGCATGTCGCAGAAGAGCGCGGGCGAGAGCGGGGCGCTGAAGATGTGGCGCGATCTCGAGGCCCCCGGCGTCGCCGCGTTCGAGGACCTGGCCCGCGACGCCTTCGCCCGCCTGCCCGAGTCCTTTCGCGCGCTGTGCGAGGGCCTCGTCATCCGCATCGAGGACTTTCCCACCGACGAGGTGCTGGACGAGATGGAGGCCGAGACGCCGTTCGACCTGCTCGGCCTGTTCCAGGGCATCGGCCGCGCCCAGGCGGACGCGGTGGCCCACACCGGGCAGATGCCCAACATGGTGTTCCTCTATCGCCGCCCCATCCTCGATTACTGGGCCGAGCACGAGGAAACCCTCGGCGACGTGGTCACCCACGTGCTGGTGCACGAGATCGGCCATCACTTCGGCCTCTCCGACGACGACATGGAGGCCATCGAGGACCGGGCCAATTGACCGCAGGGAAAGCCGCGCCTTAGCGCTGGACCGGCCCGTCGCCGATTTTTTAGAATGAATCAAAATAAGGAGGCTCATGTGGCCGTCGATCCCAAACTGTCGCGCTATGGGGCGCCGTTGCGCGCTATCCACTGGCTCACCGTTCTGAGCATCATCGTGGTGTTCGGCATCACCTATTTGGAGGGTTTCTTCGCGCGCGGCACGCCGGCGCGGGAGCTCATCTGGTGGACCCACATCTCGGTGGGCCTCCTCCTCATCGCCCTGGTGGCGGTGCGCATCCCGGTGCGGATCTTCGGGCCCACGCCGCCAGCGTCGGCGCAGATCAGCCGGCCGGTGGCCATCGCCTCGCACATCGTGCACGGGCTGCTCTACCTGCTTCTGATCGCGACCCCGTTCGTGGGCATCTATCTCGCCTTCCTGCGCGGCAACGAGGTCAGCTTCTTCTCGCTGTTCACCATCCCCTCGCCCATCGCTCCGGACCGCCCCATGGCCCGGCAGGTGCAGGAGGTGCATGAATGGCTGGCCAACGGCCTCGTCATCCTCGCGTTCCTGCACGCGGCGGCCGCTGTGGTCCACCACGTGCTGCTCAAGGACGACGTGCTGAAGCGCATGCTGCCGGAACGCGTCGCGCCCTGAGCGGCGGGAGCGGCCCAAACCGGCGCGCGGGCCTTCGCGCGCCGGTCTTCTTGACTGGGCAAGGGCGGATGCGCCTGTTATGGAGGGGCCTCAGGCAGGAAGCCTAAAGACAAGCCGAGGCTCAAGGTCCCATGGAGAAGTTCACCGTCCTCGAGGGCGTCGCCGCCCCGCTGAAGCTGGTCAATGTCGATACCGACATGATCATCCCCAAGCAGTACCTCAAGACCATCAAGCGCACGGGCCTCGGCACCGGCCTGTTCTCGGAGATGCGGTACAAGGACGACGGCTCGGACAATCCCGACTTCGTGCTCAACCAGAGCGCCTACAAGAATGCCAAGATCCTGGTGGCCGGCGACAATTTCGGCTGCGGCTCGTCGCGTGAGCACGCGCCCTGGGCGCTGCTCGACTTCGGCATCCGCTGCGTGATCTCCACCTCGTTCGCCGACATCTTCTACAACAACTGCTTCAAGAACGGCATCCTGCCCGTGGTCGTCTCCAAGGAGGACCTGGACAAGCTGTTCGACGACGCCGATCGCGGCGCCAACGCCACCCTCACCATCGACCTGCCGGCGCAGGAGATCCGCGGCCCGGACGGCGGCGTGGTGAAGTTCGAGATCGACCCGTTCCGCAAGCGCTGCCTCATCGAGGGGCTGGATGACATCGGCCTGACCCTGGAGAAGGCCCCCGCCATCGCCGCCTACGAGACCGCCAAGGGCGCCGAACAGCCCTGGCTGTGAGCAGTTGCAGCCCCGCGCGGGGCTGATCGCGGGACGGACGGGACCAAAGCCTCTACGCCTCCGCGATTTACGGGGGCGCTGGCGGGACCTGAGCCGCTGAGTCCCTGTCCCGCTTGTGAGGGAGGGTTGGGGAGGAGGGGACGGCTCTTCCCCACCCCGGTCGCCCTCCGGCTTGACCGGAGGGTCCATCTGGCGCTCTGCAAATCCCCGCCGCGTTTTCCAGGCCGGGCCATGGGCCGTCCGGTCAAGCCGGAGGGCGACGGCGCTCTGTCACCTCAAGGCGCCGCCGCATCCTCAACGTCATGCTGCGCACAAAAGCCCGAGGGGAGGGCTGCTTAGCCCCTCCCCCTGCTTTTGCCGCGCTTCCGTCCCGCGCGGTCGGCGTGCTATCGGGGGCGCAGCGGATGGCATCGCTATTCCGCGAGGCTTTCCCCCCTGCCGTGAGCATCATGCCGGGTTCCCAGCGCGCCAGCCGATCCGTTGTCGTGGATCTCATCGCCGTGCTCGCGGCGGTGACCGCCGGCGAGCCGCGGGTGATGACGGTGACGAAGGGCAGCGCCCTGCCCTCCGGCCCATTCGAACTGGCCCACCGCTCGCTCCAGCAGGGCCTGCGCGACTGGGTGGAGCAGCAGACCCACCATCCGCTCGGCTATGTGGAGCAGCTCTACACCTTCGCCGACAAGGACCGCGCCGACGCGGACACGGCACCGCGCACCATCTCCATCTCCTACCTGGGTCTGACCCGGGAGCATGACGCGGCCGAGACCGGCTGGCACAGCTGGTATGAATACTTCCCGTGGGAGGATCACCGCGCCGGCCCGCCTCCGGTGATCGCCAAGGTGCTGGCGCCTGCGCTTGCCGCCTGGGCGGAGGATGCGCCCACCGTCGGCATGCGCAGCGAGCGGCGGCTGCGGGCGGCGGCCACTTTCGCCCTCGATGGGGCGCGCTGGAACGAGGAACTGACCCTCCAGCGTTACGAGATGCTGTACGAGGCCGGCATCGTCGCCGAGCGCCTGCGCCGCGAGGGCAAGAACGAGGCGGGCGGCGCCGGCCGCCCCATGATCGCCGACCACCGGCGCATCCTCGCCACCGGCATCGCCCGGCTCAGGGCCAAGATCAAGTATCGCCCGGTGGTGTTCGAGCTGATGCCGCCCACCTTCACCCTGCTGCAGCTGCAACGCTGCGTGGAAGCCATTGCTGGCCGCACCCTGCACAAGCAGAATTTTCGCCGGCTCATGGAACAACAGGAACTGGTGGAAGAAACCGGCGGCACAGCCTCCGAAAGCCTTGGACGGCCAGCAAAACTCTTCCGCTTCCGCCACGCCGTGGTGGAGGAGCGGGCGCTGGCCGGGACCAAATTGCCCCTCGCGCCCACTTGACAGTGCTTATGCTCAGTATAAGCATATGCCAGACATATGCTCAAACTGAGTATAGACAATGGTCGCACTTGCCCAGCCTGCCCTCGCCGAAACCAGCCTCGCCGGGGGCCCCCTTGCGGGAAATGCCCTCTCGGAGGCCTTCGCCCGCACCACCGCGCTCTATGAGCGGGTCCGGCGGGTGGTGCCGCCCGCCGACTGGGCCTTCTTCGCCGAAGATGCCGAAGCCATCCTGCGCCTGAAGCGCGAGCGCAACGCGGTGATCCTGGCGCACAATTACCAGACGCCGGAAATCTTCCACTGCGTCGCCGACATCGTGGGCGACAGCCTGGCGCTGGCCCGCGAGGCCATGCGGGTGGATGCGGACGTGATCGTGCTCGCCGGCGTCTATTTCATGGCGGAGACCGCCAAGCTGCTCAATCCCAGCAAGACCGTGCTGATCCCGGACCAGGGCGCCGGCTGCTCGCTGGCCGATTCCATCACGGCGCAGGACGTGCGCCTCATGCGGCAGGCCTACCCCGGCCTGCCGGTCATCGCCTATGTGAACACCTCGGCCGCCGTAAAGGCGGAGGTGGACGTGTGCTGCACCTCGGGCAATGCGGCGCGCATCGTGAGAAGCTTCGGCGTGCCGAAGGTGATCATGCTGCCCGACCAGTATCTGGCCAAGAACGTGGCGGCCGAGACCGGCATCGAGATCATCTCCTGGGCCGGCCAGTGCGAGGTGCACGAGCGCTTCACCGCGCAGGACGTGCGCGAGCTGCGCATCGCCAATCCCGGCGTCACCGTTCTGGTGCACCCGGAATGCCCGCCGGACGTGGTGGCGGAGGCCGATTTCGCCGGCTCCACCGCCGCCATGAGCGATTATGTGGGGCAGAAGCGCCCGCCCCGCGTGGTGCTGCTCACCGAATGCTCCATGAGCGACAATGTCGCCGTGAACTATCCGGACATCGACTTCGTGCGACCCTGCAATCTCTGCCCGCACATGAAGAAGATCACCCTTGCCAACATCCGCAAGGCGCTGGAAGGCAATTTGCACGAAGTGACCATCGCGGCGGACGTGGCGGATCGCGCCCGCGCCTCGGTGGAGCGGATGCTGGCGCTGTGACCGGCTTCGAGCGGCTGGAGGGCCGCCCCGTCATCGTCGGCGGTGGCATCGCCGGGCTTGCCGCCGCCCTCTTCCTCGCGCCCGAGCCGGTGGTGCTGGTCACCCGCGCCCCCCTCGGCGCGGACGGCTCCAGCCCGCTGGCCCAGGGCGGCATGGCCGCCAGCGTCGGCACCGACGACGACGCCGACCTCCACCTCGCCGACACGCTGATGGCCGGCGACGGCCTGTGCGATCCCGAGGTCGCCCGCCGCATCCTCGCCGATGGCCCTGCCGCCGTGGCGGAGCTGGAACGTCTCGGCGTCGCCTTCGACCGGGCCGCCGACGGCAGCCTCGCCCTCGGCCTTGAGGCCGCCCACAGCCGGCGCCGCATCGTCCATGCGGACGGCGACGCCACCGGCCGCGCGCTGGTGCAGGCCCTCACCATCGCCGCCCGCGCCTGCCCGTCCATCACCGTGGTGGAGGCCGAAGCCCGGCGCATCCTGATGGAGGATGGCGCGGTGGCCGGCCTGTTGGTGGCCGGCCGCGACGGCGGCGCCGTGCTGCGCACCCGCCGCCTCATCCTGGCGACGGGGGGCGTGGGCGCCCTGTTCGAGCACACCACCAATCCCGCCTCCTCCTTCGGCATGGGCCTCGCGCTGGCCGCCGAGGCCGGGGCGGAGCTGGCGGACCTCGAATTCGTGCAGTTCCACCCCACCGCGCTCGCCACCTCGGCCCGCCCGCTCTCCCTCATCAGCGAGGCGGTGCGCGGCGAAGGCGCCCTCATCGTGGATCGCGCCGGCCGCCGCGTGCTGGAAGCCGTGCCGGGCGCCGAGCTCGCCCCGCGCGACGTGGTCGCCCGCGCCGTGTGGCAGGAGCTGGTTGCGGGGCGCGAGGTGTTCCTCGATGCCCGTGCCAGCCTCGGCGCGCGCTTTGCCACACGCTTTCCCTCGGTCGCCGCCGGCTGCCGGGCGGCGGGCATCGATCCGGCCACCGACCTCGTGCCGATCCGCCCGGCGGCGCACTACCACATGGGCGGCATCGGCGTGGATGCGGACGGCCGCAGCTCCGTTCCCGGCCTGTGGGCCGCGGGCGAGGTGGCGGCCACCGGCCTCCACGGCGCCAACCGGCTCGCCAGCAATTCGCTTCTGGAGGCGGTGGTCTGCGGCCGCGCGGCGGCCCTGAGCGTGGCCGGAACGCCGGCCCGCGCCCCCGCCCGCCGAATAGCCGTTCATTTGCCGGCGGCGCCGGACGCGACCTCAGTCCGCCCCATCGTCTCGCGCCATCTCGGCGTCACCCGCGATGCCGCCGGCCTTGCCACCGCCATCGCCCGCCTGCTGCCGCTGGCAGAGGGCGCGGGGCCGGCCTGCGCCCCCGCCCGGGTAGGGCTCATGATGGCCGTGTCGGCGCTGGCCCGTGAAGAAAGCCGGGGCGCGCATGCGCGCACGGATTTCCCCGCGCCCGCCGCCGTGGCCCGGCGCTCCCGCACCACCCTTGAGCGCACCCTGGCCGAGGCCCGCCGCCACGCCGCGCCGGCCTTCGCCCTCGCCTCATCCAGCTGACGGATCGTTCCATGCCCCTCGACCCGCTCCCCGAGCTGATGGTGGAGCCCATCGTGCGCGCCGCGCTGCTGGAGGATCTCGGCCGGGCCGGCGACATCACCACCGACGCAGTGGTGCCCCCCGGCCATGAGAGCCGCCTCGTGCTCGCCGCGCGCCAGCCTGGCGTGGTGGCAGGCCTCGATTGCGCCCGCCTCGCCTTCCGCCTGCTGGATGGCGCCGTGCGCTTCACCCCGCGCGTGACGGACGGCACCGCCGTTGAGCCCGGCACGGTGCTGGCACAGGTGGAGGGCTCGTCCCGCGCTCTGCTTACCGGCGAGCGCACCGGGCTGAATCTGGCCTGCCGGCTCTCCGGCATCGCCACCGCAACAGCGGGGCTGGTTGCCGCCATCGCCGGCCACAAGGCGCAGATCGTCTGCACCCGCAAGACCACGCCGGGGCTGCGATCGCTGGAGAAATACGCGGTGCGCGCCGGCGGCGGCGCCAACCATCGCTTCGGCCTCGATGATGCGGTGCTCATCAAGGACAACCATGTGGCCATCGCCGGCTCGGTGCGCGAGGCGGTGAGCCGGGTGCGGGCGCGGGCCGGCCACATGGTGAAGGTGGAGGTGGAGGTGGACACCCTCGCCCAGCTGGAAGAGCTGCTCACCATCGGCGCCGACGCGGTGCTGCTCGACAACATGACGCCTGAGACACTCACCGAGGCCGTGCGTATGGTGGGCGGGCGCATGCTCACCGAGGCCTCCGGCCGGGTGAACCGAGATACCGCGCCGGCCATCGCGGCGGCGGGCGTGGACCTCATCTCCGTGGGCTGGCTGACCCACAGCGCCCCCATCCTCGACATCGGCCTCGACTGGGTGGGGTGAGCGCGCCCCAAACGAAAACGGCCGGGCGAGAGCCCGGCCGTTCCGTATCAACAGGCTGAGAAAACCCTCAGGCCATCACTTTCACGCCGCCTTGGGCCAGTGGCGCACATCCACGAAGTGGCCGGCGATGGCCGCAGCCGCAGCCATGGCGGGCGACACCAGGTGGGTGCGGCCCTTGAAGCCCTGACGGCCCTCGAAATTGCGGTTCGAGGTGGAGGCGCAGCGCTCTTCCGGAGCGAGGCGGTCGGCGTTCATGGCAAGGCACATGGAGCAGCCCGGCTCGCGCCACTCGAAGCCGGCGGCGAGGAAGATCTTGTCGAGGCCTTCCGCCTCGGCCTGCTCCTTCACGAGGCCCGAGCCCGGCACCACCATGGCGTTCACGTTCGCATTCACCGTGTGGCCGGCGACGATGGCGGCGGCCTGCCGCAGATCCTCGATGCGGCCATTGGTGCACGAGCCGATGAACACGCGGTCGAGCGTGATGTCGGTGATCTTGGTGCCGGCGGTGAGGCCCATATAGCCCAGCGCGCGGATCTTGGCGGCACGCTTGCCCTCGTCGGAGATGAGGGCCGGATCAGGCACGAGGCCCTCCACCGAGATCACGTCCTCGGGGCTGGTGCCCCAGGAGACGATGGGCGGCAGGTTGGCGCCGTCGAGCTGGATCTCGGCATCGAAATGGGCACCCGCGTCGGTGCGCAGGGTCTGCCAGAAGCGCAGCGCGGCATCCCAGTCGGCGCCCTTGGGCGACTTGGGCCGGTCCTTCAGATAGGCGAAGGCCTTCTCGTCAGGGGCCACGAGGCCGGCGCGGGCGCCGCCCTCGATGGACATGTTGCACACCGTCATCCGCCCTTCCATGGACAGGGAGGTGATGGCGTCGCCCGCATATTCGATGACATAGCCGGTGCCGCCGGCGGTGCCGATGGTGCCGATGATGGCGAGCACCACGTCCTTGGCGCCGACGCCCTCGGGCAGCGGCCCGGAGACGGTGACGCGCATGTTCTTCGCCTTCTTCTGGATCAGCGTCTGGGTGGCGAGCACATGCTCCACCTCGGACGTGCCGATGCCATGGGCGAGCGCCCCGAAGGCGCCGTGGGTGGAGGTGTGGCTGTCGCCGCAGACGATGGTGGTGCCGGGCAGGGTGAAGCCCTGCTCGGGGCCCACCACATGGACCACGCCCTGGCGCTTGTCGAAGCCGTCATAATATTCGACGCCGAACTCGCGGGTATTCTCCGCGAGCGCGGCGATCTGCGCGACGCTCTCCGGGTCCGGGTTCGGCAGGGTGCGGTCGGTGGTGGGGACGTTGTGGTCCACCACAGCCAGCGTCTTGTGCGGCGCGCGCACGGTGCGCCCGGTCATGCGCAGGCCCTCGAAGGCCTGGGGGCTGGTCACCTCATGGACCAGGTGGCGGTCGATGTAGAGGAGGCAGGTGCCGTCCTCCTGCCGCGCCACCACGTGGTCGTCGAAGATCTTGTCATAGAGGGTGCGGGGGCCGTTCGCGGGTGCGGTCATGGCTACGTCTTACGTCCTGTCCTGAGGAGAGGCCGGCGCGCGCGATGGGCGGCCGGGCCGGTATCTGGAATGCGGGCTGTCTCGACAACGAGACTTGAATGCGCGTCAGCCGCGAAGCTGGGCCGAGGCCGCCGTGGTGAAGCGGCCGAAGAAGCGACCCGGCAGGCGGACATGATCCGGCACCGCCGCAAACTCCATGGTCGTGCGCGCGAACGGCCCGGCGGCGCAAAGGGCCACCCGGCTCAGGATCGAAAGAGGCGCACAGGCATGATGCATGGGCGGTTTGTAGCAGTTCCATCGAGCCGCGACAATCCGGCGCGCGAGACTGTGAAAACGTCTCCGGCTGGCTTTTTCCCTTGCCCGCCCGCCGCCGGGACGCGAGGAAGAAGACGCCCGGAACCAGCCCAGCATGGGGACCCGCGTGAGCTTCCTTAAGACCTTCGAATTGTGGTCGTTCCTTGATTCCGTCCTGAGCCTTGGCGCCGCCTTCGTGCTCGGCACGCTCATCGGCGCGGAGCGGCAGTACCGCCAGCGCACCGCCGGCCTGCGCACCAACGTGCTGGTGGCGGTGGGCGCCGCCGCCTTCGTGGACCTTGCCGCGCGCATCGCCGGCAATCAGGAGGCCATGCGCGTGGTGGCCAACGTGGTCACCGGCGTCGGCTTCCTCGGCGCCGGCGTCATCATGAAGGAAGGCCTCAACGTGCGCGGCCTCAACACCGCCGCCACCCTGTGGTGCTCGGCGGCGGTGGGCTGCTTCACCGGGGCGGACATGCTGGCCGAGGCCATGCTGCTGACCTTCATCATCATCGCCGGCAACACCCTGCTGCGCCCGGTGGCCAACTTCATCGACCGCATCCCGCTGGACGAGCGTCGTTCGGAAGTGAGCTACGAGGTCCGCGTGACGGTGGACACCGACGCCATCCCCGACCTGCGCGAGAAGCTCATCGAGCTGCTGGAACAGGCGAAATATCCGGTGAGTGACGTGGAAGAGGGTCCCGCCGCCGACGATACGTCCCTGCTGGTGGCCAAGCTCGTGAGCACGGCGGTGGAGCCCGCCGAGCTGGACGCAGTCACCGACCGCCTCGCCGCCTTGCCCGGCGTGCGCCACGCCACCTGGGAGAGCACCACGGAGGAGTGAGGCCGAAGGCCCTTGAGCTTGACTCATGGGTCTTCGGCCAAGCCCGCGCGGCGCCTGAGCGTGACCCACTTGGCTTCGGTCGAAGACCGGGGCCGATGGTATGAATCCCTCACACCCCCGACAAATGATGCAGGACGATGCCGCTGGTGGTCGCGACGTTCAGGCTGTCGAAGCCGGCCGCCATGGGAATGGCGACGGTCCGCGTCATGGCCATCACCGCGTCCTGCAGGCCCGGCCCCTCGGTGCCGAACAGGGCCGCCACGCGCGGCGGCCGGACCAGCCGCGATAGAGGCTCCCGCCCGGCAGGCGACAGCGCCACCACCTCGAAGCCGCGCGCCTTCAGCAACTCCACGGCCGCCGCCCCATCCGCCACCCGCGCGAACGGCACCACCAGGCTTGCCCCCACCGACACCCGGATCGCCTTGCGGTAGAGCGGATCGCAGCAGGCGGCATCGATCAGCACCGCATCGGCGCCGAAGGCCGCCGCATTACGGAAGATGCCGCCCATATTGTCGTGATTGGTGAGGCCGAGGGCCGCCACCACCAGCGCCCGCTCCCCCAGTCGCTCCAGCAACGCCGCAGGCTCCGGCAGCGGCCGCGCCGCCCCGAGCGCGAGGATGCCGCGATGGATGGGAAAGCCCACCACCTGGTCCATCACCTTCTGCCCCGCCACATAGACGGGCACGTCCTGCGGCAGGGCGGCGATGACATCTCCGAGCCGCTGCGCCTGCGCTTCGGACAGGAGCAGCGCGCGCAGGCGGTGGCTGTCCGCTCCGCCGAGACGGGACACGAGGAGGCGCAGCACCACCTCCCCCTCGGCCATGAAGGCGCCCTGCCGGCCCACGAGGTCGCGCTCGCGCACGTCCCGGAAATCCGCGATGCGCGGATCGTCGGCCTCAGCAATCGGAAGGATCATAGGGGCCGGCGCTTCACCGGCACCGGCGGGGCTGTGGTGGCGCGCACCACCAGCTTGGGGGGCATCTCCACCCGTTCCACCGGGCGCGACGGATCGGCGATGCGCTTCAGGGCGAGGTCGGCGGCGGCCCGGCCATATTCGGGGATGAAGGTGTGCACCGAGGTCAGCCCCGGATGCCAGACCTTGGCCTCGCCGATATCGTCATAGCCCACCAGCGAGAAGTCGCGGCCCACCGTGAGCCCGGCTGCCTGCAGCTCCATGAGGGCACCGAAGGCGGAGAGGTCGTTGAAGCTGACGGCGGCGGTGGGCGGCTCCTCCAGCGCCAGCAGTCGCGCCAGCTGGCGGCGGCCTTCTTCCCGCAGGCCCGGCCCTTCCATCACCAGGGTGGGATCGAAGGTGAGGCCGGCGGCGGCGAGACCCGCCTTATATCCGGCGAGGCGCTTGCGGCCGGTGGAGATGGCGCCGAAGCCGCCCAGCATGCCGATGCGGGTATGGCCCAGCTCCACCAGATGGGCGACGCCCAGCGCCACCCCGGTCACATCGTCCGAGCCGGCGAAATCGAAACCGGAGCCCTCGATCTCCCGCGTCACCTGCACCACGGCGATGCCGGTGGAGGCGAGCGCCTTCAGGTCCGCGACCGTGGAATAAGCGGCGGGCGAGACCAGGAAGGCGTCGGGGCGATATTCGGCAAGGGTCCCCAGGGTGCGGGTCTGGCGCGCCACATCCTCCTGGCTGACGCCCAGCAGCACGGTCTTGCCGGCAGCGGTCAGCGCCTCCTCCACCGCCGCGAGCAGCTCGGTGAAGGAGGGGTTGACGATGTCGTGCAGGCCCAGCGCCACGATGTTGGTGCGCGCCGTACGCAGGGCCGCGGCGCCGCGATTGGCCACATAGCCACGGGCGCGGGCCACTTCCTGCACCTTGAGGCGCGTCGCCTCCGCCACCATGGGGCTGTCGCGCAGGGCGAGCGAAATGGTGGCAGTGGACAATCCAAGCTCGCGGGCGAGGCCCTGGAGCGTCACCTTGCCGATGGAAGCGGGCAGCTGGCCGGCTGGGGCCTGAGCGGGGATATTGTCATCCATGGGCCTTCCCTATAACCGGATCTGTCGCGTCTCGCGCCGTCCTTTCGTTCATGTTAAACGATTTAACGGCAACGACCAATGGTAATTGGCACGGGGACGACCGACATGACCGAGGATACGACCAAGGCGCGGGTGGGCTTCATCGGCGTGGGCCTGATGGGGCACGGGATGGCGAAGAACATCCTCGCCAGGGGTTTTCCGCTTGCAGTGCTGGGCCATCGCAACCGGGCGCCGGTGGAAGACCTCGTCGGGCGCGGCGCCACCGAGGTGAAGTCCGCCGCCGAGCTGGCGCAGGTGAGCGACATCATCGTCCTGTGCGTCACCGGCGCGCCGCAGGTGGAAGCGGTGCTGCGCAGGGAAAACGGCATCCTCTCCACCGCGAGGTCCGGCCTCCATATCATCGATACCTCCACCTCCGAGCCCACCCTCACCATGGCGCTGGCGGCGGAGCTGGAGGCGCGCGGCATCTTCTTCTGCGATTCGCCCCTCGGCGGCACGCCGGTGCAGGCGGACGAAGGCACGCTCTCGGCCATGGTGGGTGCCCACGACGCCGCCTTCGCGGTGATCGAGCCGGTGGTGGCGGCCTATGCGAACCGCATCGTGCGGGTGGGCGCGCCGGGGGCGGGGCACACCATGAAGCTGCTCAACAACTTCCTGTCGCTGGGCTATGGCGCCATCTATGCGGAAGCGCTGGCGCTGGCCGCCAAGGCGGGGGTGACGCCGCAGGTGTTCGACGCGGTGATCCGCGGCGGGCGCATGGATTGCGGCTTCTACCGCACCTTCATGGGCTATGCGCTGGACGGCGACGTGAACGCCCACCGCTTCACCATCACCAACGCGCACAAAGACATGCGCTATGTGACCAACCTCGCCACCAACACCGGCGCGGCGGCCTTCATCAGCGCCACGGTGAAAAACCTCTACGCCACCGCCGAGGGGCTGGGGAACGGCGAGAAGAACGTGCCATTGCTGGTGGACGTGGTGGCGCAGATGAACGGGGTCAAGAAAAGCTGAACCCGCCCCGGAGCACGTGACGATCCGCCATGACGCGGTCGGTACGTGCTCCGGCGGGCTGTGTGGGCAGTGTTCCGGCTCGGGGCTCAGGCCGCGTTCTTGATCGCCAGACCGTCTTCGTAGGACACTTCCTTGTAGTCGGAAGGCGAGGAATACTTCAGGCCCACATCGGCCAGCGCGTCGAGCTTGGCGGCGGTATCGTACTTCTTCAGCTTGATCTTATCCACGTAGAACGTGTCGATCAGCTCGTTGTAGACCGACGTTCCATCGATGAAGATGGCGAAGATCTTCACATCGCCGAACTGGATCGACAGGCGATTGCCCTGGGGCAGGTCCGCAATATAGATCAGATACTTGCCATCGGCATTGAAGGCCGAGCCGAAGGTCTCGACCAGCTTGGGCAGGGATTCGAACTCGGCGATGGAGCCGGCGAGGAAGCCGATGGCCGGCTGGCCGTCTTCGGACACGGCGAAGACCTCCTTCAGGAGGGTCTCCGGGCCGTCATAGGAGATTTCGCCGCGAAAGCCGAAGCGGCCGGCCACGTGGGTGTCGGCATTCAGGCTGGGCTTCAGCAGCCGGCCCTCGGTTTCGAGCTTGGCAAACGGCGTATCTGCAATGGCAGTCATAAGGATTGGTCCTTTATGGAGGTCGGGGGTGGAGGTCGTCGTGGGCTTGCCTTCGGTGCGCTCGCCCGCGGCGGCAGGGAGTGCCGCGCGGACCGCACCGTCGCGGTCTGCCGCGCCCGAAGGGCGCGACCTCTGGTCGGCGGGCCGTGGGGCCCGCGTCAATCGCCCGTGATCAGGACCTCGGGGACCTCGTTGGGGTCCTCAATGTCTAGTCCGTCTTCTTCGGCCAGCTCGACATCCACCAGGCACACGTCGCCATCGTCGATGACGAGCTTGATGGGCGTCAGCGCCTTGCCCTGGCAGGGGCCGATGAAGCAATGGCCGGTGTCGAAATCAAACTTCGCCCCGTGCCGGCCGCACGTGAGGAAGTTGCCCTCCCGGTCGAGAAACTCCCCCGGCACCAGGTCCAGGCGCGTGCCCTCGTGGGGGCAGGCATTCTCGTAGCCGTAATAATTTTTGGACTGGCGGGCGATGAGGATGGGCCACCTCTTGACGGCGCCATTCTCGTCCAGCCGCGCCAGCACGAAGCCGCGCGCGTCGCCGTCATCGACCTCATAGGTGGCACATACGGCGAAAAGCTCACTCATGGACCGCGCCTTCCCCGGACGTACTAGGCGCCCCCCTTGGCGGGAAGCAGACATGGACCAAACCCATGCAAGATCGACGCCACGGGGAATTGTCGGGTTTCGGCGGCCATCCGAAGGCGCGGGAACAAGCCGAGCCGCCGCAAGCTCCGTGGCTTCCAACCCGCTTCCCCTTCACCCCGCCTTAACCCCTGCCAGCCACACTCCTGCCTGTTCGTAAGCGTTGCGTAGGGTTGCGTCATGCGTAGTGTGGCCAAGGGGGCAGCCGGACGGACGGCGCGCCAGTTGGGCGTTTGTCCGGAGTATGCCGAGCCTGCCCCCTTGGCGGCCCCGCGGGCCGCGAACGCGGTCGGTTCGGCCCCGCGGGTCGTCGATGTGCCCGCGGCGGCACCCCGTGCCGCGCGCGCCATGTCTTCGGCGAAGCGGATGCGGGACGCGGCCGGCGCCGCGCCGGGCGACCTGCCCCTCGACCAGATCCTCCTCGGCGACAGCATCCAGATGATGGCCGGCCTGCCCGCCGGCAGCGTGGACCTCGTGTTCGCCGATCCGCCCTACAATCTCCAGCTCGGCGGCGAGCTGAAGCGGCCCGACGAGAGCCTCGTCGATGCCGTGGACGACGACTGGGACCGCTTCGACAGCTTCGCCACCTATGATGCCTTCACCCGCGCCTGGCTTCTGGCCGCGCGGCGGGCGCTGAAGCCGAACGGCACGCTGTTCGTCATCGGCTCCTATCACAACATCTTCCGCGTCGGCGCCATGATGCAGGATCTGGGCTTCTGGATCCTCAACGACATCGTGTGGCGCAAGGCCAACCCCATGCCCAACTTCCGGGGTAGGCGCTTCACCAATGCCCACGAGACACTGATCTGGGCCGCCCGCAGCGCGGATGCCAAATACACCTTCAATTACGAGGCGCTGAAAGCCGGCAACGACGACGTGCAGGTGCGCTCGGACTGGCTGTTTCCCCTCTGCACCGGCCAGGAGCGGCTGAAGGACGGGGCGGGCAAGAAGCTGCACCCCACCCAGAAGCCCGAGGCCCTGCTCGCCCGCGTCCTGCTCTCGGCGACGAAGCCCGGCGACGTGGTGCTCGACCCCTTCTTCGGCTCCGGCACCACCGGCGCTGTGGCGAAGCGCCTGCGCCGCTCCTTTATCGGCATCGAGCGGGAGGAGGCCTATGCGCAGGCCGCGCGCGCCCGCATCGACGCGGTGGAGCCGCTGCCGGAAGATGCCCTCGTCGCCCCGCCCAGCGCGCGGGAAGCCCCGCGCGTCGCCTTCTCGGTGCTGGTGGAGCGCGGGCTGGTGACGCCCGGCGCCGAGCTGACCGACGCCAAGGGCCGCTTCCGCGCTGTGGTGCGGGCCGATGGCACATTGGCACTGGCCGGCGGGCAGAATGTGGGTTCCATCCACCGCGTCGGCGCGCTGGCGCAGGGGGCGGAAGCCTGCAACGGCTGGACCTTCTGGCACGTGGAAGAACAGGGCCGCCGCCATCCCATCGACACCCTGCGCGCTCGCCTCAGGGCCGAGATGGGCATCGCGGCGGAATAGGCCAGCCGGGACGCTCCACTTACGCACGCCGGTGACGCCCGCCTATCCCGGCCGCAGCATCCCCTCTTCAAAGCCCGGCCACGGATGCCAGATGGACCTCCCCGGTCAAGCCGGGGATGACGGTGGTTCGGGGGATGACAGCGGCTGTCCTCTACTCGATCCCCCCGTGGGCCAGCACCTTGCGCATGAGCGAGGGCAGCGCCTCCCGCCCGAAGCCCTCCGGCCGCACCCAGCGATGGCCCTCCGGGGCCGGCGTGGCAGCGGGCAGGTCGGCGCGGAGCACCTTCAGCGTCAGCGCAAAATGGGTGAAGACGTGCTCCACCACCCCCGGCACAGCGCGCCAGCGGGTCGGGAAGGGGGCGTGATCCTCGGCGCGCGCCGGCGCCTTCGCCCCCGCCCGGCTGTCCCAGGGGGTGGAGGGCACTTCCGTCATCTTCGCCAGAAGGCCCTTGTCCGGCCGGGTGCGCAGCAGCACCGCGCCATCCGCCCGCACGGCGAGGAAGGCGGTGCCCTCGCGCCGGGGCTTGTCGCCCTTGGGCGCCTTCACCGGATAGCGGGCGGCATCGCCCTCGGCCCGCGCCGCGCACGGCTCCATCCAGGGGCAGAGCGAGCAGGCGGGGGATTTCGGCGTGCAGATGGTGGCGCCGAGATCCATCATGGCCTGGGCGAAATCCCCTGGCCGATCCGGCGGCGTCAGCGCGGCGGCTCGGGCCTTGATGGCGGGTTTCGCCCCCGGCAACGGCTCGCCGATGGCATAGAGGCGGGAGATGACGCGCTCGATATTGCCGTCCACCGGGCTTGCCGGCCGGTCGAAGGCGATGGCGGCGATGGCGGCGGCCGTGTAGGGGCCGATGCCGGGAAGATCCAGCAGCGCCGCCTCGGCATCCGGAAACGCTCCGCCGTGGCGGTCCACCACCGCCTTGGCGCAGGCGTGCAGATTGCGGGCGCGGGCGTAATAGCCGAGCCCCGCCCAGGCGGATAGCACCTCCTCCAGCGGCGCGTCGGCGAGATGCGACACGCTGGGCCAGCGGGCCAGGAAGGCGCCGAAATACGGCCCCACCGCCTTCACCGTGGTCTGCTGCAGCATGATCTCGGAGAGGAACACATGGTAGGGATCGGCCCGCCGCCCCGGCTCGGCCCGCCAGGGCAGGCGGCGGCGGTGACGGTCGTACCAGGCGAGCAGCGCGGCAGGATCAGGTCCGCCGGGGGCCGATGGCACGGGCGCGGCGACAGGTGCGCTGGAGCTTGTTGCGTCCGGACTGGCTGCGGCATGGGCCGAGGCCCTCGCGGTCGCTCTCGCAGCGGCGCGCGCTGCGGCTCTCGCGGCGGCTCTTGCCGTGGCTCTTGCGGCGGGGGAGGATGTCATGCGGCCAAGGTGGCCGCGCCGGCGCCGCAGGACAAGGGGTGCCGCGCCCTCTTCCCCATTCAGAGACGCCCCGTGTCGAACCCGCCCCGCACGCTCCGCCGCCACTCCGGCCCCCGGCCGCTCGCCGACTTCGTCGCGCCGAGCATCTCGGACCTGTGCGGCAAGGCGGGCTTCTCGGTGGTGGAGGTGGTGACCCACTGGGACGAGATCGTGGGGCCGGACCTTGCCCCGCGCTGCATGCCCGTGCGCCTGCAATGGCCCAAGGAGGACGGCGCCGCCGCAACCCTCGTGGTGCGGGTGGAAGGGGCCTATGCCATCGAGCTGCAATATGCGGCCGGCGTGGTGGTGGAGCGCATCAATGCCTATTTCGGCTGGCGCTGCGTGGGGCGCCTCGCCTTGCGCCAGGGGCCGGTGCCCCAGCGCCACGCCCGCCAGCTTCCGCCGCCCAAGCCCGAGCCGGCGACCATCGCCGCCGTGCGCGGGGAAATTGGCGCCTTCGAGGACGAGGCGCTGGCCGCCTCCCTCGCCCGCCTCGGTGCGCTGGTGCGGCGCGAGCGCGGGCACGGCTGAACCGCTTTCGGCGGGCCTGCGGCGGCACTGAACAAGCTGTGATCAGCGCAAGGTTTGCCGCCATACGGGCGACATGTTAGAGCGCCATGGATTCCACCGGCGGGGTGCCCTGCCCCGCTCCTACCCGTGCTTTGCGCTCAATAGCTTCGGCGATATGGCGCATCCGGCTCCCGCCCGCGCGGGACCGCCGGATCCGACGCCGGACCTTTCGGAGATGTCCATGATTCTCGATCGCCGCCGCTTCCTGGCCGGAGCCGGACTTGCCGCCCTCGCCGCCGGCCTGGGCCTCGGCCTCACCGTGCCGTTCGAGCCGGCCGCCGCGCAGACCGTCGAGCAGGCCAAGCTAATGGCCCCCGCCGCGAGCCCCCTGCCGGAGAAGGCGATCGGCAGCGCCACGGCGCCGGTGACGGTGGTGGAATACGCCTCGGCGACCTGCAGCCACTGCGCCGCCTTCCACACCACCACCTTCCCGGAGCTGAAGACGAAGTATATCGACACCGGCAAGGTGCGCTTCATCTTCCGCGAATTCCCGTTCGAGCCGGTGGCCACCGCCGCTTTCATGCTGGCCCGCTGCATGCCGGACGACAAATATTTCCCCATGGTCTCGACCCTGTTCGAGACGCAGAAGGCCTGGGCCTACAGCCAGGATCCGGCGGCCGGTCTTCTGGCCGTGGCCAAGCAGGCGGGCATGAGCCAGGCCGATTTCGAGAAGTGCCTCACCGACCAGACCCTGGGCGAGAAGGTGCAGGAAAGCGCCCTCTACGCCAACAAGGAGCTGGGCGTGAACGCGACCCCCACCTTCTTCATCAACGGCAAGAAGATCTCCGGCGCCCTCGGCATCGCCGAGTGGGACAAGGAACTGGCCCCGCTCCTCGCCGGCAAGTGAGACAGGGCCGCGCATCTCACGGGGCATGATGCTCCCCCTCTCCCGCCCGAACTCGGCTGTTGCCGAGTTCAGTTCCCAAGAACTGAAGTCGGAAACATCCGGCTTCAGTGCGGGGGAGGGTTGGGGAGGCGGCAGGCCCTCTCCCCTTGTACCGATAGCGCTAAGGCAAAGCACCGTTGCCCCACCCTGCCCTCCCCCGCAAACGGGAGAGGGTTTCCAGCGTGACTGGTCGATGCTCCGGAGCACGGCGGACCGTCGAAGTACCCGCCCTCACGCCGCCTTCAGCTTCTTCTCCACATAGCGGCTTTCCTGGGTGCGCCCGCCGTAGCCGTAGGCGTCGGCCTTCACCTCGCGCACCAGGATGTAGCTCTCCGGATCGAGGTCCGGCAGCAGGGCGCCCATGGCGGCGAACACGGCTTCCAGATAGGCCGCCTTCTCGTCCTTGGTGTTGGTGCCGTCCACCACCTGGATGTCGAGGGCGAAGGACGAGGCCGTCTTCGCCGCCAGCGACGCGCCACCCACGAACCACTGCTCCCGCGGCACGAAGGAAATCGCGACCGCCGTCACCTTCGGGTCCTTGTGCAGGATGCGGGCGGTGAGATCGGACAGGGTGGCCGCGACCGTGGCGGCTAGCGCGGCATCCGGCGTGCCGGACAGCTTCACATCAAGAAGGGGCATAAGAGTCTCCATCGGGTTGATGGCGTCACCCTACGCCGCGCCTTCGCATGAGAAAATTTGAATTCTAAAATCCGAGAAATCGGATATTCTCATATCATGATCCGCAACCTCGATCTCGATCTCCTGCGCAGCTTCGCGGCGGTGGCCGATCTGGGCTCCATCTCGGCGGCCGCGCGCAAGGTGGGGCGCAGCCAGTCGGCCGTGAGCCTGCAGATGGACCGGCTGGCCGAATCCCTCGGCTTCCAGGTGCTGGAGCGGCGCGGCCGTGCGGTCTCCCCCACCCCGCGCGGCGGCGCCTTCCTGGAGGATGCCCGCCGCCTGCTCGACCTCAACGACCGGGTGCTCACTCAGCACGTCCACGGCGCCTTCGCCCAGCCGCTGCGGCTCGGCTTCGTGCAGGACGTGGGCGAAGACGTGATGAAGCGCATCCTCTATCGCCTCGCGGCCAGCTTTCCCCAGGCCCCCATCACGGTGCGCGTGTGCACCACCGTCACCATGCTGGACAAGCTGAAGGCGGAGGACCTCGACATCGCGGTGGGCCTGCGCAACGAGAGCGACCTGCCCACCACCCTGCTGCTGCGCGAACCCATGGTGTGGATCGCCGCCCGCCACCTGCGCCTCGACCGGGAGGCCCCGGTGCCGCTGGTGTTGTTCGAGAACCCCTGCATCTGCCGCAGCGCCGCCATCTCGGCGCTTAATGCGGCGGGGCGGGCCTTCCGCATCGCCTTCACCAGCCCCAGCCTGCCAGGGCTGATGGCGGCTGTGGGCGCGGGCATCGGCGTCACCGTGCGCTCGCCGCGCGCGCTGAGGCCCGACCTCGCGGTGGTGGCCGACCTCGATCGCGCCAGCCTGCCGGACATGGAATTCGTGCTCTATGGCCGCCCCGGCAGCCGCCCGCCGGCCCTCGCCAAGGTGGAGGAGATCCTGCTGGAGGAGCTGCGCCGCGAGCATCCGCTCTACGCCGTGGCGTGACGCCGGCTGGACATCGCCGGGGGGAGACCCCACCTTTTCCCCATCGTTGACGGCCCGGGGGGTCTGCCCCTTTTCCGCCCCGGGGGAGATTGCCGCACCATGTCCGCCCCTTTCCCCTTCGACAATTCCTACGCCCGCGACCTGCCGGGCTTCTATGCCCCCGCCACGCCCACCCCGGTGACCGCGCCCGGCCTCGTGAAGGTCAACGCCCCCCTCGCGGAGGAGCTGGGCCTCGACCCCGAAGCGCTGGCTACCCCTCACGCGGTGGAGATGTTCGCCGGCCAGCACGTGCCGGAAGGCGCCGACCCCATCGCGCTGGCTTATGCCGGCCACCAGTTCGGCCAGTTCACGCCCCAGCTCGGCGACGGGCGGGCGATCCTTTTGGGCGAGGTGGTGGACCGCGCCGGCCGGCGCCGCGACATCCAGCTGAAGGGCTCGGGCCCCACACCCTTCTCCCGCCGCGGCGACGGGCGGGCGGCGCTGGGTCCGGTGCTGCGCGAATATATCGTCAGCGAGGCCATGGCGGCGCTGGGCATCCCCACCACGCGGGCGCTGGCAGCAGTGACCACCGGCGAGCCGGTGCTGCGCGACCGCCCACTGCCGGGCGCCGTGCTGGCGCGGGTGGCGGCGAGCCATATCCGCATCGGCACCTTCCAGTTCTTCGCCGCCCGCAAGGCCACCGACGCGGTGCGCCAGCTGGCCGACTACACCATCGCCAGGCATTATCCGGAGCTGGCCGGCACCCCCGAACCCTATCTGGCGCTGCTGAACGGCGTCATCGGCCGGCAGGCGGCGCTGGTGGCGCGCTGGCTTCTGGTGGGCTTCATCCACGGGGTGATGAACACGGACAACATGTCGGTCTCCGGCGAGACCATCGATTACGGCCCCTGCGCCTTCATGGACGCCTACGATCCGGAAACGGTGTTCTCCTCCATCGACCAGATGGGCCGCTACGCCTATGGCAACCAGCCGGATATCGCCCACTGGAACCTGGCGCGCCTCGCCGAATGCCTGATCCCGCTGCTGGGCGAGGACAAGGAGGCCGCCGTCGCCGCGGCCAACGGCGCCTTGAAGGACTTCCCGGCGCGCTTCAGGGCGGCGTACCATTCCGGCCTCGTCGCCAAGATCGGTCTCGCCGGGCCGGACGGGGTGGCGAGCGAGGAGGACACCACCCTCGCTTTGGAGCTGCTGTCGGTGATGGCCGCGTCCAAGGCCGACTTCACCCTCACTTTCCGCCGGCTCGGCGCGCTGGCGGAGGATGCAGACGCGGGTGGGCCGGTGCGCGACCTGTTCCTCGACCGGGAGGCCTTCGACGCCTGGACCACCCGCTGGCGCGAGCGCCTCGCCGCCACCGGGCGCGACGGCGCGGCGACCCGCGCGGCCATGGACCGCGTCAATCCCCTCTTCATCCCGCGCAACCATCTGGTGGAACAGGTGATCGCGTTGGCGACGGAGGGCGATTTCGCGCCGTTCGAGACGCTGAATACGGTGCTGGCACACCCCTTCGAGGAGCAGCCGGCGTTTGCCGCCTATGCCGGCCTGCCGCCGTCCATGGAGGGCTACCAGACCTTCTGCGGGACGTGAGGGACCGGTTGAAATCAAGACCGGTATTACCGCGACCACCCCCGTCATGCCCGGCCTTGTCCTGGGCGTCCACCCCGAACTGCCTGGAATAGCATGCGAAAACTGTTCCCAGCCTTCCCGCGTGGATGGCCGGGACAGGCCCGGCCATGACGGTCCTGAAGCATCGGAGGGGGCCGGGAGCACCCGTCCAAGCAAACTTTCAAGCGGCGGCGGTTCACCCCTGTCGGCCGGGGCACGAGAGCGAGCTGATCGAGCCGACCAGCCAAACGAAAAGGGCGCGGCCGAAGCCGCGCCCTCTCGCACACTTAGAGACGAACAGACTTCCTCAGAAGTCCATGCCGCCCATGCCACCCATGCCGCCGCCGGGCATGGCGGGCATGCCGCTGTCGCGCTTGGGCAGCTCGGCCACGAGGGCTTCGGTGGTGACGATCAGGGCGGCGATGGAGGCCGCGTCCTGCAGGGCGGTGCGCACCACCTTCGCCGGATCGACGATGCCGGCGACGATCATGTCCACATATTCCTCGCTCTGGGCATTGAAGCCAAAGTTCGGATCGTTGGACTCCTGCACCTTGCCCACCACGATGGAGCCTTCCACGCCGGAATTCTCGGCGATCTGGCGGATGGGGGCCTCAAGGGCGCGCAGGACGATCTTGATGCCGGCGGTGATGTCGGGGTTCTCCGAAGTCACCAGCTCGACCGCCTTCTTGGCGCGCAGCAGGGCCACGCCGCCGCCGGGGACGATGCCTTCTTCCACCGCAGCGCGGGTGGCGTTCAGCGCGTCGTCCACGCGGTCCTTCTTCTCCTTGACTTCCACTTCCGTGGAGCCGCCGACGCGGATCACCGCGACGCCGCCCGCGAGCTTGGCCAGGCGCTCCTGGAGCTTCTCGCGGTCGTAGTCCGAGGAGGTTTCCTCGATCTGCGCCTTGATCTGGTTCACGCGGGCCTCGATGTCGGCCTTCTCGCCGACGCCGTCCACGATGGTGGTCTTCTCCTTCTCGAGAATCACCTTCTTGGCGCGGCCGAGCTGGGCGATGGTCACGTTCTCGAGCTTGATGCCGAGATCTTCCGAGATCACCGTGCCGCCGGTGAGGATGGCGATATCCTCCAGCATGGCCTTGCGGCGATCACCGAAGCCGGGAGCCTTCACCGCCGCGACCTTCAGGCCGCCACGCAGCTTGTTGACCACCAGGGTGGCCAGCGCCTCGCCTTCCACGTCCTCGGCCACGATGACCAGCGGACGGCCGGTCTGCACCACGGCTTCGAGCACGGGCAGGATCGGCTGCAGGCCGGAGAGCTTCTTCTCGAAGATGAGGAGATAGGGCTCTTCCAGATCGGCGATCATCTTCTCCGCATTGGTGATGAAATAGGGAGAGAGATAGCCGCGGTCGAACTGCATGCCTTCGACCACTTCGAGCTCGGTCTCGGCGGTCTTGGCTTCCTCGACGGTGATGACGCCTTCATTGCCCACGCGCTGCATGGCGCCGGCGATCATCTCGCCGATGGAGGCATCGCCGTTGGCGGAGATGGTGCCGACCTGCGCGACTTCGGCGGAGGAGGAGACCTTCTTGGCGCGGGCGCGGATGTCGGCGATGGCGGCGGCCACGGCGAGGTCGATGCCGCGCTTCAGGTCCATGGGGTTCATGCCGGCGGCGACCGACTTGGCGCCCTCCTTCACGATGGCCTGGGCCAGCACGGTGGCGGTGGTGGTGCCGTCGCCGGCGAGGTCGTTGGTCTTGGAGGCGACCTCACGCACCAGCTGGGCGCCGAGGTTCTCGAACCGGTCTTCCAGCTCGATCTCCTTGGCGACGGTGACGCCGTCCTTGGTGATGCGCGGGGCGCCGAACGACTTCTCGATCACCACGTTGCGGCCCTTGGGGCCGAGGGTGACCTTCACCGCGTTGGCGAGGATGTCGACGCCGCGCAGCAGCTTTTCACGAGCGTCGCCGGAGAACTTTACGTCTTTGGCAGCCATTACGGCCTCCTAAATTCTGGGATTATGGGGTGCGTTCAGGCCGCCATCACCTGGCATCACTTGGCGAAACCCGCACGCGGCAGCGACACTCAACCAGCAACACCACTCACTTGGTGATGACGCCGAGGATGTCGCTCTCCTTCATGATGAGAAGGTCCTGGCCGTCGATCTTCACTTCGGTGCCGGACCACTTGCCGAACAGCACCCGGTCGCCCGCCTTCACGTCGAGGGGAACCAGCTTGCCGGCCTCGTCGCGCGCACCGGCGCCCACCGCGATCACCTCGCCCTCCTGGGGCTTTTCCTTGGCGGTGTCGGGGATGATGATGCCGCCGGCGGTCTTCTGCTCGGCTTCGATGCGCTTGACCACGACGCGGTCGTGCAGGGGACGGAAGGACATTGTTTTTACCTCTCCGAGGGACGCGAGCCTCTGGCCCGCCGGTTCTGGCACTCTCCAAGGTGGAGTGCCAAGCTCGCAGCGGAGATAAGCGGGCCACCCCGCCCCGTCAAGGCGCGCTGCAGCATGAGATCCGACCGGCTGCCCCAAAGGACAGCTAGGAAAGCCGTAACCCACATGGTCTAGCTTTGCGGCACACTGGCGCCGAACCTTCGCGATTCGCGGGGCGCGGCGGCATCGACGCGGGCGGCGCCAGCCGGTATGGTCGGTGCAACCGGCTGGTATGGCGGGCGATCGGACAACGGATCCCAGGCGGCGGGAGGCCTCGGAAATCACATGACGAAGATGTTTGCGGGATCGAAGTCGCATGTGGGCGCCACGCGGCGCGCCGGCCTGCTGGGCGTTGCCATAACCGGACTGGCGCTGACCCTCGCCGGCTGCGCGAGCGGCCCCACTGAGCCGCCGCCCCCGGCCCGCCCGCAATTCACCAGCCCGATCCCGCCCGACCGCCTGGTGGGCCGCTGGGGCCTGGCCGCCTATCACCGTCCCGACGACGCCACCCGGACAGAGAACCAGGCGCGGGCCCAGTGCTCCAACCCCTATGTCATCACCGCCGGCACCAATGGCGGCGTCATGATGTATCTCGCCGACGACAACAAGCTGACCGAAGTGGTGTCGAAGCAGGTGGCCGGCGGCCCAACCTATATCGGCCCCCCCGATGACCCGGCGGGCGGCGAGCGCGACCGGCAGGTGGTGCGCTTCGACGGCAACGTGCTGGTGCTGAAGTGGCTCGACCCCGAGGTCGCCCGCCGGTACGGCACCATGGTCTACGTGCGCTGCTCCTGAGCCGCACGCCTGATCCGGCCGGCCTTGAGCCGGCCGTTTCCCCTTCAGCCCTTCCCTGCCGCGCTGGAGCGCAAAAGCCGGTTCAGCGCCGATAGGCGCTGAGCAGGGACGAGCCGCGGTTGGTGGGGTCGAACACGTGCAGCCCCATCTCTTCGGCGAGGTCGCGGAAGGCCGAGATGCCGCGCACCGAATTGCCCTTGGCGTCCAGGCGCGGCGAATAGGTGCCGATGCCCAATTGGCGGTTCACCACGCCGAGGATGCCGCCGCCCACTCCGCTTTTCGCCGGCACGCCCACGTCGAAGGCCCAGTTGCCGGCAAAATCATACATGCCGCAGGTGAACATCACCGACAGGGTGTTGCGCACCGCCTCCACCGCGAACGCGGCGCTGCCGGTGAGCGGATTTTCACCGATATTGGCCAGCGTCGCCCCCATCACCGCAAGATCCGTGGCGGTGACGAGGATGGAGCACTGGCGGAAATAAAGGTCGACCGCGTCGTCCACATCGGCGCCGAGCGCGCCCGCGCATTTCAGCAGATGGGCGATGCCGCGGTTGCGGTGGCCGGTTAGCGCCTCGGAGCGGAACACGGTCTCGTCCATCACCAGCCGGCGGCCGGCGGCGGCGGAGAAGCGATCCAGCACCACCTCGAACGCCTCCGCCCCGAACGCTTCCGAAAGAAGGCCGGACACGGTGATGGCCCCGGCATTCACCATGGGATTGAAGGGGCGGTTGGACAGCGCATCGAAGACGATGGCGTTGAAGGCATCGCCGGACGGCTCGACGCCCACATGGGCGAGCACCTTGTCCCGGCCCAGCGCCTCCAGCGCCAGGCAATAGGCCAGCGCCTTGGAAATGGACTGGATGGTGAAGGGCAGATCCACGTCGCCCACGCCCACCACCTCGCCGGAGACCGAGGCCATTGCGATGCCGAAACGGTCGGGATCGGCCTTGGCGAGTTCGGGAATGTAATCGGCAAGCGCGCCTGAGGCGTCGTGGCGGGTGCGCTCGAAGCTATGCTCCAGCACACCCTTGAGCCCGTACACCCGCTCGTTCTCCGGGATCGATGACACGTCCGGCATTCCTTCCCGCCCCGCCGATCGGCCGGATCAGGTCCGATTCGGCTTGTGCCTGAATATCATGCAAGAGACGGGCCGGCGGCGGCGCGGCGGGACCGCGTTCAGGCCAACACAGGACCAGTGCGCGCGCGCTATTCGTCCATCTTCAGCGCGGCGATGAAGGCCTCCTGCGGGATCTCCACCTTGCCGAACTGGCGCATCTTCTTCTTGCCTTCCTTCTGCTTGTCCAGAAGCTTGCGCTTGCGGGAGATGTCGCCGCCGTAGCACTTGGCGGTCACGTCCTTGCGCAGGGCCTTGATGGTCTCGCGGGCAATGATCTTGGCGCCGATGGCGGCCTGGATCGGGATGTTGAACAGATGCTGGGGGATCAGGTCCTTCAGCTTCTCGCACATCACCCGGCCGCGGGCATCGGCGCGCGCGCGGTGGACCAGCATGGACAGGGCGTCCACCGGCTCCGAATTCACCAGGATGGACATCTTCACCAGGTCGCCGGCGCGGTACTCGGTGATCTGGTAGTCGAAGGAGGCGTAGCCCTTGGAGATGGATTTGAGCCGGTCGTAGAAATCGAACACCACCTCGTTGAGGGGCAGGTCATAGGTCACCATGGCCCGCGCGCCCACATAGGTGAGCTCGATCTGGGTGCCGCGCCGGTCCTGGCACAGCTTCAGCACCGAGCCGAGATACTCGTCCGGCGTGAGGATGGTGGCGCGAATCCAGGGCTCGCGGATCTCCTCGATCTTCACCACGTCCGGCATGTCCGCCGGATTGTGCAGGTCGATGACCGAACCATCGGTCATCTGGATCTCGTAGATGACCGAGGGCGCGGTGGCGATGAGGTCGAGGTTGAACTCGCGCTCCAGCCGCTCCTGGATGATCTCCAGATGCAGCAGCCCGAGGAAGCCGCAGCGGAAGCCGAAGCCCAGCGCGGCGGAGGTTTCCATCTCGTAGGAGAAGCTGGCGTCGTTGAGGCGCAGCTTGCCCATGGCGGCGCGCAGATCCTCGAACTGCGCCGCATCCACCGGAAACAGGCCGCAGAACACCACCGGCTGCGCCGGCTTGAAGCCCGGCAGCATGTCGGCGCAGGGGCGCTTGTCTTCGGTGATGGTGTCGCCGACGCGGGTGTCGGCCACTTCCTTGATGGAGCCGGTGAGGAAGCCGATCTCGCCGGGGCCAAGCTCGGCCATGGCCACCATCTTGGGGGTGAACACGCCCACGCGATCCACGTCGTTCACAGCGCCCGAGCCCATCATCTTGATGCGCTGGCCCTTCTTCAGCACGCCGTCGATGATGCGCACCAGCACCACCACGCCGAGGTAGGTGTCGTACCAAGAATCCACCAGCAGCGCCTTCAGCGGCGCGGCGCGGTCGCCCATGGGCGGCGGCAGGCGGGTGACGATGGCTTCCAGCACCTGGTCCACATTGAGGCCGGTCTTCGCGGAAATGCCGATGGCATCGGAGGCGTCGAGGCCGATCACGTCCTCGATCTGCGCCTTCACCTTCTCCGGCTCGGCGGCAGGCAGGTCCACCTTGTTCAGGACCGGGACGATGTCGTGGTTGTTGTCGATAGCCTGGTAGACGTTGGCCAGGGTCTGCGCCTCCACGCCCTGGGAGGCATCCACCACCAGCAGCGAGCCCTCCACGGCGGCGAGCGACCGGTTCACCTCATAGGCGAAGTCCACGTGCCCGGGGGTGTCGATGAGGTTGAGGATGTAAGTCTCGCCGTCCTTGGCCTTGTAGGACAGGCGCACCGTCTGGGCCTTGATGGTGATGCCGCGCTCGCGCTCGATATCCATGCTGTCGAGCACCTGATCCGTCATCTCCCGCTCGGTGAGACCGCCCGTGATCTGGATCAGGCGGTCGGCGAGGGTCGATTTCCCATGATCGATGTGGGCGACGATGGAGAAGTTGCGAATGTTCTTCTGGGCGCTGGCGGTCATCCGCGCCGCATAGCATCGGCGCGGGTTCGCCACAAGGCGGCAGGGCCGGCGCGGGGCAGGAGAAGGGATAGCGCGAGACCCGCCGGGCGGCCTGCGCCCCGGCAATCCCCGCAGGGGCGCGCACCGCCGCCGTTTGGCGAATGCGCGCGCCCGTCTCAACGCGATCGGGACAAGCGGCCCTCAAAGCCCCATCAAGCGGCGCTTCTTGCCGGGGGTTTCCGGCTCGTCCGGGGTTTCCCCGTCCGGTCCGGGATCATCCGGCAGGGGCGGCAGGGCGACGATGGGGGCGGGCCGCGACGCCTTCCCCTTCCCGTTCGCCGCTGCGGCCGGGGCCGGCGTCGGCTCCGGTGAAACCGGTGCAGGCGCAGGCTTTGCGGGAGCTGGCGGCGCGACCACCACCGCCGGTTCCGGCTCCGGCACCACGACCGGCTCCGGCTTCGGCTCCTCCTTGGGGGGCGTGAGCGCGGCGGCTTCCGCCTCGGCGGCGGCAACAAGGGCAGCGGCTTCGGCGGCGGCAACTGCGGCCTTGGCCTCCTCGCTGGCGCGGACGGCGGCGATGGCCGCCTTCACCCGCTCCGCCTCATGCTCGAGGATCGGTGTGGCGGAGACGCCGGGGGGCACCTCCCACACGAAGGCGTCGAGCTTTCCGGACACCGGCGACACTGCCGCCCAGGCATCGGACACCACGCCGTCGGCGATCCAGGCCGGGTCGCGATGGGCCCGCACGGCACGCGCGGTCCATTCACGGGCCTTGCCGATATCGGCATGTTCGGCGGCTTCAAGTTCGGCCATGAGCAGGCAGACCCGCTGGCTCGGCTCGGCCAGCAGCGGCTCCAGCACCAGGCGGGCCTGCCGGAACTCATGCGCGTCGATGGCGGCGCGCGACAGCGCGATGGCGCTCTCGCGATGGCTGGGCGCCCGGTTCACGAGGGTGCGGATGCGCTTCAGGCGATCCTGCGCCGCGTCGCCGGGCCGCAGGTAGGCCTCCACGTCCGCCAGCTCGGGATGGGGATTGGTGGCGAAGGCGGTCTCCACCACCTTGGCCGCCTTGCGCAGCTCGCCGGCGGCGCCCAGCAGGCGGCCGGCGCAGGCGGCGGCGGGCACGAGGGTGGGGGCGAGGCGCACCGCCTCCACCGCCTTCTCTCGCGCGACCAGCGGATCGGAATGCTCCAGCGCGATGGCTTCGGCGGCCAGCAGCACCGCCTTGCGGCGGCGGTACTGTGCCTTGTCGATGCCCTTGAGCGCCATCTGGCGCTCCAGCACGCCCCGCGCGCCGGCATAATCGCCGGCGGCGCAGCGCGCCTCGATCACGGCATCCGCCGCCCAGCCCAGCGTCGGCGCGGCGGAAGCGGCTTCCTCGGCGATGGCGTAGGCGGCCACCTTGTCCCCCGCCTTGCGCGCCTCCATGTGGAGGCCGCGCAGGCCAAGCAGGCGGGTCTCGGGCTTGTCCACCATGGCGCGGAAGGCGGCGACCGCCACCTCGTGCTTGCCATCCAGCTGCGCCGCCTGGGCGGTGAGCAGGTGGGTCAGCGGCTCATGGGGCAGAAGCCGGGCGGCATCGTGCCGGGCCTGGCGCACGGCGGCATTGTCGCCGATGCCCACCGCGAGCAGGCCGCGCGTCACCGCGTTCCAGCCCTTCTCGCGCCGGCGACGGCGGGAGAAGGCGGCGATGATCTTGGGCGAGCGCACCAGCAGGGAGAGGATGCGCCACAGGATCAGGATGAGGCCGGCGACGACGGCGATCACCGCCAGCGCCACGGGCACCGTGGTGCCATAGGCGACGCCTTCCCACACCACCGTCACCTCGCCCGGCCGGTCGGCCAGCCAGGAGACGCCGAAGGTGATGGCGACGAGCAGGAGCAGGAATAGGACGAGGCGGATCACGGCACCTTCCTCGAAATGGCGGCGAGCTGCTGCTGGTAGAGCGTCCCGGCGACACGCACCGCAGCGGTGCGCGCCTCGATCTCGCGGATCACGGCAAGGCGGGCCTGCACCGGATCCGGCAGCTTCTTGAGCGTGATGAGGGCATCATCCAGCTGGCCGGCCTTCACCTGGCTGACGGCGGTGGCAATCAGGCCTTCCAGGTCCACCGAGCCGGGACCCGTGACCGGGCGCACCTTCACCAGGCTCTCGGCCGAGGACAGCAGCCGGTCCACCAGCGAGGCGGACGAATCCACCGGCGCGGGCGCGGGGCGCTCGGCGGCGATGGCGGCGGCGCCCTGCTGTGCCAGCGTGGCGGCGAGCTTTGCCGGCGCCGCATAGCCCGTCGCCGCAGCGGGGGCGAACGGATCGAGCTGGCCGGCGGCCGGCCCCAGCGTGGTGCGGGCGGCGGCAAGCTCGGCCGCGAAGGGGCGGCCGGAGACCACCGCATCGCGGAAGGTGGAGAGCACCACGAGGCCGGCGGCGGCGCGGTTGAAGGCGGTGGCGGCGGCAGTCGCCTCCTCGATCTGCGCCTTCAGCGCATCAAGGCGCGGGCCGACAGCCTCCACCTTGGGGGTGAGGGACTGCGCAAGGGCCTGAACCTGCGCCTGGGCCTGGGCGCCGGCCTGCTGGGCACCGGCGGTAGCGGCGGCCACCGCCGTATGGAGGTTGCTCTCCACCGTGCGCAGGGCCTCGATGTCGCGGCGGGCGGTGGCGAGCGCGTCCCGCGTCGCCTCGCTGCTCGCCTTCAGGTCATCCACCGTTTTCAACAGGGCCGGCGGCACCGCGGCTGCCGGGGCCTGAGCCTGAGTCGGAGACGGTGCGGCTGCGCTGGTCGGGGCCGGCGTGGACTTCAGCGCCGCCACCGTGGCTTCAAGCGATTTCAGGGTCGCCTCGCTGCGCTCCAGCCGCTCGGACAAGGCGGCGATGGCGCGCGGATCGAAGGCCGGGCGGGCCTCGATGGCGGCGATGCGGTTCTGCAGCGGCGTCAGGTTCACCACCGGGGCTGGCTCCACCACGGGAGCGGGCGCCGGAAAGAATTGCGGAAGCGCATACCACAGGCCACCGGCCACGGCGCCACCGCCGACGATGCCGGCGATCAGGCCGGCAAACACCGCCCCGCCATTGCCCGAACGGGCCGGAGCAGGTGCGGGCGGAACGGGAGTGGAGGCCTTGGCAGCAGCGGCGGGCGCCGATTCGTCGGAGGCGGCGGCCTCGCCCGGCTTCGATCCCGCCGCCTTGGTGTCGGACGGCTTGGCGTCGGACGGCTTGGCATCCGACAGCTTCGGCCCGGTCGATGGGGTGGTGGAGGGCTTAGGGTCAGCCGCTTTGGGCTCCACCGGCATGGACGGAGCCGGCCTGGCTTCGACGGGTTTGGCTTCCACCGGTTTAGTGTCGGCCGGCTTGCCGGCGGTCCCTGCGGCCTTCGGGTCAGTGCCCGGCTGCGGCGCGCCGGTACCCGGGGCCGGAATATTCTTTGCGCCAGTATCGCTGGCTGGGGTCGCACCGGGCGCGCCCGAGGCGGTCGCGACCTCCTCGGCCTTCAGGTCCAGCGTGGGCGGGGTGCGGGACGGGCGGGACGCGAAGCCCTCCGCCTTCGGATCGTCGCTCGCCATAGGCGTCTCTCGTGCCTCCATCGTGAGTTCGGATCCGCTGTACCGGTTCCGGATAAACCGCCCCGCGTCGCACCGCAACAGCCCCGCTACGCGAGGTCATGTCACAGGCCATCACAGCAGGGCGAGAAGCGCGTCCTCGTTGGGCGCCGTGGCCACTTCCACCTTCAGTCCCGCCTTCACCAACGGCTCGGCCACCTGCTCCGACAGGCACAGTTGGCGCACTTCGATCAACCGATCGTTAAGACCGGCGGCGGCGACACATGCGAGCAGGGTCTTCACCGTACGCTGGGACAAGTGCAAAGCTGCCGTCACGGTTCCGCTGGCCAACGCCGCATGCGCCTCCTCCGAGAGAGCATCGGCCGGCTGGGCGGCATAGACGATGGCGAGTTCCAGCGTGATGCCCGGCGCCGCCAGCAGCGCCTGAAGATCCGCCGCCCGGTCCTCGCCCGCCGGATTCAGCACCCTTGCCCCGGCTGGCAGCGCCCCCGCGATACGCCCGGCGAGGGCCGAGGCGTCGCCGTCGCAGTCGGTGACGTTCGCAAAACCGATGGCGCGCGCTTCCTTCGAGGTGCGCGGGCCCACGGCGAAGGCCGGCAGGTGGAAGAAATCCGGCCCCTGCGGATGCTGTGCAAACGCTTTCACGCCGTTGATGGAGGTGAAGGCCACCGCATCGAACGGCCCGTCCGGCAGGGTCGGCGCGGTGGGGGCGATGCGCAGCATGGGGTCCACCGTCACCGCGTGGCCGAGGGTGCGCAGGCGCTCGGCGGTCTGGGAGGCGGCAGGCTCCGGACGGGTGACGAGAATATGCATGGCGGCCTCTGCAAAAAAAACGTGTCCGGGCTCGAAAAGAACCGTCGTCAAAATGTGGGGGCGCTCAAAGAAATTTAGTCCGCGCCCGGAACCGGGCTTTCACTTACGCCCGCGTCGTCCACCTCTTCGGGCTGGCGCCCCCCTCTCCCCTCCTCGGGCGGGAGAGGGTTCTGCGCCGGTCCCGGCCCAATCAACCCGCTTCACCTGCGAGCACCATAAGTCTCCCGTGCCCTCCCCCTAAAGCCCCAGCGCCCGCGCCGGTGCGCTGGTGCGCAGGCGCCCCCCACATTCCGCGCCGAGCCGGGCGGCGTCGGCGATGGGCGCCAGTTCGGCGATCTCGGCGGCATCGCTGCCGTCCGGTGACAGGACGAGGCCGCGCAGGTGCACGCTCTCCCCCTCCACCGTGGCGAGGCCGGCGATGGGGGTGCGGCACGAGCCGTCCAGCGCGGCCAGGAACGCCCGCTCCGCCTCCAGCGCGACGCCGGTGTCGCGGCAGGCGATGGCGGCGATGGCGGCATTGGTATCGGGATCGGCGATGCGGCACTCGATGGCCACCGCCCCCTGCCCCACGGCGGGCAGGAAATCATCGGTCGCCAGCACGCAGCTTGCCGCCTGCGCCATGCCGAGGCGGGTGAGGCCGGCAAGCGCCAGCAATGTGGCGTCGAAATCCCCGTCCTTCACCTTGGCGAGGCGGGTGTGGACGTTGCCGCGCAGCAGCTCCACCTTCAGATCCGGACGGATGCGGCGCAACTGCGCCTCCCGCCGCAGCGAGGCGGTGCCCACCTTCGCGCCCGCCGGCAGGTCGGCCAGCGCGGCGCCGGACTTGAGAATCAGGGCATCGCGCACGTCGGCGCGCGGCAGGTAGCCGGCCAGATGCAGGCCATCGGGCAGCACCGTCGCCACGTCCTTGGCGGAATGGACGGCGAGGTCGATGCGGCCGTCCAGCAGCGCCTCCTCGATCTCCTTGGTGAAGAGGCCCTTGCCCCCCGCCTCGGACAGCGCCCGATCCTGGATCTGGTCGCCGGAGGTCTTGATGACCTCGACGGCGATGGCCTCCTTCTCGACCCCCAGCGCAACAGCGAGCGCGGCCTGCACCGCATGGGCCTGCCACAGGGCCAGCGGGCTGCCACGGGTGCCGATGCGCAAACGGGGGTGGACGGAATGGTAAACGGATTTCGTATTCTCACTCATGGCGGCGTACAATGCGCGACGGAATCGAAATGGGATAGAGCGGCGTTCGGGCGCAGCGGTGCCATATCGGATTACCGTGCAAGAACGGATCGGGGAGGGTGAGGGCGTGGCCGATCTTCTGGTGCTCGGCATCGAGACCACGTGCGACGAGACATCGGCGGCGGTGGTGGCGCGCTCGCCTTCGGGGGCGTCCGACATCCGCTCCAACGTGATCCGCTCGCAGGTGGAGATCCACTCGCCCTATGGCGGCGTGGTGCCGGAGATCGCGGCGCGCGCCCATGTGGAGATCCTCGACCACGTCATCGCCGAGGCCATGCGCCAGGCCAATGCGGATTATTCCGAGCTGTCGGGCATCGCGGCGGCGGCCGGGCCGGGGCTCATCGGCGGGGTCATCGTCGGCCTCACCACCGCCAAGGCCATCGCGCTGGCCGCCAAGAAGCCGCTGGTGGCGGTGAACCATCTGGAAGCCCACGCGCTGACCGCGCGCCTCACCGACGGCGTCGCCTTCCCCTATCTGCTGCTGCTGGTCTCCGGCGGCCACACCCAGCTTCTCGCGGTGGAGGACGTGGGCCGCTACACCCGCCTCGGCACCACGCTGGACGATGCCGTGGGCGAGGCCTTCGACAAGGTGGCGAAGATGCTCAGCCTGCCCTATCCCGGCGGGCCGCAGGTGGAGGCACAGGCCAGGCTCGGTTATGCCGGCCGCTTCGCCTTTCCCCGCCCCATGCTGGGCCGGCGCGAGCCGGACTTTTCCCTCTCCGGCCTCAAGACCGCCGTGCGGCTTGAAGCGGACCGCCTTGCCCCGCTCTCCGACGACGACGTGGCGGACCTGTGCGCCAGCTTCCAGGCGGCGGTGGTGGACCTGATTGCCGATCGGGTACGTGCCGGCGCCCGCGCCTTCCGCGACCGGCTGGGCCGTGGCCCCACCGCTTTGGTGGTGGCCGGCGGGGTCGCCGCCAATGGCATGATCCGCGAGACACTGGCCAAGGTGGCCGCCGAGCTGAACACCCGCTTCGCCATGCCGTCGCCGGAGCTGTGCACCGACAATGGCGCCATGATCGCCTGGGCCGGGGCCGAGCGGCTGTCGCGCGGCATGCGCGACCGGCTCGATTTCAGCCCCCGCGCCCGCTGGCCGCTGGACCCCTCGGCCGCCGCCTCCGCCAACGCCCGGGCCTGACGCACGATGGCTGCTGCTTACCGGCGCATCGGCGTCATGGGTGCGGGCGCGTGGGGCACCGCGCTCGCCAATGCCGCCGCCCGCGCCGGTCGCCAGGGCGGCCGCGAGGTGGTGCTGTGGGGCCGCGACGCCGCCGCCATGGCCGAGATGGCGCAATTGCGCGAGAACCGGCCGGACCTTCCGGGCATCGCGCTCGATCCCGCCGTCACCCCCACCGCGGATCTCGCCGCCGTGGCCGCAACCGACGCCCTGCTGCTGGTGGTGCCGGCGCAGGCCTGCCGGACGGCGCTGGCGCGCCTTGCCCCACTCGCCCGCGACGGCCTGCCGGTGATCTCCTGCGCCAAGGGCATCGAGCGCGGCACCCGCGCCTTCATGAGCGAGGTGATCGGCGAGGCCATGCCCGGCGCGCGCCCGGCCGTGCTCTCCGGCCCCAGCTTCGCCACCGATGTCGCCGCCGGCCTGCCCACCGCCGTCACCCTCGCCGCCCATGACGAGCAGCTGGCGATGGAGCTGGCCGCGGCGCTCGGCTCGTCCACGCTCAGGCTCTACCATTCCGCCGATGTGCGCGGGGCGGAGATCGGCGGCGCCACCAAGAACGTGCTGGCCATCGCCGCCGGCATCGTGTCCGGCCGCCGGCTCGGGGCGAGCGCTGCGGCGGCGCTGGTGGCGCGGGGCTTTGCCGAGCTGATGCGCTTCGGCCGCGCCTATGGGGCGAAGGCGGAGACCATCACCGGCCTCTCCGGCCTCGGCGATCTCATCCTCACCACGTCCGGCCCGCAATCGCGCAACTTTGCCTTCGGCCAGGCGTTGGGAGCCGGCGCGGCCACCGGCGACAAGCTGGCGGAAGGCGCCTTCACCGCCTCCGTGCTGGTGGAGATGGCCCGCGCCAAGGACGTGGACGTGCCGGTGAGCGCGGCGGTGGACGGGGTGCTGCAGGGCCGCCTGTCCATCGACGGCGCCATCGAGGCGCTCATGGCCCGCCCCCAGCGGGCAGAAGGTTGAATCCCGCGCGGAGCACCCGCGCCTTTGGTCGAAACCGCTTCTTGATCCGGCGCAACACCCTGCCCCAAGCGCTGGAATATGGTATGTCAAGGACAACAGGCGAAAACGCCGGAAACCAAGCCAAGGCCAAGATGCACGGCCAGGGCGCACGGCTCAGGGAGACGCCAAGGCTCATGCACACGCTGCTTGTTACCCATCCTGCCGGCCTCAACCATGTGACCCCGCCCGGACATCCCGAGCGGCCGGACCGGTTGCGCGCCCTCGACCGTATCTTCGAGCAGGAGAAGTTCACCCACCTCATCCGCGACCTCGCCCCCCTCGGCGCGCGCGAGGACATCATCCGCGTCCATCCCGGCGACTTCGTCGATGCCATGGGCGAGGCTTCGCCTAAGGACGGGCTGGTGCGCATCGATTCGGATACGGTGCTGTCCCCCGGCAGCTGGGAAGCGGCCCTGCGCGCGGTGGGCGGCGCCTGCTACGCGGTGGACGAGGTGCTGGAAGGCAAGGTGCAGAACGCCTTCGTCGCCATGCGCCCGCCGGGCCACCATTGCGAGACCCGCAAGCCCATGGGCTTCTGCCTGCTCAACCAGGTGGCCATCGCCGCCCGCCACGCCCAGGCGAAATTCGGCCTCGGCCGGGTCGCCATCGTGGATTTCGACGTGCACCACGGCAACGGCACCCAGGACATCTTCTGGGCCGACGACAGCGTGCTCTACTGCTCCACCCACGAGATGCCGCTCTATCCCGGCACCGGCGCCGTGAGCGAGACCGGGGACGCCAACACCATCGTCAACGCCCCGCTGCGCTCGGGCGACGACGGAGCGGTGTTCAAGGAGGCCATGGAAACGCGCATCCTGCCGCGCATCTCCGCCTTCTCGCCGGACCTGATCCTGATCTCGGCCGGCTTCGACGCCCATATCCGCGATCCGCTGGCCTCGCTGCGCCTGGTGGACACCGACTTCGGCTGGGTCACCCGCCGGCTGATGGAAGTGGCCGACGCCACCTGCCAGGGGCGTGTCGTGTCGGTGCTGGAAGGCGGCTACGATCTGGAAGGCCTCGCCTCCTCCGCCGCCGCGCACGTCTGCGCGCTTATGCACGGCTGAGGGGGGCTTCGGCGGGCCGCCCGCCGAAGCGATCTTCGCGGCGGAAAGACACCGGCCGTCGCGATCCGAGGAGCTGTTGCCGTGAACCGCGTCCGCTCTCCCGCCGCGTTCCTTGCCGCCGTCTTGCTTGCCGCTCGCGTGCTTGCCGCTCTCCTGCTCCCCGCCCTTGCGGCGGGAGGGGCGGCGGCGCAGCAGGGCCTCACCCTGCCCTACCTCAACGCACCGCCTGACGGAGCGCCGATCCGCCGCCCGCCCACCCTGGGCCTGTCGGTGGGCGGCGAAATCCACCGGGCGGTGATGGACACGGGCTCCACCGGCGTGGTGGTGTCCGCCACCTCCATCGCCGGGTTCGAGGCGCTCCCGCAGCTCGGGCCGGGGGAACTGACCTATTCCTCCTCCGGCCGCATCATGCGCGGGGTCTATGTGGAGACGCCGGTGACCCTGACCGGCGCGGACGGCACCAGCCTCACCACCCGCCCGATCCGCGTGCTCGCCGTCACCCGCATCGATTGCCTGAAGCGCGCCCGCTCCTGCCGCCCGCAGGAGGCGCCGCGCCGCGTGGCCATGCTCGGCATCGGCTTTGCCCGCAGCCGCGATCACCAGCCCGGCGCGACGCCGGACCGCAACCCCTTCCTCAACCTGCCGGGCATGGGCACGCCCGGCCAGCCCGGCGCCCTCGGGCGCGGCTATGTGGTACGCCGGCAGTCGGTGACGGTGGGCCTTTCAGCCGGCGACGCACAGGGCTTTTCGCAGGTGAAGCTCACCGCCGACCCGCAAACCGGTGACTGGGCGGCAACGCCCGTCTGCCTCTCCCTCGCCGGCCGCACCCCCGCCGCCTGCGGCACGCTGCTGATGGATACGGGGGTCACCACCATGTTCCTGTCGCTCCCGCTGGCCCAGACCGACGGCCTCGCGATCCGCTCGGCGCGCGGTGCGCCCGTGGTGGCGAACGGGACACGCCTCGCCGTCTCCCCCGGCCCCGGCGCCACCGCGCCCGCCTACGCCTTCACGGTGGGTGACGCGAGTGATCCGGTGGTGCCTCAGGCGGCGATGCTGGTGGGACGCGGGCGGCGGCCCATCTTCGTCAACACCACAGTGCGGGCGCTGAACGCCTTTGACTATCTCTTCGACGCCGACGCCGGCGCGGTGGGCTTCCGCCCGCACGCGCCCTGACCCATCCCGCCATGCCCCCCCCGAGGTCGGCAACTATGACGCAGGCGATGACGCCACCGTGTTTCGCGTGGACGCGCTGACGCCGCTTTTGCGCCCCACCCTCCTCGCCCTCACCTCTCGATCCGACCGGGCCGCCTGTGCGTAGTAAGCCGGCACGCGCAACACGCCGGGCCCCCATTTCCGAGCCCCCCATGTCCGACAAGATCGCCGACGACGAACGCAACCGCTTTTCCGCCCGCGCCGCGCGCTATGCCCGCGTCGGCGCCAATGTGGGGGGCGTCGCGGCGCGCATCGCCGGCACACGGCTCATGGGCCTCGACCGCAACAGCTCCAACGCCGCCGCCCTCACCGCCGCGCTGGGCGGGCTGAAAGGGCCGTTGATGAAGGTGGCGCAGCTGATGGCCACCATTCCCGACGCCCTGCCCCCCGAATATGCCGCCGAGCTGCAGAAGCTGCAGAGCGATGCCCCGCCCATGGGCTGGGCCTTCGTGCGCCGGCGCATGATGGCGGAGCTGGGCCGCGACTGGGAGACACGGTTCGCGTCCTTCTCCCACCAGCCGGCCGCCGCCGCCTCTCTCGGGCAGGTGCACAGGGCGGTGACGCTGGATGGCGAGGACGTGGCCTGCAAGCTCCAGTATCCCGACATGCAGGCGGCGGTGGAGGCGGACCTCTCCCAGCTCGACATCCTGTTCTCCATCCAGCGCCGCATGGACGGGGCCATCGACACCCGCGAGATCGCCACCGAAATCGGCGAGCGGGTGCGCGAGGAGCTGGACTATCGCCGCGAGGCCCGCCACGCCGCCCTCTACGCCTTCATGCTCGCGGACGAGAGCCGGGTGCGCGTGCCCCGCGTGCGCGACGACCTCTCCACCGGCCGCCTGTTGACCCTGCAATGGCTGGAGGGCGAGAAGATCCTCGGCTTCACCGACCATCCGCTGGAGGAACGCAACCAGCTGGCCGAGGCCATGTTCGCCGCCTGGTGGCTGCCGTTCAGCCGGTTCGGGGTGATCCACGGCGATCCGCACCTGGGCAATTACACCGTGTTCTCCGAGGCTGGCCGCCCGGCCGGCATCAACCTGCTGGACTACGGCTGCGTGCGCATCTTCCCGCCGCGCTTCGTGGCCGGGGTGGTGGAGCTTTATCGCGGCCTGATCGCGGGTGACGAGGCCCGCGTGGTGCATGCCTACGAGACCTGGGGCTTCAAGGGTCTGAAGCGCGAGCTGATCGACGTGCTGAACATCTGGGCGCGCTTCATCTACGGCCCCCTCATGGACGACCGGGTACGCTCCATCGCCGACGGGGTGGCGCCGGGCCAGTACGGCCGCAGGGAAGCTTTCACCGTGCACAAGGCCCTGAAGGAGCTGGGGCCGGTGACGGTGCCGCGCGAGTTCGTGTTCATGGACCGCGCCGCCGTGGGCCTCGGCGCCGTTTTCCTGCACCTCAAGGCGGAACTGAACTTCCACCGCCTGTTCGAGGCCGCCATGGGCGACTTCTCCGCCGAAGAGGTGGCCACGCGCCAGTCGGACGCGCTGAGGGCGGCGGGGCTTTGAAGCGTTTTCGAGCGAAGTGGGTACCGGTTCGCGTGAAGAAAACGCAGCACGAAAAAATCTACAGTGCCCGCCCCTCGATCACCAGCGCGCCGTCGCGGTCGCGCAGCAGCGGGAGCGGGGCGATGCGGCGGTGGAAATGCACCATGAAGGCGGTGCCGAACACCGGCAGGATGAGGTTCAGGATCGGCACGAAGAGGATCGGCGCGATCAAGAGCCCGGCCACGAAAACCTGCACCCCATGGGCCTGCCGCAACCGCCGCGCCTCTTCCGGGGTGCGATAGCGCATGGCCGCCAGCTCGAAATATTCCCGGCTGATGAGATAGGCGTTGGCCACGTAGAAGATGATGACGTTTACCCCTGGCACCAGCAGCAGCAGCAGGGCCGCAAGGTTCACCGCCAGCACCACGCCGAAGAAGCGCAGCGAATAGAACAGGGAGCGCAGCACCGGCTGGGGCTGGCCCGGCGGATCCATGGGATAGCTCGCCTTCTCCACCCGCTCGGCCACGTCGTCCAGGAACAGGCCCGCCACCAGCGAGGACACCGCCGGCATCAGGTAGATGATGCCGAAGACGAGGCCGAAGCCCGCGATGATGGCAAGGGTGGTCTCCACCCAGGGATAGGACGGCACGTGCACGAAATGGGTGAGCGCCGCCTCCAGAGCGATGGCGAGGACCACCAGCAGCAGCGCCGCCAGCGCCATGGACTTCAAGAGCATGCCGCGCAGCAGCGGCGAGAAGGTCTGGCGAAAGGCTTCCAGGGCAGAAGCGAGCATGGCACCGTCCGGGTTTGAACCAAGCGAGAAGTAAGGTGCCGGCCGCAGCGGCTCAAGGCCCTGCGGAACGAAGTCGGCCCGGCGCGCTCACAGGGTGACCTTCACCCGGTTGGTCACCTGCAGCACGCCCCATTGGTGGAAGCGCTCCGAATACAGGCGCCGGATCTCGGCGAGGCGCGCGGCCGCCTCGGGCGTGTCGGGATGGTAGATGAGGACGAGCCGCATGTTCTCCTGCACCACCTGCGCCGTGCCGTGGGCCTCGCCCTTCACCTGGCCATAGGCGGCGATGACGGTGAGGCCATCGGGAAAGCGCGGCGTCACCTCCTCGGCGAGGAAGCGCGACCATTCCTGCTCGCTGACGCCGCTGCCATCGGCGCTGGCAAGGCCGAACAGCAGCTTGGTCTCCACCAGATCGGCGGAGAAGCCGGGCGCGAGGATCACGGGGGCTGCCTGCTCGGCACGGGCCGGCACCACCGCCGGGCTGGCAAGAACCACAGCCAGCACGGCGACGGCCAGAAAGGCGAAGGGCGATCGCGGCATGGACACTCCGGATGGGGTGGAGGATTCGCCTCCCGATTCAACCGACGCCTCTGCGGCTTGCAACCCGGCAGCAGCGAAAAAAGCCCGGCGCAGCTCCCGGCGGCGGTCGCCGCAGGCACGGTGACGGTCCCCCCTCGGTCCCGCTTGATCCATCACGATCTCACGACAGCCGGGACGCGAACGAACGTTCACTCTTGCTCGCCGCAGTGCAGCGTGATAATGCGAACGAACATTCGCTCTCATTTCTTCCGGCGCGCGTTTGCCGATGGACCCCTGCCCATGACCTCTTCCACGGCGCCCGCCCAGGCCACATCGCTGCCAAACGCCAAGCCCGCGAGCCGGGCCGACCACCGCTCGGAGCAGCGCCAGCGCATCCTCGATGCCGCCGTGGCCTGCTTCTCCCGCGACGGGTTCCACGGTGCCTCCATGCAGAAGATCTGCGCCGAGGCAGGCATGAGCCCGGGCGCGCTCTATCGCTATTTCCCCTCCAAGGAATCCCTCATCGCCGCTATTGCGGAGGGGGAACGGTCGGAGCGGCTCGCCTTCTTTGACGCCGTCTCCAAGGCGCCGTCCGTGCTCGACGCCCTGACCGACTGCACCGCCGCGATGATGGAGGAAGGCTGCCTCGCCACGGCCCGTCTCGGCCCCGAGGTCATGGCAGAGGCCATCCGCAACGCGGACCTGCGCGCCGCCGTGGAGCCCCACGAGGAGGAGAGCCGCGTCCAGCTGAAGGCGGCCCTCGCCAATGCGGTGGCCCAGGGGGAGGTCGACCCGGCGCTGGATCTCGACACGGTGGTTCTGCTGCTCCAGATCATCGGCGATGGGGTGCTGCTCCACCATCAGCTGCATCCCCAGTGGCGGCTTGCCGAGCGGCTGCCGGCGTTCGCGCAGCTGGTCAAGCGCATGCTCGCGCCCGATGCCCCGGTGCCGGCGGAGGCTAAAGCGTGACCGCAATGCCACAGCCCCTCGCAAGCGGTGCCGCAGCCGCCTTCCGTCACGTTAATGCCGTGGTCTCGCCCCACGGTCCCGCCCCGATCCGGAAAGAGGCTTCCCTCATCATGTCCGCCACCGTCCGTCCTGCGACCCGCGCCGCGTTGGCGGCGGCCGTTCTCCTCGCCTGCGCCGCGGCGGCGCCCGGCGGCGGCGTCCTGGCGGCGGAGCCGGCCAAGGCCGCCGAAAGCCCGGCGCCCAAGGCGCCGCCCGCGCTGTCGGTGACGGTGGTGAAGCCCAGGCCCGACACCATGACCGACACCCTCCTCGTCACCGGCACCCTGAAGCCGCGCGAGGAGATCGAGGTGGGCCCGGAGATCGAGGGCTACCGCCTCATGGAGATCCTGGTGGAAGCCGGCGACAAGGTGGAGAAGGGCCAGGTGCTGGCCCGCCTCTCCCGCGAGGTGCTGGAGACCCAGCTGGCCCAGAACACCGCCTCCGCCGCCAAGGCCCGCGCCGCCATCGCCCAGCAGCGTGCCGCCCTGGACCAGGTCATCGCCCAGGAGACCGAGGCCACCGCGGCAGTGGAGCGCACCCGGCAGCTGCGCAAGACCGGCACCTCCTCCCAGGAGCAGCTGGACGAGCGTGAGCGCGCCGTGAAGGTGGCCACCGCCCAGGTCGCCGCCGCCCGCGAGACCCTGATCGCCGCCGAGGCGGAAGCGGTCTTCGTGAAGGCACAACGCGACGAGCTGGAGGTGAAGATGAAGCGCACCGATGTGCGCGCCCCTGCCGCCGGCCTCATCCTGTCGCGGGAAGCGCGGCTCGGCGCCATCGCCCTCTCCACCCGCGCCGCGCCCCTGTTCCGCATCGCCGAGGACGGCGCCATGGACCTTCAGGCGGACGTGCCCGAAAGCGCCATGCCGCGCATGAAGGACGGCCTCATTGCGCAGGTGCAGCCCGCCGGCTTTGATGCACCGCTGGACGGCAAGGTGCGCCTCGTCTCCGCCGAGGTGGACCGCGCCTCGCGGCTCGGCACGGTGAAGATCGCCCTGCCCGACGACCCGCGCCTGAAATCGGGCGCCTATGGCCGCGCCGTCATCAACCTCGGCGAGGTGAAGGGGCTCACCGTGCCCCAGTCCGCCGTCATGTTCGATGCCGACGGGGCCTATGTGCTGACCGTCACCGACGGCATCATCGGCGTGCGGCGCATCGTGGCCGGCCTCAAGAAGAGCGGGCGCATCCTTGTCGCCAGCGGGCTTGGCGCCGACGACGCCGTGGTGGCGCGCGCCGGCAGCTTCCTGCGCGACGGCGACCGGGTAACCCCGGTCACCCAGCCGCTCTCCCTGGGCGAGGCACGCTGATGGCCGTCAACGTCTCCGCCTGGGCGATCCGCAAGCCGGTCCCCTCTCTCGTCTTCTTCTTCATCCTGGTGGTGCTGGGCATCGTGCACTTCCGCGGCCTGCCGGTGACGCAGATGCCGAACATCGACGTGCCCATCGTCATGGTCACGGTCACCCAGTCCGGCGCGGCGCCGAGCGAGCTGGAAACCCAGGTGACCAAGAAGGTGGAAAACGCCATCGCCGGGGTCGCCGGGGTCAAGCACATCACCTCCTCCATCTCGGAGGGTGCCAGCATCACCACGGTGGAATTCCATCTGGAGACGCTGGTGGACCGCGCGGTGAACGACACCCGCGACGCGGTCACCAAGATCCGCCAGGACCTGCCGCGCTCCATCGACGAGCCGCAGGTGCAGCGGGTAGATATCGAGGGCCTGCCCATCGTCACCTATGCGGTGTCCTCCCCCGACATGACGACGGAGGAACTCTCCTGGTTCGTGGACGACACCATCGCCCGCGCGCTGCAGGGCGTGCGCGGGGTGGCGCAGGTGAAGCGGCAGGGCGGCGTCGACCGGGAGATCCGCATCGCCCTCGACCCCGACCGGCTGATGGCGCTGGGCATCACCGCCGCCGAGGTGAGCCGGCAATTGCGCGCCACCAATCTCGACGTGTCCGGCGGGCGCGGCGAGGTGGGCACGCAGGAGCAGTCCATCCGCACGCTCGCCGGTGCCACCACCATGGAAGGCCTCGCTGAGACCCGCATCGTGCTCTCCAACGGGCGCTTCGTGCGCCTCGGCGACCTGGGACAGGTGATCGACGGCGCCGCCGAGCAGCGGGTGTTCGCGCGCCTCGACGGCAAGAGCGTGGTGGCCTTCGGCGTCTACCGCGCCAAGGGCTTCTCCGATGTCACCGTCTACGACCGGGTGAATGAGGACCTCGCAAAGCTCAAGGCCGCCAATCCGGGCATCACCATCACCGAGATCGACACCACGGTCCGCTTCACCAAGTCGGACTACCAGTCGGCCATGCACACGCTGATCGAGGGCGCCATCCTCGCGGTGATCGTGGTGTTCCTGTTCCTGCGCGACGTGCGGGCGACGCTGATCACGGCGCTCGCCATCCCCCTGTCCATCCTGCCCACCTTCTGGGTCATGGACATGCTGGGCTTCTCGCTGAACGCGGTGAGCCTGCTCGCCATCACGCTGGTTACCGGCATCCTGGTGGACGACGCCATCGTGGAGATCGAGAACATCGTGCGCCACATGCGCATGGGCAAATCGCCCTATCGCGCGGCCATCGAGGCGGCGGACGAGATCGGGCTCGCGGTGGTGGCCACCACCCTCACCATCGCCGCCGTGTTCGCGCCGGTGTCCTTCATGGGCGGCATCGCCGGGCAGTATTTCAAGCAGTTCGGCCTGACGGTGGCCATCGCGGTGCTGTTCTCGCTGGCAGTGGCGCGGCTTATCACGCCGCTGGTGGCGGCCTATTTCCTGCGCGACACCGGCCACCGGGAGACCGGTGACGGGAAGGTGATGCGGGGCTATGTGCGCCTGTTGTCGTGGTCGGTGCGGCACCGCTTCGCCACCATCGGCATGGGCATCGCCATCTTCATCGGCACCATCTTCCTCTCGACGCTGCTGCCGTCCGGCTTCCTGCCCACCAACGACATCTCCCGCGCCCTGCTCTCGGTGGAGCTGCCGCCCGGCACCACGCTGGCCGAGACCCAGAAGGTGTCCGACGACATCACCCGCACCCTGCTGAAGCTGCCGGAGGTGAGGAGCGTCTATGCCACCGCCGGCTCCGGCGGCTCGGGCGGCCTGTCGCTCACTGCCGGCGAGGTGCGCAAGGCGCAGATCGTCATCAACCTGAAGCCGCGCGCCGAGCGCGACATGGACCAGAAGGCGTTCGAGACCGCATTCTCGCGCACGCTCGCCGCCATTCCCGACGCGCGCTTCTCCTGGAGCCAGAACGGGCAGAACACCCAGCGCGGCTTCCAGGTGGTGCTCTCCGGCAATGACGGGGCGGCGGTGGAGGATGCCGCCATCGCGCTCGAAAAGGACATCCGCACCCACGTTCCGGAACTGGCCAACGTGGTCTCCTCGGCGGCGCTGGACCGGCCGGAAATCCGCATCGTGCCCAAGCTCGACGAGGCGGCGGAGCTGGGGGTCTCGGTGGACACCATCGCCGAGACCGTGCGCATCGCCACCATCGGCGACATCTCCGCCAACCTCGCCAAGTTCTCGGCCAAGGACCGGCAGATCGACATCCGCGTGCAGCTCGACGAGAAGGCCCGCACCAGCCTTGCCACCTTCGACGCCCTGAAGGTGCCCACCGCCGCCGGCGGCGCGGTGCCGCTCTCGGCGGTGGCGGACGTGCGCTTCGGCAAGGGCCCCACCGCGCTCGACCGCTACGACCGCGCCCGACGCATCGCGGTGGAGGCCGACCTTGTGGGCGAGACCCCGCTGGGCGACGCCCTCGCCCATGTGAAGGCCCTGCCCACGGCCCAGCGCCTGCCCGCCGGCGTGACCCTGAAGGAGGCGGGCGACGCCGAGATCATGGAAGAGGTGAACACCGGCTTCGCCATGGCCATGGCCGCCGGCCTCATGCTGGTGCTGGCGGTGCTGGTGCTGCTGTTCCACGATTTGCTCCAGCCCATCACCATCCTGGTGTCGCTGCCGCTCAGCGTGGGCGGCGCCTTTATCGCCCTGCTGATCACCGGCAATTCGGTGTCCATGCCGGTGATCATCGGCTTCCTGATGCTCATGGGCATCGTGACCAAGAACGCCATCCTGCTGGTGGACTTCGCCATCGAGGCCATGCACCAGGGAGTGGAGCGCACCACCGCCCTGATCGAGGCGGGGCGCAAGCGGGCGCAGCCCATCGTCATGACCACCATCGCCATGGTGGCGGGCATGGTGCCCTCGGCCATGGCGCTGGGCGAAGGCGGCGCCTTCCGCGCGCCCATGGCCATCGCAGTCATCGGCGGCCTCATCACCTCGACCGTGCTGTCGCTGGTGTTCGTGCCGGCGGTGTTCTCGGTGATGGACGACCTGAGCCACTTCCTCGGCCGCATCTTCGGCCGTTTCATCGGCGCCAAGGACGAACCGGGCGACCACCACGCGGGAACGCCGCCCCACGCGCGCCCCGGCCTGCCCCGCGCCGCGGAATGATCCCGGACACATGAGTCAAGCGGGGCGGGAGAAATCCCGCCCCGCTTGACTCATGCTCCATTGTGTACCATTCAGTACATTATTGACTGATCGGTACAGGAGAAGACTATGAACCAGCGCCCCCCGCTTCCGCCCTTCACCGTGGAGACCGCCGCGCAAAAGGCGCGGCTGGCCGAAGACGCCTGGAACAGTCGCGATCCGGAGCGCGTGTCCCTCGCCTACACGCCGGACAGCCGCTGGCGGAACCGCTCGGACTTCCTGGTGGGCCGTCCTGCCATCGTCGCCTTCCTGACCGCCAAGTGGCAGAAGGAGCAGGACTATCGGCTCATCAAGGAGCTGTGGGGCCTCAACGACAACCGCATCGCCGTGCGCTTCCAGTACGAGTGGCACGATGCGGACGGGGCGTGGTACCGCTCCTACGGCAACGAGCAGTGGGAATTCGACGAGAACGGGCTGATGCGCCGGCGCGAGGCCTCCATCAACGATGTGGCCATCCGCGAGAACGAGCGCCGCTTCCTGTGGCCGCTGGGCCCGCGCCCGGCCGACCATCCCGGCCTCACGGAACTGGGCATGTGAGCTTCAGGGACAGGGACAAAAGACCGCCATGGCACGGACGGTGAGCGAGCGCGCGGACATCCTGCCCCTGCTGGGCGAGGTGTTCCGCGAGCACGGCTTCGAGGGGGCGAGCCTTGCCCACATCACCGCCCGCACCGGGCTGGGCAAGGGCAGCCTCTATCACTTCTTCCCCGGCGGGAAGGAGGAGATGGCGGCCGCCGTGCTGGCGGAAATCGACCTCTGGTTCGAGACCAACGTGTTCGCGCCGCTGCGCACCGAAGCGGACGGCGCCGCCGCCATCCGCGACATGCTGGCCCGCACCGACGCCTATTTCCGATCCGGCCGGCGGGTGTGCCTCGTGGGTGTGTTCGCGCTGGGCGAGGTGCGCGACCGCTTCTCTGAAGCGGTGCGCAGCTATTTCGCCCGCTGGCGCGATGCGCTGGCCGATGCGCTCATCCGGGCCGGCCGGCCTGCAGCGGCGGCAGACGAGGAGGCCGAGGACGCGGTGCTCGCCATCCAGGGCGCGCTGGTGCTGGCCCGCGCGCTGGACGATGCCGCAGTCTTCACCCGCACCCTGGCGCGGCTGGAGCGGCGCCTGCTTCAGGGCCTTGGCGGACGGTCAGATCAGAACTAAGTTCATCGGATTAATAACTGACTTGACGCGTTCGATAAAGAGAACGATATTGGGAAGGAACATTGCCCCATTACGGACGGGCGTCGCCATGATGATGTGTCGCTGAACCCAGCTGGAACCCGCCGGAAGACACAGCTTATTGAAGCTTTTGTGGACCCGCGGCCGCCACGTCGTCCCTGAAACGTGACGCTCGCCTTTGTTCGCGCTACCCTTCCGCCGTCCTTCACGGCAGGACACGGGGTCCGGTCTAGCGAACAGGCGGCAAGCCCGGAGCCTCCCGTGAACGCCCCACTCATCCTATCGGCGGATCAAGTGCAGACCCCCTCCCCCGCCCCGCCCGCCTCGCCCGCCCCTGCCACGGCGGCTGCGCGGCCGATCATTCGCTTCGAGAAGGTGGCGAAGATCTTTGCCGCGCGCGGCGCCAGCGCGCAGGTCGCCGCCCTTTCCGACATCACGCTGGACGTGCCGGAAGGCGCCATCCTTGGCGTCATCGGCCGGTCCGGCGCCGGCAAGTCCACCCTCATCCGCCTGGTCAACGGGCTGGAGCGGCCGAGTTCCGGCCGCGTCACCGTGGACGGGGTGGACATCGGCGCCCTGGACGAGAAGGCGCTGCGCGCCGAGCGTCGCTCCATCGGCATGATCTTCCAGCATTTCAACCTGCTGGCGCGGCGCACCGCCTTCGACAACGTGGCCCTGCCGCTGGAGATCGCCGGTGTTCCCCGCCGCGAGATCAAGGCCCGCGTCGAGCCCCTGCTGGAGCTGGTGGGCCTCTCCGACAAGCGCGACCGCTATCCGGCCGAGCTGTCCGGCGGGCAGAAGCAGCGCGTCGGCATCGCCCGGGCGCTGGCCACCCGCCCCCGCGTGCTGCTCTCCGACGAGGCCACCTCGGCCCTCGACCCCGAGACCACCAACCAGATCCTCGCCCTGCTGCGCAAGGTGAATGCCGAGCTCAACCTCACCGTGCTGCTCATCACCCACGAGATGGCGGTGATCAAGGCGGTGGCCGACCGGGTGGCGGTGATCGACGGCGGCCGCATCGTGGAGGAAGGCGCCACCTACTCTGTCTTCGCCGCGCCACGGCACGCCACCACCCGCTCCTTCCTCTCCGCCCTCACCGGCCAGAGCCTGCCGCCGGAACTGGCCGACCGCCTGAAACCCGTGCCGGCGGAAGGCCGCGAGGCGGTGCTGCGCATCGTCTTCACCGGCAACCATGCCTCGGATCCCGTGCTGTCGCGGGTGTCGCGGCTGCTGTCGGTGGATGTGAACATCATCCAGGCTCAGGTGGACGAGATCGCCGGCGCGCCCTTCGGCGTCATCATCGTCTCGGTTCCCGGCGACGCCGCCACCGTCTCGGCGGTGGTCAATGCGGTGGAACGGCTTCATCTGTCCGCAGAGGTGCTCGGCTATGTTTGATCTCAGCTTCGGCCTGCTGCCGCCCTCCATCGTCGACCTGATCCTCGATGCCACCCAGCAAACCCTTTATATGGTTGCGGTTTCCGGCGTTCTCGGCACCCTCGCCGGCCTGCCGCTGGGGGTGTTCCTCGCCACCAGCCGCAAGGGCGAATTGTTCTCCGCGCCCCTGGCCAACCATGTGCTCGGCCTGGTGGTGAATGCGGCGCGCTCCACCCCCTTCATCATCCTGGTGGTGGCCATCATCCCCTTCACCCGGCTGGTGGCGGGCACCTCCATCGGCACCAATGCGGCCATCGTGCCGCTGACGGTTGCCGCCGCGCCGTTCATCGCGCGCCTGATCGAGGCGGCGATCCGCGAGGTGGATCAAGGACTTGTGGAGGCCGCCCGGGCCATGGGCGCAAGCCCGCTCCAGATTGTCGCAAAGGTTCTGCTGCCCGAGGCGCTACCGGCCATCACGCTGGCCCTGACGCTCGCGGCGGTGTCGCTGCTCGGCTACTCGGCCATGGTGGGCGCGGTGGGTGGCGGCGGGCTGGGCGACCTCGGCATCCGCTTCGGCTACCAGCGCTTCATGCCGGAGGTGATGGCGGCGGTGGTCATCGTGCTCATCCTGCTGGTGCAGGGGGTGCAGACCATCGGCGACCTCATCGCCCGTCGCCTCGACAAGCGCAGCCGCTCCTGAACTTCACCGACATCGACACGTTCGACTTCTACACGGAGACTTCCATGAAAGCCCTCGCGACTGCCGGCGCGCTCGCCCTCGCGCTCGCCGCCGGCCTCATCACCGCGGCGTCCGCCGAGACCATCAAGGTCGGCGTCACCCCCGGCCCCCACGCCCAGATCCTGGAGAAGGTGAAGGCCGAGGCGGCAAAAAAAGGCCTTGATATCAAGGTGATCGAGTTTTCCGACTATGTGGTGCCCAATGCCGCGCTGGCGGGCGGCGACCTGGAGGCGAACTCGTTCCAGCACCAGCCCTACCTCGACAACCAGATCAAGGATCGCGGCTACAAGATCGTGCCCGTGGGCCTGACGGTGAATTTCCCCATCGGCGTCTATTCGACGAAGTACAAGACCTTCGCCGATATCCCCGCCGGCGCATCGATCGGTATTCCGAACGATCCCACCAACGGCGGGCGCGTCCTGCTGCTGCTGGCCGACAAGGGCTTCATCAAGCTGAAGGACGGCGTCGGGGTGAAGGCCTCGGTGGTGGACGTGGTGGACAACCCCAAGAAACTCAAGTTCGTGGAGATCGACGCCGCCCAGCTGCCGCGCTCCCTGCCCGATCTCGCGGCGGCCGGCATCAATACCAATTATGCCAAGGAAGCCGGCCTCGACCCGGTGAAAGACCCCATCCTGCGCGAGGACCCCAAGGGGCCTTACGTGAATGTCATCGCGGTGCGGGCCGAGGACAAGGACAAGCCCTGGGTGAAGACTTTGGTGGAAACCTACCAGTCTCCCGAGACCAAGGCCTTCATCCTGGAGACCTTCAAGGGCGCCGTGCTACCGAGCTGGTAACCCGACGGGCCCTTATGCAGAGGGCCTGCACGGGACGTCTTCCGAAGGCCGATGGGTTCACCCCATCGGCCTTTTTTATTTCTTCACCGCCAGCAGGAACAGGCGCGGGAAGGCCAGCAGCACCTTGCCGTCCACCCGCGGCCGATAGCAGTCGGAAAGGCGGGCGGCATAGTCCTCGAGAAACTCGGCGCGCTCGTCGCCCTCAAGCGGATCGAGGAAGGGGCGCAGGCCTGTGCTCTTCAGCCACTCGACGATGGCTGAAACCCCGTCCAGCGGGTGGTTGTAGATGGTGTGCCAGATGTCCACCCGCGCCGCGTGGGGCGCCAGCATGTCGTAATAGCCGCCGGGCTCCGGCAGCACGGCGCGGGCGCGGGAGGCCTCCGACAGCTTGTCGGCCCAGGGGCCGGACATGGCGCTCTCCCGCATGGCCACATGGGACGGCTCGTCGAGATTGTCCGGCATCTGCACCGCCAGCACGCCGCCCGGCGCCAGCAGGGTCATGAGCCGCGGCAGCAGGGTGGCGTGGTCGGGCACCCATTGCAGCACCGCATTGGCGAAGATGAGGTCCGCCGGCTTGTCGAGCGTGAACGTGGAGGCGTCGCCCGCCTCAAAGCGGGCGTTGGGCAGGCGCGCGCGGGCGGCCGCCAGCATGTCCGGCGAGGTGTCGAGCCCCAGCACCTCGGCTCCGGGAAAGCGCTCCGCCAAAAGCTGGGTGGAATTGCCGGGGCCGCAGCCGAGATCCACCACGAAGCCGGCGTCCGCCAACGGCACCTGTGCCAGCAGATCGCGGGACGGACGGGTGCGCTCGTCCTCGAATTTCAGATACTGGCGGGCATTCCAGTCGGCGGCCATGAATGGTGCTCCCTCAAGGCGGATCCCGCCCGGGCGAGGCGCCTTCTCGCTGAATGAGAGCGCGCGCTTTGCCGGTGATTCCGTCTCACATTCTCAGGACTGGAAGGTTCCACGCATCCGGGGTGCGATGCAATCGGCCTCAGCCGTGCCGCTGCGCCGCACGGGAGCCGGCGCGAACCGGGACAGGCGCGCGGGAAATGCGGGACCTGGTGGAATGGCGCAGCGCCGGGGCGAAGGCGTCCGGGGGCGAAGGTATGGGGGCGCGGTTTGGGCGCGCGCTTTCGGAGGCGAGATTTCGCAGAGCAGCCGCGAGGGTCAATGGACGCGGTCAATGGACGGGCCAATGGCACGCGCCCCGCGCGGGCTCGTCCGGGGCATCCACGCCGCTCCGCTGGCACCATCCCTCCACAGGACACGCCAGGCGGTCGAGGCGTGGATGGCCGGGACGAGTCCTGCCGGGACAACTGCCCCCGAGACCTGTGTCCCGAGACGGTCCGGACCAAGCCGGAACCTGCCTGTGCCTCACACCTTGATGAGCAAGAGTCTGGCGGCGACGAATGGATCTTGAAGAATACGGGCCGCGGTCGCTCGGGCGACGCGCACGGGAGCCAAAACGGCAAGGCCCGGCGAAAATGCGGATACGCGAAGGAGGGCCACGGCGCGCGGAACGCGCCGTGGCTTGTGAGATCAGGCCGCAGCCGACACGTCGGTGGGAACCGACGCGATGGTCTTCAGGATCTGCGAAGCGATCTGGTAGGGGTCGCCCATGGAGTTGGGGCGGCGATCCTCAAGGTAGCCCTTGTAGTCGTTCTTCACGAACGAATGGGGCACGCGGATCGACGCGCCACGGTCGGCCACGCCATAGGAGAACTTGTTCCACGGCGCGGTCTCATGCTTGCCGGTGAGGCGCATGTGGTTGTCCGGGCCGTAGACAGCGATGTGGTCCTCGAGGTTGGCCTCGAACGCCGCCATCAGCGCCTCGAAATAGGCCTTGCCGCCCACTTCGCGCAGATAGGTGGTGGAGAAGTTGGCGTGCATGCCCGAGCCGTTCCAGTCGGTGTCGCCGAGCGGCTTGCAGTGGAACTCGATGTCCACGCCATACTTCTCGGTGAGACGGAGCAGCAGGTAGCGCGCCATCCACACTTCGTCGGCCGCCTTCTTGGAGCCCTTGCCGAAGATCTGGAATTCCCACTGGCCCTTCGCGACTTCCGCGTTGATGCCTTCGTGGTTGATGCCGGCCGCGAGGCAGAGGTCGAGGTGCTCCTCGACGATCTGGCGGGCGATGTTGCCGACATTCTTGAAGCCGACGCCGGTGTAGTAAGGGCCCTGGGGCGCCGGATAGCCGTGCTCGGGGAAGCCGAGGGGACGGCCGTCCTTGTAGAAGAAGTATTCCTGCTCGAAACCGAACCAGGCGCCGGCATCGTCGAGGATGGTGGCGCGCTTGTTGGTCGGGTGCGGGGTGACGCCATCGGGCATCATCACTTCGCACATGACCAGGGCGCCGTCGGTGCGGGCCGGATCGGGATAGACCGCCACGGGCTTCAGCACGCAGTCGGAGCTGCGGCCTTCGGCCTGCTGGGTGGAGCTGCCATCGAAGCCCCACAGCGGCAGTTGCTCGAGGGTCGGGAACACGTCGTATTCCTTGATCTGCGTCTTGCCACGCAGATTCGGGGTCGGGGTGTAACCGTCCAGCCAGATATACTCGAGTTTAAACTTTGGCATTGCAGTCTCTCATAAGCCGATGACGTGAGATCTTGGAACTCGTGACTGAGCGTCCGGCCGCGCAGAATCCACTGACCGTTTGAGCCGCCATCTCTCTAGCAATCCGTGTGCCAAAGTTCACGCAACCGCCACACAAGGCTCCGCAGCGCCCAGCCCGGGTGCGACCTGCCCATTTGTGCACCAGGATTAGGCCTTACGCTTGGGCGCTTCGCCCATCGTGCAGGCAAAACGCAGATATCGCGCCACCGGGACGCCACCACGGCGATTCCCACGGAACAAATGCGCGCCACAGGCGATTGATCCTGCGCCCCTTCGCTGCACTGCGATAGACGCGCAGACGCTATGCACCATTCGCTCAAACAAATCGGATATCTGTCTTGAAATTATCAACGCCTAAAATTTAGGCATCGTACTAATTTTTTAGGCAATTTATGTATATCCAAATCGAAAAGTCTGCTAAGAACGGATCAATGGATGGTGCCTAGGAGGCTCATCGACCGGAGTTTGAATGATGACTGTGATGCAGAAGCGCGAGACGGCGAAAATCTACCCCTTCCCGATGAAGAATGGCGCGAATGTCGGCATGCCTTCCAAAGAGGCGAAATGGGCGGCCGAAATCGCGGCCATGGGCGCCACCCAGGCGGTCATCGGCTCCAGCTGGTATCACGACGAAGCGGTGAAGGCCGACGCCCGGCCCGAGCGCCGCTGAGCCTCATCACGGCATCTGCCTTCCGCGATCCGGCCGGGCCGGATCGGAGCGGGCACGTTTGAGGGATCGGCCGCGCGAGCGGCCGTTTCCATTTATGGACCGCCCTGTCCTGCGCGCGGTGCTTCGCGGCCGGCGCGCCGTGCCTCGCGCCCAACCTCGCCCCGTCCCGCACGCCCTGCCCCGCGGCTGATGGATCGGCTCTTGCTTCTCCCGCCCCGGGACACCTTCACGGGTAGGGAATGCGACATGGCTCTCGACATCAACGGCGACTGGACCGACGCCGACCTCGCCAAGCTCATCGGCTCGGTGGTGGACGACCGCGACTGGCGGCTGGAAGTCTCCAAGGAGGGTGTGGCCACCCTCGCCGACAAGACCGCCAACCCCACGGGTGCGGACTATGACGAGGGCCTGCACTGCTTCTTCGAGACCTGGATGGCCGGCACCGACTTCGTCGGCCCCTCGGCGGCGGGCGACAAGGCCCTGGTGGGCAAGATCGCCACGGCCCTGCGCGCCAATTATCCGGCGCTGCAGGGCGACAAGTTCATCTATGTGAGTCTCTGATACCAAAGGCCGTGAGCTTCGCTCATGAGCCTTTGCTCAAGCCCGCGCGGCGCCTGAGCGTACCCTCTCGGCATCGGTCAAAGACCGAGGCCGTCGGTATAAGTCGCACGTGCGCGTGGCCCGGCTCCGCGCCGGGCCGCCTCACTGGCACAGGAAGCCGCCGTCCACGGGCAGGATATGGCCGGTGATCATGGAGGCCATGGGGCTCGCCAGGAACAGCACCGCGTCGGCCACCTCCTCCGGCTCGGCGATGCGGCCCATGGGCATCAGCGCCTCGATGCGGGCGAGCTGCTCCGCGTCGTTCATTAGCGGCGCGATGAAGGGCGTGCGCACCCAGGTCGGCGCCACGGCGTTCACGCGGATGCCCGCCGGGGCCAGTTCCACCGCCAGCCCGCGGGTGAGGTTCACGATGGCACCCTTGCTGGCCTGATAGGCCGGGTTGGGATAGGGCCCGCCCCCCGACAGCCCCATGATGGAGGCGATGTTGACGATGGCGCCCGCCCCCTGCGCCCGCATGGCCGGCACCACCGCGCGGGTGGTGAGGAAGGCGCCGGTGACATTCACCGCGAACACCTTCTCCCAGTCCGACAGCGCCAGCTCGGCGATGCCCTTGCGGATGGAGAGGCCGGCATTGTTGACCAGGATATCCACACGGCCATGAGCGGCGAGCACCTGCGCCACGCCCTCCCCCACCGCCGCCTCATCGGTCACGTCGAAGGCCTGGCTGGAGGCGCGCATGCCCGCCGCGCCGAGAGCCTGCGCCGCCGCCTCGGCGGCCGCGCCGTCCCGGTCGGCCAGCACCACATGGGCGCCCTGCCGGGCGAGCAGTTGCGCCGCCGCAAGGCCGATGCCGCTCGCCGCCCCCGTCACCAGGGCCACCTTCCCGGACAGATCGAGATCCGCCGCCATACTTGCGTCCTCCCCGCGATTCGCGGGTCGGATCATCCCACATGCGCCGGCCGCGCGCGCTCCCGGAACGGCCTCGGGCGGCCCCGCCCGTGAGAGCGGAGCCGCCCGATTGACCGTCGTTCGGATCAGCCTTCCTGCGCGACCTGCGCCACCGGAGTTGCATCCAGCGTCGCCCCGGACTGGAGCCGGCCCTTCAGGAAAATGGCGAGGCCCGCCACCAGCGCGGGCGCGGCGGCGATGGCGAAGATGGTCTCGAAGCCCCAGTGGAAGGAGAGCAGCAGGCCGCCCACCATGGACCCCACCACCGAGCCCGAGCGGCCGATGCCGTTGGCCCAGCTGACGCCGGTGGCCCGGCTCGCGGTGGGATAATAGGCCGCCGCCAGCGCATTGATGCCGATCTGCGAGCCGGCGATGCAGAAGCCGGCGCCGAACACCGCCACCGGCAGCAGGCCGGGTACTCCGGTGGAATTGCCGATGGCGGTGACGCACAGTCCGCCGCCCACATAGGCGGAGGCGAGCAGGGCGTGGGGGTTCACCTTGTCCATGAACAGGCCCAGCACCACGCCGCCGAGGGTGCCGCCGAGCTGCAGCATCATGGTGACCAGCGCCGCCTGCTGGATCGAGGCGCCGCCGGCATTGATGAAGGTGGGCAGCCAGTTGGTGAGGAGATAATAGACCAGCAGGCTCATGAAGAAGGCGAGCCACAGCAACAGCGTTCCGCCCACGAGATTACGCGAGAACAATTGCTGCACCGGCAGCCCCTTGGCCTTCTTCGGCCCGACGAAGACCGCGCCGGCGAGGTCCGCCTTCGGGGCGATGCGGGCAAGGTTGCGCGCGGCGGCGGCCGAGCGGGGATCCTTCAGCACCAGGAAGCGGATGGATTCGGGCAAGAGCGCCCACAGCAGAACAGCCACCACCAGCGGCACCGCGCCGCCCACCACCAGCACCGAGCGCCAGCCGTGTTCCGCCACAAGTTGCGCCGCCAGCAGACCACCCATGGCCGAGCCCAAAGTGAAGCCGCAGAACATGATGGTGACGAGGAAGGAACGCCTGCGCTCGGGGCAATATTCCGAGGTGAGGGTGATGGCGCTGGGCATGGCGGCGCCGAGCCCGAGACCGGTGACGAAGCGCCACCAGGTCAGTTCGGTGATGGAATGGGAGAAGGCCGCCCCCAGCGAGGCGAGGCCGAAGAAGACCACCGAGAAGATCAGGAGCGGCTTGCGCCCGAAGCGGTCGGCGAACGGGCCGATGACCAGCGCCCCCACCATGAGGCCGAACAGGCCGGCGCCGAACATGGGGCCGAGCACCGCCGGCGTAAGCTGCCATTCGGCGCGGATGGCCGGCGCGATGAAGGCCGCGGCCGCCGTGTCGAAGCCGTCCACCGCGACGATGAGAAAGCACAGCACGATGATAAGCAGCTGGAACCGCGACACCGGGCTCTCGTCGATAAGCTGCTGGATGTTCACGGGCCTTGGGCCCGCCTGAGCTGGGGCAGACATGAGCGTTTTTCCTCTCTGAAATTGAAGGGTGTGCCGGCTTTGCCGTGCTGGTCTTGGGCCGCGATGGCCTTGGGCCGCGATGGCCTTGGGTTGCGGGGCGTGCGGGCCTTTCGCAGGCGATCTCAAAATTCAAAAAGGCGTCGTGCCGCGATCACCCTCGTCATGGCCGGGTCAAGCCCGGCCATGACGGTGATAAGGCGCCTTTGAAAACCTGCGGGCGCCCCCGGGAACGATCCCGCAGGCGGCCTCTCACGCCGCCTCCCTCACGCCGCCTTGGCTTCGGCGCCGGGAGAGAATTTCTCGTAGTGGAAGGCGGCGGGGGTCACCCCCGCGGCCTGGAAATGGTGGCGCACCGCATCCACCATGGCCGGCGGACCGCACAGATAGGTGTCCACGTCGCCGCCGTTGAGGTGCTCGGGCTCAAGGTGATGGGTTACATAGCCCTTGCGCGGATGGCTGCTTGCCGCGTCGGCGACGACGGTTGAGAAGGTGAAGCCCTTAAGGCGCGCGGCGAACGCCTCCAGCCTGTCCACCAGCACCAGGTCGGCGTCGGAGGTGACGCCATAGACGAGGTGCGCCGGCACGTTCAGCCCGTCGCGCGCCAGAAGGTCCAGCATGGCGAGGAAGGGCGCGAGCCCGGTGCCGCCGGCGAGGAACAGCAGCGGCCGCGTCACCGGCCGCAGATAGAACGAGCCCATGGGCGCGGTGAAGCTCATCGCATCGCCCACCTTCGCCCGCTCGGCGAGGAAGGACGACATGCGCCCGCCGGGAATGTTGCGCACCAGGAACTCCACCTCGCCGTCGTGCGGCAGGCTGGAGAAGGAATAGGCGCGCACCTCCCGCGTGCCGGGCAGGCTCAGATTGGCATATTGCCCGGGCAGGAAGGACAATTCCCCCGCATCCACCTTCAGCGCGAAGCCGAGCGTGGTGGGCGAAAGCCGCTCCAGCCGCGACAGGCGGGCGGAAAAGGTGGAAGCCCCCGCCTTGCACATGGCCGAGGTGGCGGCGATCTTCACCACGCAATCGCTTTTCGGCCGCATCTGGCAGGTGAGCACATAGCCCTCCGCCGCCTCGTCCTCGGTGAGGGCGTCCTCGATATAGTCGCCCTTGTCGTAGGCGCCGCTCTCGCAATGGCTCTTGCAGGTGCCGCAGGCGCCGTCACGGCAGTCGAACGGCACGTTGATGCCGGAGCGATAGGCGGCATCCGCCACCGTCTCTCCGGTGCCGCAGGTGATGAAGCGGGTGACCCCGTCCTCGAAGCTCAGCGCGATCTTGTGGCTCACCGCCGCCTCCCGCTCAAATGTGGTAGATGTCGACCACCTGGTGGATGTAATCGTTCTTCAGAACCACCTTCTTGTTGGTGATCTTGAAGTCGTTCCCCGTGGTGTCGAGCGTGTAGAAGGACGAGCCGAAATAGGTGTCGGTCGTCTTGTAGCGGAAGCTCAGGGTGAACCAGTTGAAGCGCACGCTGACGCTGGCGCCGGTCTCCTCCAGAATCTCGATATTGGTGAGATTGTGCGAGGTGCGCGGCTCGGGCAGGCTGGTGGCGGAGGAGCGCTCCGTGCGGATGCGGAACACCCGGTCCTCCAGCCCCTGCTTCTGCCCGTAATAGATGAGCGAAATCTCGGTCTGGGGGTTCTCCACCAGTTCGTCGTTGTCGTCCCAGGAGGGCATCCAGAAGACGGCCTCGGGGGCGTAGAGGGAGAGCCAGCTCTCCCAGTCCTTGTCGTCGAGCAGGCGGGCCTCGCGATAGAGGAAGGCCGCCACGGCCTCGTGGGTCACGTTCATTGTTTCCTCCCGGACGGCGGCTCCTGAAGGCGCGCCGTCTCTCGTTAAGGCATTGGGCTGTCAGGGCGTCTCGGAGGCATCCGTCGCAGCGACGGCGCGGGCCAAAGTGTCCTTCCAGTAGCGGTGCTGGACCACGAACAGGCCCTCGTCCTCGGTCTTGGCGCCGGAGAGGAGCGGCTTCAGGCCGATGGCGGCGGCGCCTTCGTCCGCCCCCTCGATCCAGTGGGTGGCGCCGCGCGACAGGTCGTTCCACGGCGCGGAGGTGGCCATGAAGCCCATCTGGCAGGAGCGGAATTCCTCCAGGTCGTCGGGCGTCGCCATGCCGGAGGCGTTGAAGAAGTCCTCATACTGGCGGATGCGGTGGGCCCGCGCCTCCGCGCTCTCGCCCTTGGGAGCGATGCAATAGATGGTGACCTCGGTCTGATCCACGCTGATGGGCCGGAAGGTGCGGATCTGCGAGGAGAACTGGTCCATCAGATAGACGTTGGGGTAGAGGCACAAATTGCGCGAGCGGCTGATCATCCAGTCGGCCATTGCCTCGCCGAACTTTTCCGCCAGCTCCGCGCGGCGGTCGTAGAGCGGCCGATCCTCCGGGTTGGCCCAGCGGCTCCATAGCAGGAGGTGGCCGTTGTCGAAGGAATAGAAGCCGCCGCCCTGCTTGGCCCAGCTGCCCGCATCCATGGCGCGCACGTCGTCCTTGCCGGCTTCTGCTGCGGCCGCGGCCTTGCGCTGGTTGACGGTGGCAGCATAGTTCCAGTGCACGGAGGTGACGTGATAGCCGTCGGCGCCGTTCTCCGCCTGCACCTTCCAGTTGCCGTCATAGACATAGGTCGAGCTGCCCCGCAGCACTTCGAGACCTTCGGGCGACTGGTCCACGATCATGTCGATGATCTTGGCCGCCTCGCCCAGATGCTCGGTCAGGGGCAATACATCTTCCTTCAGCGAGCCGAACAGGAAGCCGCGATAATTCTCGAACCGCGCCACCTTGGTGAGGTCGTGGGAGCCGTTGGTGTTGAAGCTTTCGGGATAGCCGGCGCCATCGGCTTCCTTGGTCTTCAGCAGTTTTCCGGCATTGGAGAAGGTCCAGCCGTGGAACGGGCAGGTATAGGTCGCCCGGTTGCCGCGCTTGTGCCGGCACAGCATGGCGCCGCGATGGGAGCAGGCATTCACCAAAGCATGCAGTTCGCCCTTGCGGTCGCGGGTGATGACGATGGGCTGGCGTCCGATGAAGGTGGTGAAATAATCGTTCGGATTGGGGATCTGGCTCTCGTGGGCAAGATAAATCCAGTTGCCCTCGAAGATGTGCGTCATCTCCAGCTCGAACAGGTCGGGGTCGGTGAAGATGTCGCGGCGGCAGCGATAGAGGCCCTTGGCCGGGTCTTCCACCACCGCGCCTTCGAGGCGGGCGGCAAGGGCGGCATAATCGGGGAGCGGAGCGTGGGCGTTCATTGGCGTTTCCTCTCTGCCGGCTCGGCCCGCCGTCGGTGCGACGGGCCGTCCGGATCGTTGCGGGAATGGCTGTAGGCGATGCGCTCCCGGCTCAGGCCGCGGCGCGGGGCCGGCTCACCTCGGTGCCGACGACGCCCTGCGCCTCGGGGGCGATGGAGAAGTCGAAGTCGATCACCGCGAACGGCTTGTTCAGCCCGCGGGCATGGATCTCGGCGGCGTCCGACACCCGCCGCACCGCCGGGATCAGTCCTTCGCGGGTGCCGAAGGCGAAGTCCGTGTGCAGATACTGGTCGCCCTCGATGTTGATCTGGGTGGTGAGCTTGCGATAGCCGGGCGCGGTGACGAAGAAATGCACGTGGGCCGGGCGCTCCGCATGGCGGCCGAGGCCTTCCATCAGCTGGCGGCTCGCCGAGCCGGGCGGGCAGCCGTAGCCAGCGGGCATGATGGTGCGGAAGCTGTAGGTGCCGTCCGCGAGGGTCTCGATACGGCGGCGCAGGTTGAAAGCCGGCTGGGTGGGATCGAAGTGGGAATAATTGCCCATGGTGTTGGCGTGCCACACGTCCACTATGGCGCCTTCCACCGGCTTGCCGTCGATGCCGGTGACCCGGCCCTGCACGAACAGCACCTCGCCGTCGTCGGAGCCGTCGTCGAGCCGCGCGGTGCCCTTGGAGAGCGGCGCGCCGGCCACGTAGAGCGGGCCCTCGATGGTACGTTGGGTACCGTTGGCAAGGCCCGCGAGGCGCTCGGCCTCGTCGAGGCGCAGGTCGAGATAATGCTCCACCGCGATGCCCGGCACGATGAGGCCCAGTTCGTTGGACTGGCCGGCGGCGGTGACATAGGCGACGCCCGCCCAGAACTCGTCCATGGAGATGTCGAGATCGTCGATGGCCACCATCAGGTCGCGGGTGAGGCGGCGCACGATCTCCTTCAGCCGCGCATTGCCGCCGGCCACGTCGAGCCCCGCCGCGCGGTCGGCGAGCTGGTCGATGAGGGCCGGGTTCATGATGGACTTGCTCATGGGTTTCCTCCTGATTTTCTTAACGAATTGGGTCAGATCCGGCGGTCCCGCGCATGCGGGCCGGCGGGTGGGCAGGCAGGGAATGTGAGGGAGCGCGCCATGGCTCAGCTCCCGGCCTTGGTTGCCGCGAGCACCAGCGTCCGGCGCGCGCCGTCGCGGCGGAAGCGGGCGATGCGCTCCTCGTCCAAGGTGATGCCGAGGCCCGGCCCCCTGGGCACCTCCAGCGAGAAGTCGCTGTAGTCGAGGGGCTCGGCCAGGATCTCCTCGGTGATGAGCAGCGGGCCGAACAATTCGGTGCCGAAGCCGAGGCGGGGGAAGACGGAAAACAGGTGGGCGGCGGCGATGGTGGACACCGCGCCTTCCAGCATGGTGCCGCCATACAGATCGATGCCCGCCGCATCGGCGATGGCACCCACGTTGGCGGCGGCGATGAGGCCGCCGGACTGCTCGATCTTCACCGCGAACACATCGGCGGCGCGCATGCGGGCCAGCTCGAACGCGCTGGCGGGACCCTGCAGGATCTCGTCCGCCATCACCGGCACCACGCCCCGCGCGGTGAGCCGGGCCAGCGCCTCGGCGGAGGCCACCGGCTGCTCCACCAGGTCGCAGCCGGCATCGGCCAGCGCCCTCAGGCCATAGGCCGCTTCGCTCTCGCTCCAGGCCATGTTCACGTCCACGCGCACGCTGGCCCGCTCGCCCAGCGCCGCCTTGATGGCGGCCACGTGCGCCACGTCCGCCCGCACCGCGTGGCGGCCGATCTTCAGCTTGAAGATGCGGTGGCGGCGGCGCGCCAGCATCTCCTCGGCCTCGGCGATGTCGCGGGCGGTGTCGCCGGAGGCCAGCGTCCAGGCCACCGGCAGGCGGTCCCGCACCCGCCCGCCCAGAAGCTCGGAAATCGGCAGTCCGCTCCTTTTGCCCTGGGCGTCGAACAGGGCCGTCTCGACGGCGGACTTGGCGAAATGATTGCCCTTCACCACCTTGCCGATGGTCGCCATGGTGGCCTGGATCCGGGTGGGATCGGCGGCCAGCAACACCGGCGCCATATAGGCGTCGATCGTCAACTTCATACCTTCGGGGCTCTCCGGACCGTAGGCCAGGCCGGCGATGGTGGTGCCCTCGCCCACCCCCACCATGCCGTCGGACATGTGGAGGCGGACCAGCATCAGGGTCTGCCCCTCCATGGTCGCCACCGACAGCTTGTGGGGCCGGATCGTTGGCAGATCGACGAGAAATGTCTCGACTCGCTCGATCCTGGGGGCTTGTCTGGAGAGGGGGGCATGGATCGTCATGCCCATTTTCTACGGCGCGCCGCGGCGCGGATCCAAAACCGAGTTGGTCAACTATTATACTTCGAGGGTATCATGGATGTCCGCCAGCTCCGCTATTTCGTCGCCGTGGCGCAGGAGCGCAACTTCACCCGCGCGGCGGAGCGGCTCCACATCGCCCAGCCGCCCCTGAGCCGGCAGATCCAGGGGCTGGAGGACGAGCTGGGGGTGATGCTGATCGACCGCTCGGAGCGGCCGCTGAAGCTCACCGAGGCCGGGCGCTTCTTCTACGAGCAGGCGCTGCAGATGATCGGCCGCATGGACCAGATCCGCAACACCACGCGCCAGCTCGGCCGCTCCGGGCGCAGCCTGTTCGTGGTGGGGTGCGTGGCCTCCACCCTCTATGGCGGCATGCCGGACCTCGCCCGGCGCATGCGGCGGCTATGGCCGGACATGGAGATCGAGCTGAAGGAAATGAGCTCCACCCAGCAGGTGGCCGCCCTGAAGGAGGGGCGCATCGACCTCGGCTTCGGTCGCGTGCGCGTCACCGACCCGGCCATCGAGCGCATCACTTTGCGCGAGGAACGCCTCGTGCTGGCGCTGCCCCTCGACCATCCCAAGCTGGCGCACAAGGGCCCGCTGCCGCTCGCGACGCTGGAAGACGAGATGCTGGTGCTCTACCCCTCCGAGCCGCGCCCGAGCTTCGCCGACGAGGTGCTGGTGCTGCTCGGCGACCGCAACGTGCGCCCCCGCGCCATCCGCGAGGTGCGCGAGCTGCAGATGGCGCTGGGGCTGGTGGCGGCGGACGACGGCGTCACCATCGTGCCCGCCTCCGCCCAAAGGCTGCGCAGCTACGACGTGGCCTATCGCCATTTCGACGACCCGAAGCTGGTCTCACCCATCATCATGAGCTACCGCGCCAATGACGCGTCCGGGCGCATCGAGGCCATCAAGCAGCTGATCCGCGAGATGTACGCCGACCAGCCCGACTGGCTGAAGCTGTCGGAGAACCGGCTCCTGCCGCCGTGACGGCGGCGCCGGTCGCTCCTCAACGCAGGCCGAAGCCGAGCGCCTTCAGCACTTCCGGGATGCGGTCGCGCCCGCTGAGGGACTCCGCCCCGCGTACGCGGGCCAGCGCCACGCTGGCCCAGCCCACCTCGGGGAGATTCTGGCCGTGCTGGAACGCCTTCAGAGCGTCCTCATAATGGTCCAGCGCCGCCTGCGGCAGGCTGGCGTCATAGCGCTCGCGGTGGAGCACGAGGCGCTGGGAGATGCGCGGCTTCACATCCGCCGGGCGCTGCGGATCGGGATAGCCGACGGCGAGGCCGAACACGCCCACCACGTTGGGCGGCAGGCCCAGCAGCTCGGCGACCACCTCCGGCTTGTTGCGCAGGGCGCCGAGATAAACGCCGCCGAGGCCGAGGGATTCCAGCGCCACCAGCGCATTCTGCGCCGCCAAAGCGGCATCGATGATGCCCACGAACAGGGTTTCGAGGAAGGACAGGGCATCGGTGGGCGCCCCGGCGCGGCGGCCGATCTCCTCAAGGCGGGAGAGATCGGCGAGCCAGACCAGCACGAGCGGGGCTTCCACCACATGCTTCTGCCCGCCCGCCACTTCGGCGAGGCGCGCCTTGGTGGCGGGGTTCTCCACCGCCACCACGCTGAAGGTCTGAAGGTTGGAGGAGGACGGCGCCGACTGCGCCGCCGCCACCAGCGTCTCGATCAGCCCCTCCGGCAGGGGACGGTCGGAGAAGGCACGCACGGTGCGGTGGGAGAGCAGCGCGGCGATGGTGTCGTTGAGCAGGATGCCGGCGGGCGCCTCGGCGGCACCGTAGCGGGCCTCCAGCAGGGCGCGGGCATCGGCGGACGGGGCCGGCGCGGGGCGGGCCTCAGACAGAGTGGCAGACATGACAGCTCCATAATGCGGAGGCGGGAACGGTTCAGCGTGCGGCAAGCTGAACCGTTCCCGTGCCGAACTTCAAGCAACAAGACCGTTTGCCCGACGGCACCGGTCTCCCGACACTCAGGCCCCGGCCGCCACCGGCTCCGCCGGCGCGAGCGCTCCGCGCCGGAAGCCGGCGGCGGGGTGGGTAGCGGGAAGGGTGGGGCCGCGGCCGGGGAACAGCTTCTGGCGCAGGGGGCCTTCGGCGTAAGCCGTCTTGTAGACGCCACGGTCCTGAAGCTCGGGCACCACCAGATCCACGAAGGCCGCCAGCGTCTCGTGGGAGACGAGGCGGTTCAGGTTGAAGCCGTCGATATCCGTGTCCTCCACCCAGGACAGGATCTCGTCCGCCACCTCGCTCGGCGATCCCACGATGAAGGGCGCGCGGGCGCCGATGGCCGAGAGGGTGGCGAGGTCCTTCACCTTCAGCGGCTCGGCACTGCGCAAGGTGAGGTTTTCCAGCGTGGACTGGATGGCGTTGCTCTTCACATAAGAGATGGCATCGTCCGGATCGACCTTGGAGAGGTCCACCCCGGTCCAGCCGGAGAGCAGCGCCAGCTGGCCGGCGGTGTGCACATATTGCGCATAGTCGGCGAGCCGATCGAGGGCCTCCGCCCGCGTCGGCGCGACGATCACCGTGGCGCCGGGGAACATGCGGATGTCGTAGGGGTCGCGGCCGAAGGACTGCGCCGCCTGCCGGATCGCGCGTACGGATTCAGCAAGGATCGGCCGGGTCTGTCCGTTGAGGAAGATGCCCTCGGAGTGCTTCGCCGCGAACAGCCGCCCACGATCGGAGGCGCCGGCCTGGTAGAGCACCGGCGTGCGCTGGGGCGAGGGCTCGGCGAGGTGGATGCCATCGACCTGATAGTAAGGCCCGTCGTGATGGATGCGGTGGACCTTGGCCGGATCGGTGAACACCCGCGCCGCCCGGTCGCGGCGCACCGCCCCATCTTCCCAGCTGGATTCCCATAGCTTGTAGACGGCCGCGAGGAAGTCTTCCGCCGCCTCGTAGCGGGCATCGTGGGCGCGGTTGGCCACATGGCCCATGCCCTTGGCGCCGCTGTCGAGATAACCGGTGACGATGTTCCAGCCCACCCGCCCGCCGGTGAGGTGGTCGAGGGTCGAGAAGCGGCGGGCGAACTGGTAGGGGTGCTCGTAGGTGAGGTTGGCGGTGACGCCGAAGCCGATATGCTTCGTCGCCTGCGCCATCACCGGCACCACCAGGGTCGGGTCGATATGGGGCGTCTGCGCGGCCGAGAGCAAGGCCGCGTCCGGCGTGCCGCCATACACGTCATAGATGCCGAACACGTCGGCGATGAAGATGCCGTCGAGCAGGCCGCGCTCGGCGGTCTGGGCCAGCTCGATCCAGTAGTCGAGGCTGTTGTAGTCGATGGCCTTGTCGCGCGGGTGGGCCCACAGGCCGGCCCAGGTGTGGCCGGGGGCGGCCATGTTGAAGGCGTTGAAGCGCAGCTCCCGCTTGCGGCTCATGGGGTATCTCCTGCGGGTCAGCTGTAGAGCGGGGTCGGGGTGATGGTGCCGTTGAGCGCGTAATTGCCCATTTCCCGCGCCTTGTAGACGACGGGGTCGTGCAGGGTGTGGGTGCGGATGTTGCGCCAGAAGCGGTCGAAACCGTAATGCCCGGCGGTGGCCCGCGCGCCCATCAGCTCGAAGATCCTGGAGGTGATCTCCAGCGCGGTGCGGCTGGAATGCACCTTGGCGGCATAGATGGCGCCGGCGGCGACGTTGCGCTCATCGAGCGTGATGTCGTTGGCGCGCGCGGCGGCCGCCTCGAACCGCTCCGCCGCCACGTCTGCGAGGGCAAGCGAAGCGCGAATCTCCACGTCGAGCAGGCCGTAATGCTCAAGGATGTAGGGATCGAGGCTCGCCTTCTCCACGTTCGAGGCCTGCCACGGCCGCGAGACGGTGCGGATGTAGCGGTTGGCCTCGCCGAGGGCGCCCTCGGCGGTGCCGAGGTAAAAATTGACGATGAGCAGCTGGTGGAACGGCACCACCAGGCTGGTGCGTGGCGGCGGTGCGGCGGCGGGATCGCCCAGCACCTCATCCCTGGCCACATGCACGTCGGCAAAGGTGATGGTGCCGCTCTCCGACAGGCGCTGGCCGAAGGCATCCCAGTCGTTGCCGTGGGTCACGCCCTCCCGGTCGCCGGGGACCACCAGCACGGCGAAGCCGTCGTTCAGCTCGGCGCGCAGGGTGATGCGGTCGGCCAGCGCGGCGTTGGAGGCAAAGGTCTTGCGGCCGGTGAGGCGGAAGCCGTCCTTAACCGGGGTGAGCTTTGATTCCGGATCACGCGGGTTGGAGGCCCCGCCCCAGAACCAGTTGCCGGCCACCGAGGCCCGCGACAGCCCTGCGCTCTGCTCCGGCGCCGCCCGCCACAAGGCGTTGGTGAGGTGGAGATAATGGTAGGCGAGCAGCTGGGCAATGGAGGCATCCGCCCGCCCGATCACCCGCACCGCCAGGAGCGCGTCGGTGAAGCTGCCGCCGCCCCCGCCGTGCTCCTGCGGATTGAGCAGGGGCAGGAGGCCGGAGCCACGCAGCAGTTCCAGTTCCTTGCGCGGGGTGGCACCGAGACGGTCGCGCGCGGCGGCGTCCGGAAGCAGCGCTTGCGCCACCCGCTCGGCGGCGGCGATGGCGTCGAAGCGGGGCGCCGGGCTCGCGGCCGAACGGGCGGCGGGGAAGGTGACGACGGAAGGGCGGGTCATGGCAAACGTCCTGTGGCGGCTGTCCTGCTGGGGTGGTGGGGGTGCCTTTCGGCGCGGCCGCTCACCACGCGGGCAGGATGCTTCCCTTGAACTTGGCGAGGGTGAAGTCCTTCACCGGCTGCGAGCGGTAGACTTCGATGAACTTGGCGATGCGCGGATCATCCTTGCGGTCTTCCCGCGCGGCGAAGACGAGGGTGAAGTAGGGCTTCGCCTCCTCGACCGAGGTCTCGGCCACCAGCGCATTGTTGAGATCGAGCCCGGCGAGATAGGCGTAGTTGGAAGAGACGAAGGCGGCGGCCACGTCGTCCAGCGAGCGCGGCAGCTGGGCGGCGTCGATCTCTACGATCTGGAGCTTCCTGGGGTTCTCCGCCACGTCCAGCACACTGGCATAAAGGCCCGTGCCCGGCTTGAGCTTGATGAGCCCGGCTTTCTGGAACAGCAGCAGGGCGCGCCCGCCATTGGTGGGGTCGTTGGGAATGGCGATCTTGGCGCCCGCGGGAATGTCGGCGGCGCTGGTGTAAGTCTTCGAATAGATGCCCGCCGGCACCAGGAGGGATTCGTCGAGGGCCACGATCTGGTAGTTGCGGGTCTTGATCTGGTTGGCGAGGTACGGCCGGTTCTGGAAATTGTTGAGGTCGATGTCGCCGGCCTGGAGCGCCGCGTTGGGCTGGTTCCAGTCGGTGAACTCGATGATCTCCGCCTTCACCCCCTGCTTCTCGGAGAGCCGCGCCGCCTCGCGCAGGACATCGCCGTAGGGACCGGCGGAGACGCCCACCTTCAGCGGCTTGTCGGCCGCCGGAGCCGGCGTCTGGGCCTGCGCCCCGGCACCGAGGCAGAGAAGGGCGAGCCCGGAGAAGGCCCCCGAGAAAGCCAGAGCGAGGAAGCGGGAGCGGGACAGAACAGTCATGGGTCGATCCGTGTCGGGGCCGGCATCCGCAGCCGGCCCGGCAAGTGAATGGACGAGTGAAGAGAAAGGCTTGGCGCGGCCGGCGGATCACGCCGTGGCGCGGGCCTCACTGGCGTAAAGGCTCTCCGGGCGCGGCAGGCCGTAGTGCTCGCGCAGGGTCTTTCCCGAGTATTGGCTGCGGAACAGGCCGCGCTTGCGCAGGATCGGCACCACCTGGGAGGTGAACAGGTCGAAGCCGCCGCGGAACCAGGGTGGCATCACGTTGAAGCCGTCGGCCGCGCCCTTCTCGAACCAGAGCTGGATCTCGTCGGCGATCTTCTCCGGCGTGCCCACCACCACATAATGGCCGCGGGCGCCGGCGAGGCGGTCGATGAGCTGGCGCAGGGTCGGCTTCTCGCGCTTGACGATGTCCACCACCAGCTGGAAGCGGCTCGCCACGGTGCGGGCGGGGCCGGCATCGGCGAAGGCGTCCAGCGACACCACGCCGTCCAGCGGATGGCCGGTGAAGTCCACGCCGGTGATCTGCTTGAGCTGGGTGATGGAATAGGCCGGCTGGATCAGGTCGTTGACCTCGTCGTACAGCCGCTTCGCCTCGGCCTCGGTGGAGCCGATATAGGGGCTGATGCCGGGCAGGATCTTCACATGGTCCGGGTTGCGGCCCAGCGACTGCGCCTGCTTCTTGATGTCGGCATAGAAGGCCTGCGCGCTCTCCACGGTCTGGTGGGCGGTGAAGATGGCTTCCGCATAGCGCGCGGCGAAGGAGCGGCCGTCGTCGGATGAGCCGGCCTGCACATAGACCGGGCGGCCCTGCGGGCTGCGCGGGGTGTTGAGCGCACCCTTCACCCGGAAGTGCCGGCCCACATGCTCGATGGGGTGGATCCTGGCATCGTCCGCGAATACGCCGGAGATGGGATCGGCGACGAGGGCGTCATCCTCCCAGCTGTCCCAGAGCTTGGTCACCACGTCCACGAACTCGGCGGCGCGGGCATAGCGCTCAGCGTGGGTCGGGGTCTCGGCGAGGCCGAAATTGCCGCTGGCCTGCGGCACGGCGGTGGTGACGATGTTCCAGCCCGCGCGCCCACCGGAGAGGTGGTCGAGGGAGGCATAGAGCCGGGCGAGGTTATAGGGCTCGTAATAGGTGGTGGAGGCGGTGCCGATGAGGCCGATATGGGTGGTGGCCGCCGCGATGGCCGCAAGCCAGGTCAGCGGCTCGATGCGGAAGCGCGAGGCGAAGCGGATGTTGTCCACCTGCGCCGGCCCGTCGGCGAAGAACACCGCGTCGAGCTTGGCGGCTTCCGCAGAGCGGGCGAGGTCCTGGTAATAGGTGATGTCCAAGAGCCGCTCGGGGCTCGCGCCGGGATAGCGCCAGCCGGCCTCGTGATGGCCGCCGGGATAGATGAACAGGTTGAGGACAAGCTGTCGTCCGGGCGACGTCTCAACTAGGGCCATGGACTCATCTCCTCGCGATCCCCGCACGGGATCACGTTCTCACCGCGTGCCTCCCCTGCGGGATCACGTGCGGCGTGTGACGGGGCAGAACTTGTTCGGACGTGGGAGGCGCGCGCCCCGACCTGGGAGGCACCCGCCGGCGCAGGGCGCGGGACACGGCCCGCGGCAAGCCTGAACGGGCGACGGCGCCGGTCACGGGACCGTCAGAGCAAACAGCAGGCGCAGCTCATCTGGACCTCCATCGCGGTGCGTCTTCGCCCTCCACGATAGGCGCGCCGGACGCCCCGTCAATCATTTTTTGATTTAGTCGATGGTTTAAGTTGATTTATAGAGACGCCCCGACCCGCTGGGCTGTCCTTACCTCTCCTCCCGTTGACGGACGCCCGCCTCAGGGTCTTTTCTGCCCTCCCCTCCCTTGCCCGTCCCCCGGAGCATTGCCCTTCATGCTCGATTATCGCCCCCTCGGGCGCACCGGCCTTTCGGTGTCGTCCATCTCGCTTGGCACCATGACCTTCGGCCAGCAGAACACCGAAGCCGAGGGCCACGCCCAGCTCGACCGCGCCCGCGACATAGGCATCAACCTGATTGACACCGCGGAGATGTATTCCATCCCGCCCCGGCCGGAGACCCAGGGCTCCACGGAACGCATCATCGGCACTTGGCTGAAGTCCCGCGGCGGGCGCGACAAGGTGGTCCTCGCCACCAAGGTGTCCGGCCGCACCGACAACACCTGGCTGCGCGAGAACGGCGCCAAGACCCGGCTCGATGCGAAGAACATCACCTATGCCATCGAGGGGTCGCTGAAGCGGCTGCAGACCGATTACGTGGACCTCTACCAGCTGCACTGGCCCGACCGCGCCGTGCCCCTGTTCGGCAACCCGGCCTCGGCCATCACAAGCAGCACGGGCGATGGTCCGGAAGTGCCCATCGAGGAGACGCTGGGGGCGCTCGCCGATCTGGTGAGCGCGGGCAAGGTGCGCCATATCGGCCTGTCCAACGAGACGCCCTGGGGCCTCCACCGCTTTCTCAAGGCGGCGGACACCGGCGGCGGGCCGCGCGTCGCCTCGGTGCAGAACGCGTACCATCTCCTCAACCGGGAGTATGAGGTGGGCCTCGCAGAATTCGCCGCGCGGGAGGATGTGGGCCTGCTCGCCTATTCGCCCCTGGCGCAGGGCTATCTCACCGGCAAGTATCTGGACGGCGCGCGCCCGGCCGGTGCCCGCTCCACCCTGTTCGATCGCGGCCAGCGCTACCAGAAGCCCGGCGTTGACGCGGCCATCAAGGCCTATCTGGCGCTGGCGGCGGACCTTGGCCTGACGGCGGTGCAACTGGCGCAGGCGTGGGTGACCAGCCGGCCGTTCGTGACCTCCAACATCATCGGCGCTACGTCCATGGCGCAGCTGGAGGAGACCCTCGCCACCCTCGACGTGGTCATCACCCCGGAGATCGAGGCCCGGGTGAACGCGGTGTTCCAGCTCCACGGCAGCCCGGCCCCCTGAGGGGCGGGGTAGTCGCGCGAGGCGCTTCCGGCGCGGGACCCATGGTCACCGCGCCGGCTCTCAGAACCTCAGTTGGTCCGGCGCCAGGTTTCGCCGCTGCACAGCACCGCGGCCACGCAGCCTTCCAGCCTGAGGCCGTCGCCGGCGAGGGTCATGGAACCCTTGTAGGTCTTGTTGGTATCGGGATCGAACAGATTGCCCTTCCACTTGCCGGAACCGACGGATTCGGCGCCGTTGACGATGAGCTGGCCCACGGTCGACTGGAACTTGGGATTGGTCACCGAGATGATCTTGCCGCAGAGCTTGCCGCCGCAGTCGTAGAAATTCACCACCGTGCCGGTGGACGGCCGCGTGAACTTGCCGAGCGCGTCGGCAGCCTCAGCGGCACCCGCCGTCGCCAGAGAGAGAAGACCCGCGCCGGTCGCCGCCGCAAGCGCGGCAACCCGCAGGGACCGCGCACGGTCGGACACAGAGATTTTCATTTTCCGTCCACTTCAAGCCAGGAGCCCGACGCAGGTGAAGCACGCTGCGCCGGCGCGCTGATACCATGGCGCCCCTGCCCGGACCATGCGCGTAGGCACAAGATCCCACCTGAAAACCGGGATAAGCTGGCGTGCCCGACATATATTACGCTGCGTAATCTGGCGCCGATCGCCGGAATAGTTGCGCCGGTTCCGGACTATACAGACGATATTACCTCTATTGCGGTAGCGCGGCCGAGATGCGCTGGGCGGCATCGAGCAGCACCGGCAGGAAGCGCGTCTTGATGGTCTCGAGGGAGGTGCGCCCCTCGTGGGTGCTGACATTGAGCGCGGCCAGCACCTCCGAGCGGCGGTTCTTCACCGGCGCTGCGATGGAGCGCAGGCCCATTTCCAGCTCCTGGTCCACCAGGGTCCAGCCCTGCCGGCGGGAGGTCTCGATGGCGTCCTTCAGGGCCACCATGTTGGCCACCGTGCGCTCGGTGCGCCGCTCGATCTTCACCCGGTCGTAATAGGCCGCCAGCTCCGCCGGTGGCAGGCCGGCCAGCAGGGTGCGGCCCATGGAACTGCAATAGGCCGGCAGGCGCGAGCCGATGGACAGGCCGATGGTCATCACCCGCTCGGTGGGCACCCGCGCCACATAGACGATGTCGAGGCCGTCCAGCACCGCCAGCGAGCAGGATTCGTGCAGCGCATTCACCACGTCGCGCATGATGGGTTGGGCCACCTCCCAGATCGGCAGCGAGGAGAGATAGGCAAAGCCGAGGTCCAATACTTTGGGACGCAGGGCGAAATACTTGCCGTCGGTCTCGGCATATTCCTCCCGCACCAGGGTGAGCAGGAAACGGCGCGCGGTGGCACGGGTCATTCCGGTCTGCTCGGCCACCTCGGTCAGGGTCATGCGCGGCTTGTAGCGGCTGAAGGTGCGGATCACCTCCAGCCCGCGCACCAGGGACTGCACATAGTCCTTGTCCTCGCTCGCCTGCACCTTGGTCATCCGCCCTCCCCGATGCGACGCGCGTTGCGCAATGCGTCGCCGGACCGGATGTAGCATTTGTTCGTATTGCGCACAAGATTGAGGCCGTCGGACGCTCTCGAAAGCTGGAAGGGTTCGGCGAGAGGGTCCCGCCGCCTCCTGCGGGCTTGCGGCCCAGAAGGCCGGATTGCAAGGCCGTCGTCCGAACCTCACGCAAATTCCCCTTGACGCGCACCTGCGCGCGCCCCTATCAATTTTGCGAACTTAAGTTCGTATTACGAACAAATGAGGAAGCGATGAGCGACGCCTTCATCTGTGACGCGGTGCGCACGCCCATCGGGCGCTATGCCGGCGCGCTGGCCTCGGTGCGGCCGGACGACCTGGCGGCCCACGTGATCCGCGCCCTCGCCGCGCGCAGCCCCGGCCTCGATGCGGCTCAGGTGGAGGACGTGATCTTCGGCTGCGCCAACCAGGCCGGCGAGGACAACCGCAACGTGGCCCGCATGGGCGCCCTGCTCTCCGGCCTGCCCATCGAGGTGCCCGGCTCCACCATCAATCGGCTGTGCGGCTCGGGCATGGATGCGGTGGGCACTGCCGCCCGCGCCATCAAGGCCGGCGAGACCGACCTCATGATCGCCGGCGGCGTCGAGAGCATGAGCCGCGCCCCCTTCGTCATGGGCAAAGCCGACAGCGCCTTCTCCCGCGCCGCCAAGATCGAGGACACCACCATCGGCTGGCGCTTCGTGAACCCGGCCATGAAGGCCCTGCACGGGGTCGATTCCATGCCCGAGACCGCCGAGAACGTGGCGGAGGATTTCCAGATCAGCCGCGCCCGGCAGGACGCCTTCGCGCTGGAAAGCCAGCGCCGCGCCGCCGAGGCCTGGGCCGCCGGCCGCTTCGCCGACGAGATCGTGGCGGTGAGCATCCCCCAGCGCAAGGGCGACCCCAAGCTGTTCGAGCGCGACGAGCACATGCGCCCCGACACCAAGCTGGAAGACCTCGCCCGCCTCAAGGGCGTGGTGAAGCCCGGCGGCACCGTGACCGCCGGCAACGCCTCCGGCGTCAATGACGGCGCGGCCGCCCTGCTGCTGGCCTCCGCCGCCGGGGTGGAGAAGCACGGCCTCACCCCGCGCGGGCGCGTCATCGCCATGGCCACCGCCGGCGTGCCGCCGCGCATCATGGGCATGGGGCCTGCCCCCGCCACCCGCAAGGTGCTGGAGAAGGCCGGCCTCACACTTGCCGACATGGACGTGATCGAGCTGAACGAGGCGTTTGCCGCGCAGGCCTGCGCCGTGCTCGCCGACCTCGGCCTGCCGGATGACGCCGCCCATGTGAACCCCAACGGCGGCGCCATCGCCCTTGGCCATCCGCTCGGCATGTCGGGGGCGCGGCTCATCACCACCGCGCTCTACCAGCTCCACCGCACCGGCGGGCGCTACGCCCTCGCCACCATGTGCATCGGCGTCGGCCAGGGCATCGCCACCATCATCGAGCGGGTGTGACGCCCGCCCACCCCCCTTTTCAAGAAGAGCGCACCGCCATGCTGTTCCATGTCGAGATGACCGTGAAGATCCCGCACGATTTTCCGGTCGAGAAGGCCGACGCCATCAAGGCGGCGGAGAAGGCCTATGCCCAGGACCTGCAGCGGCAGGGCAAGTGGGTGCATCTGTGGCGCGTCGCCGGGCGCTATTCCAACATCTCCATCTTCGACGTGGAGAGCGTGGACGAGTTGCACACCCTGCTCTCCTCCCTGCCGCTCTTCCCCTTCATGGACATCACTGTGACGGCGCTGGCACGCCATCCGTCGGCGATCTGAGGAGCCCGCCCATGATCGACAAGACCAGGCCCGACACGCAAAGCTGCGTCGCCGACATTCCGGACGGGGCGACCCTGCTGGTGGGCGGCTTCGGCGGCGCCGGCATGCCCCACGAGCTGATCGAGGCGGTGATCGCCCGCGCGCCGAAGGACCTCACCATCATCTCCAACAATGCCGGCAACGGCACCACCGGGCTGGCCGCCCTGCTGGCGGCGGGGCTGGTGAAGAAGGTGGTGTGCTCCTTCCCCCGCCAGGCCGACTCGTTTGTGTTCGACAAGCTCTATCGCGAGGGCAACCTGGAGCTGGAACTGGTGCCCCAGGGCAATCTGGTGGAGCGCATCCGCGCCGGCGGCGCCGGCATCGGCGCCTTCTTCACCCCCACCGGCTACGGCACCCCCATCGCGGCCGGCAAGGAGACGCGGCAGATCGACGGGCGCAACTATGTGCTGGAATATCCGCTGAAGGCCGATTTCGCCCTCATCAAGGCCCGGCGCGGCGATCGCTGGGGCAACCTCACCTATCGCAAGACCGCGCGCAACTTCGGTCCGGTCATGGCCACCGCGGCCACCATCACCGTGGCGCAGGTGGAGGACATCGTTCCCCTCGGGACGCTCGATCCGGAAGACATCGTCACCCCCGGCGTGTTCGTGGACCGCGTCGTGGCCATCGGCACGGGAGCCGCCCAATGAGCGACATCGCCTTCACGCCCTGGACGCGCGCCGAGATGGCGCAGCGCATCGCCGCCGACATTCCGGACGGCGCCATCGTCAACATCGGCATCGGCATGCCCGAGCTGGTTGCGGACTTCCTGCCCCAGGACAAGGAAATCCTGCTCCACAGCGAGAACGGCATCCTCGGCATGGGGCCCAAGCCCTCGCCGAACGAGGTGGACTACGACCTCATCAACGCCGGCAAGCAGCCGGTGACGCTGCTGGAAGGCGGCGCCTTCTTCGACCACAGCCTGTCGTTCGCCATGATGCGCGGCGGGCATCTGGACATCGCCATCCTCGGCGCCTTCCAGGTGGCGGTGAACGGCGATCTCGCCAACTGGGCCACCAACGATCCCAACGCCATCCCCGCCGTGGGCGGCGCCATGGACCTCGCGGTGGGCGCCCGCAACGTGTTCGTGATGATGGAGCTGCTCACCAAGAAGGGCGAATCCAAGCTGGTGGCGCACTGCACCTACCCGCTCACCGGCCTCGGCTGCGTCTCCCGCGTCTATACCGACCACGGGGTGATCGACATCACCCCCGAGGGCTTCGTGGCCCGCCAGCTTCCGCCGGGCCTGAGCCTCGAGGCGCTGAACGCGCGCGCCGGCATCGAGATCCGCGCCAGCTGACCCTGCGTGGCCGGGGACGACCCGGCCGCGCCTTGCCCGACGCCCCCGTGCCCGCCCATTGCGTCGCACAGCCCGCCCCTTGCGCCGGGGCGACCGGGCGGCTTTCCTCGTCCCCGATTTGCCCCGCCAGCCGGCGCGGCGCCCCTTCCAGCCGGAGACCGCCGGATGCCCTTCATCGCCGCCGGAGAGATCACCACCCACTACGCCCTCGAAGGCCCCGAGGGTGCCCCCGTGCTGCTGCTCGCCAATTCGCTGGGCACCAGCTTCCATGTGTGGGACCCGGTGATGGCCGAGCTTGCGGCCACCTTCCGGGTGCTGCGCTACGACATGCGCGGCCACGGCCTCACCGACGCGACGCCCCTGCCTGCCGAGAACGCCGGCTATTCCATCCCCCTGCTCGCCGCCGATGCGCTGGCGCTGCTGGATGCCCTTGGCATCGAAAAGGTCCACGTATGCGGCCTCTCCATCGGCGGCATGGTGGCCCAGCATCTGGCCGCGACGGCACCGACCCGCGTGGACCGGCTGGTGCTGTGCGACACCTCGGCCCTCATCGGCCCGGCCTCGGTTTGGGACGAGCGCATCGCCGGCATCCGCCGCGACGGCCTCGCCGCCATCGCGCCGGGGGTGATGGGCCGCTGGTTCACAGACGCTTTCCGGGAGAAGGCGCCGCAGCTCATGCGCGGCTATGCCAACATGGTGGCCCGTACCACGCTGGACGGCTATCTCGGCTGCGCCATGGCGGTGCGCGACGCGGACCTCAGGGCAGCGGCGGCCACCATCACCGCCCCCACCCTCGTCATCGTCGGCGACCAGGACCCGGCGACGCCCCCCGCCTCCGCGCAGGCGCTGGCCGCGGCCATCCCCGGCGCCCGGCTGGAGGTGATCGCGGACGCCTCCCACATCCCCTGCGTGGAGCAGCCCGCAGCCCTCACCCGCCTGCTGGTGCCGTTCCTGACCGCGGCCTGAAGCCCGGGCCTGAAGGACCGACAAGGGGAGGATTGCGCCCGGTGTGCGTTGCGGCGTAATCCTTGGGCCCAGATCGGGGAAACCTCAGGAGCAACGCATGACCACGAGCACCGGCACGACCACCGGGACCGGAACCGCCCGCGCGGCGGAGGGGAGCCTGCTGCGCTCCGACTGGACCGAGGCCGAGGCCCGTGCGCTCTACGACCTGCCCTTCCCCGAGCTGATGTTCCGCGCCCAGAGCGTGCACCGCCGCCACTTCGATCCCACCACGGTGGAGACGGCGACGCTGCTCTCCATCAAGACCGGCGGCTGCGCCGAGGATTGCGGCTACTGCTCCCAGAGCGCCCACCACGAGACCGGCCTGAAGGCCACCAAGCTCATGGGCGTGGAAGAGGTGCTGTCGCAGGCCCAGAAGGCCAAGGACGGCGGCGCCACCCGCTTCTGCATGGGCGCCGCCTGGCGCAGCCCCAAGGATCGCGACCTCGACGCCGTCTGCGCAATGATCTCGGGCGTGAAGGCCATGGGCCTTGAAGCCTGCGTGACCCTGGGCATGCTCACCCCCGATCAGGTGACCCGCCTCGGCGCCGCCGGCCTCGACTATTACAACCACAACATCGACACCTCGCCCGCCTTCTATCCCGAGATCGTCACCACCCGGACTATGGACGACCGCCTCGACACCCTCGCCTCGGTGCGGGCGGGCGGCATCCGGCTGTGCACCGGCGGCATCGTCGGCATGGGCGAGAGCGTGGACGACCGCATCGCCATGCTGCTGGTGCTCGCCACCCTCGATCCCCATCCCGAGAGCGTGCCGATCAACATGTGGAATGAGATCGAGGGCACCCCGGTGATGGGCAAGGCCGACAAGCCGGACCCCATCGCCTTCGTGCGCCTGATCGCGCTGGCGCGCCTTCTGATGCCGCAGAGCATCGTGCGCCTCTCCGCCGGCCGGGACGCCATGAGCGACGAGATGCAGGCCCTCTGCTTCCTCGCCGGGGCCAATTCCATCTTCACCGGCGACGTGCTGCTCACCACCGCCAACCCGGAGCGGGACAAGGACGCGGCGCTGTTCGCCCGCCTCGGCATCCGCGCCGCCGCCCCCGCCGCCACGGAGATGCGCTCCGCCGCGGAGTGAGGGCGCGCGACGGCCGCCTCCGGACGCTCGCCGCAGGAGGCATCAGCCTTGCGCGGTCGGCCTCGCGTGGTCAGCCTTGCACGATCTCGGCGCTGGCGCCGATCAGGGCCGGCGCGGCCAGCCGGGCCGGAAGGCGGATGCTGAAAATGGCGCCCTCGGACCCGTTGCGGACCGAGAGGCTACCGCCGTGGTCGCGGACGATGCCGAAGCTCACCGACAGGCCAAGGCCCGTCCCCTTGCCCGGCGGCTTGGTGGTGAAGAACGGCTGGAAGATGCGCTCCACCACCTCTTCCGGAATGCCGCCGCCATTGTCGGCGACCTCGATCAGCACCTGCTCCGGCGCGCCGATCCTCGCCTCGCCGGCGACGCGCACCGCGATGCGGCCGGCGAAGTGCTCGCCCAATGCGGCGCGGCGCTCGTTGATGGCGTCGCGGGCATTCTGCAGCAGGTTGATGATCACCTGCTCCAGTTGGTCCTGGCGGCAGAGCACGTCCGGCAGGTGGGGCTCGGACATGGTGTTCACCTCGATCTCGTCGAGCCGGAAATGGGCACCGACCACCTGCAGCGCACCCTCCACCGCCTGGGTGGGCTGCGAAGGCTGAAGCTGCTCCTCGCTCTTGCGGCCGAAGATGCGCATGTGGTCGATGATGCGGCTCATGCGCACCGTCTGCTGGATGATGCGGTCGAGCTTGCCGGCGAGATGATCGGGCGGCAGCCCCACCTTCAGGCCGGTCAGGGCGTTGGACGCGGCCAGCCGGATGACGCCGAGGGGCTGGTTGATCTCGTGGGCAAGCCCCGTCGCCACCTCGCCGAGGGAGGCGAGCTTCGACATCTGGTAGAGCTTGTTCTCCTCCATCCGCCGCTGGGTGCGGTCCACGGCGAACACCACCATGTCGCCCCCCTGCCCGGGCGATGCGGCGCGATCGATGTCCTGGAGCGGCGCCACCACCATCTCCACTTCCAGCTCGCTGGTGCCATCGGACAGATGCTCGTCGCGCAGCTGCGGCTCCTTCAGGCCGCGGACCAGGTTGCGAAACCGGCCGCTGGCGAGATAGCGGCGCACCAAGGGTGACAGGGTCGGATCGGCGGCGGTGCCCACCTCGCTGGCGCCGGCTTCGGTGACGTGCATGACGGCGACGCCGGGCACCCGGCTGATGGCTTCGAGCACGTTGGCCTCGCGCTGGCGCGCCAGGGCCTGCACCTCATTGGCCTTCAGCTTTTTCTGCAGTTTCAGGTAGCGCCCGGCCAGAAGCGCGACGATGAACAGCGCCACGGACAGTCCGATCGCCGTGCTCCAGATGGCGGCGCGGAACTCCTTCGACCGCTGCTCCACGGCGGCCAGCGAGTGAGCCACCGTCACCAGGATGGGGTATTTCGTCGAGGCAACGGCGTATCCCACCCGCGCTACGCCGTCGAAGACACTCACTTCGTCATAGACGACCGCCCCGTTCGCGATGGTTTGCCGGAAGGCCCGGCTTGCGGAAACGTCTTCGCCGAAGCTGGTGGCGCGGGCCGCGCGGGCGCGAACGATGCCATCGCGGCCGACGAGAGCGATCAGCATGTCGTCCTCGGTTCGCAGTTGCTTGTAGAAGTCGATGAAGTCGCTGATCGCGTACGACGCAACCGCCACGCCGGCAAACCGGCCTTCCGCGTCGACGAGCGGCCGAGCGAGCGGGATCCCCCACTTCTTCGACAGCAGGCCCAGCACCGGCTTGCCGATGGAGAGCCCCGCATGGACAGCCTCCCTGCCGAGGTAGGCGCGCATGTACTCGCGGCCCGACAGGTCCTTCTGCTCCATGCCGTCGGTGGGCAGGCTGCTGGCGATCAACATCCCCGCCTTGTCGGTGATGGTCACCTGGAGCACGGCCGGAGGCAGGTTGAAGCTGCGCAGCATGGTATGAACCTGCACCGGCGAGGCGGATGCGTCATACGTGCTGGCGATATTCAGGAGCAGAAGGTCGACCGGCGCGATGGATTGCTCGAAGCTGCGCAGCAGCAGCGTCGCGGTGCGCCGGGCGTCGGCCACCGCCTCGTCCCGTTCGGCCCGGTCATGCATCTGGTACAGCGCCAGCGCCGCGACGAACGGGATGACGCCGACCAGGACCACGAGGCCGACCAGCATCAGCGTGACCGGATTGACCAGCCCCCGCAAGCCGTCGCCCAGTGCCTCAGGCCCCTTCATCCTTGCCGCCATCCAGTTCCACCAGCGCCGCACACAGGTCCTCGAAGGCCAGCGGCTTGCGAAAGCACCGCACCACGCCGGCCGCGAGCGCCTGTGCGATATCGCCGGGGGCAGCGTGGCCGGTCATCATCAGGAAATCGATCTTGCGCCCGGGAAAGGTCTCTTGAACAGCCTTGATCAGCGTGATGCCATCCATGTCGGGCATGCGCATGTCGGTGAGGATGACGCGGATGGCGGGGTCGCGGCGGAGCGTATCGATGGCCTCGGCGCCCCGCCCCACCGAAATGGTGGCGTGGCCGAGAAAACCCAGCGCCTCGACCAGTTCGTCGAGGTATTCGGGCTCGTCATCGATGACAAGAACCTGGTCCATGCGACACCGCTCAAGACCAACTCCGGCCATCCGCGCCGGATATCATCAGGTTGAACCGACCTGAACGGGCATGAACAACGCAACGAGGCAGACCTTGCAGCCCCATTACGATGCCATCTGATCACAACGCTGCCCTGAGCTCCGCGAGACCGGAATGCACTGCACAGCACGACCAAGATACCGTCAAGGCGAATTGATTTCATTTTGGATTGAATTAGAGACAAACTTCAACCAGAAGCCGAAAGAACAGGCGCCGCGATAACGGCCTGCTTGCCCTTCAGGCTGGACTCGGCCATCGCCGTACGGGGATCGCTGGAGGAGAAGATGGACGGGCGGACCGAAACAGCCCCGCGTGTTCTGCTGGTGGACGATGATCCCGACGTGCTCATCGAGTTGCAGGAGGGCCTCGGCATGCTGGGCATCGCCGCCCTGACCGCCGGCACCGCGGTCGAGGCGCTCGACCTGGTCCGGCTCAATGACGACCTGCAGGTCATCGTCACCGACCTGGAAATGCCACGCATCGACGGCATCGAACTGCTGCAGAAGCTCTCGGCACGGCGGCGCAAGCATCCCATGGCCGCCATCGTCATCACCGGCCACGCCTCCCTCGACCGTGCCGTCGGGGCGTTGCGGCTGCATGCGGTGGACTTCCTGCAGAAGCCGCTGGCCGCGGAGGAGGTTGCCCACGCCATCACCCGCGCCTTCGCGCTGGTGGAGGACGAGGCCGGCTCCGGAGACGAAGCGGCGGCGACGGGCCACATCGCCCGCCCCGTTTCCCCGCGCGCCCAATATCTCCGCGTATTGGTCGCCGCCCGCGCCGACCGCGACTCGCTCTTCCAGGCGGGCCTGTTTTCCGACCCCGCCTGGGAGATGATGCTTGATCTGGCGGTGGCGGAAGCGAGTCAGCGGCCCATCTCGGTCACCAGCCTGTGCATCGCCTCCGGCGCGCCCACCACCACCGCCCTGCGCCGCATCGACGACCTGGAGGCGGCGGGGCTCGTGACCCGCGTTCCCGACGCTTGCGACCGGCGGCGCATCATCGTCCACCTCACCGATCTGGGGCGCGAGCGCATGGAGGCCTTCGTGCGCCGGCAGGCCGAGCGCTTCGGCATAAGGCTGGATTGAGACCTGGCGTCGTCGGCCCGCCTGCGGACCATCGGATATGGGAGCGCCCGGCTCCGAGAACCGGAACGGGCCGGATGGCACCGCATGCGGCCACCACCCGACCCGCCCACCCCGTGCCGGTCAGGGCTTGACACGGGATCCCGACTAGTACGCCCGGCGCTTCCGAAGACGGCTCGGCGTGACCCGGATCGATATGGAACGGATCTAGCACGCACAACCGGGAAACAAATTGGGAGACTGATCCAAATGGGATCGAATCCGCCGCGCCCCGCTCCGGCATGGAGCGGGATTCGCCGCTCTTGGAATACGCCATGTGGGCAGGAACCGGCGTCGCCGGGCAGAGCGTGGTGATTCGCGCCCTATCGCGCCGATTCGCACGCCCTTCTGGCCTTGTGCGTCCGCGAGATAGCCCGGATTCCGGCCTCGACGGTCGAGGCGGCGCGTGCGGTCAGCGCATATGCGGGGCAGGGTATATGCGGGGGAAGTGGTGGAGCCAGGCGGAATCGAACCGCCGACCTCTTGAATGCCATTCAAGCGCTCTCCCAACTGAGCTATGGCCCCACGCGGGGAAGCGTGGTCGCGTCCGGGACGATCCGGGCGAAAACCCGAGCCGCGTGCCGCACGCTTATGGGAAATTTGGTGGAGCCAGGCGGAATCGAACCGCCGACCTCTTGAATGCCATTCAAGCGCTCTCCCAACTGAGCTATGGCCCCACTGAACCGCGGCCTGCGCGCAGGACGCCCCGTTGGGAGGAGCGCCGGATCTGCGTGCCGGGAAATCCGCGGCGGATGCTTGGTGAACCTTGATCGTGAAACCAGGTCCGCCGAGCGAGAGCGGCCTTTAAGCACAGGCCGCGTCGGGTATCAAGCCTCTTCGTCGTCCTCGAGGCCCTCACCGATGAGATCGGAGACGTCGTCCCCATCATCTTCATCTTCTTCGAGGAAGGTGTCGTCGTCACCGGCCTCGATGTCGTCGTCCACGTCCACATCGTCGCCCACGACCACCTTGGCGGGAGCGGAGGCTTCCTCATCCGCTTCCTCGAGGCTGATGACCTCGGCCTCGGTGTCCTCGGCTTCAACCTCCTCGACCGCACCACGCGGCTCGGCTCGGCTCGAGCCGCGGACGGCGGGCTCGAAATAGGATCGCGGATAGGACTCCCCCGTGAACGGCGACACGACGGGGTCCTTATTCAGGTCGTAGAACTTGCGCCCCGTAACAGGACAGATGCGCTTCGTGCCGAGTTCAGCTTTCGCCACGGCAAAGATCCTCGGAAGGGCTAAACAGGAGCGTGCTCCATTGGCGCCAGACGTATCCCCTGTCAAGGCCCGATCATCAGCCGGGCGCGGGGCGGTGACGCCTCGCCGCGCCCTGTGCTAGAGCACGCGCCGGTCGGCTTGCACGGCGAGGCGACCGGATCCGGCTTTTCGCAAGCCGGCCTTTACAACAAGAATCCGTCGCCCCGGACGTCATCGATTAAGACGCCAACGCTTGAGGAAGGCCCCCATGTCCGCCACCCGCAGCGCCGCTCCCGCCTCCGGCCACGGCGACGGCCCGGCTCAGCCCGCGACCGCCCTTCGCTCCCCCGCGCTCACCGGCCGCGTGCGCGTTCCCGGTGACAAGTCCGTGTCCCACCGCGCGCTGATCTTCGGCCTGTTCGCGGAGGGCATCACCCGCATCACCGGCCTGCTGGAAGGCGAGGACGTGCTGAACACCGCCAAGGCCTGCGCCGCGCTCGGCGCGCGCGTCACCCGCCGCGGCCCCGGCGAGTGGGAGGTCGAGGGCGCCGGCGCCGACGGGCTGTCCAGCCCCGCCGCCCCGCTGGATTTCGGCAATTCCGGTACCGGCGTGCGCCTGATGATGGGCGCGGTGGCCGGGCAGGACGTGACCGCCACCTTCGACGGCGACGCCAGCCTCAGGCGGCGCCCCATGAAGCGCGTGCTGGACCCGCTCACCGCCATGGGGGTGGAGATCGTGGACAGCGCCGAGGGCGGGCGCCTGCCCCTCACCCTCAAGGGCAGCGACAGGACGAAGGCCATCACTTACGAAACACCTATGCCGTCGGCGCAGGTGAAGTCTGCCGTGCTGCTGGCCGGGCTCGGCGCCGCCGGCGAGACCGTGGTGATCGAGCGCGAGGCCACCCGCGACCACACCGAGCGCATGCTCGCCCATTTCGGCGCCGACGTGCGGGTGGAACCCCATGGTGCCCACGGCCGCCGCATCGCCCTGAAGGGCCGGCCGACGCTCGTGGCCGCGCCGGTGGACGTGCCGGCCGACCCCTCCTCCGCCGCCTTTCCGCTGGTGGCGGCGCTGATCGTGCCCGGCTCCGACGTGACCTTGACCGACGTGATGATGAACCCGCTGCGCACCGGCCTCATCACCACGCTGCTGGAAATGGGCGCCCGCATCGAGGTGGTGGCCGAGCGCACCGAGGGCGGCGAGCGCGTCGCCGACCTGCGCGTGCGCCATTCCCGCCTGAAGGGCGTGGAGGTGCCGCCCGAGCGGGCGCCGGCCATGATCGACGAATATCCCATCCTCGCCGTGGCCGCCGCCTTTGCCGAGGGCGTCACCGCCATGCGCGGCCTCTCCGAGCTCAGGGTGAAGGAAAGCGATCGCCTGGCGGCGGTGGCAGACGGCCTTGCCGCCTGCGGCGTGGCCCATGAGGTGGTTGGGGACGACCTGCTCGTGACCGGCGCCACCACGGTCAAGGGCGGCGGTCCGGTCGCCACCCACATGGATCACCGCATCGCCATGTCGTTCCTGGTGCTGGGCCTTGCCAGCGAGGAGGGCGTGAGCGTGGACGACGTGGCCTTCATCGCCACCTCCTTCCCCACCTTCATGCCCATGATGCGCGGCCTCGGCGCCGTCATTTCGTGAGGTGACAGCCATGGTCATCGCCATCGACGGGCCGGCGGCCTCCGGCAAGGGCACGCTGGCCCGCCGGCTCGCCGCCCACTACGGCCTGCCCCACCTCGACACCGGCCTGCTCTACCGGGCCGTGGGGGCTATCGTATCGGCGCAGGGGCGGCTTCAGGACGAAGCGGCCTCGGTGGAGGCGGCGCGGACGCTGGACGTGGCCACGCTCGATCCCGAGGCCCTGCGCACGGCGGAGCTGGGCGAGGCGGCCTCGGTGGTGGCGGCGCGCGGCGGCGTGCGCGCGGCGCTGCTGGATCTCCAGCACCGATTCGCAGCCCAGCCCGGCGGCGCGGTACTGGACGGGCGGGACATCGGCACCGTCATCTGTCCGAAGGCACAGGCCAAGCTGTTCGTCACCGCCTCACCGGAGGTGCGCGCCGAACGGCGCCACCGCGAACTGATCGGGCGGGGCGAGGACGTGGCCTACGAGACGGTTCTGGCAGACATCCGCAAGCGCGACGAGCGTGATTCGGCCCGCGCCGCAGCCCCGCTGGTGCAGGCGGACGACGCGGTTCTGCTCGATACCTCGGCGCTGGATATCGCCCAGGCGTTCGCGGCGGCCCTCGCCATCGTGGAGGCGCGGCGGGCCGGGCGGTGAAGCATCACACCTTCAGCCGGTCGAAGGTGCGCGCCATCTCCTCGCGGCTCACATGGTCGATCATGGCGGGCTCGAACACGTCCGTGCCGGCGGCGAAGGCCGCCTCTGCATCAGGCCGCTCCAGGGCGATCCGCAACGCCGCTACCAGATCATAGAGCGCCCACGGGTGGCCGGTGTCGCGCAGCGCCGATTGCAGCGCGCCCTGCACCAGCGCCCGCACGGTGCGATGGGATTCGGAGACCGGAACCTCGTCGGCCTCCCCTTCCAGCGCGGCGACGCAGGCCTCCTCGTTGAAGGAGACGTGGCCCCGGCACGCCAGCGGGCGCACCGGATAGATCACGCAGATGCCTTCCACGAGAAACGGGCATTCGCGCCCCAGCGCCATGGTGCCGGCGGCCTCCGGCGCGATGGCGGCGGCGGCGGCGAGGCGCGCGGGCAGATCGATGCCCACCTTGCGGAAGCCGTCCGCCATGGCCCGCACGTAGCGCGCCACCATCAGCACCTCGGGCGCGGTGGCCACCACCTGGATCCGGCAGCAGGTGCCGCACCCCTTGCGGCAGGCCAGCGGCGGCAAGTCCCGGGTCTGCTCCGCCACATTGTGCTCGTAGCTGGAAAACGCCTGCATCCAGATGCGGTCGAGCAGATTTGGCGCGCCCTTGTTTGCAGCGAGCGTGCTGCCGAAGGCTTCGTGCTGAGCGCGGAAAAACAGGGCCGGCCCGGCCTCTTCGCGCCCATCCTCCGCCTGCCCCTCAGAAGCGATCGCCACGGCAAGCCTCCAAAAATACCATCCGCCCGCAACGGGCGCCGCGCCACGCTCCCCAAGATGGAGAGCCGGCGCATTGAGATGGAACAAGCTATGTTTCGTTGGATACAACGATCAACATAGGGAAACTGCGTAGGGCGCTTGGGGGGGTGCGGGACCGTCACGAAAGGGGAGAGCCCGCACCGGCGCGGTGCGGGCTCTCCGGCATCTCAGAAGAAGGTGCCGACCACGCTGGTGTGCTCCACCGACGGCGGGTTGGCGAAATGGGGGCTGGCGAGGCGGCGCCATTCCTGGAACTCGGGCGAGTTGCGGAAGTGGACCATGTGGTCTTCCACCGTGTCCCAGGTCACCACGAGATAATAGCGGCTGGGCGATTCCACCGAGCGCTGCAGCGACAGGCCGCGGCAGCCGCGCGACTTCTGGAAGAAGGGGGCAGCTTCCTTCACTCCGGCCTCGAAGGCGGCTTCCGAGCCTTCCTTGATGTCCAGCGTGGCGATCTCATAGACCATGATGTTTTCCTTCACAGCGACGGCCCGTCCGCGCCGCCGCGCGGGACATTAAGGCTTCGCCCCGCCGAGGCAAGATTGCCCGGCACCGGCGCGCAAGCCTGCCAATGCACTTGCCAACACACTTGCCAAGCCGGGAGGGAAGAGGCAAACCCGCACCATCATTGCGAAACACGAGCTTTGCCATGGCCCATTGGCTCTATAAGTCCGAACCCTTCAAATGGTCGTGGGACATGCAGGTGAAGGCCGGCGCCAAGGGCACCCACTGGGACGGGGTGCGCAACCACCTCGCCAAGCAGCAGTTGCTGGCCATGAAGAAGGGCGACCGGGGCTTCTTCTACCATTCCAACGAGGGCAAGGAGATCGTCGGCATCGTGGAGGTCATCAAGGAGGCCTATCCCGACCCCTCCGACCCCTCCGGCAAGTTCTTCATGGTGGACATCAAGGCGGTGAAGCCGCTGAAGACCCCGGTGACGCTCGCCGCCGTCAAGGCCGAGCCTAGGCTTCAGGAGATGGCTCTCATCAAGTTCTCCCGCCTGTCGGTGCAGCCGGTGAGCGACGAGGAATGGGACATCGTCTGCGGGATGGGCGGGGTGTGAGAGCGCCCATCGCCGACCCTCTCGCCTTCATCCGCGCCGAAACCCGCCTCAACCCGGTGCCGCTGGTGCCGGAAATCTCGCTCCATGTGGCCGACGAGGCCGTGCCCCTCTGGCAGCGCACCGAGGAGGAACTGGGCGAGATGGGCCTGCCGCCGCCGTTCTGGGCCTTCGCCTGGGCCGGCGGGCAGGCGCTGGCCCGCCACGTGCTCGACCATCCCGAAGCGGTGGTGGGCCGGACCGTGCTGGATTTCGCCTCCGGCTCCGGCCTCGTGGGCATCGCCGCCATGAAGGCGGGGGCGGCGGCCGTCACCTGCGCCGACATCGACCCCTTCGCCCGCGCCGCCATCGGCCTCAACGGGCAGGCCAACGGCGTGGTGCTCACCGCCGCTGAGCAGGACCTCATCGGCACGGACGAAGGCTGGGATACCGTGCTCGCCGGCGATATCGCCTATGAGAAGGACCTCTCCGCGCGGGTGTTCGACTGGCTACTGGCCCTCAGCGCACGCGGCGCCACCGTGCTCATCGGCGATCCCGGCCGCACCTATTTGCCGAAGGACCGGCTGGAGCATCTCGCCGAATACAGCGTGCCGGTGACCCGGGAGCTGGAGGACATGGAGATCAAGCGCACCAGCGTCTGGCGCCCCAGAGAGGGTTAAGCCTCACACCGCTCAGCACGGCCCCTCCGGCTTGCTGCAGAAGGCCCTGTGCAGCGCCTCGATGATATGGAGCACCTCCTCGCGGGCGATGCGGTAGTGCACGCTCGTGCCCTCGCGCCGCGCCTCCACCAGCCCGTCGGCCCGCAGGCGCATGAGCTGCTGCGACATGGGCACCTGCTCGATGCCCAGTTCGTCCCGCAATTGGCCCACCGACTTTTCCCCACTGCCCAGGGAGCACAGCACCAGAAGGCGCTGGGGATGGGAGAGGCTGCGCATCAGCTCGGCCGCCCGTTCCGAAGCGGGCATCATATCAACAACATTCATGATCTTGAATTTATAATATTTGAATGTTAAGTGCAAACGAACACGCACGGGCACGGGGCCCGCGCGTTTTCAAGGGAACAAGATAATGTCGGTTGATCGCGCCGTCATGCTGTTTGCCGGGTTTATGGTCCTGGCCTCCCTCGGCCTCGGCCTTTTCGTGTCGCCGTACTGGTTCTGGCTCACCGCCTTCGTGGGCGCGAACCTGATGCAGGCGTCCATCACCGGCTTCTGCCCGGCCGCCATGGTGCTGAAGAAGCTGGGCCTGAAGCCCGGCGTCGCCTTCTCCTGAGCCCGCGCCCGGCGCCGGCCGGGCTGAAGAGACCTTAAGATGCACCTGCCCTCCCTCGCGGTCCTCGCCGCGCTCGTTGCCGCTCCCCTCGCCGCCTCCGCCGCTGCGGCGGAGGATTTCACCGTGCGCCTGGAACAGGTGCCGGAACTGAAAGCCGTGTTCGGCGAGGTGGAAAGCCGCACCGTGGTGCCCGCCCGCGCCCGCATCGGCGGCACCCTCAGAACGGTGTCGGTCACCGAGGGCAGCCAGGTGAAGGAGGGCGACGAGATCGCCCTGGTGGTGGACGACAAGCTTGCCCTCACCCTCAATGCCGCAGACGCCAAGATCAAGGAGCTGCGGTCCCAGCTCGAAAACGCCCGCGTCGAGCTGGACCGCACCCAGCAGCTGGTGGCCAAGGGCGTCGCCAGCCAGAGCCGGCTCGACACCGGCAAGACCCAGTTCGACGTGGCCACCAACCAGGTCACCGCCGCCGAGGCCGACCGCGCCGTGGTGCTCCAGCGCGCCCGTGAGGGCGCCGTGCTGGCCCCGGCGGACGGACGCGTCCTCACCGTTCCGGTGACGCCGGGCAGCGTGGTGCTGGCCGGCGACGAGATCGCCCGCATCGCCTCCGGCCCCTATTACCTGCGCCTCAGCCTGCCCGAGCGCCACGCCGCCGACATCCGCGAGGGCGGCACGGTCCGCATCGGCCGGCGCGGCATCACGCAGGATACGGCCGGGACGCCGGCCACCGCCCGCCTTGGCCGGGTGGTGAAGGTCTATCCGGAAATCACCGCCGGCCGCGTCATGGCCGACGTGGAGGTGGATGGCCTCGGCGACTATTTCGTCAACGAGCGCACTTTGGTGTGGGTGGAGATCGGCCGCCGCGCCGTGCTCGCCATCCCTCCTGCCCTGGTCTCGACCCGCCACGGCATCGACTATGTGCGCGTTGCCACGCCGCGCGGGGCGCTCGATGTGCCCGTGGTGCTGGGCGCCCGCCTCACCGACGCTGCCGGGGAGCGGGTGGAGGTGCTCACCGGCCTTGCCGACGGCGACAAGATCCAGGCGCCGGGGCACTGACATGACCAGCAAGACCTCCTCCCTCGGCCTCGCCGGCGTGCTGACGCGCGCCTTCATCACCTCGCCGCTGACGCCGCTGCTGCTCATCGCCGCCTTCGCCTTCGGCCTCATCGCGCTCATCACCCTGCCGCGCGAGGAGGAACCGCAAATCTCCGTGCCCATGGTGGACATCTCCGTCTCGGCCCAGGGCCTGAAGGCGGAAGACGCGGTGAAGCTCGTGACCGAGCCGCTGGAAACCATCGTCAAGGCCATCGACGGGGTGGAGCACGTCTATTCCACCACCCAGGACGACGGCGTCATCGTCACCGCCCGCTTCCTCACCGGCACCAGTCCGGATGCCGCCATCCTGCGCGTGCACGAGAAGGTGCGCGCCAATCTCGATCGCATCCCCGTGGGGATCACCGAGCCGCTCATCGTCGGGCGCTCCATCGACGACGTGGCCATCCTCGTCCTCACCCTGACCCCCAAGCCCGAGGCGGCGGAGCGCTGGAATGCCAACGCCCTCACCCGCGTCGCCCGCGAGCTTCAGGCCGACATCGCCAAGCTTCCCGACATCGGCCTCACCTACATGGTGGGGGAGCAGCCGGAACAGATCCGCGTCGCGCCCGATCCCGAGCGGCTTTCGCTCTATGGCATCACGCTGGCCCAGCTCGCCGGCAAGCTCGAAGGCGCCAACCGCACCTTCAACACCGGCACCGTGCGCGAGGCCGCATCCCAGCGCACCCTCGTCGCCGGCCAGACGCTCCAGACCCCGGCGGAAATCGGCAACATCCTCGTCACCGCCCGCGACGGCCGCCCGGTCTATGTGCGCGACGTGGCTCAGGTGACCCTTGCCACCGACACCGCCGAGACCCGCGTGTTTCATGTGGCGAAGACGGCGGACGGCCTTGCGCGCCGGCCCGCCGTTTCGCTCGCCATCGCCAAGCGGCCCGGCACCAATGCGGTGGTGATCGCCGATGCCGTCCTGCGCCAGATCGAGGCCGCCCATGGCGGCATGCTGCCGGCGGACGTGGAGGTGCAGGTCACCCGCAATTACGGCGAGAGCGCCAACGAGAAGGCCAACGAGCTGCTGCTGCATCTCGGCCTCGCCACCGTGTCCATCGTGGTGCTGGTGGGCTTTGCCATCGGCCGGCGCGAGGCGCTGGTGGTGGCGGTGGTGATCCCCACCACCATCCTGCTCACCCTCTTCGCCGCCCGGCTCATGGGCTACACCCTGAACCGGGTGAGCCTGTTCGCGCTCATCTTCTCCATCGGCATCCTGGTGGACGACGCCATCGTCGTCATCGAGAACATCGCCCGGCACTGGGCCATGAAGGATGGCCGCACCCGCGCCGAAGCCGCCATCGATGCTGTGGCGGAGGTGGGCAACCCCACCATCGTGGCGACGCTGACCGTAGTGGCCGCGCTGCTGCCCATGCTGTTCGTGTCGGGCATGATGGGGCCCTACATGAGCCCCATCCCGGCCAATGCCTCGGCGGCCATGGTGTTTTCCTTCTTCGTCGCGGTGGTGCTCACCCCCTGGCTGATGCTGAAGCTCGCCGGCCGCGACACCGGCACCCCCGTCCATGCCGAGGCGGCGGACGGTGGGCGGCTGGGGCGCTTCTATCGCCGCGTGGCCGCGCCCATCCTCGCCTCGCGGGCGCGCTCGGGGGCCTTCCTCGCCGTGGTGGGGGTGGCGACACTGGCTTCGCTGAGCCTGTTCTACACTCACGGCGTGACGGTGAAGCTGCTGCCCTTCGACGACAAGACCGAGCTGGCCGTCATCCTCGACCTGCCCGCCGACACCTCGGTGGAGACCACCAACCGCACCCTGCAGGACATGGTGACCGCGCTGGCCGATCTGCCGGAAGCGGTCGCGTTCCAGACCCACGCGGGCACCGCCGCGCCCTTCAACTTCAACGGGCTGGTGCGCCATTACGGGCTCAGGTCCGCGCCCCGGCAGGGCGACATCGAGATCACCCTCCAGCCCAAGGGCGCGCGCAGCCGGGCGAGCCACACCATCGCCCTCGACGTGCGCCAGCGGCTGAAGGCCATCCCCCTGCCCGCCGGCAGCGCGCTGAAGGTGGTGGAGCCGCCTCCCGGCCCGCCGGTGCTGGCGACCCTGCTGGCCGAGATCTACGGCCCGGACCCGGACACCCGCCGCGCCGTCGCCCGCAAGGTGCGCGCGGCGTTCGAGAGCGTGCCCTATATCGTGGACGTGGACGACAGCTTCGGCACGCCCGGCGAGCGGGTGCGCCTCGCCATCGACCAGGACAACCTCGAATTCTACAAGGTGGAGCAGGCGGACGTTTACGACGCCATCCGCTCCGTCTTCACCGGGGCGACCCTGGGCTATTCCCATCGCGGCGGCGGGCGCGCGCCCATTCCCATCCGCCTCGCCCTGCCCAAGGGCGAGCAGGCGGTAGACCCGCGCACCCTCTCCACCCCGGTTCCGGCCAACGCCCTGCCCGGCGGGCGCGGCGTGGTGGAACTGGGCGACGTGGTGCGGGTGGTGCGCGAGCCGGCCTCCTTCCCCATCTTCCGCCATAACGGCCGCGCCGCCGAAATGGTCTCCGCCGACCTCGCCGGGGCCTACGAGGCCCCCGTCTACGGCATGCTGGCGGTGTCGAAGGCGCTGGCGGCGGCGGACTTCGGCGACCTGCCCAAGCCTGAGATCACCCTCCACGGCCAGCCCACCGACGAGAGCCGCCCCACCCTTTTGTGGGACGGGGAATGGGAGGTGACCTATGTGACCTTCCGCGACATGGGCGCGGCGTTCGGCGTGGCCATCCTCGGCATCTATATCCTGGTGGTGGCGCAGTTCGGCTCGTTCAAGCTGCCGCTGGTGATCCTGACGCCGATCCCGCTCACCTTCATCGGCATCATGGCGGGGCATTGGCTGTTCGGCGCGCCGTTCTCGGCCACGTCCATGATCGGCTTCATCGCGCTGGCGGGCATCATCGTGCGCAATTCCATCCTGCTGGTGGACTTCATCCGCCACGCCCGCGCGCCGGGCCGCCCGCTCAAGGACGTGCTGCTGGAGGCGGGCGCCATCCGCTTCAAGCCGATCCTGCTCACGGCGCTCGCGGCCATGATCGGGGCGGCGGTGATCCTCACCGATCCCATCTTCCAGGGCCTCGCCCTCTCGCTGCTGTTCGGCCTCGCCTCCTCCACGGCGCTGACGGTACTGGTGATCCCCGCCATCTACGTGGTGCTGCGCGGCGAACGACAGGCGGCCTGAGGCAAGGCCATGGTGGACAGCGCAGGAATGGCCCGGATTTCGCACCCCGGGGCGCTTGACAGCATGGGGCCCCAACTCATAAATGGCGCCTCCCACGGATCGGGGCCGTAGCTCAGATGGGAGAGCGCTGCAATCGCACTGCAGAGGTCAGGGGTTCGATTCCCCTCGGCTCCACCAATCAGACGACATAAGCTATCGAATTATAATGGGCTTCTGATGCTTGTTTCGCATCACCCCCACCGCCGCCCCCACAGCGTGACACTGGCTTTAGGCGAACGTTTCCGGACGCATCTGGACGATTATTGTCCCCTAAAAAGGTAAGGGGCCGCCATCCGGTGGGCAGCCCCTTAGGCTCCGCCCACGACGCGATCGGCCGTGCGGGCAAGTTCGGCCTCGATCGGGACCTCGTCCCACAGGCCATCCCAGATGAAATGATGGAAACGGCCGTACCGTGCCGGATCAAGGCGTTCGGCCATGGGCCGCATGCTCTTGCGCTCACCCGGACCGATCAGGCCTGCCACATAGAGCGGGCACATCTGCCGTCGCTTCTTGTGCTCCAGCAGGGCGACAAACGGCTTCAGAAACGCCCCCAGCGCCTCATCCCAGCTCGCCATGGCCTGCGCCACAATCCGGGCGCAAACCTCAACAGCCAATCTTATCAATGCGTTAATCGGCCAAAGCAGTGCTAGACGGCCGCTTTTCACTGGATTTGGGAGATGGTTTCACAGATCGCGGGACGGCCGTCCGATGGCGTGTTAGGTCTCGGCCCTCGGTCAAGCCAGATCAAAGGTCCGCCATGGACAACCGCGCCGGCGAGATGATGGTGTTCGTTCGCGTGGTGGAAGCGGGAAGCTTTTCCGAAGCGGCCCGGCTGATGCTGATGACACCCTCCACGGTATCCAAGCTGATCGCCCGCCTGGAAGCGCGGCTGGGGGTGCGCCTGATCGAGCGATCGACCCGCCGGCTGGCGCTGACCGGAGAGGGCCAGTTCTATTACGAGCGCAGCCAAGCCCTGCTCGGCCAACTCGACGAAACCGAGCAACAGATCGCCCAGGGCGGCGCCGAGGCCGAGGGCGTTGTGCGCGTAACCTCATCGGTGAGCTTCGGCTCCGCGGCCCTGGAACCGGTCCTGCCGGCCTTCTTCGAGGCCTATCCAAAAGTGATCGTCGATCTCTCGCTCTCGGACGAGGTGGTCGATCTCTATCTCGACCGCACCGATGTGGCGATCCGGGTGGGCAAGCTCATGGATTCCAACCTGATGGCGCGCAAGATCGGCGAGACGCGGCGGCGCATCGTCGCCTCCCCCACCTATCTCGCGCGCCACGGCACGCCCGCTACGCCGGAAGATCTCGTCCACCACAATTGCCTCGGCTTCAATTTCCGCCGCGCGATGCCGGTCTGGCCCATGCGCGAAGGAGGACGGATCGTCGAGCGCATGTTGAGCGGGTCGCTGCTGGTCAATAACGGCGACACGCTCCGCCGCATGGCGATTGCCGGCGTCGGCATCATCAGGCTCGCCGACTACCATCTGCGCGAGCCCATCGCACGGGGCGAACTGGTGGAGCTTCTGGCCGACACCGACATCGGCGTGACGGACGATGTCCATGCCCTGTTCCGGGGCGCGCAGTTCCTGCCTGCCCGCGTCCGGGCCTTCCTGGATTTTGCCGTGCCGCGCATGCAGACGTTTTTGGCGCACGGCTAGGCCACTCACGCGACACGCTCCCCTGCGCACGCCGCCACCGCGTCGGCGGCGGCTGCCTGTGGACGCGGTGGCGGGGACGGGATCGCAGGATCAGCCTGCGACGGGAAGCGGCGCCGCCGGATTGACGAGGCCACGCTCGCGCAGTTCGGCCCAGAATGCGGCCGGAATGGGTTCGCGCAGCGCGGCGCCATCCTCGGCGATCCGCTCCGGGCGGCTGGCACCGGGAATGACCGCGGCCACTGCGGGATGGGCAAGCGAGAACTGCAGTCCGGCCGCCTTCATGGAGATGCCGTAGCGATCGGCGATGGCCTTGATCGCCGCGATGCGCGCGCTCATGACAGGCGTCACGGGGGCGTACTCGAAGTTGGGCCCGCCGACGAGGGCGCCCGAGCTGTAGGGGCCGCCGACCACGATGCCGAGGCCGCGCTCCTGAACCATCGGCATCACCCGCTGCAAGGCCCGGTCATGGTCGAGCAGCGTGTAGCGCCCGGCGAGGAGGAAGCCGTCGGGGCGCGGCTCGTCCAGCGCCAGCAGCAGCTCGATGGGCTCGACCCGATTGACGCCCAGCCCCCAGGCCTTGATGACGCCCTCATCGCGCATTCGGTCTAGCGCGCGGAAGGCGCCCTTGCGCGCCTCCTCGAACCGGCCGAGCCATTCATCGCCATAGAAGTCCTGCGCCACGTCATGGACGAAGGCGATGTCGATATGATCGACCTTCAGGCGCTTGAGGCTGTCCTCGATGGACCGATAGGTGGCGTCTTCCGAATAGTCGTTCACGATCTTGTTGGGGCGGCCATATTTGAAGACCTCGCCCTTCTCCCCGAGATCGCGGGCGCTGATGTCTTCGATCTCGTCGAGGATGATACGGCCCACCTTGGTGCTGATGACGAACTCGTCCCGCGGCTTGCCGGCCAGCATCTCGCCCATGCGGATTTCGGCGAGGCCCGCACCGTAGAAGGGTGCGTTGTCGTAGTAGCGGATGCCGTCATTCCAGGCCGCCTCGACGGTGGCGCGCGCCTCCGCCTCGGGGATGTCCCGGAACATGTTGCCGAGGGGCGCCGCGCCAAAACCGAGTTGCCCGCGCAGGATAGCCTTGAGTGCCATGACCTGAACCTTTCGATTCCCTTCCAGACCCGATGTCTGGTGTCAGGCAATGAAATACGGCGTGCGGGATATCCTCAGTAGCCGGCCCGTGATCTCAGCACTTTGGAATGTGGTTCATAGGCCGGTGCTTCCCAGGCCCTCCGTTATCGCCGTATTGCCGGCACGGCTAAACACGACGCCAACGCGAAGACCTTCCATCTTGAGAGTCCGGGGACGCTTTCGATCAATTGCCTTCAACATTCGGCTAAGCCTTGTAGAAGCCGAGGAACATCGCGATGCCGCTCTCGATCAGGCGATCGGCCGCGCGACCGCTCGAGGGGGGAAACCCCAGGGCCCCGCTCAGCTTGATGTCCTCGGTGACCAGCGCGAGAAACTGGTGCGCCGCCAGTTCAGGATCAGGAATCCGGAGGCGGCCCGCGTCACTCAGCGCACGGAGATAGCCCGCGATCTGATGGATCGCGGCACCTGGCCCTTCATCATTGAAAACCTGGGCGAGACGGGGAAACCGCGGCGCGACCGGAATCAGGATCCGGAAGATGTCGAGCCCCTCGCGGTCCGCGAAAATGCCTCGATAGTTGGCCGCCACCTTGCGCAGCTCCTTCGAAACGGTGGCGCTCTTGGGGTCCGGCACGTAGAGGTTGGCGTTCACCGCCCGGCATTCGACCCGGATCAGTTCCTCGAAGAGGGCGGCCTTGTTGGAAAAGTGCGCATAGAGAGTCGCCTTGGACAGCGCGCCGACGCGCGCGATCGCGTCCATGCTGGCGCCGTCGTAGCCCACCTCCAGGAACACGGCGCGGGCCGCCGCGAGGGCCTCCCGGGCTTTGGGCCTCAGGGAGCTGGCGTCTTGCGGCTCAAGGGATGAAGCGTTGCATTCCGACATGCGTTCAATCTAATCGAACTGTACGGTTCAGTCCATATTGACTCTCCACCTGCCTCGCCCTACTCGTATATCGAACTGAACGGTTCGGTTCAGGCTGTTGTACCGGGGTGCCATCACACATGCGAGACCTGTCTGCCCTTTCCGGGCTCGCGCCCTGCTTAAAGGGAGGCGCCTTCGCCGCTTCCCTGCTGCTCATGAACGGCTGCATGGTGGGGCCGGACTTCGAGGCGCCCGATGCACCGCGCGTCAGCGGCTACCTGCCCGAAGGCACGCCCCGTCCTACGACCTCGGCGGATGTCCATGGTGGAAGCCGCCAGGTCTTTCTCCGCGGTCGCGATCTGCCCGGCGAGTGGTGGCGGGTGTTCCGCAACAAGCAGATCGATGCCTTCGTCGCGGAGGCGATCCGCAACCATCCGGACGTGACCGCCGCCCAGGCTGCGCTGCGGGCGGCACGCGAAAACGCGCTGGCCGGCGAGGGCGCGCTGTTTCCGCAGGTGTCGGCGAGCGGCAGCGCCACCCGGCAGGTCGCCTCGCTGGCGAGCCAGGGCGAGAGCGGCAACACCAGCCCCTACAATCTCTACAACGCCTCGGTCAGCGTCAGCTATGTGCTGGACGTGTGGGGCGGCACCCGCCGGCAGGTCGAGGCGCTGGAGGCGCAGGCGGACTATCAACGCTTCCAGCTGGAGGCAACCTATCTCAGCCTGACCGCGAATGTGGTGACGGCGGCCATCACCGATGCCTCTCTGCGCGCGCAGATCGAAGCAACCAACGACATCATCAAGTCCGAGCAGGAACAGCTCAAGCTGGTCCAGCGCCAGTTCGAGCTGGGCGCGGTGGCTCAATCCGACGTGCTATCGCAGCAGTCCAATCTCGCCCAGACCCAGGCGACCCTGCCGCCGCTGCAGAAGCAGCTCGCCCAGCAGCGTAACCAGCTGATGGCCTATCTCGGCCGGCTGCCGAGCCAGGATCGGGGCGAGCACGTGACCCTTGCCAGTCTCACATTGCCGCGCGATCTTCCCGTCAGCGTCCCCTCCGCGCTGGTGCGGCAGCGGCCCGATATCGGCGCGGTGGAGGCGAGCCTGCACAAGGCCACCGCCACCGTGGGCGTCAACGTGGCCAATATGCTGCCGCAGGTTCAGCTCACCGGCAGCTACGGCAGGGCCGGCCTCACCCCCGACAGCCTGTTCTCGCCGGGCACCGCCGCTTGGAGCATCGCCGGCAGCGTCGCACAGACGGTGTTCGACGGCGGGACGCTCTACCACGACAAGGAATCCGCCGTCGCGAGCAACGAGCAGGCGCTGGCGCAATACAAGAGCACGGTCATCACCGCCTTCCGCGACGTGGCGGATTCGCTGCGCGCCATCGAGGCTGATGCCAGCACGCTGAAGGCCCAGCTTGCCTATGAGAAGGCGGCGCAGGAGAGCGTGAAGATCTCCCGCACCCAGTATCTGGCCGGCGCGGTGACCTATCCCTCGGTGCTCACAGCCGAGCAGAACTTCCAGCAGGCCGTGGTCGCGCGGGTGAAAGCGCAGGCCGCCCGCTTCACCGATACCGCGGCGCTGTTCCAGGCCCTGGGCGGCGGCTGGTGGAACCGCGTGGACCAGACGGCGCAGGCCGAACCCCGCACCAACGCCGGCTATTTCCAGGACCACTGAGCGGTACGCACGACCCCTCGCCCCTGCGCCCTCAAAACGCCACCTGCGCCGCAGCTGCAAGAAGAGACGTCAGATGAAGAAACGGATGATCCTCATGCTGGCCGCCGTCGCCCTGGTTTTCGGGGCGCTATACGGCTTCCAGCTCTTCAAGGCGAGCATGATCAAGCAGGCGCTGGCCTCGCTGCGCGACCCGCCGCAGACCGTCGCGACCACGGTGGCTGGCCTCACGCCCTGGCAGTCCACCGTCAAGGCGGTGGGCAGCGTGCGCGCCGAAGCGGGGGCAGACTTGGCGCTCGAGAGCTCCGGCACGGTCGCGAAGATCAATTTCAAGTCTGGTGACGAGGTGCGCGAGGGGCAGGTCCTCCTTCAACTGCGCGACGAGCAGGAGGTGGCCAATCTCGCCGCCCTGAAGGCGACTGCGGACGTCAGCGCCATCATCCTCAACCGCGACCAGGAGCAGTTGAAGATCCACGCGGTGAGCCAGGCAACCATCGACAGCGACACCGCAAACCTCAAGAAGGCGCTGGCCCAGGTGGCCGAGCAGCAGGCGGTGGTGGACAAGAAGACGCTGAAGGCGCCCTTTTCCGGCCGGCTCGGCATCCGCTCCGTCGATCTCGGCCAGTATGTGAGCGCGGGCACGGCGGTGGTGACGCTCCAGTCCCTCAACCCCATCTTCATCGACTTCTACCTGCCGCAACAGGCCCTCGCCGAGGTGAAGACGGGCCAGACGGTGAAGGCCACGGTGGATACCTATCCCGGCCAGGCATTCGAGGGCACGGTGACGGCCATCAGCCCCAAGGTGGACGTCACCTCGCGCAACGTGCAACTGCGCGCCGAGTTCAGGAACGACGATCACCGCCTCACCCCCGGCATGTTCGCCACTGTCGAGGTCGCTGTGGGAACGCCGGACGCGTTCGTTACCGTGCCGCAGACGGCCGTGACGGCCAATCCGTATGGCGACATCGTCTTCGTGGTGGAGAAGAAGGAGGGCTCGGCCACGGGCCTCGCCGCGCGTCAGGTCTTCGTGAAGACGGGCGCGACGCGGGGCGACCAGATCGCCGTCCTATCAGGCATCAAGGAGGGCGACCAGATCGTCGCCGCCGGGCAGATGAAGCTGCACAACGGGTCCCAGGTCAGCGTCAACAATACGGTGCTGCCGGCCAACGACCCCGCTCCCTCCATCGTCGATCGCTGAACCGAGGCGCCAGTGTCATCCTTCACCGACATCTTCATCCGCCGGCCGGTGCTGGCGATCGTGGTCAGCCTGATGATCCTGGTGCTGGGCCTGCGCGCCATGAGCTCCATGCCCATCTTGCAATATCCGCGCACGCAGAATGCCATCGTTACCGTCTCGACCACCTATCCCGGCGCCGATCCGGACGTGGTGGCGGGCTTCATCACGACGCCGCTGGAAAATGCCATCGCCCAGGCGAACGGCATCGACTACATGACCTCCACCAGCACCACCGGCACCAGTACCATCACCGCCAACCTGCGGCTCAACTACGATACCGGCAAGGCGCTGACCGAGATCAATACCAAGGTCAATTCGGTACTCAACCAACTGCCCTCCGGTACTCAGCAGCCTGTGCTGACGGTCAAGGTCGGGCAGACCATCGACGCCATGTATATCGGCTTCCGCAGCGACGCCATCGCCGGAAACCAGATCACCGATTACCTGATCCGCGTGGTGCAGCCGAAGCTGCAGGCGGTGCAGGGGGTGCAAACGGCGGAACTGCTCGGCAGCAAGACTTTCGCCATGCGCGCCTGGCTCGATCCCATCCGTCTTGCGGCCTATGGTGTGACCGCCTCGGAGGTCTCCACCGCGCTCACCCGCAACGACTACATTGCGAGCCTCGGCAACACTAAGGGCCAGATGGTGCAGGTGAACCTCACCGCCTCAACCAGCCTGCACAATGTGGAGGAGTTCCGGAACCTCATCGTCAAGGAGGCGAACGGCGCCATCGTGCGCCTGAAGGACGTGGCGAACGTCACTCTTGGCGCCGACGACTATGAGTCCGCCACCATGTTCGACGGGCGGGAGTCGGTCTATATCGGCATCCAGATCGCCCCCACCGCCAATCTGCTTGATGTCATCAAGGGCGTGCGCGCGGTGCTACCGGAGATCGAGAGCCAGCTGCCCACCGGGCTCTCCATGGGTGTGATCTACGATTCCTCCGCCTTCGTGAATTCCTCCATCGAGGAGGTGATCCACACGCTGGTGGAGGCGCTGGCCATCGTGACCCTTGTGGTATTCGCCTTCCTCGGCTCCTGGCGCTCGGTGCTCATACCGGTGATCGCGATCCCACTGTCGCTGATCGGCACCTTCCTGATGATGCTGGCCTTCGGCTTCAGCATCAACCTGCTGACGCTGCTGGCCTTGGTGCTCGCCATTGGCCTCGTGGTGGACGACGCGATCATCGTGGTGGAAAGCGTCAACCATCACATGGAAGAGGGCATGAGCGCGCTTCAGGCCGCCTTCGCCTCGGCGCGCCAGCTCGCCAATCCCATCATCGCCATGACCGTGGTGCTGATCGCGGTCTATGTGCCCATCGGATTCCAGGGCGGGCTCACGGGTGCGCTGTTCACCGAGTTCGCCTTCACGCTCGTGGGCGCGGTGACCATCTCGGCCGTGGTGGCGCTGACGCTGACGCCGATGATGTCCGCCTACATGCTGAAGCCGGTGGACCATGCGGGCGGGGACCTGGAATCGCGCATGGTGCTGGCGGTGGACCGGGTGATGGGCAGGATCACCGCCGCCTATTCCCGCTCGCTGACGGGCGCTCTCAACTACATGTCCGTCACCGCCGTGTTCGCCGCCCTCGTCCTGTGCAGCGTCTACTGGCTGTATGGCACCGCGCAGAGCGAACTGGCGCCCGAGGAGGACCAGGGCATCATCCTCGCCCAGAGCATTTCCGCCCCCAATGCGACACTGCAGCAGAAGCTGCTCTACAATCGACAGACCTACGAGACCTTCTCCAAGCATCCCGAAACCGAGACGGTATTCCAGGTGGAGAGCACCGGCACCAGCATCGCCGGCTGGGTGCTGAAGCCCTGGGACGAACGCAAGGCGACCACCAAGACCCTTCAGCCGATGATCCAGCAGGAGCTGAACGCCATCGCCGGGCAGAAGATCGTCGCCTTCCAGACCTCGCCTCTGCCCGGCTCGAACGGCCTGCCCATGCAGATCGTGATCGGCACCTCTGATGGCTTCGACAAGCTCAACGAGGTGGCCGCGAAGTTCCTGCAGGAGGCGCTGGACACTGGCCTGTTCATCTTCCTCAACAACGATCTCAAGATTGACCAGCCGCAGGCCTCCATCGTCATCGACCGGGAGAAGACCTCGCTCCTCGGCCTCTCCATGAGCGACGTGGGCGGTGCCCTCTCCTCGCTGCTGGGTGGCGGCTATGTGAACTACTTCAGCCTGGACGGGCGCTCCTACAAGGTCATCCCGCAGGTGAAGCAGGAGGCGCGGCTCAATACCGACCAGGTGCTCGATTATTACATGCGCATGAGCGACGGAACGATGATCCCGCTGTCGACCGTGGCGCGTATCGAAACGAAGACCGTGCCGGAATCCCTCAACCACTTCCAGCAGGTAAATGCCGCCACCATCGCCGGCGTGGTCGCACCCGGGATTACCACGGGTGATGCCATCACGGCGTTGAAGGATCTCGCCAAGCGCACCCTGCCCGCGGGCTATACGCTCGATTTCGGTGGCGCCTCGCGGCAGTACGTGCAGGAGAGCGGCGGCTTCGTCACCACCTTCGCCTTTGCGCTGATCGTGATTTTCCTATCGCTCGCCGCGCTGTTCAACAGCTTCCGCGATCCGGTGGTGATCCTCTTGTCGGTGCCCATGTCGCTCGCCGGCGCGCTGCTGTTCATCAGCGTCGGCATCGGCGGGGCCAGCATCAACATCTATACACAGGTCGGCCTCACCACGCTGATGGGACTCATCAGCAAGCACGGCATCCTGATGCTGGAGGTGGCCAACGAACTGCAGCTTGAAGGCAAGTCCAAGCGCGAGGCCATCATCGAGGCCGCCACGCTCCGCCTGCGGCCCATCCTGATGACGACGGCGGCGATGGTGCTCGGCGTCTTACCGCTCATCCTCGCGTCCGGCGCGGGCGCCGCCTCGCGCTTCAACCTTGGCCTCGTCATCGCCACCGGCCTCGCCATCGGCACGCTCTTCACGCTGTACGTGGTGCCCACGGCTTATGTTTTGATGGGCCAGACGCACCACGCTTCGAAGAATGAAGACTGAATTTGCCGGGCGGATGCTCCGTCCGGCGTGCAATACCGGGACCGGCACGGCGCCGGTCCCGGGTCGCTTGCACCCAGACTGCCGACGGAGGTCTCCACGCCGGCCTCAAGCCCTGTTGGGCTCCACCTTAAATCATCTTACCAAGGTAGTTCCTGCACTTCATTGACGAAAATGCCGTTCGGTCCCTCATTGTCGAGCAATGCGAATTTAACAGCAATCACAGCCGCCTGTTCGGGCGTGCGTGTCCCCGCAAAGTTGGTCGCCTCGGTGGCCGTGTAGCCTGGGCAAATGGCGTTGACCTTAAAGCCCTTATCCTTCAACTGCTGCGCATAGCTCAGCGTGAGCGAATTGAGCGCCGCTTTGGATGCCGCATAGGTGGGAAGCCTGAAGTCGCGATAGGCCCAGTCCGGATCTGCGCGCAGCCCAAACGAACTGAGTTCAGAGGATACGTTGACGATCCGAGGGCGGGTGGATTTCGCCAGCAATGGGACCATCGCCTCTGTAAGGCGCAGGGCGCCGACGACGTTGACATCTAGTGTTTTCTGAATTCGCTCAACAACCGACAGTGATGGATCATAGTCTAAACCAATTCCGGCATTGTTGACGAGCGCGTCAAGGCGCCCGTATTCATTCTCTATAAAATGAGCAAGCGACGATACGCTGGCTTCGTCCGTTGCGTCCAGTTGGACCGGCCGGACCCGGAGCCCTTCCGCGAGCAGCGGGAGGCTCGCCGTCTTTCCTCGGTCAAGATCGCGGCACCCAAGCAGCACGCTGACACCTTTGCGGCGCGCGAGCCCAGCCGCAACGGCCAAGCCGATGCCGCGATTGGCACCGCTGACCAAGGCAATAATCTCATTGGTTTCCATTTTGTCCGTCCCGTACGAGCTTGCGTCGGGCCGGTCCTTCTTACGGACGCGGTCGCCAACGCGAAAGACTCTTCAGCCGTCCTTGGCCAAAGGGCTTGCATGGGCAAGCGGACCATTCGTATAAAACCTCGAGTATGGTTTAGGTCAAGGATTTTCGTCGTGGACAGACGAGGAAGCCCGCCTCGGCAAATGACCGTGGGGGAAGTTGCGCAGCGCAGCGGAGTGGCCGTTTCGACTCTGCACTTCTACGAAGCCAAAGGGCTCATCGCGGCAACGCGCAGCCGCGGCAACCAGCGGCGCTTTTCCAGGGACATTCTACGGCGGATCGCGATTATCCGGGTGGCACAGCACCTGGGAATGCCGCTGGCTGAAATCTCCGCCCTGCTGAAACCGATACCGGCCGGGAAACAACCGTCAGCTGCCGCGGTTCGCGATATGGTCGCCGGCTGGAGAGTGGCATTGCAGGCGCGTATCGACGGTCTCACCCAGCTGCGCAACCATCTGGATGGTTGTATCGGATGCGGATGCCTGTCACTTGAGGAGTGCCCGCTCCGCAATCCTTCGGATGCGTTAAGTGCTAGGGGAGCGGGGGCGGTTTTGCTACAGAGTAATTTGGAGTGAATTCAAGAAATATATTTTACGTAGTCGTCATTTTTTAAACTAATGTATCATTTTTGGTGCAAACAACTGGAGCTGAAATCGCCCCTCATTGCGACCTTGCGGGGCTGACCCGTTCAGCGACCGCCAGGACCAACGCATCCTCGCCCTTTCTCCCGACGATCTGCAAACCCGCCGGGGCGCCGTTCTCTGCCAGCAGCGGCACGGTCACGGCGGGATGTCCCGACAGGTTGAAGGGGCGCACGAACGTCGTCATGCCTACGGCGGAAAGGTCGCCGCGCGCTTCCGCAAGGGCAGGCGGGAACTCGGGCATGGTCGGCAGAACCAGTACGTCGAGGGCTTCGAGGAGTGCGTCGATCTCCGCCGTGAACGCCGCACGCACAAACTCGGCTGCGGCGATCTCCTCCCTGGTTACGGCGGCTGCCTGGGCGAGGCGCCGGGCGACGTCGTCTCCCACGAGACCCGTCTGCAGCAGGTGGCCGAGGCCGGTGACGTTCTCGGCATTGATGATGGCGAGACCGGCGGAGAAGGCGGCTTCAAGTCCGGCGAGTTTGACATCGCGGCTCTCGACGCCCGAAGCTACCAGTGCCTCGTTGACGGCGCGGTGGATCGCCGGATTGGCCTTCACCGCCACGCGCCCGATGCGCGGCGCATTCACCGACCGTCGCGCGAAGGTGGGATCGATGATCTCCATGGCGCGCATCAGCATGTCCGCGCTTGCCGCGATCGGGCCTACACAGTCGATGGTGCTGTCGGTTGGCATCACACCGTGCCGGCTGACCCGACCGAAGGTCGGCTTCAGCCCGAAGACACCGCAGCAGGCGGCCGGGATGCGGACGGACCCGCCGGTGTCCGTGCCGAGGGCGAAATCGGCGAGCCCCGCCGCCACTGCCGCGGCCGATCCCGAGGACGAGCCGCCGGGCACCAGATGCGGCCATTTCGGGTTCTCGGGCGTTCCGCTCCAGTCGTTGATGCCGGTCACGCCGAAGGCCAGCTCGTGCAGAGTGGTCTTGCCGACGATCCGGCAGCCCGCTGCGAGCGCCCGCGCCACCACTTCGGCATGTTCGGTCGCGGGGGCTGCGTCGGCCAGGGCCCGGCTGCCCGCCATGGTCGGCTCGCCCGCGATATCGATGGTGTCCTTCACTGCGACGCGTGGGCCATCCGCCCCGAGGCTGAGGGTCTTGACAAAGATGCTCATGGATCAAGCTTTCGACCAGGCGGCGGTGGCCCCGCTCGCGACAAAACGTTCCAGAAAGATGGCCGCAGGATCGGCGCCGTGGGCAGTCAGGAAGGCGCGCGCCGCGTCGGTCATGGGGGGCGGACCGCACAGGTAGATGTCGCGCCCCGGCACGTCCCCGGGCTGGAGGAGATCGGTGGCATAGCCCGCCTGCCATTTCGGCCCGGCGTCGCCACGCGCCACGGCGACGCGGATTTCAAGGCCCGGCAGGCGACTTGCAAGCTCGGCGAGGTCGTCGAGGCAGAAGAGGTCCTCGGGCGTGTTCACGCCGAAGCAAAGGGTCATGGCGCGCGACGTTGGCGCGCTCGCAATCTGTCGCAGCATGGCGAGCATTGGCGCGAGGCCCGTGCCGCCGGCCACCATCAGCAACGGGCGCGTGCCGTCGCGGAGATAGAAGGTGCCGCGTGGGCCTTCGCACGCGATCTGGTCGCCGGGAGCCGCGCGTTCGCGCAGATACGTGGACATGGCGCCGTCGTCGAGCAGCCGGATCAGCAGCTCCAGAGAGCGCTCCCCGGACGGCGGGTTGGCCATGGAATAGGAGCGCAGGGCCTCCGTGCCCGGCACTTTCAGGTTGATGTACTGGCCGGAGAGAAACACCAACGGCTTGAGCCCCAACGTCTGCCCCTTCAGGCGGATCACGCTGGCGCCGAGTTGCTCCAGGCTTTCGATGCGCAGCGTGAAGGGCTTCGCCGGCAGCAGCCGGGTGCGCTCATAGGGCATGCTGAGCGTCACGTCTCCATCAGCTGCCGAGACGCAGGTCAGCACCTCGCCGCCCTCCATCTCGGCGGTGGTGAGGGAGGTGGTGGCGAATGCGTCATGCTCGATCGCGCCGGCGAGAAGGGTGCAGCGGCAGGTCTGGCAGTCGCCCACCTCGCAATCAGAGCTCAGCGCCAGTCCGTTACGGCGCGCGGCCTGGAGGATCATCTCGCCGGGGCGGGCCTTGATCTCGGTCCGCTCGCCGTCTGCGAAGACGATGGTCACATTGGGCATGTCCGTCTCCTCGGGAGCGTCCGGCCGGGCGCGCGCGTCTCCGCGCCCGACTGGATCGCCGAACGGAATCGGGTGAAGGGAATGGATCGGGTCGCGGCGGTCAGCGCCGCCGCAATGTCATCACCGCACGAGGGCGAACTTGCCGTCCTTGACGGTGAGCATCACCACGCTGTCCGCCTTGGCGCCGAAATGGTCGCCGGGGCCGTAGGTGTAGACGGCGGTGACACCCACGTGATCCTTCAGGCCCTCGATGGCACCGCGGATGGCGGCGCGATCGGTGGCACCGGCCTTCTTCACCGCCTCCGCCAGCATCATCACCGCGTCGTAGGCGTTACCCGCGAACGTCGCCGGGGGCTTGCCGTATTTGGCCTCGTAATCCTTCGCGAAGGTCTCGATCACGGCTTTCTGCGGGTCGTTCGCGGCCAGCGCGCCGGTGACATAGATCTTCGAGGAGGGGATGAAGATTCCGTCCGCAGCCGGGCCGGCGAGGCGCAGGAAGTTGAAGTCGTTCGCGGCCTGGGAAAGATAGAGCGGCAGGTCGATGCCGAGCTGGCGATAGTTCTTCACCACGATGGCCTGTCCGGGGCCTGTGGCCCACACCACCACCGCCTGCGCATCGGTGCCGCGCACCTTGGTGAGCTGGGGCGTCATGTCCTGATCGGCGTTGCCGAAGGCCTGCTGGGACACGACGGTGATGCCGTAGCTGGCAGCGTTCTTCTCCAGTTGCTCGCGGCCGCTGGTGCCGAAGGGACTGTCCGCATTCAGGAGGGCGATGCGTGTGATCCCGCGCTTCTTCATGTCCTCCATCATCACGCTCTGCACGAGCACGTCAGTGAGGGGCGAGAGGAAGATCCACTTCTTCTCCTCCGCCGGCAGCACGATGTTGCGCGAGCCGCCATTGGAGATCATGGGCACCGAGGCCCGCTGCACGGTGTCGATGATGGCGAAGGACGAGCCGGAGTTCATCGGCCCGACGATGGCAGCGATGTCGCCCTGTCCGATGAGGCGCTTCACGGCGGTCACGGCGCGGGTGTTGTCGCTCTCGGTGTTGACGTTCACGAACTCGACGGGCTGTCCGTTGATGCCGCCCGTCTTGTTGATCTGCTCCACCGCCAGCATGGCGCCCTCAAGGCCGGGCTGGCCGAGGGAGGCGACGGGGCCGGAGGTCTCCAGAAGGCCGCCGATCTTGATGGGGTCGGCAGCGTGGGCGGCCGAGAGGCCAGCGGCGATAAGCAATGCGGCGATGGTGGGTCTCAGGGGCAGCATGGGAACACCTTCGGTCGGGGCTGTGTGGGCGGATCAGGAACGAATTCGGGTCAGGCGATGGCGTTGAAGGCTTCGGCGAACAGCGCCGGGGGTGGGGTATGGATGCCGCCGCCGATGCGTCCGCGCCGTCCGGTGCGGTCGAGGATGCCGAGGGCGATGCGGGGCGCGGCGCCGGCCGCCACCAGGGCCGCGGCGGGGAGCCCGACGCGCGCCCGGCTGAGGGCGAAGGCGGGGTGCTCGCGCGGGAACAGGCGTGCCCGCGGCAGGCCGGCTTGCTCGGTCAGCATGGCGCCGAAGCCCAGCGCGTCCACAAGAGCGCTGTCGCCGATGGCGCCGAGGCGGTCGTCCGGGGTGACGCCCTCCACCAGCGTGCCCTCCGGGGGCGCGGCCGGCGCGGTGAACCACTGGCCGGGCCGGCCGCCGAGCTGGACACCGGCGTCCACGCCGTTGGCGCCCATGGCGGTGATGAGGCTGCTGCCGGGGATCTCGGCGGCCGAGGCGATCAGCTTGGCCGTCGCCATCCAGAGGTTCAGGAAGAAGCCGGGCGCGCCATCCAGGAAATGGCGTTCCAGCGTGGCGCTGCCGAGGCGTGGTGCGATGGCCTCGATCACCAGCCGCGTACCCGCGACGGTGCGGCCGTGGCAATCGTCTCCCGCCGCCAGCGCGGCGTCCGCGATGGGCAGGAGAGGAATGTCCCGGTCGGCTACGATGGACAGCGTCGCCGCAAGGTTGCCGTTGATCCACTTGAGGTGCGCGAGGATGTCGGGTCCGGCAAGGCCGAGCCGTTGCGCCTTGGCCATGCCGCCATTGATGGGGGCGAGCACGCGGCGGCGCGGATCGGCGAGATCGACGACGATCTGGGCCGCCATGTTCGGCGAGAAGACGGCGGCAAGCGGCACCATGACGCCATGGTCCTGTGCCGGGGCGAGGCGGATGGCGCCGGAGAGGATCATCGCCTCCGCCTCGGTCGCATCGGCGGCCCAGGCCTCCAGCAGCGCGGCCATAACGGCGCTGTTGAGGATGGGACGGGCGATGCGCGCCAAGTCCACCGGCGGGCCGGCATGAAGAATGGTCCGCTCGGGAAAGTCCATCGCGTCGCGCGCCAATGCGACGCCGCGCCAGGCCGGTTCCACCGCGTGCATCAGTGCGAGCGCGGTGCCGTCTGCGTCGGAGAGGGCGGAGGGGGCGGTGATCTCGTCCAATGCGACCTCCTCTAGACCGCGATCATGCGCGGTGCGCTGCAGCCGGATGCCTGGCTGTCGCTGGTGCCCAGATAGGCCTCGGTGATGCGGGGATCCCTCAGCAGCTCGGCGCCCGTGCCGCTGGCGGCGACACGCCCGTTGGCGAGCACCAGGCCCCGGTCGGCGATGGCGAGGGCCGAGGCGATGTTCTGCTCCACCAGCAGGATGGTGAGGCCCTGCCTTTTCAGCCGCGCAATGGAGGCGAAGATCTCGTCGATCACCTGCGGAGCGAGGCCGAGGGAGGGCTCGTCGAGCATGAGCAGGCGCGGTTCGCCCATGAGGGCACGACCGATGGCGAGCATCTGGCCCTGTCCGCCGGACAGGGTGCCGGCGAGCTGACGCGCCCGCTCTTTCAGCACCGGGAACAACTGGTACACCATATCGAGGCGGGCTTCGAACACCGCCCGCTCCGCGCGGCTCTGGTGGAGAAGGTGCGTGAAGCCGCGGGCGCGACGGCGGGCATAGCGGCCGGCCGCCAGGTTCTCGGCGACCGTGAGCGAGCCGAACAGGGCGCGCCCCTCGGGCACGAGGCAGAGGCCGCGGGCCACCACGGCATCCTCCGGGAGCCGGGCGATCTCCTCGCCGGCGAAGGACATCTCGGCGGCGCGCGCGTTCACCACCCGGCCGATGGCCTTGAGCAGGCTGCTCTTGCCCGCGCCGTTGGCGCCGACCAGCGCCAGCACCTCGCCCTCGTCGATGTGGAGCGATACGCCGTCTACTGCCGTCAGGCCGCCATAGGTGACGTTGAGATCCCGGACCGTCAGCAGCCGCGCCGCCGGCCTCACCGGCTCGGAGCTGGCCTCGGCGGCCGATGCGACGATGGCGGCGACGGGCGCCGCGGCGGGCTCCTCCGGCGCGCGGCGGCCGAGATAGGCCTCGATCACCTTCGGATTGGCGCGCACCTCATCGGGCGCTCCATCGGCGATGAGATGGCCGCGGTCGAGCACCATGATCCGCTGGGCGATGCGGCTCACCAGTGGCATGTCGTGCTCGACGAACAGCACTGTGCGGCCGTCGCGCCACAAGGAGAGGATGACGTCGCCGAGAAAGGTCTTCTCGCTCTCGTTGAGGCCCGCGCCCGGCTCGTCCAGTACCAGCATGGACGCCCCGGTCGCCAGCACCCGCGCGATGCTGAGCAGGCGCCGCTGGCCGGCAGTCAAGAGGCCGGCCGGCAGGTCCGCCTTCTCCAGCAGCCCGACCCGCTCCAAGTGGGCATCCGCCTCGCTGGCCACGCGGCGGGCGGCGGGCAGGCTGTTGGCGCGGAAGCCGAGGCCGGCGATGAGCCCTAGGCCGGAGGCAGGGACGCCGCCCACCATGACGTTTTCGCGCACCGTGAGGTGCTGGAACGGCTCCGCCGCCTGGAAGGTGCGGGCGAGGCCCCGGCGCGCCACCTCGTGGGGCTTGAGGCCCGCCAGCGGCCGGCCGCGAAAGCTGACCGTTCCAGCCGTCGGCGGCACTTCTCCGGAGAGCACGTTGAGGATGGTGGTCTTGCCGGCGCCGTTGGGGCCGATGAGCGCCACCAGTTCCCCTTCGGCCACGTCGAAGGTCACCTCGGTGAGGGCCGGAAACGTCCCGAAGGTGACGCTGACACCGGCGACGGAGAGGATCGGCTGGGCGTTCATCGGGCGGCCACCTTTCGGAACCGGCGCGCCTGCGCCACCACGGGCTCCGCAATGCCGGCCATGAGGCCGCGCGGGAAGAAGATGACCGAGACCACGAGGAGCGTGCCGTAGGCGATCACGTCGAAGGCGCCGAGCGGCTTCAGGGCCTCGCCCACCAGCGTCACGAAGGCGACGCCGAACAGCACGCCCCAGATGTTGGCGAAACCGCCGAGCGCCACCATGAGCAGGAGCCGCACGGAGAAGCCCACGTCGAACGGTCCGGGGCTGAGGTAGCCGACATAATGGGCGTAGAGCCCGCCGCCCACCGCGCAGAGGAAGCCGCTCAGCATCATCACCTTGCGCTTGATGGCGGCGACGTCATTGCCGAGGGAGCCGACCACCTTGTCGCCCTCCGCGATGGCCCGCATCACGAGACCGGCGGGCGAGGAGATGAGGTTCTGGGCGAACAGGACCGCAAGGATCACCGCGCCCCACACCACCGGCAGCACCTGGGCGTCGGTGATGAGGTCCTTGCCGAAGATCGACAGCGGCTCGATGCCCGACAGGCCGTTGGGACCGCCGGTGAGGAAATGCATCTCGACGAAGGCGATCTGCACGATGATGCCGAAGGCCAGCGTCGCCATGGCGAGATGGTGCCCCTTCAGCCGGAACACCAGCCAGCCGATGGCCCAGGCGATCCCCGCCACCAGCGCCGAGGCGATGATCACGCTCAGCAGGGCGGGCAGGCCGAGGGCGGCGCCGATGAGCGCGGAGCCGTAGGCGCCGAGGCCGTAGAAGGCCGCATGGCCGAGCGAGATCTGGCCGGTGTAGCCGGTGAGGAGCGTCAGGCCGAGGGCAGGCAGTGCCTGCAGTCCGATAACCACTGCGAGGCTGATGGCATAGTCGCCGCCCGTGACCAGGCAGGCGACGAGGATGGCGATGAGCAGGGGGATGCGGACCATGTCAGCTCCTCACCTTTTCGAGGTCGCCGAACAGGCCGCCGGGCCGGAACAGCAGGAAGACGAGCAGCAGCACGAAGGCGATGGCGTTCTTGTAGCCGGAGCTGACATAGCCCGCTGCGAACGCCTCCAGGATGCCGAGGAGGATGCCTCCCAGCGCCGCGCCGATCGGCCCACCGAAGCCCCCGACGATGCAGGCCACGAACCCCTTGATGCCGAGCTGGAGGCCGCTGTCGTACTGGGTGAGGGCGATAGGCGCCACGACGATGCCGGCGACGGCCCCGAGCGCGCCGGACATGACGAAGCTGATGAGGCTCATGGTGCCGACGCGAATGCCGACGAGGCCGGCCGCGAAGGGATTGATGGCGCAGGCGCGGAACATTTGCCCGAGGAACGTTTTGCGGAACAGCAGTTCCAGCAGGACCATCGCGGTCATGGCGGCGCCGACGACCCACAGCGCCTGGGGCGAGATGGTGGCGCCGCCGATGCGGATCGGCGCATCTCCCGAGAAGGCCGGCATGGGCTGGGCGTCGGTGCCCCAGACCAGCGCGGCCACGCCGTGGAGGATCACGCCGATGCCGATGGTGACGATGATGCCACGCACGACGTCCGAGCGGACCGGCCGGATGGCGGTGCGCTCGATGATTGCCGCCACGAGGCACGTGACGACGATGGCGAGCACGATCGCGATGGGCAGCGGCACCCCCGCCGACAGCAGAGCGATGGTGGTCATGGCGCCCACCATCGCGAAATCCCCCTGGGCGAAGTTTACGATGCCGGTCACGTTGAAGATGCAGGTGAAGCCGACGCCGATGAGCCCGTAGATGCTGCCGACGACGATGCCGCTCAGAAGAAACTGGAGCGCGTCCGTCATGGTCCGATCCTCCCGTGGAACGCCGTTCAGGCGTCCGTCCGCATCCAGGACTCGGAAAATGCCAGGAAGGCGGAGCTCTTGACGGTATCGGCGCAGTTGCGCGTCGCGACCTTGCCCTTGAGCGGACGGCCGTTGATCGTCACCGAGGCGTCGGGCGCGTCAAGGAAGACGCTGTACATTTCGTGCTTCTTGGTGGGTCCCTTCTCGGGCGGCATGTCGACAGCATAAGGCGCGCCGAGCTGGTTCCACGTGGCGACCACCTCCATGTCGGCGGCGCTGACGATCTCGCGATAGGTGCCGCGGGTGTCGCCCTCGCGCCGGATCTCTGTGGCCGACAGGTAGCTGATGGCTGAGATGCCGGGAGAGACGCGGAAGGCCGCGAACTTGCTGAAGAACTCGGCCACGAGGTAACGGGCGAGATCCTCGTTGTCGGAGATGCAGAAATTGGCGACCTCGGGCAGGCCCTTGGCGGTGCCGGGCTCGTCCAGCACGACGATGCCGCTGCCAAGGCCGAAAGGCGAATAGACGATGCGGAAGAAGCACATGAGGCCGGTCCACGGCCCCTCCGGCAGCTCCTTCAGATAGATGCCGGGGTTCTCGCCGCTCCAGTCAACGGCGCCGGGGTGGATCGGGTGCTTGGTCACGGGGCAGATCCTTGTGCTGTATGGCTGCGAGGCCGTTTCGCCTCACCGGTCTTGCGGCATTGCTGTGTGGCCGCGTGGGGCGGCGGCTGGGCAAGCCGCCGGGTGCGTTCACTCCGCCGCGCGGGGCAGCAGCGAGCGCTGGTATTCGAGCAGCTTGTGCCGCACGATCTCGATCCGGTCGTCGGCGCTGTGGTGCTCGCCCTCGATGATGATCTCGGTGACGCGGCGGCCCACCTCCTCAAGCAACTCCAGATCGTCCACGCCGTCGATGGGCGGAATGTCGAGAACCGTGTCGTGGCAGTAGGTCGGGATGAGGCCGTTGGAGCGCAGCGGGGATGCAGCCCGCTCTTCGCCTGCGGCAAGGCCGCGGATGTCGCGGCGCAGGAGCTTGCGCAGCATCACCACGCCCTTGTCGCAATAGGTGAGGTGCTCCAGCGCGTGGACGGCGATGGGCCGCTGGGAAACGATGGCGTCATAGTCTCCCGGCAGGCGCTGGCGCTCCTCGAAGGAGGCCCCGATGCCCTGTCCGTAGAAATCCACCTTCTCGACCCCGCACTCCTCTTCCTTCGCCAGGCCGCGCGGATCCACGTCCGGATGGAAATGGCGCCAGCCGATCACCCGGCAGGTCTGGTTGTCGATGGGCGTGGTCCAGCGCGTGATGCCCACGCGGCCGAACTGCTTGGCCTCCTGCCCATCCTCCCAGATATGGCCGACCTGGGCGAGGTTCGGCATGAGGATGTCGTTGGATCGCACCCACACCTTGTCCTTCCAGCGGCGGGTGGTGACGTAGATCATGCCGGTGGGCGTCTCCACGAAATCCATCACCGGAAGCTCGCCCCAGGTGTCGGAGAAGTGGGAGAAGGTCACGCGGGTGTGCAAGAACACCGCATGCGCCGGGTCCATCACGTTTTCCAGCACCTGCAGCCAGTTGCAGGGATAGGTGACGCAATACGGCACGAGCTTGTCGTCGGGGTGCTCGTAGGAATCATAGATGGGAAATTCCGGCATGGCCTCGATCGGGCCGAAGTATCCGAAGACGAGGCCCTTGTATTCGCGTGCAGGATAGGCGGCGTGGTAGAGCCGGTCCTTCAGCGTGCTGCCGGGCGGGTCGCCGGGCGTTTCCAGAACCTTGCCATCCATGCCGAAGAGCCAGCCATGGTAGCAGCACCGCAGGCCGCATTCGGTGGGCAGGCCGAATTCCAGCGACGTCCCGCGGTGCGGACAATGGCGGTCGAGGATGCCGTATTCGCCAGCCGTGTTGCGGAAGACCACGAGGTCCTCACCAAACATCCGGATGCCGAGCGGCACATCCTTGATCTCGCTGGTCAGGGCCACCGGCTGCCAATAGCGTCGCAGCAACTCGCCCGCTGCCGAGCCCTTCTCAATGTGGGTGAGCTCGACATTCTCCTCAGGTGCCGGCTCGTTCAGATATCCGGCGAAGGGCTGCGAGAGAAACTGCTTTTGCTGGGCCATGCGTTTTGCTCTCCGTGGGGCGGCGGAGGTGGGGCGGTGCTTCCCTTCGCGGAAGCGGCTCCGCTTTGGATGACACGAGCATTGCGCCGGCTCTTTAGGTTGGCAAATCGAATTAGTGCGATTACAAAGTCAATAAATCCGAACCAAGATCGCTTACAAAATTTGTGCTGCGCGATATGTTCGTGAGCACTTGCGAGATAAATGCTGCAAAAGGCGCCCACATGCTCATTTTGTAGGCCCATATTGCATCACGTTTGATCGTTTCTGCCGGCGACGGATGTTGCGCGGCTCAGGTGGTGAGCAGCTCTCGGAAGCATGGGGCGCATGATATGAACAGGTCCGAGGGCGAGGACGGTTGGCGGGACGTGCCCAATCTGAGCCTGCGGCAGCTCGCCTATTTCCTCACGGCTGCGAACCAGCTGAGCGTGCTGCGCGCAGCCGAGGCTCTGAATGTCTCGCCCTCCTCGGTTTCCACTGCCATTTCCCAGATGGAGCGCATCCTGGGAGTGAAGCTGTTCATGCGGCGCCATGCGCGCGGCATGCTGCTCACGCCTGCGGGGCGGGATCTCGCCGTCCATGCGCGCAGCATCCTCCTGCATGTACGGGAGATCGAGACCATGGGCGAGCGCGGCGGGCCGCGCGCCGCCATCCGTCTGAGCATTGGTTGCCTGAATACCCTGGCGCCCTATCTCGTACCCCGGCTGATGCAGGAGGTGGAGAAGGAGCACCCCAAGATCCAGGCCCGCTGGCACGAAGACAGCCACGACAGCCTGCTCGAAGGCCTGCACAGCGGCGCCCTCGATCTGGCGATCCTCTATGACTACGACCTGCCCACCACCGTGCAGGCGATCACGCTGCGCACCATGCCGGTTCAACTCGTGGTGCCTGCTGGTCACACGGTGCTTCAGCGGGAGCGCTTGCGCCTCGCCAACGTGGCGAAGGAACCCTTCATTCTTTTGGACCTTCCGAAGACGCGGGACTATTTCCTCTCGATCTTCGCGGCGGAGCGCATCGAGCCGCGCATTGCTTACCGGACCGGTTCGTTCGAGATGCTGCGCAGCATGGTGGCCAGCGGCTTCGGCTACACGGTGCTGAACTTCTCGCCGCCTTACGTCGCCCCGGATCAGGGTGGGCTCGTGTCTCGGCCGCTGGACGGACCGTTCCGGCCGCAGGAATTGGTGATCGCCCGCCTATACAGGACCCGCCCTCCATCTCGCCTCGAACAGCTCGTCGAGACGGTAAAAGCCTGCGTTTCCAAGCTGAAGACATCCACCGGATGACGGCGGGTCAGCTGAATTCGCCGGCAAGGTCACAACCATCCGCGCTGATGTCCTGGCGGGTGCTCATCGGCCCGAAAACTCGAAGGCCTATGACGTTGCCACCAACTTCTATCCAGCTGTGAGTTCGTTCCGTCGGTTGGATTTGCCCTCTGGGGCGGCCTGAGCGGCGGGTGCAGACGCGGAGCCATTCATGGTGCGGAGCGTCTGATCCCGCCACGGGTGGAAGGTTGAGGCGAAGGCCGCTGGCGTCTGCCATCCGAGCTTCGAGTGCGGCCGGGCGGTATTGTAGTCGAGCTGCCACCGGGCGAGAGCGGCTCTTGTCTTGGACAGGCTGGAGAACAGCGTTTCGTTCAGCAACTCGTCCCGAAGGCGGCCGTTGAAGCTCTCGATGAAGCCATTCTGCATCGGCTTGCCGGGCGCGATGGAGTGCCACTCGACCCGAGCCGCGTCGGTCCAGGCCAGAATGGCATTGGAGGTGAACTCGCTGCCATTGTCGCTGACGATCATCTTCGGCCGGCCGCGACCGGAGCGCAGCGGACAAGTTCGCTCCATCGATTTTGAGCTGGCAGGAGCCAGCGCACCTTAAAGGGGCAGGCTGACGCCTGCGACGGCTCGGCACCGCGCGCCCCCGATGCGGGCCTGAGACCCCGCCGCCGCCGTTCCTCCAAAATTTGGAGGAAGCTCCAAACCGCAAGGCTGCGCGGAACCCGTCCCCGACAAAAATTCATTTAAAATCATACTATTATGCTTTGGCCCCGCGCTTGCGTAGAGGGCATGCGCAGTTCGCGAGGCCAAATGCAACTTCACTTCGCTCTCGACTTCGATGGCACCATCAGCCCCATCGACACCACCGATCTGCTCCTTGCCACGTTCGCGGATGGGCGCTGGGAGGAGATCGAGGAGGACTGGCGCGCCGGCCGCATCGGCTCGCGCGAATGCCTGTCGCGGCAGGTCGCCCTGCTTCAGGCGCCGCGCGCCGCGCTGTGTGCCGCACTTGCCGATGTAAGACTCGACCCGCACTTCACCGCCTTCGTCACGCGGGCGTGGCTCTGCGGGGCCACCGTCTCGGTGGTGTCGGACGGGTTCGACCTCGCCATCATCCACCTGCTGCACGCCAACGGCATCGACCTTCCGGTCACCAGCAACCGGCTGGTGGAGGCAGGCGCGGGACGCTGGCAGGCGGCCTTCTCCAATCGCGGGGAACAGTGCCCCAGCGGCACCTGCAAGTGCGCCGCCATCCCGGCGGATCGCCGGTTGGTGCTGGTGGGCGACGGGCGCTCGGACTTCTGCCTCGCCCGCCGCGCCGATTTCGTCCTGGCCAAGGGCGAGCTTGCCGCCTTCTGCGCCGCCGAGGGCATCGCCCACCAGGCCATTTCCGGCTTCGCCGACGCCCTCGCCTTCCTGGACTTCGCCTTTCTGGAACCGCTGCGCGCCCGCCGCGCCGCCTCCCCCTCCCGCCTCACCCTCGAGGAAGTTCATGCTTGATCGCCAGACCGAAATCTCCACCGCCGCCGCCGAGCGTACCCGCCTGCGCGAGCTGGAGGAGACCTATTGCTCCCATGGAGACACGGTCCATTACACTGAAGAGCCGAAGATCTTCGAGCGCTGCGAGGGATCCTTCATCTATGACGACGAGGACCGCGCCTTCCTGGATCTGCAGATGTGGTATTCGGCGGTCAATTTCGGCTATGCCAATCCGCGCCTGAACGAGGCCATGCGCCGCCAGCTCGATCGCCTGCCCCAGGTGGCGAGCCAATATCTGCACCGCGAGAAGATCGAGCTGGCCGCCGAGATCGCCGAAGGCGCCATGGCGCGCTTCGGGCACAAGGGGCGGGTGCATTTCAACGTGGGCGGCGCCCAGGCCATCGAGGATTCCCTCAAGCTGGTGCGCAATGCCTGCGGCGGCAAGAGCCTGATGTTCGCCTTCGAGGGCGGCTACCACGGCCGCACGCTCGGCGCCTCGGCCATCACCTCGTCCTACCGCTATCGCCGCCGCTTCGGCCATTTCGGCGAGCGCGCCCACTTCATCCCCTTCCCCTATCATTTCCGCGGCCCGCGCGGCATGACGAAGGAGGAATGCGGCCACCGCTGCGTCGAGCAGTTCGCCCGCCTGTTCGAGAGCGAATACAATGGCGTGTGGGACCCCAAGGCCGGCCAGTGCGAATACGCCGCCTTCTATGTGGAGCCGATCCAAGGCACCGGCGGCTATGTCATCCCGCCCGCCAACTTCTTCCCGGAGCTGAAGGAAGTGCTCGACCGCCACGGCATCCTGCTGGTGGTGGACGAGATCCAGATGGGCTTCTACCGCACCGGCAAATTGTGGGCGATCGAGCATTTCGGTGTGGCGCCTGACATCATCGTGTTCGGCAAGGCGCTGACCAACGGGCTGAATCCCCTGTCCGGGCTCTGGGCGCGGGAGGCGCTCATCAATCCGCAGGCGTTCCCGCCCGGCTCCACCCATTCCACCTTCAATGCCAATCCGCTCGGCACTGCCGTGGCGCTGGAAGCCATGCGCATGATGCGCGAGGAGGATTTCGCCACCTCCGTGGCCGAAAAGGGCGCCCATTTCCTCGATGGGCTCAAGGAGCTGAAGGCGAAGCACGCCATCGTCGGCGACGTGGACGGGCTGGGCCTTGCCCTGCGGGTGGAGATCTGCGAGCCGCATGACAGCTACACCCCCTCAAAAGCCATCGTCGACCGCATGGTGGACGAGGCGCTGAAGGGCGATCTCGTCCACGGCGGCGAGCGCTACGGGCTGGTGCTGGACATCGGCGGCTACCACAAGAATGTCATCACGCTGGCGCCGGCGCTGACCATCAGCCATGCCGAGATCGACCTCGCCCTGGCGCTCATGGACCAGCTGTTTGCCCGCGTGACGCCCCAGTGAGCGCCATGCGCATCAAGGTCATCGATCTGGACGGCACGCTCACCGTGCAGGACGAGGTCATGGCCGGCCTGCCCGGCTGTGACGCCGATCTGTTCATTGCCCGCGACCTTGCACCCCGGCTGCGCTTTCTGGCGGGGCGGAGCGCGCTGAAGACGCTGGCCGAGCGGCTCGGCCCGCCGACGCGCGGCGAGATCTGCTTTTATGGCTCGGGCGATTTCCATCACCTGAGCCACCTTCTGGTCTCGCGCTTCGACCAGCCGATGAGCGTGGTGCATTTCGACAACCATCCGGACTGGACCCGGTTTCCGCGCACGCTGAACTGCGGCTCCTGGGTCAGCCGCCTGCTGGAACAGCGGAATATCGAGCGGGTGGTGACGCTGGGCCCGTGCAGCAGCGACCTCAACGCCCCACAGCTGAAGGGTGCGGATCTGCCGCTGCTGCGTGCCGGACGGCTTGAGGTCCATCCCCTGGCATCCGGAGCCACCTTCTATGCCGGGCCGGGGTTCGAAACGGCCGGCGTGCGCGGGGCGGCGGGGATCGCCGCCGACGGCCTGCGCTGGGAGGGGCTGGAGGACGGCGACTTCGCCGCGCACGTGGAGACCATCGCCGGCCAGCTCCCGGCAACACCCCTGTGGATCACCCTCGACAAGGACGTGCTCGGCCCGGACGAGGCGGTGACCAACTGGGACCAGGGCCGCCTGCCCCTCCACCTTGTGCTGCAGGCCATCACCCTGTTTGCCCGGCACCGGCCCGTGCTGGGTATGGACGTGTGCGGCGACTATTCGCCGGAAGGCGACAACGGCGCGCTGCGCACCCTGCTGGCCAATCTCGACCGGGACCAACGACGCGATCCCCACGGCAATGCCATCGCCGTCAACGGCGCCACCAACGGCCGTATCCTCCGGCACATGGGGGACATCCTGCAATGAACGCGTCCCTCGTCGCCCTGTTCGCCACCTCGGTGGCCTGCGATGTGGCCGGGCAGCTGGCGTTCAAGCGCGGTGCCGACCGGCTTCCCGCCGTCGGCTCCGCTGGCGTGGGGCGCTTCGCTTTGAGGCTGGTGGGCGAGCCCTGGCTGATCCTGGGGCTGCTGGTCTACGCCGTCGAGTTCCTGGTGTGGACGCGCATCCTCGCGCAGGTGCCGCTGGCCATCGCGTTTCCCGTCGCCAGCCTCAACATTCTCGGCATCACCGTGGCGAGCCACCTGTGGCTCGGCGAACGGATCGTCCCGCGGCAATACGCCGGGGCAGTCCTCGTCACCGCCGGTGTCGCCCTCGTCGCATCCAGCCTGTGAGGAACGCCATGCCTGTGGACCGCAGCATCATGAGCGAGGGCGGCCCCATCGGGGTGCTGCTCATCCACGGCCTCGGCGGCACCCCGGTGGAGCTTCGCGAGGTGGCGCGCCGGCTCGCAGCCACGGGTGCCACCGTTCTGTGCTGCCAGCTCGCCGGCCATTGCGGCACCGAGGAGGAACTGGCCGCCACACGGTTCGAGGACTGGTACGCCAGCGCCGAGGCCGCCCTCGCGGCGCTGGAGGCGCGCTGCACCAAGGTGGTGGTGGGTGGCCTCTCCATGGGGGCACTGCTGGCCGCCCTGCTCGCCGCCCGCAACCCCGACAGCGTGGACGGGGTGGTGATGCTGGCCCCGACCCTGCGCTATGACGGCTGGTCCATCCCCCGCTACGGCTTCCTGCTGCGCCTGCTCATCAATACGCCGCTGGGCCGCCGCTATCGCTTCGTGGAGCGAGAGCCCTACGGCCTGAAGGACGAGCGCATCCGGACCATGATTTTGCGCGCCATGCGGAGGGGCGATACCGATGCCGGCAGCCTCGGCACCCCCTCCGCGGCGCTGAAGCAGCTGTGGCGGCTGGTGGCGCGGCTGAAGCCACTGCTCGGCTCCATCCGCCAGCCGGTCTTCATCGCCCATGCCCGCCACGACGACGTGGCGAGCTTCAACAATGCCGTGCTGCTGCAACGCCGTCTCGGCGGCACGGTGGAATGCCTGGTGCTAGACGACAGCTACCACCTCGTGACCCTCGACCGGCAGCGCCATCTGGTCACCGACCGGGTGGCGGCCTTCATCCGGGGCGTGGTGGCAGCGCCGAACCGCCATCCCGTGCTGGAGCCGCGCCGCGCGGCGGCCGCCCGCGCCGAACGCAATGCGCCCATCGCCGCTGCGGAGGTGGCCCATGTCGCATGAGGCCCTGATGGGCGATTGGGCCGAGGGCACGGCCCGCCGGCCGAGCCTTCCGCTCGCCCGCGTGGTGTCCGGCATGGCCGGCATCGACCCCACCGGCTGGAAGGCCGCCCGCCCCCCCGAAAGCGAGGGATGGGCCTATCTTGCCGCCTGCGAGACCGCGCCGCCCGCCGCCATGGAGCTGGCGGCGGTCAGCGTCGGCAATCGCGACGGCCTCGCCGCCGGCGCCCCGCTGTTCGCCCTCAAATACCGGCTCGACACCCCGCTCCAGGGTGGTCCGCTCGCGGCCTTCTGCGACCGCCTCGCCCGCCGCGCGCCGGGGCTGCTGGAATGGCGCATGCTCGGCGTCGGCTCGGCCTTCACCGACGCCTGCCCGGTGGCGCTCAACCCGCGCCTCGGCGGGACCGGCAGGCAGGAGGCCCTCTTAAGCCTCATCGCCGCCGTGGAGGCGGAGGCGGCGCGGCGAGGCGCCGGCCTCGTGGTCTTCAAGGACCTTGCCCCGCGCGAGCTGGATCTCCTGGGGCCGCACCTCGCCGCCGCCCGATACTTCGCGGTGGAGAGCCTGCCCGTGGCCGTGCTGGACCTCGCGGACACCGGCGATCTCGACTCCTATCTCGCCCGCCTCTCGCCGGCCACACGCAAGGACCTGCGGCGCAAGCTGAAACAGGCCGGGCGGGTGGAGGTGGAATGGCGCACCTCCCTCGCCGGCCTGGAAGGGGAGGTGCGCGCGCTCTATGAGGCTACCCGCACCCGCAGCCAGGTGCGCTATGGCGATTTCGAGGAATTGCCGGACGGCTATTTCGAGGCGGTCTCGCGGGCGCTGGGCACCGATGCGGTGTTCGCCTGCTATCGGGTGGAGGGGCAGCTTGCCGCCTTCAACCTGCTGTTCGTCGAGCCCGACCGGGTGATCGACAAGTTCCTCGGCATGGCCTACCCGCTCGGCCCCGCGCACGACCTTTATGCCCTGAGCTGGCTGGAGAACGTGCGCTTCTGCCAGCGCATCGGCCGGCGCTACCTGCAGACCGGGCAGACCGCCTATGCCTCCAAGCTGCGGTTCGGCAGCGCGCTGGAGCCGCGCACCCATCTCGTGAAGCATCGCAACCAGCTGCTCCATGCCGCCGTGCGCCTGGCCGCCCCGCTGCTCTCCTTTCCCCGCTGGGACCCCGACCTGCGGCGGCTGGACCTGCGGCAGCGGGACAAGGACGGGGCGCGATGACGCTGCGTCCCTCAGCCTTCCCCACCCTCATCCTCGTGGGCGTGTTCCTCGCCGTGGACACCGCGACCCAGCTCGCCTTCAAGGCCGCCGCCGAGGCCATCGGCGACCTGCCGCTGGGGCTCGATTTCCTCGCCTCCGCTGCGGGAACCGCCTTCGCGTGGCTCGCGGTCGCGCTTTACCTTGCGACCTATGTGCTGTGGATGCTGGTGCTGAAGGATACCGCGCTCAGCCGGGCCTTCCCGCTGACGGCGCTGAGCTATGTGAGCGTGCCGCTGTTCGCCTGGCTGGCCTTCGGCGAGGCGGTGGACGCGCGCACCGCCGCCGGCATCGGGCTGATCCTCCTGGGCGTGGCGCTCATCGGCCACGGTGCCGAGGCGGACGCCGTTCCAGAAGAGGAGCTGACCCCATGCGAAACCTGATGGCCGGCCTCCGCGCGCTGGCCCTGATCGGCCCGGCGATGGCGACCCCGGCCTTTGCCGCCCCTGACGTGACCGGCACCTGGATGACCGAGGACGGCGAGGGTGCAGTCCAGATCGCACCTTGCGGCGACAGGCTGTGCGGACGCATCGTATGGCTGAAGACCCCGCTGGACGAGAACGGGCAGCCCATGCGCGACGAGAACAATGCCGACCTGTCGCAGCGTGACCGGCCGCTGTGCGGGATGGAGGTGCTGTCCGGCGTCGCGCCGGGACGGGACGGCTGGGAAGGCGGCTGGATCTATGATCCGGAGGCCGGCGCGCGCTATTCCGTGGCCATCGCCCCGGGGGAGGAAGACGCCATCGTGGTGACCGGTTTCGTCGGCATGAAGGCGTTCGGGCGGACGCTCCAATGGCATCGCGCGCCCGCCAGCCTGAAACGCTGCGACGCCCCGCCGGCCCCGGCGAAGGCCAGCGCCGGGAACAAGAGGTCCTAGGGCATCATGGCGCGACGGCGCGGCTCGCGTTGGCTGAACTGGTGGTCGCTGCTGCCCCTGCGGCTGCGGCTGACCCTTTATTTCGTCATGGTCAGCGTGCCGCCGGTGCTGGTGGCGAGCTTCATCGCGGCCGAGGTCATCTCGGCGACGTTCGAGCGCAACGTGGAGCAGTGGATCGGCGAGATCGCAAGCTTCATGGCCAATGAGGCGGCGGAAGGACGCGAGGAGGCCCAGCGCGCCACCGCCATCGTGGCCGCCGCCCTGTCGCGGGCAGGCACGGGCGGCGTCGAGCCCATCGAGCCGTTCGCCGATCTGCTCACCTCCGTGGGCTATGATTTCGTGCGCCTCTACACCGCCGACGGCAAGGTGCTGTTTTCCACTGGCGACCTGGAGCTGATGCAGCCTTTGCCGCTCAAGGCGGTCTCATCCATCTTCTTCGTCCGGCAGGACGGCCGCCGCGCCATGATGGTAGGTGCGATCCAGGCGGTGCATATCGGCGAGCAGGCTGGCTTCCTGTTCGTCGCCAATCTCTTGGACGAACAATTCTTCACCGCGCCGCAGACCATCCGCTCCCTCGACCTGCACCTGATCGAGGTGACCGAGAGCGGCGAATTGCGCGATCTCGAGGCCCTGCATCGCGCCCCGCTGCCGGTGCCGCCGGAGGCGCTGGCGGCGCTCACCGCCGGCGCACCCATCGCCATCCAGCGGCGCAGCTACGGGCTGGGACCGGCGGTAGCCTTCACTGCCCTGCGTGATGATGGCGGGCGCCTCGTGGGCATCATCGCCTGCCGGCTCAACGGCACGTCGGCGACGTTCGAGCGCCTGGGCACCGTGTGGCTGTTCGTGGCCCTGGCGGCGGTGGCGGGCGCGCTGTCGCTGCTGGTGGGCTTCTCCATCGCCCGGCGCATGAGCCGTCCCCTGCACGATCTCACCCGCGGCGTGCGGGCGGTGGCCGAGGGCAATTACGCCATCCGCGTGCGCGAGACCGGCGGCCGCGAGATCGAGGCGCTGGCCAGTGGCTTCAATGCCATGACCGAGCAGCTTCAGACCCTGCGCGACCGGGAGGCGGCGCTGCGCCACCGCGCCCAGCTGGCGACGCTGGGGCAGGCGGCGGCGGTGATCGCCCACGAGATCCGCAATCCGCTCGGCATCATCAAGACCTCGGCGGAGCTGGTGCGCCGCAAGACCCCGATGGCGCCAAGCGAAGACCGGCTGATGATGTTCGTCCTCGACGAGGTCCAGCGCATCGACCGGCTGGTGAAGGAGCTGCTGGACTATGCCCGGCCACCGCAATGCGCCGCCGTTCCGCTCGATCTCGTCACCTCTATCGTCCAGCCGGCCCTCGACTTCATGGCGCCGGAGCTGCGCCGCCGCGACATCACCCTCGCCGCCCGCCTGCCGGACCATCCGGTGCCGATCCAGGGCGACAAGGACCTGCTCCACCAGGCGCTCATGAACCTGCTCATCAACGCCATGGACGCCGCCGGCGACGGCGGCCATGTGATCGTGCGGGTGGGTCAGGAGGAGGACGCGGCCGTGCTCCATGTGGAGGACAACGGCCCCGGTGTGCCGCAGGACGTGCGCGCCGCCCTGTTCGATCCCTTCGTCACCACCAAGGTGAACGGCACCGGCCTCGGCCTTGCCACCGTGCGCTCGACAGCAGAGGCGCACGGCGGCGCGGTGAGCCATGCCGACGCACCGGGCGGCGGCGCCATCTTCACCCTCCGCCTCCCCCTCGGCAAACAGGGCTGATGCCGCACATGGCCGCGAAGATACTCATCGTCGACGACGAGGTCCGCCATGGGGAGGTGCTGGAGGCAGCCCTCGCCGAGCGCGGCTTCGAGGCGACTTCGACCAACACCGTCGCCAAGGCGCTGGCCCATTGCGCCAGCCACGCGGTGGACCTGGTGCTGAGCGACCTGCGCATGCCCGGCCAGGGCGGCAGCGACCTGCTGAAGGCGCTTAAGGAGCAGCGGCCCGAGCTGCCGGTGATCATCATGACCGCCTACGCCACGGTGCGCGGTGCGGTGGACCTGGTGAAGGACGGCGCCTTCGACTATGTGGCCAAGCCCCTCGACCTCGACGACGTGGTCGCCACCATGGCCCGCGCGCTACGACTGAAGGCGGTGGAAAGCGAAAACGCGCGCCTGCGCTCCGAGCTGGAGGGGCGCTACCGCTTCGACAATCTGGTGGGCGACAGCCCGGCCTTCCGCGACGTGCTGCGCCAGGTGACCGAGGTGGCGCCGAGCCGGGCCAGCGTGCTGCTTCTTGGCGAGAGCGGCACCGGCAAGGAACTGGTGGCCCGCGCCATCCACTACAACAGCCCGCGCCGCGACCTGCCCTTCGTCGCCGTCAACTGCGCCGCCATTCCCGAGACCCTGATCGAAAGCGAGCTGTTCGGCCATGTGAAGGGCGCCTTCACCGGCGCCACCGGCGCCCGCGAGGGCCGCTTCGCGGCTGCCGACCATGGCACGCTGTTCCTCGACGAGATCGCCGACATGCCGTTGCCGGTGCAGGCCAAGGTGCTGCGCGCCCTGCAGGAGCAAAGCTTCGAGCCGGTGGGCAGCAGCAAGAGCGTATCGGTGGACGTGCGGATTATCGCCGCCACCCACAAGGACCTGCAGAAGGAGATCGCTGCCGGCACCTTCCGCATGGACCTTTACTATCGCCTCGCGGTGTTCCCCATCTCGCTGCCGCCGCTGCGCGAGCGCACCGACGATATCGTGCTGCTCGCCAACCATTTCCTCGCTGCCGCGGCGCGGGACATGGGCAAGCGCATCAAGGGCCTCACCCCCGAGGCGCAGGCCATGCTGACGCGCTACCGCTGGCCGGGAAACGTGCGCGAACTGCAGAACTGCATGGAGCGCGCCGCCATCGTCGCGCGGGGCGACCTCGTGGGTGAAGGCGACCTGCTGCTGTTCGAGGCGACCGGCGATGCCGCCGCGATGCCGCACACGCTCGACGGCGACCTCGACGGCGAGCTCGCCCGCATCGAGCGCGAGTTTGTGCTGAAAGCGCTCAAGGACAACGGCGGTGTGCAGGCCCGCGCCGCCGAGAAGCTCGGCATCACCGAGCGCAGCCTGTGGCACCGCATCAAGAAGCTGGGCATCAAGATCGACAAGGTGGCGGGGGCCGGCGATGGTTAGGCGCTTCTTCCTCCTCCTGATGCTGGCGGTATCGGCGCTGCCGTGGCACGCGCGAGCGCAGGACACCGGTTCCGCCGCCACCTCCGCGACCGATGCCGCGACCGACGCCTGGATCGTCACCCTCGGTGGCAGCTTCACGCTGGGGCCGTCCTATGAGGGGGCGCGGTCCATCGCGCCGTTCTTCACGCCCTCGTTCGACATCCGCCGCGCCGACGAGCCGGCCACCTTCGGCGCGCCGGACGACAATTTCGGCATCGGCCTGCTGGATCTCGGCGCCTTCAAGCTCGGCCCGCTGGCGGGCATCCGTGAAGGACGCGCGAGCGGCGCCCTGCCCGGACTGCCGGGCTATGCCTGGGCGCTGGAGGGCGGTGGGTTCGCCGAATACTGGCCGGTGGACGGCATGCTGCGCACCCGCGTGGAACTGCTGCAGGGCTTCGGCGCCTCTGGCGGCCTTGCGGCCAATCTCTCGGCCGATTTCGTGCAGAAGCAGGGCGTGTTCACCTGGTCCATCGGGCCGCGCCTGTCGCTGGCCGACAGCGCGCTGATGCAGACGGAATTCGGCGTCTCGCCGCTGGCCTCGGCGCTGAACGGCCACATCGCCCCCTACGCGCCGGATGCCGGGATCAAGTCCCTCGGCCTCACCTCGTCCCTGTCTTATGAGATGTCGCAGGACTGGACCACCACGCTCTACGGCAGCTACCAGCGCCTGACCGGCGCGGCGGCCACGAGCCCCGTGACCACGCTCTCCGGCAGCCCGAACCAGATCACGGTCGGGCTGGGGTTCGAGCATTCGTTCGTGCTGGGCCGGCCCTATTGACCATGCCCCTCGTGGTCGTGCCCCGCGTGATCGTCCGCCGGCCGCGAGACGCCGAACACCTTGACCAGATCGGCCACCTGCTCCGGCGACAGGTAGCGCGGGTTCAGGCCGCGCAGCAGCAGATAGAGCCTCGCGGTCTCCTCCAGCTCCTCGGTGGCGAAGACGGCGGCTTCCAGCGTGTCGCCGGCCACCACCGGGCCGTGATTGGCCAGCAGCACCGAGGAATAGCGCCCGGCGAGGCCCCGGATGGCATCGGACACCGCCGGGTCGCCGGGCCGATAATAGGGCACCAGCGCGGTCTGGCCGCAGCGCATCAGATAATAGGGCGTCATGGGCGGCAGCACCGCCTTCGGATCGATCTCCGGCAGCATGGTGAGCGCCACCGAATGGGTGGAATGCAGGTGCACGATGGCCCGCGCGCTGGAGCGCGTGTCGTAGAGCGCCTGGTGGAGCGGGATCTCCTTGGTGGGCGCGTCGCCGGAGACGATGCGGCCCGTGGCGTCGAGGCGCGAGATGCGCGCCGGATCAAGGAAGCCCAGCGAGGCATTGGTGGGCGTCACCAGCCAGCCGCCGTCGTCGAGGCGCAGGCTGATATTGCCCGACGAACCGGGGGTGAGGCCGCGCTCGAACAGCGAGCGGCCGAACATGCAGATGCTTTCGCGCAGTTTTGTTTCCGACATGGCAGGTCCTCGGCCCGGCCCCAAGGCTGAGGCGCGGGCTCCAAAGCGGGAACGGAAGATCTCGGCCCGGTTGAGACAGCAAACCGGGTCCAAAGCGGATGAACTTAAGTGGTCGCCCCCTCGATCAGCTCGAAATCGAGGGTGACGACGGCTGGCGGCCCGTCCGATGAAATGAGCCGTGCGCTGGCCTCACCCACCTCGACGCGGGGGGTGCGGATGGTGGACAGGGGCTGCGGCGCGCAGCGGGCGACCTCAAGGCCGTTGTGGCCGAACAGCGCCAGCTCGCCCGGAATACCGATGCCCCTGGACAGGCAGAGGAAATAGCCACCGATGGCCATGTCGTCGTTGGAGAAATAGACGGCGTCAAGATCGCGGGTCTCACTCAGGATCCGGGCCAGCCCGTCGCGCCCCGCCTCGATGGACGAGGGCGCCGACGCGATCACTTGCCCTGCCACCTGGAGCCCGGCCTCGGCAAGCGTGGAGCGGAACCCCTCGAACCTTTTGGCGGCGCGCAGGTCGAGGGCCAGGTCGTGGCCCACATAGCCGATCCGGCGATAGCCGCGGGTGATGAGATGGCGCGCGCTAGCGCGGCCCGCCTCCCGGTTGGAGAAGCCCACCACCATGTCGATGCCGGCCCCGTCGGTGTCGAGCATCTCGATGATGCGGATGCCGGCGCCGCGCAGCATGGCTTCGGCCCGCGGCGTGTGTTCCAGCCCCGCGACCAGCAGCCCGGCCGGGCGCCAGCTGAGCAGCGAGGCGATGAGGGCTTCCTCGCCCACAAGATCATAGTCGGTGACGCCGATGACCGACTGGAAGCCGGCCTTGCCGAGCACCGAATTGGCGCCGCGCAGCAGGTCCGGAAACACGATGTTGGCGAGCGAGGGCACGATGATGCCCACCAGCTTCGATCCGGTGGAGGCAAGGGTGCCGGCGATGCGGTTCGGCACGTAGCCAAGCCGGGCGGCCGCCTCCAGCACGCTGGCGCGGGTCTTGGAGGAAAACGAACCGTGGCTGCGCAGCACCCGCGAGGCCGTGCTCTCGCCGACACCGGCCTCGCGCGCCACATCCGTGAGGGTGACGCCCGCACCCGAGCCCGCGGGAGAGACAAGGTGCGGACCTGCGCTTGCGCGGCGCCCCGCCAGCGCGTCGTCACGGATCGCGTCATCTCGCATCGAACTGGCGTCCTTGTCGGCCACGCCTGCCCTCCCCCGCCCGGTTGGGCGCACTCCGGATGCGCGGCAAATGCGCGTCGGGTTTTCGTGTTTGTTGCCGTTGTGTCACGCTCCTGGGGAGCCATCAAGGTGGTATTTTGGCAGCGCTACCATTTTCTGTTTGGCAGCGCTGCCACTGTTTGCTATGTGCTGATGGCAGCGCTGCCATGCCCAGCACGCAGCCCGACACGACAGCCAACACAAACGCCACCTCCAGGGAGGACCCGATGAGCACCCAAACCGCGCCCCTCGCGGCGCACGTCGCCGTGGAACCCGACACGCAGAAGGCCGCCTACGCCAAGGTGTTCTGGCGCATCGTCCCGTTCCTGATGCTGTGCTACGTGGTGGCCTACCTCGACCGGGTGAACGTGGGCTTCGCCAAGCTCCAGATGTCGCAGGACCTGAACTTCAGCGAGACCGTCTACGGCCTCGGCGCCGGCATCTTCTTCCTCGGCTATTTCCTGTTCGAGGTGCCAAGCAACGTCATTCTCCACAAGGTCGGCGCGCGCATCTGGATCGCCCGTATCATGGTGACCTGGGGTCTCATCTCCGGCGCCTTCATGTTCGTCTCCAGCGCGCCCATGTTCTATGCCCTGCGCTTCCTGCTCGGGGTCGCCGAAGCCGGCTTCTATCCCGGCATCATCCTGTACCTGACCTATTGGTATCCCTCGCACCGCCGCGCCAAGATCATCGCCATCTTCATGTCGGCGATCCCGATTTCCGGCATCTTCGGCAATCCCCTGTCGGGCTGGATCATGGACAGCTTCCACGGCACCTCGGGGCTGGCCGGCTGGCAGTGGATGTTCCTCATCGAGGCCATTCCGGCCATCGCCATCGGCATCGCCATCTATTTCTATCTCGACAATGGCATTCGCGACGCCAAGTGGCTGAGCGCCGAGCACAAGGCCGTGCTGGAATATGAAATCGCCCAGGAAGAAAAGACCAAGGAAGGCCACCACTCGGTTGCCGGCGTGTTCGCCGACAAGCGGATCTGGCTCATGAGCTTCATCTACTTCTGCTTCGTCATGGGCCAGTATGCCCTGACCTTCTGGATGCCCACCCTGGTGAAGGCCACCGGCGTGGTCGGCAACTTCCACATCGGCCTCGTCAGCGCCATTCCCTTCCTCTGCGCCGTCATCGCCATGAACCTGATCGGCCGCAGCTCGGACCGCCATCGCGAGCGGCGCTGGCATCTCGTCGTCCCGGCGCTGATGGGCGCGGTGGGCTTCACGGTGGCCGCCACCTCCACCAGCACCACGGTGGCCATCATCTTCCTGTCCATCGCCGCCGCCGGCGCCATCTCCTGCGCGCCGCTGTTCTGGTCCCTGCCCACCGCCTTCCTCGCCGGCACGGGCGCCGCCGCGGGCATCGCGCTGATCAATTCGGTGGGCAATCTCGCCGGCTTCGTCAGCCCCTACCTCATCGGCTTCCTGAAGGACCTCACCGGCTCCACCCAGGTGGGCATGTATGCCCTCGCGGCGATCCTGGTGGCCGGCGCCGCTGCGGTGCTCACCACCTCGCCCAAGCTCGTCAACAAGTGAACCCACAGCCTCCCGCGGCGCGATCCGCGGGAGGCCCCTCGTGCCGATGCCGTCGCAGCGCAGCTCCCTTTTCGAGGATCAGGTCATGACAGAACAGTTCTCGCCCGAGGTCGCCATTTCGGGGGCCACAGGGACCGGGCGCGCCGCGGTCATCGGGCTCGGCTCCATGGGCTATGGCATGGCCCAGTCCCTGAAGCGCGCCGGCTTCGACGTGGCCGGCTTCGACGTGAACGCCGCCGCCGTTGAGCGCTTCGCCGCAGAAGGCGGTCGCGGCGCATCGAGCCCGGCGGAAGCCGCCCGCGACGCCGACGTGGTGGTGAGCGTGGTGGTGAACGCCGCCCAGACCGAGACCATCCTGTTCGGCGCCGACGGCGTGGCGCAGACGCTGGCAGACGGCGCAGTGTTCCTCTCCTCCGCCACCATGGACCCGGAAGTCGCCCGCACCCTCGCCACCCGGCTGGAGGCCACCGGCCGGCTCTATCTCGATGCACCCATCTCCGGCGGTGCCCAGCGCGCGGCGGAAGGCGCGCTCACCATCCTTGCCTCCGGCAGCCCGGCGGCCTTCGCCAAGGCGCGGCCGGCGCTCGATGCCATGGCGGCGAAGCTCTATGAGCTGGGCGATGCGCCCGGACAGGGCGCGGCTTTCAAGATGATCAACCAGCTGCTCGCCGGCGTGCACATCGCGGCGGCAAGCGAGGCCATTGCCTTTGCCGCGCGGCAGGGGCTCGACATCGCCAAGGTCTATGAGGTCATCACCGCCTCGGCCGGCAACAGCTGGATGTTCGAGAACCGCATGCCCCACGTGGTGGACGGCGACTATACGCCGAGGAGCGCGGTGGACATTTTCGTGAAGGACCTCGGCATCATCCAGGACATGGCGCGCAGCGCGAAATTCCCCGTGCCGGTCTCCGCCGCCGCGCTGCAGATGTTCCTGGCCACCTCCGCCGCCGGCATGGGGCGCGACGACGACGCCTCCGTCGCCCGCCTCTATGCCCGCATCACCGGAACGAAGCTGCCGGGCGATCCGGCCTGAGCCGGTGCCGACCTAAACCCTGCTTGCGTCCCTGCGCGGATTGGTGCGTCCTTCACGCCGCACCGACCGCCGCGACCCGACCTTTCGGAAGATCCCACCTTTTCGGACAATTCCCATGCCGCGCTTCGCCGCCAACCTCACCATGATGTTCACCGAGTGGTCGTTCCTCGACCGCTTCGCCGCCGCCGCCGATGCCGGCTTCACAGCGGTGGAATTCCTCTTCCCCTACGAGCATGCGCCGGAAGCCGTGGGCGAACGCCTCGCCCGCAACGGCCTGACCCAGGCCCTGTTCAACCTGCCCCCCGGCGATTGGGCGGCCGGCGAGCGCGGCATCGCTGCCTTCCCCGAGCGCTTCGACGAGCTGAAGGCGGGCGTTGCGACCGGCCTCACCTATGCCGCAGCCACCGGCGTGAAGCGCCTGCATCTCATGTCCGGCCTTGCCGACCGCGCCGACCCCAAGGCCCGCGCCGCCTATCGCGAGGCGGTGGTCTACGCCGCCGGCGCGCTGGCGGAGAAGGGTCTCGACCTGGTGCTGGAGCCCATCAACGGCCGCAACATGCCGGGCTATTTCCTCAACGATTTCGCCTTCACCGAGGCGCTCATCGCCGAGCTGGGCCTGCCCAACCTGAAGCTCCAGTTCGACATCTATCACTGCCAGATCATCCATGGCGACGTGACCATGCGGCTGCGCCAGCTCATGCCCATCACCGGCCATGTGCAGATCGCCAGCGTGCCGTCCCGCAACGAGCCGGACGGCGAGGAGCTGAACTATCCGTTCCTGTTCGCGGAGCTGGATCGCCTGGGCTATGACGGCTTCGTGGGCTGCGAATACAACCCGCGCGCCGGCACGCTGAACGGCCTTAGCTGGTTCGCGCCCTATGCCGCCGCCCCGGCCCTCAAGGCGGGAGCGAACGGATGACCCTCGCCCTCGGCACCATCGCCGACGACTATACCGGCGCCTCCGACCTCGCCAACACTCTGGCCAAGAACGGCCTGCGCACCGTGCAGACCGTGGGCATCCCGGCCGACGACCTGCCGCTGGGCGAGGTGGACGCGGTGGTGGTCTCCCTGAAGATCCGCTCCGTGCCCGCCGCCGAGGCGGTGGAAAAGGCCCGTGCCGCCGACCGCTGGCTCAGGGCGCGCGGCGCCAGCCATGTGATGTACAAGATCTGCTCCACCTTCGATTCCACCGACGAGGGCAATATCGGCCCGGTGCTCGACGCCCTCTCGGCGGATGCCGGCGCGGCGGCGGTGCTGGTCACCCCCGCGTTTCCGGAGACCGGGCGCACCGTCTACCAGGGCCATCTCTTCGTCGGCTCGGTGCCGCTGAACGAGAGCCCGCTCAAGGACCACCCGCTCAACCCCATGCATGACGCGAACCTCGTGCGCGTGCTGGGGCGGCAGAGCGTCTCCCGCGTGGGGCTGGTTCCACAGGCGCTGGTGGCGCGCGGCGCGGATGCCGTCCGCGCCCGGCTGGCCGAGCTTGCGGTCGACGGCATCGGCGGCGTGATCGCCGACGCGGTGAATGAGGGCGATCTGGTCACCCTCGGCGCCGCAGCACTCGATTCCCAGGTTTCCGTGGGCGCCTCCGGCCTCGGCCTCGGCCTGGCCCGGGGCCTCGTCGCCACCGGCCGGGTGCTGCGGGTCGATGCGACGGCATCGGTCATGGCCGGTGTCGGCGGGCTTTCCGCCTGCCTTGCCGGTAGCTGCTCCAAGGCCACGCTGGAACAGATCGCGCGGGCCGAGGATGTCATGCCGGTGCTGCGCCTGTCCGCCGAGGCGCTGGTCTCCGGCCCTGCCGAGGCCGAGGGGGCACTGGAGTGGGCAGCCGCCCGCATCGGCGACGGCCCCGTCCTCATCGCCTCCTCTGCCTCACCGGCCGAGGTGGCGCGGCTTCAGGCCCTCCACGGCCGTGAGGCCGCCGGCCATGCCATCGAGCAGGGGCTGGCGACCATTGCCGAGGGGCTGGTCAAGCGCGGCGTCCGCCGGCTGGTGGTGGCGGGGGGCGAGACCTCCGGCGCGGTGGTGGATCGCCTGGGCATCCCAGCCTTCGCGCTGGGACCGGAGATCGCCGCCGGCGTGCCGGTGCTGCGCACCATCGGCGGCGCCCACGGTGATCTTCTCATGGCGCTCAAGTCCGGCAATTTCGGCGGCGTGAACTTTTTCACCGATGCGCTGGGGCTGATGTCGAAGTAGCGAGCCGCCTTCCAGACACCGAGCTTCGCTGAGCGGGCTCCGGCCGGGTCGAAATGGCCCCGTCGGAGCCCGTTCGCGTTTCAGGGAAACGCCCAGGCCTATGTTTGCATTTCTGCAAACACCGCTGTCGCTCTACCCCTCTTTGCTTTGCCCAGCGCCAACCTAATATCCACCCCGACAGCTGGAGCGGTCGACGTTGGCCAAAGCCCACGGCAATCGCTCCAGACCCCGAAGTTGACGCGTTTTCGTCACGCGAACCGGTATTCACTTCGCTTGAAAACGCTTTGTTGCGGCCGCTTGAACGGCCACGGAACACCGACATGATCGAGCATCGCCCCTTCGACAGCCTCGGCAAGGCCAACCACGGCTGGCTCAACGCCCGGCACCACTTCTCCTTCGCCAATTATTTCGATCCCGCCCGCCAGAGCCACGGCAAGCTCCGGGTGTGGAACGACGACGAGATCGCGCCGGGATCGGGCTTTCCGCCCCACCCGCACGCCAACATGGAAATCATCACCTATGTCCGTGAGGGCGCCATCACCCACGAGGACAGCCTGGGCAACCGCGGCCGTACCGTGGCCGGTGACATCCAGGTGATGAGCGCGGGGCGCGGCATCCGCCACTCCGAATACAATCTGGAAAGCGGACCCACGCGCATCTTCCAGATCTGGATCGAGCCGGATCAGGCCGGCGGCGCACCCACCTGGGGCACCCGCCCCTTCCCCAAGACCGACCGCTCAGGCCGCTTCGTGGCCCTGGCGAGCGGCATCGCGGGGGATGGGGACGCCCTGCCCATCCGGGCCCGGGCCCGGGTGCTCGGCGCCACGCTGAAGGCGGGCGAGACCATCGACTACGCCCCTTTGAGCGGCCTCAACACCTATCTGGTGCCGGCCACCGGTGCGGTGGAGGTCAACGGCCTGCGCCTCGACACCCGCGACGGCGCCGCCATCTCGAACGAGCCCACCCTCACCATCACCGCTCTGGAAGACAGCGAGCTGGTGCTGGTGGAAGCGGCCTGACGCCCTCTCCCCTCCCTCTCCGTTTCCCCCTTTCCGTTTCCCCCTTTCTCAAGGAGCCCACCATGGCCAAAGTCCTCGTCCTGTATTATTCCGCCTACGGTCACATCGAGCAGATGGCGGAAGCTGCTGCCGCCGGTGCCCGCGAGGCCGGCGCCACCGTCGACATCAAGCGCGTGCCGGATCTCGTGCCGGAAGAAGTGGCCAAGTCCGCCCACTTCAAGCTGGACCAGAAGGCCCCCATCGCCACCGTCGCGGAGCTGGCCGAGTATGACGCCATCATCGTGGGCGTGGGCACCCGCTTCGGCCGCATGGCCTCGCAGATGGCCAACTTCCTCGATCAGGCCGGCGGCCTGTGGGCGCGCGGCGCGCTGAACGGCAAGGTGGGCGGCGCCTTCACCTCCACCGCCACCCAGCATGGCGGACAGGAAGTGACACTGTTCTCCATCATCACCAACCTGATGCATTTCGGCATGGTGATCGTGGGCCTCGACTACGGCTACGGCGCCCAGATGACCCTCGACGAGATCACCGGCGGCAGCCCCTATGGCGCCACCACCATCACCGGCGGCGACGGCTCCCGCCAGCCCTCCGCCATCGAGCTGGACGGCGCCCGCTACCAGGGCAGGAAGATCGCCGAGACCGCCATCAAGCTGCACGGCTGATGGTGGGGGCCGGTCGGCCAGGCTGACCGGCCCTCGCTTCAAGCCCGCATGGAGCTTGAATATTCTGGAGCCGCATGGCGGCCGGGGCGAGCGCTCCGGCCGCTTTTTTTGTCCCGCGAAAGGTGTGAAAAGCCGGGCGGGGACCGGCTGTTCAGCCGCCCGATGCCGTGCCATAAATCGTTTTAAGAAGATGCGGCCAAAGCCGCGTTCAGGCCAGGGAGGACAGCCGCAGTGTCACGCAAAGACCCGCCGCGCGCCGATGATCCCGGCCTTGCCACGCCGCGCCGCAACGGCATGACGGGACACGCAGCATGAGCGACAAGACCAAGGGCAAGCCCGTGCAAGACACGCCCGTCCAAGACACGCCCGCCGCCAAGGAAGCCGCCAAGCAAGGCACCAAGCCCCTGCGCAGCCAGGCCTGGTTCGGCCGGCAGGACAAGATGGGCTTCTATTACCGCTCCTTCCTGAAGAACTCCGGCTTCCCCCAGGACCAGTTCGACGGCCGCCCGGTCATCGGCATCTGTAACACCTGGTCGGAGCTGACCCCCTGCAACGCCCATTTCCGCACCATCGCCGAGCATGTGCGCTACGGGGTGCTGGACGCCGGCGGCTTCCCGCTGGAATTCCCGGTCTCCTCCCTCGGCGAGGTGACCATGCGGCCCACCGCCATGCTGTTCCGCAACCTCGCCTCCATGGACGTGGAGGAGGCCATCCGCGCCCATCCCCTCGACGGCGTGGTGCTGCTGATGGGCTGCGACAAGACCACCCCCGCCCTGCTCATGGGTGCGGCCTCCGCCGACCTGCCGGCCATCGGCGTGTCCGGCGGGCCGCAGCTGCGCGGCGTCTATCGCGGCGAAATCATCGGCTCGGGCACCAACATCATCTCCATGAGCGAGCAGTTGCGCGCCGGGGAGATCACCCTTGCCGACTTCCACGAGGCGGAGGCGGCCATGAACCGCTCCGCCGGCAGTTGCATGACCATGGGCACGGCTTCGACGATGGCCTCGATGGTCGAGGCCCTTGGCCTCGGCCTGCCGGAGAATGCCGCCATCCCCGCCGCCGACGCCCGGCGCAACCTGCTGGCCCGCATGGCCGGCCGGCGCATCGTCGAGATGGCGAAGGCGGACCTGAAGCCCTCCGACATCCTCACCCGCGCGGCCTTCGAGAACGCCATCCGGGCGCTGGCGGCCATCGGCGGTTCCACCAATGCGGTGGTGCACCTGCTCGCCATCGCCGGCCGGGTGGGCGTGGAGCTGACCCTGGAGGATTTCGACCGCCTCGGCCGCGACGTGCACTGCCTGGTGGACCTCATGCCCTCCGGCCGCTTCCTGATGGAGGATTTCTACTATGCCGGCGGCCTGCCCGCCGTGCTGCGCACGCTGGGCGAGCGCGGGCTGCTGAACCGTGAGGCGCTCACCGTCAACGGCCGCTCCATCTGGGAGAATGTGGCGCAGGCGCCGTGCTGGAATAAGGAGGTCATCACCCCGTTCGAGGCGCCGTTCAAGGCCGACGCCGGCATTGCCATCCTGAAGGGCAACCTTGCCCCGGACGGCGCCGTGATCAAGCCCTCGGCGGCCTCTCCCGAGCTGATGCAGCACACCGGCCGCGCCGTGGTGTTCGAGAGCGTGGAGGAGATGCACCAAGCCGTGAACGACGAGGCCCTCGACATCGACGCCTCCTCGATCATGGTGCTGAAGCATTGCGGCCCCAAGGGCTATCCCGGCATGGCGGAGGTGGGCAACATGCCCCTGCCCGCCAAGCTGCTGCGCCAGGGCGTGCGCGACATGATCCGCATCTCGGATGCCCGCATGTCCGGCACCGCCTATGGCACGGTGGTGCTGCACGTGGCGCCCGAGGCCACCGCCGGAGGCCCGCTGGCCCTGGTGAAGACCGGCGACCTCATCACCCTCGACGTGCCCGCCCGTGCCCTGCACCTCCACGTGAGCGAAGAGGAACTGGCGCAGCGACGCGCCGCCTGGGTGCCGCCCGCTCCCCACGCCGAGCGCGGCTATCAGCGCCTCTACATCGACCATGTGCTGCAGGCGGATCGCGGAGCGGATTTCGATTTTCTCGTCGGCCGCACCGGATCGCCGGTGCCGCGCGACAATCACTGAAGGTGACCCATGCCCACGTTTACTGCCGCGCGCCCGTTCAAGGGCGTGTTCCCGGTGGCGCCCACCGTGTTCGACGCCGCCGGCGCGCTTGATCTGGACGGCCAGAAACGCGCCATCGACTGCATGATCGATGCTGGCTCCCACGGCATCTGCATCCTCGCCAATTTCTCCGAGCAGTTCGTGCTCACCGACGACGAGCGCGACCGCGTCATGGTCACGGTGCTGGAGCATGTGGCGGGCCGGGTGCCGGTGATCGTCACCACCACCCATTTCTCCACCGCCGTCTGCGCCGAGCGCTCGCGCCGGGCGCAGGAGCTGGGCGCGGCCATGGTGATGATCATGCCGCCCTACCACGGCGCCACCTTCCGGGTGCCGGAAGCCTCTATCTACGACTTCTATCGCGGCGTCTCCGACGCCATCTCCATCCCCATCATGGTGCAGGACGCGCCGGTGGCGGGCACGCCTTTGTCGGTACCGTTCCTCGCCCGCATGGCGAAGGAGATCGGCAACCTCGCCTATTTCAAGATCGAGGTGCCGCAGGCTGCAGCCAAGCTGCGCGCGCTGATCGAGGCCGGGGGCGATGCCATCGAAGGGCCGTGGGACGGCGAAGAGGCCATCACCCTGATGGCCGACCTCGACGCCGGCGCCACCGGCGCCATGACGGGCGGCGCCTATGCGGACGGCATCCGCCAGGTGACCGATCCCTACTTCGCCGGTGACCGCGAAGCCGCCATGGACGCCTACCAGCGCTGGCTGCCGCTGATCAATTACGAGAACCGCCAGTGCGGCCTCGCCGCCTGCAAGGCGCTGATGAAGGAAGGCGGCGTTATCGCCCACGAGACCGTGCGCGCGCCCCTGCCGGCCATGCACCCCGCCACCCGCGCCGGCCTGATCGAGATCGCCCGCCGGCTTGACCCTCTGGTGCTGCGCTGGGGGAAATGATCATCCGCTGATCCGGGGCGTCATCTTATTTGCCGTCGCCCTCGGTCTTCGACCGAGGCCAAGTGTCCGCGTTTCAACTCGGGGGCTCCCGAGTTGAAGATTCTGGGACCGGTTTCGGCAATAGCCGGAACCGGGCGCCGCGCGGGCTTGACCGATGGCCCACGAGCTAAGCTCATGGGCCATTGACATATCCATGCCGGACCGCTGCCGTTCGAGGGCGAGACGCGATGACGACCCCCATCCTGCGCGAGAATTTCGGCCTGCTGCCCCATGGCCCGGTGGTGGAGCGGGTGCGCCTCCTGGGCGCCGGGGGCTTCGAGGCGTCGGTCATCACCTATGGCGCGGCGCTTCAGGCGCTGCATGTGCCCGACGCCCATGGCGTGCTCGCCGACGTGGTGCTCGGCCATGAGGACGCGGCCGGCTATGGGCGGACACGCGATTTCTACGGCGTCACCGTGGGCCGCTTCGCCAACCGCATCGCCGGGGCGGCCTTCGACCTCGACGGCGTCCGCTTCACCGTGGAGGCCAATGACGGCGCCAACATGCTGCACGGGGGCTTCAACGGCTTCGACCGGGCGCTGTGGACCATCGAAGCGGTGGACGAGGACCCGGTCCCGGCCGTCACCCTGCGCCACATCAGCCCGGACGGGGCCGGCGGCTTTCCCGGCACGCTGGATGCCCGCGTCACCTACAGCCTCTCGGGCCTCGGCGAACTCACCATCGCCTTTTCGGCGGTGACCGACCGGCCCACCGTGGTGAACCTCACCAACCACGCCTTCTTCAACCTGGACGGGGTAGAGACGGGCGGCGACATCCTGGGCCATCACCTCACGCTCGTCGCCGAGCGCTTCCTCGCCACCGATTCCGCAGCGATCCCCCTGCCCGGCCCGCCGCGCACGGTGGATGGCACGCCGTTCGATTTCCGCGCCGGCGCGCTCATCGGTGCGCGCATCCGCGACGACGACGAGCAGCTGCGCTTCGGGCGCGGCTACGACCATAACTACTGCCTTGAAGCGACCGACACGCCTCGCCTTGCCGCCCGCGTGCGGGCCGCCCGGTCCGGCCGGGTGATGGAGCTGCTGACCGACCAGCCGGGCGTGCAATTCTATTCGGGCAACGTCATCGACGGCGCGGCGCAGGGCAAATTTGGCCGCCTGCACCGCCAGTCCGACGCCTTCTGCCTGGAGCCGCAGGCCTGGCCCGACGCGCCGAACCGGCCGGATTTTCCCTTCGCCCGGCTCGACCCCGGCGCGACCTACCGGCACATCTCCATCTACCGCTTCTCGACGCTTTGAGACCGCGCGGCGCGGGAGCGAGGGGATCTCGCCCTCACCCCCGGGTGTCCGTCCTCAGGCCTTGAGCGCTGCCGCCGCCCGGCTCGCGGCTTCGATGGCCGCCCAGTCGCCGGCGTCCACCTGCGCCCGCGGCAGCATCCAGGAGCCGCCGACGCAGATCACGTTGGGCAGGGCCAGATAGCGCGGCGCGGAGGCGAGGCTGATGCCGCCGGTGGGGCAGAAGGTGAGCTGCGGCAACGGCGAGGCGATGGAGGCGAGATAGGCGCTGCCGCCCGCCGGCTCCGCCGGGAAGAACTTGGCGAAGCGGTAGCCGCGCTCGATCAGGCCCATGGCCTCCCCGGCCGTGGCGATGCCGGGCAACAGCGGGATGGCGAAGGAGGCGGCGGCGTCCAGCAGGCGCGGCGTGGCGCCGGGCGAGACGGCAAAACGCGCGCCGGCCTTCTCGGCAGCCTCCAGCTGGGCGGCGTCGAGCACCGTGCCGACGCCGGGAATAGCGCCCTCCACCTCCTGCGCCACGGCGCGGATGGCGTCGAGGGCAGCCGGCGTACGCAGGGTGATCTCGATGGCTGGCAGGCCGCCCGCCACCAAAGCGCGGGCCAGCGGAACGGCATCGGCGGCGCGCTCCACCACCACCACGGGCACCACCGGGGCGCGGGAGAGAATGGAATGAAGCCCGGGCTGGATCTGATCGGTCACGCGAAAACCTCCTGGAAAATGCTTGCGCCCTTTTCGGCCTGGCCGACGGCGTTTCGGAAGGGGGCGAAGAGCTCGCGGCCGACGCCGGAGTGGGAAGCGCTGAGGTCCACGGTCACCGCCGGGCGGGCGGCCCATTCGGCGGCCGGGACCAGAACCTCGAGGGTGCCGGCCACCGCGTCCACGCGGATGAGGTCGCCGTCGCGCACCTTGGCGATGGCGCCGCCGTCCACCGCTTCCGGCGTCACATGGATGGCCGAGGGCACCTTGCCCGACGCCCCCGACAGCCGCCCGTCGGTAACGAGGGCCACCTTCAGCCCGCGATCCTGCAGCACGCCCAAGGGCGGCATCAATTTGTGCAGCTCCGGCATGCCGTTGGCCTTGGGGCCCTGGAACCGCAGCACCGCCACCATGTCGCCCGTCAGCTCGCCGGCCTTGAAGGCGGCCTGAAGCTCCTCCTGGGCATGGAACACCCGCGCCGGCGCCTCGATGACGTGGCGCTCGGGGGCCACCGCCGAGGTCTTGATGACCGCCCGGCCGATGTTGCCGTCGAGCACCTTCAGCCCGCCGGTGGCCTGGAACGGATCGGCCGCCGTGCGCAGCACCTTGGCGTCACCGGTGACGGCGGGGCCGTCGCGCCAGGCAAGGCTGCCGTCTTCGGCCAGAACCGGCTCCTTGGTATAGGCCGCAAGCCCGCGCCCGAGGATGGTCTCGGCATCGGCATGCAAGAGACCTGCGCCCAGAAGCTCGCGGATGACGAAGGCCATGCCGCCGGCGGCGTGGAAGTGGTTCACGTCGGCCGTGCCGTTGGGATAGACCCGGGTGAGCAGGGGCGTGACCTCGGCGAGGTCGGAAAAGTCCTGCCAGGTGAGGGCGATGCCGCCGGCCGCCGCCATGGCCACCAGATGCAGGGTGTGGTTGGTGGAGCCGCCGGTGGCGTGCAGGCCGACGATGCCGTTCACGAACGCCTTTTCGTCCAGCATCCGCCCCGCGGGGATGTAATCGTTGCCCAGCGCGGTGATGGCCAGCGCCCGCTGCGCCGCCGCCCTGGTGAGGGCATCGCGCAACGGCGTGTCGGGGGTCACGAAGGAGGCGCCGGGCAGATGCAGGCCCATGATCTCCATGAGCATCTGGTTGGTGTTGGCGGTGCCGTAGAAGGTGCAGGTGCCGGGGCCGTGGTAGGACTTGGATTCCGCCTCCAGCAGCGCGTCGCGGCCGACCTTTCCTTCCGCGAACAGCTGGCGGATCTTCGACTTCTCGGTGTTGGACAGGCCCGAGGTCATGGGACCGGACGGGATGAACACCGCCGGCAGATGGCCGAACGACAGCGCCCCGATCACCAGCCCCGGCACGATCTTGTCGCAGATGCCGAGGAACACCGCCGCATCGAAGGTCTGGTGGGAGAGGGCCACGGCGGTGGAAAGCGCGATCACGTCGCGGGAGAACAAAGACAGCTCCATGCCGGCCTCGCCCTGGGTGACGCCGTCGCACATGGCGGGCACGCCGCCGGCCACCAGGGCCACGCCGCCCACGCCACGGGCGGCTTCCCGCAGCAATTCCGGATAGCGCTCATAGGGCTGGTGGGCGGAGAGCATGTCGTTATAGGCGGTGACGATGCCGAGGCTCGCGCCCTGGCCCTCGCGCAGCACCGCCTTGTCGCCGGGGGCGCAGGCGGCGAAGCCATGGGCCTGGTTGGCGCATCCCAGCGCCTGGCGGCGGGGCTTGTGGGCGGCAGCGGCGGCGATGCGATCGAGATAGCGCTGTCTCTGATCGCGGCTGCGCTGCGCGATCCGCTCCGTCACCTCCCCGATACGGGCGTTCAGGGGGGCGGGCGAAGCGGACGGAGTTTCGGCGGACATTGGCGGTCTCCTCCCGGAGGGCATCCGCCGATCCTGTGGCGGCTCTCCCGGCAATCGGTTTCTTGTAGTCAGCTCTTATACGCGCATCTTGCGACCATCTGTTGGCACGAGCCAGCTTTTGGCGCGACCCTGCCGGTCAAATCCGGCAGGGTGCAAGCGAAAACGGGCGTTCAGTCGTCGCCGGACCAGGTCCGGCCGTCGCGCTCGATGAGGGCGATGGCGGCAGCGGGGCCCCAGGTGCCGGCGGTATAGGGCTTGGGCGGCTCGCGGGAGGCGCGCCACGCCTCGAGGATCGGGTCCACCCAGCGCCACGCCGCCTCCACCTCGTCGCGGCGCATGAACAGGGTCTGGTTGCCGCGCACCACGTCCATGAGCAGGCGCTCATAGGCATCGGGATTGCGCACGCCGAAGACGCTGGCAAAGCTCATGTCGAGGGGCACATGCTCAAGCCGCATGCCGCCGGGGCCGGGATCCTTGATCATCAGCCACAGCTTCACGCCCTCCTCCGGTTGGAGCCGCAGCACCAGCACGTTGGCCCGCAGCGTGCCGGCGGAGGCATCGAACACCGAATGGGGCACCGGCCGGAAGGTGATGACGATCTCCGACACCCGCGATGCCAGCCTCTTGCCGGTGCGCAGGTAGAAAGGCACGCCGGACCAGCGCCAGTTGCCGATTTCCGCCTTCAGGGCCACGAAGGTCTCGGTCTCGGAGGTGGAGGAGCCCAGCTCCTCCAGATAGCCCGGCACCGCCCCGCCCGACGAAGCGCCGGCGCGATACTGGCCGCGCACGGTGACCTGGCCGGCATTGGCCTCGGTGATGGGCAAAAGCGCCTTGAGAACCTTCAGCTTCTCGTCGCGCACCGCATCCGCATCCAGCGACACGGGGGGCTCCATGGCCACCAGGCAGAGCAATTGGAGAATGTGGTTCTGCACCATGTCGCGCAGGGCGCCGGCGGTGTCATAGTAACCGGCACGGCCGGCGGTACCGATGTCTTCCGCGACCGTGATCTGCACATGGTCGATGTGGGCGTTGTTCCACACCGGCTCGAACAGGTTATTGGCAAACCTGAGCGCCATCAGGTTCTGCACCGTCTCCTTACCGAGATAATGGTCGATACGGTAGACGTTGCGCTCCTCGAAGACTTCGCCGATGGCCTTGTTGAGCGCCACAGCGCTCTCCAGGCTCTTGCCCAGTGGCTTCTCCACCACCACCCGCGCACCATCCACGGCGATGCCGTGCGCGCCGAGCCGGGAGCAGATGGGGCCGAACAGGGCCGGCCCGGTGGCGAGATAGAACACCCGGATCATGTCCGTGTGGGTGGCGATGAGGGCCGCAAGCTGCGGCCAGCCGCCCTCGCCTTCCGCCTCCACCGGCACATAGGTGAGGCGGGCGAGGAAGCGGGCCACGTCCGCATCCTCGAGGTCGCCGGCCGGCACATATTCGGTGATGGCGGCGCGGGCGAAGGCGACGAAAGCCTCCGGCGTCATCTGCTGGCGCGAGGCGCCGACGATGGCGGCGCGCTCCGGCAATTGTCCGGCCCGGTCGCGCTGGTACAGCGCAGGCAGCAGCTTGCGGCGGGCAAGGTCCCCGGTGGCGCCGAACACCGTGAGGACGAAGGGTTGCACCGGAATGACGCGACTCGACATCGGAGATTCGCCTTGCAGTGGGGCCCGCCAGGCCGGGACTGCGGGTCCGGCGCCTGGGTGCGGCACGAGCCGGGGAGGCTCGGCGAGATTTATGCGGCTGACCCCTCCCGCGTCAATTAATAACTTCACATGATTTATATATTGGCGTCGAATCGCATGGGAATCGGCCGCGCCGGGACGCGGGCACAGGCGGCCTCTGAGCTGCGGCAACCGCCGCGATCAGATGATACCGCCGTTGGCCCGCAGGGTCTGGCCGTTGATCCAGGCACCGTCCGGCCCCACCAGAAAGGCGACGGCGGCGGCGATGTCCTCGGGCTGGCCGAGACGCTCCAGCGGTGCGAGCTTGGCGAGGCGATCCACCACCTCCTGCGGCTTGCCGTCGAGAAACAGCCTGGTCGCCGTGGGCCCCGGCGCGATGGCGTTGACCGTGATGCTGCGGCCGCGCAGCTCCTTGGCGAGGATGCTGGTCATGGCCTCGACGGCGGCCTTGGTGGCGGCATAGACGCCATACGTGGGCTGCAGCAGGCCGACCACGCTGGACGAGAAGTTCACGATCCGCCCACCGTTGCGCAGCCGCCGCGCCGCTTCGCGCAGGGTGTTGAAGGTACCCTTCAGGTTGACCGCAATGTGGCGGTCGAACAGCGCGTCGTCGCTGTCGGCGATGGACGCGAGGGCCATGATGCCGGCCGTGTTGATCAGCACGTCGACGCCGCCGAAGGCGGTTTCCGCGCTGTCGAACATGCGACGCACGGAATCTGCATTGGAAACATCGGCCTGGGCGGTGAGGGCATGGCCGCCCGCCGCCACGATTTTCGCCACCAGAGCGTCGGCCGGCGCGGTCTTGCCCGCGTAGTTCACCACCACGGTGAAGCCGTCGCGCGCGAGGCGCTCGGCCACCGCCGCGCCGATGCCGCCCGCGGCTCCGGTCACGATCGCAACCTTGCTGGTGTGAGTGGTCATGGTCTTCGCTCCTGTGCCGACCGCCGGTGTGGCGGCGGGTTGGTGGAGACAATGCCCATTTCCCCACGCCAGATAATCGCCCATGATCCGGCATCATTATTCGAGACTGCGAACAATGGATCGTTTCGATGCCATGCGGGTCTTCACCCGGATTGTCGAACGCAGGAGCTTCACCCAGGCGGCCGGGGATCTCGGCCTGCCGCGCTCCTCGGTCACCGACGCGGTGAAGGGACTGGAGGCGCGGCTGGGGGTGCGGCTGCTGCAGCGGACCACGCGGCATGTCAGCCCGACCCTGGATGGTGAGGCCTATTACCAGCGCTGCGTCAGCCTGCTCGCCGACCTCGAGGATGCCGAGGGCGCCTTCGTCGGAGCCAAGCCCTCGGGCCTCATCCGCATGGATGTCCACGGCACCCAGGCGCGGCATTTCCTGCTGCCCGGCCTGCCGCGCTTCCTCGCCACCTATCCCGGCATCCGGCTGCACATGAGCGAGACCCACCAACCGCTGGACCTGATCCGCGAGGGCTTCGACTGCATCCTGCGCGCCGGCGAACTCGCCGACAGCCCGTTGATCCGGCGGCGCCTGGCGACCCTTGAGCGCGGTACCTTCGCGAGCCCCGGTTATCTCCGGCGCTTCGGCACGCCGCGCACGCCGGAGGAGCTTGAAGGGCACGAGATGGTCGGCCTACTGGCCACCGACACCGCCAAGATCTCGCCCTTGCTGTTCACCGTGGCCGGAAAAGTGCGGCAGCTGACGTTGCCCGCCTCGCTCACGGTGACAGGGCCCGAGACCAACGTGGCCGCCGCCTGCCTCGGCATCGGACTGATCCAGGTGCCGCGCTACCGCGTCGCCGCAGAGCTTGCGGGAGGCGCCCTAGCGGAGGTCCTCGCGGACTTTCCGCCCGCCGCCCTGCCGGTCCATGTGCTGTATTCGCACACCCGCCAGCTCTCGCCGCGGCTGCGCGTGCTCATCGACTGGATGGCCGTCCAGTTCAGGGAACGGGCCGGGCCGGCGCTCTGACGCTACCCGCGCAAGGGAGAACGCTCTCGATGGGCAGCAGCCGCCATGCCACCGGTCCCGGGACCCGCGCGGCGACGGCCAGAATATGGTCCGGGCCAAGGTCGCATTGGTGGAGGTGCCAGTCGCCGGCCGTCCCGAACTGCTCGGAGAGATGGGCGACGGCCGGAGCCCCCTCGCCGGCGGGACCTTGTCCCCCGAGGCGGAAGGAGACGGCATTGCGCGGCAGCGACAGGCCCAGGCCCACGGCCTTGGCGAAGGCCTCGCGCAGGGTCCAGTAGGCAAACGCCTTGCGCCGGGCGGAACCACCGGAAGCGGCAAGGTCTGCCACCTCGGCATCGGCCATGACCATGGCCATGGCCTCCAGCGGAACCTCGCGGCCGTGGGCCTCCACATCGACGCCCACCTGCGGCGCGCGGGCGATGGCAATGGCGATGGCCTGCCCCGAATGGGACAGGCTGAACCCCGGCCCCGCCTCGAACGGTCCGGCGAGGAACGGCTTGCCATAGGCATCGCGGGTGAAGGCGAGGTCCCGCGGACCGACCCCCATGACGCGGCCGAGCGCCAGCCGCATCACCCCATGGGCCAGAAGAAACATGTCGCGGTCGCGGGGAAAAGCGAAGGCCCGGCGGCGGGCCTCCTCCTCGGGGCTGAGGCAGGCCATCACGTGCCGGCGCACGTCCTCCTGCGCCAGCACGTGGGTGAAGCCGTGCAGGACCAGCACCTCGCCGGGTGCAGCCCCGTGGGCGGACACGCCGTCCTCAAGCCGCATCGCGATCCCCCCTCTCCGCGCCCCTGCGGATTACGACACCGAGCGGATGAAGGCGATGATCGCCTGCTGGGCGGGCGCGTCCCACAGCAGGGGCGCGTGACCCTGGTCCGCCACCTCATGGATCACGAGGCCCGGATGGCGGGCCGCCATGTCCTCCACCGTGCTGGCCGAGAGCACGTCCGACAGCGCGCCGCGCACCACCATGGCCGGGACCTGCGCGAGGGCATCGAAGCCGGGCCACAGGTCCGGCAGGGGCTTGCCGGGATCGATGGCCTTGAACGCCTCGCCCAGCGCCGGATCATAGGAGAGGCACGGCTTGCCGCCCGCATCGCCGTAGATCTGGCGGGCGAAACGCTCCCACTCGGCATCGGTGAGGGCCGGGAACATGAAGCCCTGGGTCGCCTTCAGGTCGGCGACGGCCTCCGGCCAGCTCGCCTTCAGCGGCGCGCCCACATAGCCGCCGATGCGCAGGATGCCGGACACTTCCACCACCGGGCCGATGTCGTTGAAGATGGCGCCGGCGAACAGGTCCGGACGCAGGATGGCCAGCACGAACATGACGAGGCCGCCCCGCGAGGTGCCGGCCAGCACCGCCCTCGTGATGCCGAGCACGGCAAGGCCGGCGAGGATGTCCTGCGCCTCCTGGATGGGCGTGTAGGTGGTATAGGGCGCATGGCCCGAGCCGCCGCGCCCGCGATAATCGAACGCCACCACGCGGGTCGGATGGGCCGCATCGGCCACCAGCGCTTCGGCAAGCGCCTCATAATCCCGCGAATTGCGGGTGAGGCCGGACAGAAGCACCACCGGCAAAGGCGCTGCGGCATCGCCCCATTCACGCCCGAACAGGGCGACGCCATCCGCGCTCGGATAGGCGAAGAAGCGGGCCGGGGCGGTCTTTCCCGGTTCTGCTCCGGCCGGCTCCACGCCGCTCTGCATCCCGTTTTGCTGGTCCATGCTCCCCCCTCCCGGCCGCTGTGCCGGCGTCCCTTGAAGCCGCCTCTCCCCAGCGGCGGCCGGCGGCCCGAAAGCCGAGCCGGCGCCGCCGCACCCCGGTCACGAAACGGGAGCTGCCGGCGCCTTCACGGCGGCGGCGGGATCGTTCCAGCCGTGGGCGTTGAGCCAGTCCACGGTGGTGTCCAGCACCGCATTGGTTTCCGGCGCGTCCCAGGCCGGCCCGGTGAACACCGGCGGATCGACGCGGCGGAAGCGCGAGCCCAGAAGCTGAGCGCACTGGGCGCTGGTGGCGGCGGCGCCGGCCTGCAGGAACAGGTCCACCAGCACCAGCGGGTTGAACGGATCCAGCAGCCACTGGCGATAGCCCCAATCGGCGCTACCCTCGGACAGGCCGGGCGAAAGATAACGGGACTGGCCCGCGAGGTTGCGCGGCGTGCCGATGGACAGAAGGGCGATGTCCTCCAGCGCCTTCTGCTGGGCCAGCGCCGAGGTGATCGCCGTCAGCGCCGGATTGTTGGAGGCCACCGCCCCGTCCACATAGGCTGGGCCGGTCTGCGCCCCGCTCTGGTAGATGGGATATTGCAGCGGCATGGCCATGGTGCGCAGCACCACGTCCGCGATCAGCTCCACCCGGCCGAGATCGCCGGGGAAATTGCTGAAGGTGCGCGGCAGCCAGCTGCGCTGCCCGTCGGAGAGGGCGTTGTCGAGCTGCACCGTGTTGACCAGCACCGGCCGCTTCACGTCGGCGAGGATGGCGCCGGCACCGAACACCTCGTCGCAGAACGTCTTGATGCGCCCCGTGGTCATGGCGGCATTGTTGCCCAGCACGGTGCCGGCGATGGACCACGGCGTCTGGCTCTCGCGCACCTCGTCATCGAAGCGCAGCACCGCCTCGAAGGCCAGCACCGGATCGTCGAACCACGCCAGCAGCAGCGCGTTGACGGCGCCGTTCGAGGTGCCGGCGAACAGGTCGGTCTGGCGCAGGACGCTGAAGCCGAGCACCTCGGCCCGGCGCTCCAGCGTCGAGAGGAACACGCCGGCCTTGCCGCCGTTGCCGCCGTCCAAAGACAGGATGCGATACGTCATACCCCTTCTCCCTTTCGTGCTCCGGCCTCACCATCGAGAAACGGCTTCAAGCGGGCGGCAAGCGTCGCCGCCCCCTCGGGATCGAGAATGATCGACATGTGGTTGCCTGGAAGATCCACGCGCACCACATCGCCGGCAACATGGGTCCGCAACTCCGCCTCCAGCGGATCGTCCGCCCCTTGCGAGGACCCCGCGCGGAACAGCACCGCGCCTGCGGTGATGCGGGAGGGAGAATAGCGGTATCCCATCGTCGTGTTGAGATTGAAGATGCGCAGGGAGCGCCCGACACCCGCCCAGAAGGCGCGATCGAGCCTCAGCTCGCGGAAGCTGGCCGGCAGGCTCAGCCCGATGAGGCGCGCCAGGGCGGCGAGATCGCCATAGGAGCGCGGCAGGCGCACCTGCGTCACGAACGTGCCCATGCGCCACAGCGCCTTCACATGGCGCAGGGGATCGCGCGAGCGCACGAAATTCTCGGTCTCCATCACCGCGCAGTCGAGGAAGGCCAGCGTCGCCACACGCTCGCCTGTCTCCTCCAGCAGCCGCGCCATCTCGAACGCCACCGGCCCACCTGAGGACCAGGCGGCTACGTGGTACGGCCCCTCAGGCTGGCGCACCCGCATCGCTTCCACATAAAGCCGCGCCATCTCCTCCACGGTGGAGAGAGGCGGCGCATCGTCAATCAGCCCCGGCGCCTGGAAGCCGTAGAGCGGCTGGTCGCGGCCAAGATGATCGGCAAGGAACAGGTAGCACCAAGGGCTGCCTCCGGCCGGATGGACGCAGAACAAAGGCGGCCCCCGGCCTTCCGGCTGCACCGGCACGAGGCAATCGGGCAGCGGCCGGCGATCCGCCTCGGCCGGCGCGTTGGCGGCGATCCAGCGGGCCATGCCGCGCAGGGTGGGGGCCTCGAACAGGATGCGCAGGGGCAGGTCCACCCCGAACGCCGCGCGCACCCGGTGGACGAGGCCGGCCGCCACCAGCGAATGGCCGCCGGAGGTGAAGAAATTGTCGTCCGGCGCAATACTCGGCCGCTTCAGCAGCACGCTCCAGATGGCTGCCAATTCCGCCTCCACCCCATCCTGCCCGCCCTCGACGGCCAGCGCCACGCCCTCGTGGCGCGACAGGGCTTCGGTGTCGATGGTGCCGTCCGCCGACCGGGGCATGGCATCGAGCACGCGCAGCGGGCACGGGATCGGCGTGCCGAAGCGATCGGCCACATCGTTCACAGGCGCCGCCGGCACGGCACCCGGACGCGGCACCACGAAGCCGGCCAGCCCCTGCAACGGCCGCGCCGGCTGGCGCACCCGCGCCCGGACAAATGGCGAGGCGCCATCGAGCCCGATGGACAAAGGCGAAGTCCCCAGCGCCAGCGCCGCCTCAAGGCTGGCGAGGGCGTCCTCCACCGGCAGGGTGCGAAAGCCCCGCGCGGCGGCAAATTCCGCCGCCCCGCTGTCGGCGCCCGCCGGCGCGCTCATGCCGAGGTCTTGCCAGCGGCTCCAGTTAAGGCAGAGCACACGGGTTCCCTCCCCCACCATCCCCGCCAGAGCGGCATTGGCGGCGGCATAGGCTCCCGCCTCGGCGCCGCCGAAGATAGCGTTCACCGACGACCACAGCACCACGAACCCGCCGGGCCGGCGCGCCATGGCCTCGATCACCACCCGCGCGCCCACCGCCTTCGGCGCGAAGGCTGCCGCCAGCCCCTCCGCCGTCTCCTGCGCCAGCGCTCCGGCCGGCGAGATGCCGGCGAGATGGAAGGCGCCGTCGAGGGGGCCGCCGAAGTGTTCCTCCGCCACGCGGATGGCGGCTTCCAGCGCATCGGCGTCGGTGACATCCACGGCGCGGGTGAGCAGGTCCGGGCCATCCTCCTCGCTGCCCCCAGCGGAGCGCCCGACCACGAGCAGCCTGGCCCGGCAGCGCGCCGCCAAATGGCTCGCCAGCGCCCGCCCGATGCCGCCGGTGCCGCCGGTGATGAGATAACGCCCGCCAGTCTTCAGCCGGAGCGCTGGCTCGCGGGGCGCGCGACCGGGGTCAACCGGCTCCAGCCTTGGCACGAAGCGGCCAGTGGGCCGCAGCGCCACTTCCGCCTCGCCAGCGGGCGCGCGGATCTCGCGGGCCAGCCGGGCCATCAGGTCGGGTGCGGTGGCGTCCAGCCCGCCGACATCGATCTGCCGGCAGGCGAGGCCGGGCATCTCCTGCGCGGCGGTGCGCAGCAGGCCGCGCAGGGCAGCACGGACGGGGTCGATGCCCTCGCCGCTCCCGGCCCCGCCGCGCGTCACCAGCGTGAGCGCCACAGGCGGCCTCCCGCGCCCCAGTTGCTGGAGCAGGGCGAGCGTGGCCGCGAGTTCCAAGCCGGCCCGCGCCCGGAAATCATCCAGCGTCTCGCCGGCGGGCACGGGAGCCAACGGACGCAGGTCCACTACCGTGTCGGCCCGCGCATCAGCGAGAGCCACCTGAAGGCCCCCATCCACATCGGCACCAGCCGAAACCACCGGCACGCCCTCCCGCTCCAGCGCCTGCGCCAGCGCGGCGGCGAGCCCATCCGGGCCGCCCAGAAACACCACGCCGCGCGGCGGAACAGGCTCCGCGTCCAGATCGCGCCGCACCCAGCTTTCCGCGTGGAACCACGCCGGCACCGTGCGCGCGCCTGCGCCCTGCGCCAGTTGCGCCATGAGGCCGGCGCGCAGCTGCATGCGCTGGATCTTACCGCTGGTGGTCTTGGGAAAATCCGGCTGGGGGATCGCCGTCACATGGGCCGGGGCGATGCCGAGCCGGGCCGTCACCGCCGCGCGGATGGCGTCGGCCACTGCCGATGCGTCCGCCTCGGGGCGGGGAGAGAAGAACAGGGCCAGCGCCTCGCTGCCCGTTGCCGCATCCGGCACGGCGCAGGCCGCGGCAAACGTGGGCTGGACGCCGTCCACCGCATTCACCAGATCCTCGATCTCGTAGCAGTAGAAATTGGCGCCGTTGACGATGATCAGCTCTTTCTCGCGTCCGGTCAGGGCGAGATTGCCATCGCGGATGAAGCCGAGGTCGCCGCTGTTGAACCAGCCATCGCCCACGAAGGCCTCGGCATTGGCGGCATCGTTGCGCAGATAGCCCGGCGTGATCACGCCGCCCTTGATCTGGAACCGCCCGATAACCCCCTCCGGCACCAGCGCGCCGGCGCCGTCCACGATGCGGATGGCCACCCCCGGCACCGGCGGGCCGAGCTTGATGAAGCTCACCGCCTCGGGCGCATCCGCCGCCACCGGCCGCAGCCGACCACCGAGGGAAGCCTTGTCGATCCAGTGCACCGAGCGGGCGGGGTCGAAGCCGGTCTCATAGGTCATGCAGGTGCAGGCCTCGGCCATGCCGAAGGCTGGCTGCATCGCCTCCGCCCGCAGGCCGAAGGGCGCGGTGAGGGCGAGGAATTCGGAAATCACCGGCAGTGTCGCCTGCTCCCCCGCATTCATGAGGGTGCGCACGTGGCCGAGCGCGAAGCGGCGGCCGGGGTCCCGTCGCAACGCGTCCGACACCAGCTTGAAGCCGAAGTTCGGCGACCAGCTGCGGGTGACGCCATGGCGGTCCATCAGGTCGAGCCACAACAGCGGATCGGCCAGCACTGCCGCCGTCTCCACCTGGATCTGGGTCATTCCCAGATACACGTCGCGCAGGTGCCAGGTGAGCATGGGCACCACATGGTCCATGGGCAGCCAGTTCAGCGCCACGTCGTCGGCGCCATAGCCGTTGACGCGCACGGTCGCGTGGATGTGCGCCACCACCCCGCCATGGGTGATCTGGATGCATTTGGGCGTGCCGGTGCTGCCGGAGCTGAGCTGGAGGAACAGCACGTCCGCGGGCGCCGCCGCGTGCACGGTTTCGAGGGGCGGGTGGTCCGCAAGCTGTTCCAGCGCCAGCACACGCGGCGCGGCATCGGCGAAGCGCGCCAGCCCCGCGAGAGGGGGCGCCAGCGCGGCGGGGGCCAGCACCACCGGGCGGCCCAGCAGCTCCCAGGCATTGATGAGCTTGGCCACCAGCGCGGTGCGCTCGGTGAAGGTGGCGCTCACCGCCACCGTCACCGGCTTCACGCCAGCCAGCACGCAGCCCCAGAAGGCGGGAAGATGGGCCCGCAGGTCCGCCACTTGCAGGATGGCCATGTCGCCAGGCTCAAGCCCCGCTGCCTTGAGCCCGCCGGCGATGCGCCGCGCCTCCTCAAGCAACGTGGCATAAGTGAGCCGCCGGGACGGCCCCGTGCCTTCGAACAGGATGCCCTTGTCGCCGGCTCGTTCCGCCGTGCGCAGCAGGGCCTCGGTGAGGGTGCGGGCGGCGTCGGCCGGCAACTCCTGCGGCCCGCCATCCGCCAGCGCCCATGGGCCTTCGGGGGCGGGCGGCGGCTCCGGCGCGACCGTCGCGGGGGACGGGAGCGGCGCCACCGCCGGCAGCGTGACCAATGCCGGCTCGGGCGCCAGAGCCCGCGTCACCACGGCGGCTTCCGCGATACCGTCCATGGGTTCCAGAAGCGCACGCCACTGCGCGGCGGCGACCGCATCGGGCACCGGCAGGCGGGCCAGCGCCACGTCGTCCACCGCCCCGGCTTCAGTGAGAGGCAGGGCTGCCACCGCGACGAAGGCCGCCGGCCGCTGCCAAAGCGGCAGGACGCGTTCGGCATGAGGCGCCCACCCCTCCGGCGCCGCATGGCCATCCGGCACGATGTAAGCCACGAGGCGGGGTGAACCCGCATTATCCACCCGTTCCAGCACCCGGCAATCGGCGATGCCGGCCTGCCCGCGCAACTCCGCCTCGATGACGGCGAGGCCGAAGCGCAGGCCGCCCGTCTCCACGCGGCGGCCACCATCGGGCCGGCGCTCGAAGCGGCCATCGGCGCGCTGCCGCGCCCGCACGCCCGGCGCCACCTCCGGCAGTTCCGGCGCGGGGGTCACCGCGAGGTTGCCGACACCGCCCAGCGGCACCTTCTGACCATGGCGATCGAGGATGCGCAGGGGGGCACCCATCAGTGGCGCGCCCTCGCCCACCGGCTGCGCCAGCACCGGCCCGCCAGCTTCCGCGACCTGCCACAGGGTGAAGACATGGGCCCCCGCCGGGCTGGCGGCACCGGGGGGCGGATCGGCATCGAGGAACACCAGCCGCAGCGCAGTTTCATCCAGCAGCGGCAAGCCAGCAGCCGGCAGCAGCGCGCACGTCGCCGCCGTGGTGCGCGCAAGCTGTGCCAGAGCGGCCGGCTCACGCTCCACCGGCGCCAGCGCCACCGTCGCGCCCACCGTCAGCGGCCACAACAGGCTGGTGACGGCCGATATGTCGTGGAGGGAGGAGGCGCACAGGCTGACATCGCCGTCCCCCAGCCGGAATGCCGCCCGCAGCCACGCCAACCGCTCCGCCACAGCGCGCGCTGGCACGACGAAGAGCGCCCGCTCCGGCGCGATCAGGGCGAAGGCGGATGGGTCGGTGGGGGCGGCCTCAGCAACACCGGCCTCAGCAACACCTGCCTCAACAAGACCTGCCTCCGAACCTACCGCGTCCGTGAGCACGAACCGCGCGGATGCCCGCAACCGGTCGAGCCGCGCCGGCGCGTCCTCCGGCTCCAGCGGCAGGATTGCGCAGCCGGCCTTCAGGATGCCGATGAGGCCGGCAATCAGCGCAGGCCCGCGCGCAAGGGCGAGCCCCACGACATCCCCCGGCCGCGCGCCCCGGCCGCGCAGGGCATCGGCCCATGCCGCCGCGCGGGCATTCAGTTCGCCATAGGTCAGCCCGTCGCGGCCATCGGACACCGCCGGGGCGGCGGGCATCAGCCCGGCCTGACGCTCGAACAGGGCCACGAAGCCCTCGGCCGGGGCAACGGCACGGCCTTTTCCCTCCGCCATCAGCCGCGCCAGCAAGGCACGCTTCTGGGCGGCGGAAAGGCCGGTGCCGGCCCCGGCGGGGCCATCGTCCCGGGCGATGCTCATGACGCCTGTCTCATGGTGTGTGGTCGACGCCCTCGTCCATCATCTCGCGCAGCAGCGCATCCACCTCGGCGTCGCTGAGGTTCTCGATCTGCTGGAGCGTGCGCGCCAGCGCATCTCCCCCATCCGGCACAGCCGAGGCCAAAGGCAGCCGCGAGACCGGCAGGTCCGGGGCCTCCACCATGGCCGCGAGCACCGCCGCGAACTGGCGTTCCAGCTGCTCCACGCTGGCGGCGTCAAACAGGTCGGCGTTGTAGATGAAGGAGGTGGAGAGGCCCTGGTCGGTCTCCCAGACATGCACCTCCAGATCGAAGCGCACGGTGCCGTTGTCGAGGTCCCACACCGGGCCGATCTTCAGGTCCCGCGCGTCGAGGTCGGGCTTCGGCACGCCGCGCTGGAGCACGAGGATCACGTCGCAGAGGGGATTGCGGCCGGCATGGCGCTCGGGCTTCAGCTCCTCCACCAGTTTCTCGAACGGCACGTCCTGGTGGGCGAGGCCGCCGCGCACGGTCTCCGCCTCGCGGGCGAGGGCCGCGCGCACGGTGGGGTCGCCCGAAAGGTTGCCGCGAAACACCACCATGTTGGCGAAGAAGCCGATGAGGCCCTCGATCTCCGGCCGGTCGCGATTGGCCACCAGCGAGCCGATGACGATATCGGGCGCCTCGGTGAGGCGATGCAGCAGGATGCGGAAGCCGGCCATCAGGGTGGCGAACAGCCCCGCCCCGGCGCTGCGGCCGAGCGCCTTGAGGCCATCCGCCAGATCCTTCGGCAGCATCACGGTGAAGGCGCCGCCCCGATGCACGACGGCGCCGGTGCGCGGCCGGTCGGTGGGCAGGTCCAGCACCGGCAGGGGCGCCACCAGCTGCCCGCGCCAATAGTCCAGCTCCGCCGCAAGGCGCGGCCCGCTGAGCCAGTCGCGCTGCCACACGGAGAAATCGGTGTATTGCACCGGCAGCTCCGGCAGGGGCGAGGCCTCCCCCCGGGAAAAGGCGCGGTAGAGCGCCCCCAGCTCCTGGATGAACACCACCGCCGACCAGCCGTCCGTGACGATGTGGTGCATGGCGACGATGGCCCGTTGCAGCTCCGCGCCCAGCTTCAGCACCGTGAGCTTGAACAGCGGCCCTTCGACCAGATCGAAGGTGCGGCGGGATTCCTCCTCCACCCGCCGCGCCATCTGGCGTTCGCGTTCCGCCTCGCTCAGGCCGGAGAGGTCCACCCACTCCAGCGGCAGCGCAAGATCATCGCGGATGCGCTGCACCGGCGCGCCGTCCACCTCCGGGAAAGTGGTGCGCAGCGCGCCATGGCGGCGGACGATCTCCGCCGCCGCGCGGGCGAAGGCGGCTGGCTCGAACGGGCCTTCCAGGAACAGGGAGAAGGTGACGGTGTAGAAGGCCGAGCCCGGATCGAGCCGCGACAGGAACCAGAGGCGCTGCTGCGCGAACGAGGCCGGCGCCTCGGCAAGGTGAAGAGGCACGATGCCGGCGGGCGGCGGCGCGCCCTCCCCCGCCACCGGCGCGATCTTGCCGGAGGCCACCGCCACCAATTGGGCAAGGCTGCCGGCCTCCATCATCTCCGCCACCGGCAGGTCGATCTCCAGCTCGGCGCGGATACGGTTGCGCAGCTGGATGCTGACGAGGGAATCCAGCCCCAATTCCTGCAACGACTGGGTTTCGGAGAGCACCTCCCCGCCCTCCAGCCGCAGCAGGCGGCTGACGACGCCGCGCAGGTAATCCAGCAGCAGGCCGTCGCGGCGGGCGGCATCGGCGCCGCGCAAGGCGGTGCGCAGGGCGGCGAAGGTCTCGGCGGCGGCGGCGGCCTGCTCCAGCTCCCGCTCCACATGGGCGAGCACCGAAAGGCGGCGGGGCAGACCCTCGAAATAAAGCCGCCAGTCGAACGGGGCAACGCCCACCTCGGGGCCGCCCTCGCGCATCAGCTGGCCGAGGATCGCGAGCCCCTTCGCCGGCGGGATGCTGCCGCCATAGGCAAGGTTCGCCGCCACCGCGCCGCCGGCGGTCATGCCGGTGTCCTGCCAGCCGCCCCAGTTGATGGCCAAAGCGGGCAGGCCCTTGGCGCGGCGGGCGTGGGCGAGCCGGTCGAGGAAGGCGTTGGCGGCGGCATAATTGGCCTGCCCCGGCGCGCCGAGCACGGAGCCGAGCGAGGAGAACAGCACGAACAGGTCCAGCGGGCGATGGGCGGTCGCCCGGTGCAGGGCGTAGGCGCCGCGCACCTTGGCGGCGAACACGCTTTCAAGCCGCGCCGGATCGAGCGCGGTGAGAACGCCGTCATCCAGCACCCCGGCGGCATGGATGACACCGCGCAGCGCCGGCATGCCGGCATCGACGGCGGCGAGCACTTGCGCGAGCGCCGCCTCGTCCCCCACGTCGGCGGCAAACACCTCCACCCGCGCGCCGGCGGCCCGCAGCGCGGCGATGGCGGCCTCGGCCTCCCGATCCGGCGGGCGGCGGCCGACGAGCGCAAGAGTGCGGGCGCCGCGCTCCACCATCCAGCCCGCCACCAGCCGGCCGATGCCGCCGAAGGCGCCGGTGACGAGATAGGTGGCGTCGGCGGCAAAATCGCCCCGCCGCGCGCCGGCGGCGGGCGTCGCCAGCACCAGCTTGCCGGTGTGCCGCGCCTTCTGCATGGCCGCCATGGCGTCGAGCGCGTCCTCCACCCCATAGACGGTGGTGACGGGCTGGCCCAGCGCGCCGGACGACATCAGCTCCAGCGCCTCGGCCAGCAGGGCGCGGACCAGCTCGGGCTCCTCCACGGCGGTGATGTCGAAATTGACGATGGAATAGGTGATGTCGCCCCGCACCGCACGGGCCTCGTCCACGCTCCAGATGTCGCGCTTGCCGATCTCCACGAAATGCCCGCCCGGCGCCACCACCGAGAGGCTGGCGGGAATGGCTTCACCGCCCAGGCTGTTGAGCACGATGTCGACGCCACGCCCGCCGGTCAGCCGCATGATCTCGTCGGCGAAGGCGGTGTCGCGCGAGTTCATGATGTGGGTGACGCCGAGCGACCGCAGGAAGTCGTGCTTGTGGGGGCTGGCGGTGGCGAAGATCTCCGCGCCCACCATCTGCGCGACGCGGATGGCGGCGATGCCCACGCCGCCCGAGGCGGAATGGATCAGCACCCTGTCCCCAGACTTGATGCCGGCGAGGTGGTGAAGCCCGTACCAGGTGGTGAGATAGACGATGGGCAGGCCCGCCGCCTCTACCACGCCCATGCCATGCGGCACCTTGAAGACCACCGCCGCCGGCAGGGTGACGTGACTGGCGAAGGTGCCGAAATGCATGGCGACCACCGCGTCGCCGGGCGCAAGGCCGGTGACGCCCGGCCCCACCCGCAGCACCCGCCCGGAGCATTCGCCGCCGAACGGGCCGGCCTCGCCGGGATAAAGGCCCATGGCGTTCAGCACGTCACGGAAGTTGAGGCCCATGCCCAGCACTTCCAGCTCCACCTCTCCGGCCTGCGGGCGGCGGCGGGCATGGGGCACCACAAGCAGCCGGTCGAGGCCGCCCTCGGGCGTCCGGTCGATGCGATAAGGGGTATCGGGAATGTCCAGCCGGCTCTGCGCCGCCGTGCTCTGGTGGTGCTTCAGCCGCGCCACGAAGCGCCTTCCGGCGCGATAGGCCACCTGCTGCTCGCCATCGGCGCCGGTGAGTTCGGCGGCGATCTGCGCGGCCTCGTCTGTTGCGGCTTCGGGTGCGAGGTCGAGGATTGTTGCGGGCAGGTCGGGATATTCGTGCCACACGGTGCGCACCAGGCCCCAGAGCGGGGCGGCGGCCAGACCCTCGGCAACGCCCCCCTCGACAACGCCCTCCCCGGCCGGCGCCTCGTCGGGCACGACACCGCCCTGGGCGCCACGCGTGAGCACGACCAGCGGCAGATCACGGGTGCGCCCGGCGGCGATCATGGCCTGTATCAGCGCCAGCAGGTCCGCGCTCGCGCGCTGGGCGGCATCGGGGAGAGGGATATCGCTTGAAGCGAGCGCCCTGAGATCCACAAGGCCGGCAAGGGCGCCGGTAGCGAGGAGCTCCGGCAGGCGGCCCACCTCCCCTGCCGGCAGAAGCAGCGCGGACCATCCCAGCATGTACAGCCGAGCGGCGATGGCACGCGCCAGCCCATCGCCGCCGAGGAGAACCCACGGCCCCGCCCCCGGCCCCTCGACGCCCGAAGGGGTTTCAGCCGACTCCCAGGCGAGGTCATAGAGCCAGGTGTCGATGCCGCCGGCATCCTGCGGCAGCACCACGTCGCGGGTGATGCGGCGCGACTTCAGCCCCGCCGCCTCCGCCGCCACCGCGCCCTGCGCGTCGAACAGGCGCAGGGTGGAGACATGGTCGGCGACGCCTTCCCCTTCCCCGCCGTGCAGGCGGGAATGGCTGAAGATGTCGCCCGGCACGAGGCCGCGCACGGTGAGGCGGTCGAGGCTCACTGGCAGGTAGGTGTCGGCGTCATTCATGGCGCCGAAGGCGGCGCCCAGCGCCTGGAAGCAGGCATCCATCAGCGCCGGATGCAGGCGATAGGCATCGGCCCCGTCCCGCGCCGCGTCGGGCAGAACGATATGGGCCAGCGTCTCTCCCTCCCCGGCGGCCAGATCGGCGATGCCACGGAAGGCCGGTCCGTAGGCCAGCCCGCGCTTGAGATAATTCTCGTAGACCGAGGCCACCGGCACCGGCGCGTCGCAGCGGCGGCGGGCCGCGTCCAGTGTCTCGTCATCGGCGGGCAGGTCGGTGTCATCCTCCGCCGGCTTCACGGTGCCGGAACAGTGGAGCGTCCACTCGTTCCCAGCCGCATCGCCGCTGAAGATCTCGAAAGAATAGGCCTTCCCGGAAGCGGGCACGAACACCGCCTGCACGATGCGCTCGCCGGTGTCCGGCAGGGTCATCACCTGCTTGAAGGAGATATCCTCCAGCGTCAGTTCGTCGGTGGCGAACAGGTGAGCGCCGCCAGCCAGCGCCATTTCCAGATAGCCGGTGGCCGGCAGCACCACCGCGTCGAACACCCGATGGTCGGTGAGGAAGGCGGGATCGGTCGCGTTCAGCGCCGCCTCGAACCGCACCTCTTTGGTACCGGCCTGTCGCAGCCTTTGGCCCAGCAGTGGATGGTCGGCGCCGGTGGCGACGCCGCGCACCTTGCCGCCAGCCGTCCCGCCGGCGCGGGGCGCGGCCCAGAAGCTGCGGCGCTGGAAGGCATAGCCCGGCAGCCGCACCCGGCGGCGCGCATAGTCCGCATCAAACCCGGCCCAGTCGATCTCCACGCCGGCCAGATGCAGCCGGCCGAGGCTGTCGAGCAGCGTGCGCCAGTCGGTGCCGGGCCGGCGCAGGCTGGCCAGCCACTGCCGCCCGTCCGCGCCGGGCGCCCCATCCAGCGTCTCGCGGCCGAGCGCGCACAAAACCGGGCGCGGCCCGATCTCCACGAACAGGCTGATGCCCCGCGCGGCGGCGGCGCTGATGCCATCGAGGAAGCGCACCGGCGCCAGCACGTGGCGGCACCAATAGTCCGCGCTCGCCAGCGCACTGGTCTCCAGCCGGCCGGTGAGGTTGGACAGGATGGGAATGTCCGGCGCGCCATAGGCGACGCTTTCCGCCAGCGCGCGGAACGCCGCCATCATGGGCTGCATGAGGGGGGAGTGAAACGCATGGGACGTGGTGAGCGCCCGCGCCTTCACGCCCTTGGCCTCGAAGCCGGCGGCGATGGCCTCCACCGCCGCCCGCCGGCCGGAGATCACCGTGCTGCGCGGGGCGTTGACGGCGGCGATGGAGACATCGGCAGCGTAAGGCGCCACCGCCGCCGCCACCTCGGCCTCGGCGGCGAAGATCGTCATCATCACCCCGTCGCGGGGCAGCGCCTGCATGAGGCGGCCACGGGCGGCGATGAGCTTCAGCCCCTCCTCCAGCGTGAACACGCCGGCGAGCGTCGCGGCGGCATACTCGCCCACGCTGTGGCCCAGCATCACCGAGGGCTTCACGCCCCATGAGCGCCACAGGTCCCCCAGCGCATAGCCGAGGCTGAACAGGGCCGGCTGGGTGTAGATGGTCTCGTCGATCAGCCCTTCATCCCCCGGCGCCGGGAACAGCACGCTGAGCAACGGCCGGTCCATGAGCGGGCGGAGGACGGCGTCGCATCGATCCAGCGTGCGGCGGAAGCGCGGCGATGCCTCATAGAGCACGCGGCCCATGCCGGCATATTGGGAGCCCTGCCCCGAGAACAGGAAGGCGACCTCGGGCGCCACCGCCGCCGCCTCGCCGGAGAGGTCCGGAGCGCCGCCATCGGCGAAGGCGACAAGCTGCGCTGCCAGTTCCTCCGCCGCGCGGGCCGTCACCGCCAGCCGGTGCGGAAAATGCCGCCGCGCGGTGGCGGCGGTGAAAGCCATATCTCCCAGTTGCCCGGCGCCCGCCTCCGCCACGGCCCCGGCATAGGACCGCGCCAGATCGCGCAAGGCGGCCGCGCTGCGAGCGGAGAGGACGATTAGATGCTCCGGCCGCTCCACCTGCGGAGCGACCGCCGGCACGGCGGGGGCCTGCTCCAGCACCATGTGCACATTGGTGCCGCCCATGCCGAAGGAATTCACCCCGGCGCGGCGGGGATGGCCTTCTGCCGGCCATGGCGTCAGCTGGTCCACCACCCGGAACGGGGTGGCGGGAAAGTCGATCTCGGGATTGGGCGTCTCGAAATTCAGGCTCGGCGGGATCACCCCGTGCTTCACCGCCAGCGCCGCCTTGATGAGGCCGGTGATGCCCGCCGCCGATTCCAGATGCCCCACATTGGTCTTCACCGAGCCGATGCCGCACTTGTCGGCGCGCCGTGCCCCCGAGCCATAGGCGCGGGTGAGCGCCCGCACCTCTATGGGGTCGCCCAGCGGCGTGCCGGTGCCGTGGGCCTCCACATAGGAGATGGTGTCGGGCGAGATGCCGGCCTGCGCCAGCGCGGTGGCGATGACGCGGGCCTGCCCGTCCACGCTGGGGGCGGAGAAGCCCACCTTGTGGTCGCCGTCATTGTTGACGCCCCAGCCGCGGATCACGGCGTGGATGGGATCGCCATCAGCCACCGCATCCTCCAGCCGCTTCAGCGCCACCACACCCACGCCGCTGCCGAAGATGGTGCCCCGCGCTTTGGCGTCGAACGCCCGGCAATGGCCGTCCGGCGACAGGATGCTGCCATCCTCGAACAGGTATCCGCTTTTCAGCGGCAGCTTCACCGTGACCCCGCCCGCCAGTGCCACGTCCGCCTGCAGGTTGAGCAGGCTGTCGCAGGCCATGGCGACGGCGGTGAGGGAGGTGGAGCAGGCGGTCTGCACGCTCACGCTCGGCCCCCTCAGGCCCAGCTTGTAGGAGACGCGGGTGGCCAGATAATCCTTGTCGTTGCCCAGCACGGTCTCAAGGCTGCCCACCGAGCCGATCTCGGCGCGCAGGTGCAGCAGGCCGTAGGTGGAGAAGCTGGCGCCGCCGAACACCGCGATCTCGCCGGCAAAGCGCTCGGGCACGATGCCGGCGTCTTCCAGCGCCAGCCACGCATGCTCCAGGAACAGGCGCTGCTGCGGATCCATCAGCTCCACCTCGCGCGGGCTGATGCCGAAGAAGGCGGCGTCGAACTGGTCGATGGCGTCGAGATAGGAGCCGGCCTTCACATAATTGGGCTGGCGCAGCACGGCGGCGGGAATGCCCGCCTCCAGAAGCTCTTCATCGGTGAAGCGGGTGATGCATTCGCGGCCCTCCAGCAGCGCGCGCCAGAAGGCGGCGATGTCGCCGCTGCCGGGAAACCGGCCGCTCATGCCGATGATGGCGATGCCGTCCAGAGCTGGGGTGACGGGCGCGTTGCTCATGATGCCGCTTCCGCTTCTGTCGAATTGCCGCCGGTGCGCCGGCGGGCGAGCCGTCTCGCGCGGTCCTGCTTGGCGCGTTCCACACGCGCGACGATGTCGTCGGTTTCAAGCGCCGCCGCGCCGCCGTCGAGGAACAGCGCGAGGCGGCGGATGGAGGGGTTCTGGAACAGGTCCACCAGCGGGAAGGTGCGCGCCAGCTGCTCCTGGAGCCGGCGGTGGATCTGCACCAGATGCACCGAATTGGCGCCGAGGTCGAAGAAGTTGCTGTCGAGCCCCAGCGCCGGCAACTGCAATACAGCCTCCACCACTTCGGCGATGGTCTTCTCCACGTCGGTGGCCGGCGCCGCGCCCGCATCCGCAGCGGGCAGGACGGCGTCGGGGGACGGGAGGGCGTCGCGGTCCACCTTGCCGTTGGCGCTCAAGGGCAGGGTATCGAGCAGGATGACGCTCGACGGCAGCATGTAGTCGGGCAGCTTGCGGCGCAGGTAAGCGCGCAATTCGTCCACCGGGCTTGGCTGCTGCGGCACCTCCTCCGGGGACCAGCTTTCCAGTTGGGTCTCGGTGATGGCCCCGCCGGCGAAGCTGTGCAGCACCACGTCCGCCTCTTCGAGCCCGAGCAGGGCGCGGGCCGGCCCCTCGGCGAGGAAGCCCAGCGGGCACAGGCCGAGCTTGTGCTCGGGCGCGGCGGATGACAGGAGCTGGCCCATGTAGCCGGCCTCCAGCAGGCAGAAGTCGCGCCACAGCGGGCCATACATGGGCTCCACCGCCGCCCGCCGCCCCACCAGCACGAGGGAGAAGGCCGAGGCCTCCACCAGCGGGCGGTTGGGGCCCGGGTAAAGCGGTGTCATCTCCGCCCCCGGCCCCACCGCGACGAGGCGATGGTGGCTCGGGTCATAATAATAGGCCCCGCCCGCGAGGCCGGCGACGCGGCCGGGCTTTGCCACCACATAGGCCTGCACCGGATAGAGGCTGCCGGCCGATGGATAGCGGAACTTCGGCAGCGGCGCGCCCTCCATGGGCAGCTCCTGCAACGCGCCCAGAAGCGCGCCGAGGCGTTCCATGGTGACGCCCTCGCCCTCGAAATGGCGGAAGCTCTGGCGCGCCAGCCAGGCCGCGCGGCGCGCCGCATCGAAGCTGCCGCCGGGCAGCGCCACGGTTTCCGCGTCAGGCGCGGGCGCGCGCAGGCCGTGGCGGTCGAGCTTGAAAGCGACCCGCGCCATGGGATCGGCGAGCACATTGTCCGTGCTCAGGTCCCCGCCCGGTTCCTGTTCGGCCTCCGGCCGGGGCTTGAGCACCACATAGGCCACCAGCCGGCGATGGCCGAGGGCATCCGCCGGCGCCGCCGCCACGGCGTGTTCCACGCCCGGATGCTGCGCCAGGATGGCCTCGATCTCGCCCAGCTCGATGCGGTGGCCGTTCACCTTGATCTGGGTGTCGCGCCGGCCGAGGAACTCGATGTTGCCATCGGGCAGGAAGCGCCCGTAATCGCCGGTGCGGTACAGCCGCTCTCCGGTGCGGGGATGGCGGATGAAGGCGGCGCGCGTCTTTGCCTCGTCCTTCCAGTAGCCGTCCGCAAGGCCGGTGCCGCCGATGTAGAGCTCGCCGGGCACGTAGTCGGGCGCGGGCTCCAGCAAAGCGTTGAGGATATGAGCGGTCTGGTTGGCGAAGGGCTTGCCATAGGGAATGGAGCGCCACGCCGGGTCCACCGCCCCGATGGGATAGACCACCGCATTGATGGAGGTTTCCGTCGCCCCGCCCTGGCCGTGGAGGGCGATGGCGGGATCGAAGGCGCGGATGCGGTCGGGCAGGGACACCGGGATCCAGTCCCCGCTCATGACCACACAGCGCAGGGATGCTGGCCACAGCTCGCGGCGCGGCTCCAGCGCCTCCACCATCATCTGCATCAGCACCGGCACCGATTGCCAGACCGTGACGTTATGGCGGCGGGCAAGGTCCGCCCAATGCTCGGGATCGCGCAGCTTGTCGGCGTCCGGCAGCACGATGGCGCCGCCGGCGGACAGCGGGCAGAAGATGTCGAACACCGAAAGGTCGAAGCCCAGCGCCGAAAGGCCAAGCGTGCGGTCGCGCGGGGTGAAGCCGTAGCGGCGGGTGAAGTCGGCGATGGAATTGGCGATGGCCCGCTGGCTGATCATCACCCCCTTCGGCACCCCGGTGGAGCCGGAGGTGAAGAGCACGTAAGCCAGATCATCGAGGAAAAACAGGCCGATATCGGCACTCGCCCCGCCCGTCCCCTCCAGCAGGTCCACGGCGATGCGCGCGATGCCGTCCGGCCAGTCCAGCGCCCCATCAACGGCGGACTGGGTGAGGGCGGTGGTGACATCGCAATGGGCGAGCAGATAGGCCCGGCGCTCGCTGGGCAGGTCCGGGTCCACCGGCAGATAGGCCGCCCCCGCCATGAGGATGCCGAGCACGGCGGCCACCTGCTCCCAGTCCTTGCGCATGACCACCGCGACGAGGCGGCCCGGCCCTTCGCCCCGCGCCCGCAACAGGCTGGCGATCTCGGCCGCGCGCCGGTTGAGTTCGCCATAGGTCACGGCGCGGCGGCTGGTGAGGAGGGCCACGGCTTCGGGAGAAGCGGCAGCGTGGGTCAGGAAGGCGTCTTCCAGCCGGCGCGGCGGGAAATCCTCCCGGGTCCGGTTGACGGCGGCGCGGCGGGCGATCTGCGCGGCGGGGGCAAGGCTGCCCTGCGCTTCGCTCCACGCGCTGTCGGAGGTGGCGAGGCGCTCCACCAGATCGCCGTGGGCGGTGGCGAAATCATCCAGCAGGCAGGGCGGGAAGATCGCCTCCACCGCATCCCAGTTCAGCACCAGCGTGCCGTTCCACTCCATCACCTGATGGTCGAGCCAGACCTGCGGGGTCTGCGACACGCTCTCCACCACCTCGCCGAAGCGCTGGGCCTTCTGGCCGGCGGGGTCGATGTCGAGGGCGCTGGTGAACACCACCGGCATCAGCGCCGACACGCCGCTGCGGCGACGCTGGGCGAGCGCGCGCAGCACGTCGATGCCGCTGATGGTGCGATGCTCCAGATCGTCCCACAGCCGGGCCTGCAGCGCTCGTGCGCGATCGAGGAAGGAGGCCGGCTGGCTGTGGTCCGCTTCCAGCAAGGTGAGGGTGGTGAAGTCGCCCATCAGGCCGGTCACGTCGGGGTGCAGCGGCAGGCGGTTGAAGGTGGTGAGGTTCAAGGTGAAGCGCGGGCTGGCGCTCCAGTTGGCAAGCGCCTGCGCATAGGCGGCGATGAGCACCAGCGAGGGCGTCAGCCCGGCCGTGGCGGCGCGGTCCTTCAAAGCCTGCCACTGGGCGGGGGAGAGCCGGCGGGTGCGGCGCACGAAATGGGGCTTGTCCAGCGCGGCCGCCGCCGCCCGGTCCACCGGCAGGTCCGGCGCCGGCGGCAGGGTGTCCAGCCGGTCGAACCAGTAGCGCTGCGCGGCCTGGTAGAGCGCGCCCTGGTGCAGGCCGCGCTCGGCCAGCACATAGTCGCGGAAGCCGATGGCGAGCGGCGGGCGGGTGTCGCCGTCCGCCTCGTAACTCCGGCGCCACTCGTCGAACAGCAGGAACAGACTGGCGGCATCCGCGATCAGCGCGTCCACGCCCACATGCAGGCGCACCCGGCCGCCATCCATGAGGGTGGCGCGGATCTGGAACAGGGGCCAGCGATCGGCCGGCAGGGTCTGCCCGCTCATGGCGGCGCGCACCTCTGCAAGATGGCGCTCCACCGCGTCGGCGGGGCGGCCCCGCAAATCCTCGACCGCGATGGAATAATAGGGCACCTCCGCCAGCACCTGCTGGCGCTCCTCACTGAGGATGATCGCGCGCAGCATGTCGTGGCGCTTCACCAGCCGGTTCCACGCCGCCTCGATCCGCGGCAGGTCCCAGCCGACCTGCTCCAGCTCCAGATAGATCTGGGTCGCCGCCTGCCCCAGCTCGAAGGTGGCGGTGCGCCCCATCCAATAGGCTTCCTGGATGGGGGTGAGCGGGAACGGCTCGTGCCACGCCGCCGGGTCCGGCGTCAGCTGCGGCAGGCCAACGGCGGCATCCGCCCCGCCCTCCGCCTGGGGCTCGGCATCGATGCGCGCGGCGAGCCGCGCCACCGTGGGCGCTTCGAACAAAGCGCGCAGCGGCAGCGCCACGTCGAAGCGGGCGCGCAGCTGCGCCATCAGCAGGGTGGCCAGCAGCGAATGCCCGCCGATGCGGAAGAAGTCATCATGGATGCCCACGGCCTCGCGCTGCAGCACCTCGGCCCACAGGGTGGCGAGGCGCCGCTCGGTCTCGGTGCGCGGGGCGGCGGCTTCCGGCGCGGCGGGAGCAGTGGGCGCGGGCAGCGCGCGCGTATCGAGCTTGCCGTTGGGGGTCAGGGGCAGCGCATCAAGGAAGATGATGTCCGCCGGCACCATGTAGTCCGGCAGGCGGCCGGCCAGCGCCACGCGCAGGCCTTCGGCATCGAGCACGGGCGGGATGGCGGCGCGGGGCGGGCGGGAGCCGGGGCGCAGCCCGCGATGGGCGTAGAGGTAGTAGTTGCTCTTGACGCTCTCCTCCAGCCGCCAGTCCTGCTCCACGGTCACGGTGAAGCCCTGCGCCTTCAAGAGCGCCACCACGGCGTCGAGCCGCCCGTCCATGTCGTGGAGTTCCAGCGCCACCTGCCGGATCTTCGGCCAGTCTTCGGCGCGGATGCCGGCGAGGACCTCAGCCTCGCTCTTCTCCACATTGATCTTCAGGAGGTCGATCGTCTCCACCCCCTCCCGCGCCATGACATCCGAGAGGGTGTCCAGCGCCACATCGAGGGTGCGGCTGGCGAGGCGGTCCTCCAGCAATTCCTCCAGCAGGGCCGGGGCGAAGCCCTCACCGCCCTCGCCATCGTGCTTGCGCACGAAGGAGCGCACCACGTCCGCATCCGCCGCCCGGTCGGCGTGAAGGCCGGAGAGGAAGGAGAAGCCGGGATAGAAGGTGAAAGCGGCCTGCCCCGGCGCGGCGGCGAGCCCCGTGTTGTGAACGGTGGCGGCAACGCCATAAAGCGCCGCGTTGGCCCGCGCCAGCGCGCAGACCGTGGGGTTGGGCTCAAAGGCATGCACCCGCACGTCGGGCGCGGCGAGATGGGCCGCCAGCGTGAAGAGGCCGATATTGGCCCCAACGTCGAACACCGTATCGCCGGCGCGCAGCTCCACCCCGTGGCGGAAATAGGCTTCCAGCTCGAACATTTCCTCGTAGAGGAAGTCGGTCTCGTTGCGGTTGAGATGCGCCACCGCAAGGCCATTGGGCAGCACATGGCGCGGCGCGCCGTTCACCAGCGGCGCGCGGGCGGGATCGGCCACCACATAGGCCACCAAGCGCTGCATCGCGCCCGCCCCGTGGAGCACCACGGCGGCATCGCGCACGCCCTCCACCGCCTTCAGCGCGGCGGCGATCTCCCCCGGCTCGATGCGATAGCCGCGCAATTTCACCTGCGCGTCGGCCCGGCCGAGGAAGACAAGCGAGCCATCGGCCCGGCGGCGCACGAGATCGCCGGTGCGATAGACCGGCCCGTTGTCGAACGGCAGCGCAACGAAGCGCCGGGCGGTCAGCTCCGGTTCGCCCAGATAGCCCCGCGCCACCCCGGCGCCGCCGATGAAAAGCTCCCCCGCCATGCCCTGCGGCACAGGGCGGCCGGCATCATCCAGCACATAGGTGCGCACGTTCGCCAACGCCCGGCCCATGTGGGGCACGGGGCCGGCAATCAGGGCGGCGGTGGCATCGACGGTGCATTCCGTCGGCCCGTAGAGGTTGAAGAAACGCACGTCGGACTGCGCCGCAAGCTGCGCCCACAAGGCCCCGTCGATGGGCTCGCCGCCCACCAGCACCGCCTTCGGCCGCGCGTGGCCGGGCGACAGCAGGCCCTCGGCCAGCAGCATGGAGAGGTGGGTGGGCGTCACGTCCAGCACGTCGATGGCGTGGTCGCGCAGATAGGCGACCAGCGCGGCCGGGTCCTCCCGCGCCGCATCGGGGATCACGTCCAGCGTGTGGCCACCGAGCAGCTGGATGATCTGCTTGACCGAGGTGTCGAACACCACCGGCCCGTTCATCGCCACCCGCAGCGGCCCGTCGCCGAGGCCGGCATGGACGCTGGCATGAAGCGCGTGGAACAGGTTCACCACCGCACCGTGGGGCACCACCACCCCGCGCGGACGCCCCGTGGAGCCGGAGGTGTGGAGGATATAGGCCGGGTCATCCGGCCCCACGGCGATCTCCGGCACCGTGGAAGGCACCGTGGAAGGCTCATGGGCAATGGCGGGGTCGCACAGGGCGATCCCCTCACCCAGCGCGCCATCCACCGCATGCGCCACGGCGATGCGGGCGCCGCTTTGGGCCAGGATCTCCGCCTGCCGCGCCGTCGGCCAGTGGGGATCCAGCGGCACATAGGCCGCCCCGGCCTTCAGGATGCCGACGAGGCCGATGATCAGCCCCACCGAGCGCTGAAGCCGCAGCGCCACCGCCTGCCCCGGCCCGGCGCCGAGGCTGATGAGGCGATGGGCCAGCCGGTTGGCGGCGGCGTCCAGTTCGGCATAGGTGAGGCTGTCCGCCCCGCAGGTGACCGCAATCGCCTCCGGCTGGCGCGCGGCCACGGCGGCGAAGAGCACATGGAGCCGCCGCTCCGGGCCGATCTCCAGCCGTGGCCCGAGGCCGGCGGCCAGCGCCTCCCGCGCCTCCTCATCCGACATAAGGGCAAGGTCGGCCAGCGCCGCATCAGGCCGGGCGGCGATGTCCGCCAGCAGAGCCTGGAACTGCCGCGCCATGGCCTCCACGGTCTGGCGGTCGAACAGGTCGGCTGAATACTCGAAGGTGCCCACCAGCCCGGCGCCGTCATCCTTGATGGAGAGGCCGAGATCGAACTTGCTGGTGCCGGGGTCCACGTCCAGATACTCGACGGAGAGCCCCGCCGGCGCGATGCCCGCCGGCAGCTTCTGCACGTCGAACATGAGCGCTGTGAGCGGCACCGGCCCCAGATCCCGTTCCCGGCGCAGATGCTCCACCAGCCGCTCGTGGGGATAAAGCTGGTGCGCCCGCGCGCCGGTCGCCGCCGCGCTCACAGCGCCCAGCGCAGCGCGGAACGAGGCTTGCGCGTCCAGCCTCAGGCGCAGCACCAGCGTGTTGATGAACAGGCCCACCGCGCTTTCCAGCTCGGGCAGGTCGCGGGTGGTCGAGGGCACGGCAAGGAGCACGTCGTCGGTGCCGCCGTGGCGCGACAAGAGCACGCCGTAGGCCGCCGCCAGCGTCGCGAATAAAGTGGTCTCGCAGCTCTGGGCCAGCGCGCGCAGCGCCGCGCTCAAGTCCGCATCGCAGCGAAAAACCACGCGCCCGCCTGCGGTGCCGCGCAAGGCCGGGCGTGGCCGGTCCAGCGGCAGGGCGGGGGGCGGCGGGGCATCCGCCAGCGTCCCCGTCCAGTAGTCGCGCTCGGCATCCAGCGCGCCGGCGGCGAAGCGCGCGCGCTCCCACACCGCATAATCGGCATATTGCACCTGCGGCGCGGGGGCCGGCAGGCGCTCCCCGCGCTGGCGGGCGCCATAGACGGCGAAGATCTCGCGGAACAGGCCGGCGGCTGACCAGCCGTCGAGCACGATGTGGTGGACCACGAACACCAGCACCTGCTCATCCGGCCCCAACTCAAGCGCGCAGAGCCGCAGCAGCGGCGGCGTGGCAAGCGTGAACGGGCGGCGGATCACCTCGCGGATGGCCGCGTCCAGCCCCTCTTGGCCCTGCCCCGCAAGATCGCGCCGCTCCAGCGGCAGCGGCGCCGGCGGGGCGATGACCTGCTCCGCCGGCGCCGCTGCCGGCACGATGCCGGTGCGCAAAATCTCGTGCCGGGCGATCAGCTCGTCGATGGCCGCGCCGATGAAGTCGAGCCGGAGCGGACCGCGCACGCGCAGCACCACCGCCTCGTTATAGGCCGGGCTCGAAGGGTCGATCTGGTGCTCGAACCACAGCCGCTCCTGCGCGAATGATAGGGGAAAGCCCCGCCCGTCGCGCGGCTGGGGCGGGATGCGCGGCGCGGCCGGGGCCTGCGTCCGCTGCCCGAGCCGGCGCGCCAGCAGTTCGCGCTGCTGGGGAGACAATTGGGCGAGGCGCTCTTCGATGTTCATGGATCAGGCCACCTTCTGCCCGGACGCGAGCAGCGCCTCGACTTCCGCTTCCGGCAGGTCCTCGATCTCGTCCAGCAGGGCCTTGAGGCGATCGTCGGCGGCGAGCTCCCCGTCCAGCCAGTCGGCAAGGCGCGCCACCGAACCGGTGAACAGGTCCACGATGCTGGGCGTCAGGTCGAACTGGCGCCTGACGCGGTTGCGGATTTCCACCGCCATGATGGAATCCATGCCCAAGGTGGTCAGCGCCCGCCGGTGGTCGAGCTTGTCCGCATCGAAGCGCAGCACGGCGGCGACGATAGCGCCGAGGCGCGCGCGCAGCTCCGCCTTGCGTTCGGCCGGCGCCATCAGCAGCAAGTCGGCGATGCCGGCGCTCGTGGAGGGGGTATCGGGCGCGGCCGCCGCCTGAACCAGCTCCAGCCGCGCCGAGGCCGGCACCTGCGCCCAGTCGGCGTTCAGCACCAGCGCCTGCGTCTCCCCCCGGGCCACGAGGTGGTCGAGGGCCGCCATGCCCTGTTCCGGCGCGATGGGCTCCACGCCCGACAGCCCGGCCCGGTCGGCAAGGCCAAGGCGCGCGAACAGGCCGATGTCCGCCCACGGCCCCCAATTGATGGCGGTGGCCGGCAGGCCCGCTGCGCGGCGGTGAGCGGCCAGCGCATCCTCGAAGGCGTTGGCGGCGCCATAGCCGGCCTGCCCCACCTGCCCCAACACCGAGGAGGCGGAGGAGAACAGCACGAAATGATCGAGCGGCAGATCTCCCGTCTGCCGGTGGAGCGCGAGGGCGCCAGCCACCTTGGGCCGCATCACGGCGGCAATGTCTTCGCCGGTCATGCGCAGCAGCAGGGCGTCCTGGATCACCCCCGCCGCATGCACCACGCCGCGGATGGGCGGGTGCGCCTCGGCCCGATAGGCGGCGAGGAAGGCGGCGAGGCGCGCCTCATCCGCCACGTCGAACGCCTCCACCCGCACGGAAGCGCCCAGCTGTTCCAGCCCCCGCACGGCGGCGACGCGCCGGCCGGCCTCGCTTTCGCCGGGCAGCGCCGCCCAGTCCGCGCGCGGCGGCAGGACCGTGCGGCCGATGAGGATCAGCCGCCGGGCGCCCCGCGCCACCAGGAAGCGCGCAGTCTCAAGGCCAAGTCCGGTGAGGCCGCCGGTGACCAGATAGCTCGCATCCGGCCGCAGCAGCACCGGGCCGGCGGCAATATCTGGCTTCGGCAGGCGGGCGAGCCGGCCCACCCGCCGCCGGCCGGCGCGCAATGCGATTTCCCGGTCGGCGATATCCCGGTCGGCGCCAAGATCCAGCATCTCGTCGGCCGCCTCCACGCAGGAGCCGGCGGGGTCGGCGGGATCAAGATCGATCTGCGCCCCCCAGATTTCCGCATGCTCGAGGCCCACCACCCGGCCGAAGCCCCAAAGCGGCGCTGCCACCAGATCGGGCGCCGGGTCCGCCCCATCGCAGGCGATTGCCCCATGGGTGACGATGAACAGACGCGCCCCTCCCGCCCCTTCCGCCAGCGCCTTCACCGCCGGAAGCGCGCGCCCCGCCACCGCCTCGAACACGGCCTCCGGCACATCCGTGCCGCCCGCCCCGTCTTCCAGCAGCACCACGCCGCGCAGGGCGGCACCGGCCGCGGCGATGTCGGCCGCCAGATCCGCGCAGGGCGCGAGCAGGCGCACCTCCCCGCCCCGCTGGCGCAGGGTCGCGGCGAGGCTGTCGGCCACGGCGCCCGGCACCCCTGAAAGCAGCCACAGGCCGGCGGCATCGGCCGACGCTGTGTGTGACGCGCGCGTGCGTTCGTGCCATTCCAGATGATAGAGGCTGTCGCGCAGGGACGCGCTGGCCCGCGGCCGCATCTCGTCCACCCGGCGCAGGGCAAGGCCGGTGACGCGCGCCACCACTGTGCCGTCCGCATCGCTCAGGGTGAGGTCGGCGGCAAGGCGCGGCGCGCCGGGCACCGCATCTGATACCAGCCGTGCATGGACGAAGACCCGCGCCGGCACCGCCGCAAGCTGCGCCAGCCTGCCCACCCCCTGCGGCAGGTAGACCGGCCGCGCGCCGTCCCCCTCGGTCCCGATGGCAGCCACCACCTGGAACGCCCCGTCCAGCAGCGCCGGATGGAGCCCGAAGGCGGTGTCGGACAGGCCCTCCGGCAGCGCCACTTCCGCCCACGCATCGGTGGCGCCGGCCCGCAGCGTCCGCACGCCCCGGAAAGCCGGGCCATAATCGAGCCCCCCGGCAGCAAACTGGCGGTAGAAGCCGGCGAGATCGACGGGCTCGGCGGCCTCATCCACCACCGGCACGGGGCCGGCCGGCGCCTCGGGGCCAGAGCGGCGCACGCCGATGCGCGCATGCAGGGTCCAGTCATCCTCGCCCTGAACAGGTCGGCTCAGCACCGCCACCTCAGCGCCATCGCCGCCGGTGCGGGTCAGCGTCACCTGCAGGCGGCGCGCCTCGCCCTCGGGCAACAGCAGCATCTTCTCGAAGCGGGCATCTTCCAGCACCAGAGCCTGCCTCGGCAACGCCTCTCGCACGGCCGTCAGCGCCATCTCCAGATAGGCCGCGCCGGGCAAGACGGGCACGCCGGAGAGGGCATGGTCGCGCAGCCACGGCAGGCTCGAACTGTCGATCTCCCCATCCCAGAAGTGCGCGCCGCCCTGCGCCGCCGCGAACGGCGCGCCGAGCAAAGGATGGCTGCCCGCCTTGCGCGCGCCGGCCGAACCGCCGGTGGTGGCGGCGATCTGGTCCACCCAGAAATGTACGCGCTGCCAGGGATAGGCCGGCAGCGACACGCAGCGCCCCGCGGGCAGCACGCGACCCCAGTCCACCGCCAAACCGTTGGCCCACAGCCCGCCGAGCGCGGTGGCGAGATCCAGCGCGCCGTCCCCCTCCCGCGTCAGGCTGCCCAGCGCGACGCCGTCCGCGCCCACATGCTGGAGGATCTGGCGCAGCGCCCCCACCAGCACCGGATGGGGGCTGATTTCGAGGAACAGATGCGCCCGCTCGAGGGAGAGCCTGGCCACCGCATCGGCGACGCGGAAGGGCTCGCGCAGGTTGCGGCTCCAATAGGCGGCATCAAGGTTCGGGCCGGGCTCGTCCTTCAGCGTCACCGTGGAGAGGAACCGCACCTGCGCCGACTGGGGCGCTATTCCGGCGAGGGCTTTTTCCAGCGCCGGGCGCAGGCTGTCCATGGCCGGGCTGTGGGCCGGCACGTCCACATTCTCCAAAAGCCGGGCGAAGATGCCCGCTGCCTCCAGCTCCGCCAGATAGGCTTTGAGCGCATCGCCATCCCCGGCGATGAGGGTGGAGGCGAAGCTGGTGACGCCGGCCACGGCGAGCCGGTCGGCCTGCGGCGCCAGCGCGGCTTCCACCTCCGCCGCCGGCAGGCCCACAACGGCGGTGGCGCCCGCCCCGCGCTTGGTGCGCAGCAGCCGGCTGCGGGCGAGGATGACCCGCGCCGCATCCTCCAGCGAGAGGATGCCGGCGGCGAAGGCCGCGGGGATCTCGCCCATGCTCTGGCCGATCACGACCTCCGGCACCACGCCGAGCGCCCGCCACAGGGCTACGAGGCCCGCCTGCATGGCGAAGATCGCGGGCTGCACCACATCGATGTCGTCGAGGCGCGAGGCGTCCGGCGCCGCGTTCATCTCGTCTACGAGGGACCAGCCGGCCTCGGTGCGTACCAGCGCATCCAGCCGGTCGATCACCGCGCGAAAGGCGGGCGCGGCGGCATAGAGGTCGCGGCCCATGCCCAGCCAGTGGGAGCCCTGTCCGGAGAAGACGAAGGCCAGCGGCATGCCGGCCTCGCCATCGACGGCGGTGCCGGGGACCACATGGCGCGCGTCCTCGCCGGCGAGATGGGCCTCCAGCCGGTCGGCCATCTCCTCCCGGCTGGTAGCGGCCACTGCAAGGCGAAAGGCGTGGGGCGTACGGCGCAGGGCAGCGGTGGCGCAGATGTCGGTAAGCGCTGGCGCATCGGGCGCCCGCAGGAAGGCCGCATAGGACCGGGCCAGAGCCGTGAGCGCATCCGGCGATTTCGCCGACAGGGGCAGCACATAGGCCGTCGCGGCTTCGGCAGATGCGGAGACGGTAGGCGCGGAGACGGTGGGCGGGTCGAGGACCGCCGGCGCCTCCTCCAGCACCACATGCACATTGGCGCCGCCGAACGAGAAGGCGCTGACCCCGGCGATGATCGGCTGGTCCGGCGCGGGAAAAGATCCTGCGGCGGTGCGCACCTGCAGCGCGAAAGGCGCCTCGGACAGGGCCGGATGGGGGGTCTCGAAATGCAGATTTCCCGGCAGCAGGCGGTGCTTCAGCGCCAGCGCGGTCTTGATGATGCCGGCGATGCCGGCGGCAGATTCGGTGTGGCCGATATTGCTCTTCACCGAGCCCACCACGCAGCCGTGTCCCGGTGCGCGATCGGTGCCCAGCACCTTGGCCAGGGCCTGCAGCTCGATGCGGTCGCCGACGATGGTGCCGGTGCCGTGGGCCTCCACATATTGCACCCGGCCGGGCGCGATGCCGGCCTTGCCATAGGCCTCGCGCAGCAGCCGTTCCTGCGCCTGCCCGTTGGGGGCGGCGATGCCGTTGCTGCGCCCGTCATGGTTCACCGCGCTGGCGCGGATCAGGGCATAGATCCGGTCGCCGTCGGCCTCAGCCTGCGACAGCAGCTTCAGCACCACCATGCCGGCGCCTTCCGAGCGCGCCATGCCGTCGGAGGCGGCATCGAAGGTGTGGCAGCGCCCGCGTGGGGAGAGCGCCCCCATGCGCGAGAAGCAGATGTCCGGCGCCGGCACCAGATTCACCGCCACCCCGCCGCACAGGGCGAGCGTCGCCTCGCCATTGCGCAGGGTCTGGCAGGCAAGGTGCAGCGCCAAGAGCGAGCCCGAGCAGGCGGTGTCCACCGTGAGGCTCGGGCCGTGGAGGTCCAGCACATAGGACAGCCGATTGGCGATGATGGAATTGGAGGTGCCGGTGCCGGTGGCAGCGCTGACCCAGCGGTCGTCCGCCGTGATCAGCTGGTTGTAGTCGTTGGTCAGCGTGCCCACCACCACCGAAGTGAGGGAGCCGGCGATGCGGTCGGCCGGAATGCCGGCATCCTCCAATGCCTCCCAGGCGGTTTCCAGCACCAGCCGCTGGCGCGGATCGATGAACGGCGCCTCGCGCGGGGTGATGCCGAAGAAGTCGGCGTCGAACCTGTCGAGGTTCGGCAGATAGCCGCCCTCGCGGCTCACCGTCCTGCCGCGCGCCTGTGGGTCGGGATTGTAGAGGCTGTCAATGTTCCAGCGGTCCGGCGGCACCGGGCCAAGGGGGTCCTCGCCCCGAACCAGAAGGTCCCAGAACCCCGAGAGGTCTGCGGCGCCAGGAAAGCGGCATCCCATGCCCACGATGGCCACCGGCTCGCCCTGCCGGCGCTCAAGCACATCCACCTTGGCGCGCAGGTCGCGGATCGCGCGCAACGCCCGTTCGGTGGTGGTCGCAGAGCTGCCGGCGGTGCGGTCGGGCATGGATTTCGCCTCAATATTTCAATGCGTTGAGCTCGGCGAGGAGCGCGCTTTCGGCATCGTCCTGCGGCGCGGCGGGGGCGTTGGCGGGAGCCTCCTCCCGCCAGCCCAGCACCTCGTCGACGAGGTGGCGCACCAGAGCGTCGATGCTCGGATAATCGTAGGCCAGGGTGGCCTTGAGCAGGACGCCCAGATCCTGCTCAAGCGCCGCCTTGAGTTCCATGTTCATGAGGGAATCAAAGCCCATGTCCTCCAGCGGCCGCGCCGGATCCACCGCCTCAGGCGCTGGAAACTCCAGTGCCGTGGCAACGAGTTGCCGGACATGGGCGCGCAGCAGGCGCGCTCGTTCCGCGCCCCCCGCCGCCTCCAGCCTGGCGCGGAATGGCGGAGTGGCCGGCCCCCCATGCCGTGGCGGGTCGGCGGCGGCAAATCCCGCCAGAAGTCCTGTTGGACCAAGGCCTTTCGCAAGCCCGGCCTGCCAGCCGGTGGGCAGCACCGCCACATGCCCGGGGCGTCGCACCATGAGCTGCCCCAGCAGCGCTGCAGCGGCCGCGGGCGAGATCCGACCCATACCGTCAGAATCCAGCGTTTGCGCCATTCCCGGCCCCGCCCACGGCCCCCAGTCGATGGCCTGCGCGGGCAGGCCGAGGCTGGCGCGATGCTCGGCGAGGGCGTCCAGGGCGGTGTTGGCGGCGGCGTAATTAGCCTGCCCCGGCAGCCCCAGAAGGCCCGACGCCGAGGCGTAGAGAACGAACATTTCCAGGGGTTCGTCGAGGGTCGCCCGATGCAGCAGCCACGCCGCCCGCAGCTTGGGGCCGAGGACCTTGGCGAAATGCGCCGGGCCCTGGTTCACCAGCAAGGCGTCGTCGAGCACCCCGGCGGCATGGATAAGCCCACGCAGGGGAAGCATTTTTTCCCGCACAGCCGCCAGCAGGTGGTCCACCGCCACCGGCTCGCCCACGTCCGCCTGGAAGACCTCCACCCGCGCCCCGGTCCGGCGCAGCGCCTCCACGGCCTCCCGCGCCGCCTCGCCCGGCGCGTTGCGGCCCACCAAAGCGATGCTGCGCGCGCCGTGGCGCACCAGCCAGGACGCCGCATGAAGGCCCAGCGCGCCGAGCCCCCCGGTGACGAGGAATGTCGCGTCGCCCCGCACCATGTCGCCGGCCGGCGCCGCCGCCTGCCACAGCACGATCTTGCCCATGTGCCGCGCCCGGGCCATGTGTTGGAAGGCAGCACCGGCATCGGCGATGGCGAACAGCTCGGAGCGAAGCGGCACCAGCGTGCCATCGGCGAGGCGGGCGACCATCTCGCCCATCATCTGCGCAATAAGGCCTTGGTCCTGCTTGATATCCCACAGATCGAACGGGTGATAGGCGATGTCGCGGTTAAGCGCCGCCACATCGGCCGCGCTCCAGATGCCCATCTTGCCGATCTCGATGAAGCGGCCGCCATCGGCAAGCGCCGCGAAGCTCTCGGCGATGGCCTCGCCGGAGAGGCTGTTCAGCACCACATCCACGCCACGCCCGCCGGAGAGGCGGCGGATCTCGTCGGCGAAGTCGGCGGTGCGCGAGTTGAACAGGTGGGTCACCCCGTGGCGGCGCAGATGGCCCCATTTGGCGGGGCTCGCGGTCGCGAAGATTTCCGCTCCGGCCCGTTGCGCCACCTGGATCGCCGCCTGCCCGACGCCGCCCGCCGCCGCATGAATCAGCACCCGCTCGCCACGCTTCAGGCCGGCCAGGCGGTCGAGGGCGTAGTGGGCGGTGAGGAAGGCCAGCGGCAAGGTCGCGGCATCGCGGAACGACAGGCTCTCCGGCTTCGGCACCACGAACGCCGCCGGCACCCGCACCCGCCCGGCAAGGCTGCCGACGGTGAGGCCGGCCATGACCGGCATGTTCACGGCGAGACCCTCGACGCCGGGCCCCACGGCGGCGATGACGCCCGAGCATTCCAGCCCATAGGGCATGTTGTCGGCGCTGTCGGGCAGCAGGCCCATGCCGTGGAGCACGTCGCGGAAATTGAGACCGCTCGCCACCACGTCGATGATGACTTCGCCGTCGCCGGGCGGGCGGCCGTCGACTTGCGGGAGTTCAATGGGATGCTCCGGCTCGACCGGGCGATCGGCCACCAGCCGCGCCGCGAAGCACACGCCCCGGCGCAGGGCCAGGTCCTCACCCGGCGGCGCAGCGACGAGGCAGGCGGCGAGATCGGACAGGTCCGCCTCCCCCGCCTCGGGGTCGAGATCGATGCGGGTCTGGCCGAGGTCGGGATATTCCGCCGCCGCCACCCGCGACAGCCCCCACAGGCCTGCCTCTGCCACGCCGGTCACCGGCTCCCCCGCCACGCGCTGGGTGCCGCGCGTCACCACATCCAGCCGCAGCGTGGCGCGCTGGGCCGAGCGGCCCGCCGCCTGGATGAGCCGCAGCAGGCCAAGGTGGGAGGTCGGCACCTCAGCCGCGCCGGGATCGGCCGGCGTGGTAGCGAGGAAAACGAGATGGCAGCGGCCGTCGGGCGCCCTTGCCCGCAGGTCGGAAATCCAGCCGGCGAAGGCATCGGCGCCCGCGTCCCATGGGGGGGGACGATCCGCCACCATCTGCCCGCGCTCCGTCAACGCAGTCGCCAGTTTACGCACCAGCGCGGGATCGTCGCCCAGCAGCGCGAACAGGCGCGGCACGGGGGGAGCGGACAGGTTCCCCCGCTGCCAGCGCAGGCGCAGGAGCTCCGGCTGGGTGGCGAGGCCTTCGTCCTCCACCTCCGCGCCATGGGTGATCCGGGCGAAGGCCACGCCGTCGAGCTGCGCGACCCGCTGCCCGGCTGCGTCGCGCAGCATCAGATCCACGTGGCAAGTCCGCGCGGCGGGATCATCCCTGAGGCGGAGCGTCGAGGTGACGGCACCGCCGGCCGGAGCAAAGACCATCGCCCGTCCGATACCCCTCGGCATCCAGGTCACGCCCGGCCCGAGCTGCGGCAGGATCGCGCTTGAGGCGACGAGGCACGCATCCAGCAGCGCGGGGTGGAGGAGATAGTCGACGGCGCTTCCGCTTTCCTTCGGCAGCTCCGCATGGGCGATGACGCCCTCGGCGACCATTGCGAGGTCCTTGAGGCCGCGAAAGGCCGGACGGTAGTCGAATCCGAACTGGGTCAGCCCGCCATAGACGGCGGCACCCGGCGTGGGGTTGGCGGGAGCGGCGAGGCCGGCGTCCCACGCCGCTTCCGGCTCAGGCGCCAACACGAGCCGTGCGGTCGCATGAAGGGTCCAGCTTCCGTCAACGTCGCGTGCAAAGACTTGCCAGGCCCCGTCCGCGCCGACGACGGCCTGAAGCTCAACCCCGTCCCGGTCCGGCAGCACCAACGGGCGCAGGATCGCCAGATCCTCGATCCCGGTGCCGGCCCCCAGAGCCGCCCGCCCGTTCTGGAGCGCGACCTCGGCGAAGGCAGCCATCGGGAAGGTCGCCCGGCCGCCGAACCGGTGGTCGAGCAAGAAACGGTGGCGCTCGCCGCCGAGGATGAGGGTGAAGCGCACCTCATCGCGTCCGGCGAGGTCGACGCGGCTGCCGGCAAGGCCGCGCGGCCCATTCACCGAGACGGAATCGGGACGCGGGATGAAATAGCTGCCGTGCTCGAACGGATAGGTGGGCAGCGAAAGCCGCCGGCGCGGCGCGTCTACCGCGGCCCAGTCCGGATCGAGCCCCGCCAGATGCGCAGCCGCAAGACGCGAGGCGATGTCCTCCCAGACGGCGCCGGATGGCGCGATGGGGATCACCAACGTGTCCGGCGGTGCCTCCGCCGCCGGCGCTGGTGCGCCCGTCAGCTGGGCCCACCAGTAGGCGGGGCTGGTGACCTCGGCTGCGACTTCGCGGCCGAGCAGGCCCGAGACCAGCGGCACCGTGGGCGGCTTCAGGGCGAGGCCGCGCACGGCGGCGATGAAATCGAGCCGGCCCGCCTCCACGTCCGTGCGCACCAGCGCCGCCTGCCGGGCGCGCAACAGGGCGCCGGAATCCGCCAGCGAGAGGACGCCCGCGAGGCAGGCGGCGACCACCTCGCCGGCGCCCTGCCCGGCAATGCGATCGGGGGCGAGGCCCCAGCTTCGCCACAGGGCAGCCAGCGCATAGGCCATCACGAAGGCCGGCCCATCTTGCGCGGAGGGCAAACCCGCCTCGGCACAGGCCGCGACCGCGGCGGCAAAGGCCGGATCGCTCGCCATCAGGGCGCGTCCGCTATCGGCGGGCAGGTCCGTGCCATCGGCGCAGGTGAACAGCACCTGCGGCCGGCGCGCCGGAGCGACGGCCATGTCCGCCAGGTGATCCAGCCCGACGGCCAGCTCGCCCAGGTCCGCAAACGGCACGGCGGCCCGGACGGGGAAGCGGCCGCGCCCGGCATTCAGGGTCAGGGCCACCGCGCCGGGATCGGCCTCAGGCCGCGCCGCGAGGGCCTGCGCGTGGCGGGCCGCCAGCGCCCGCAGCGCGGTCTCGGTCTTGGCGGACAGGGCGGCGATGTAGCCGGACCGGCGCGGCGCGGGCGCCTCCGCCAGCGCCGGCGCGGCTTCGAGGATCACATGGGCATTGGTGCCGCTCATGCCGAAGGCGCTCACCGCGCCGCGCATCCGGCCATCGGCCGGGAAAGCCGCAGGCGCGGTGGGCACCGCGAGGCCGAGAGCGTCCCACGGCACATAGGGGTTGGGGGCCGAGAAATGCAGGTTGGGCGGCACTTCCCCATGTCGCAGCGCCAGCACCACCTTGAGGAAGCCCGCCACCCCGGCCGCCGCTTCCAGATGGCCGAAATTGGTCTTGGCCGACCCCACCAGCAGCGGCGCGGCGCGCTCCGCCCCGTAGACCGCGCCCAGCGCGCGCAGTTCGATGGGGTCGCCCAGCATGGTGCCGGTGCCGTGGGCTTCCACATAGCCCACCGAGCGGGCGGGGATGCCGGCATCGGCCAGCGCGGCGCGGATCACCGCCTGCTGCGCGGTACCGTTGGGCGCGGAAATGCCGTTGCTGCGCCCATCATGGTTCACCGCCGAGCCCCGGATCACCGCCAGCACCGGATCTCCGTCGCGCGCTGCGTCATCCAGGCGGCGCAGGGCCACCACGCCACAGCCCTCGCCCCGCACGAAACCGTCGGCATCGGCGCTAAAGGTGCGGCAGCGCCCGGTAGGCGAGAGCGCCTTCATCTGGCAGAGGCCCAGCGTGATCTCGCGCGACAGGATGAGATTGACCCCGCCCGCCAGCGCCCGGTCGCATTCCCCCGCGCGCAGGCTGCGGCAGGCGAGATGGATGGCGAGCAGGGACGAGGCGCAGGCCGCATCCAGCGCCATGGCCGGACCATGAAGATCCAGCGCATAGGCGATGCGGCCGGCAGCGAGGCTGCGCATCATGGCAAGGCCCGCATGGCCGTCGATCTGGTCCGCGGCGCGGCGATAGAGCCGCTCCTGGGTGTAATCGTCGGAATAGATGCCCACGAACACGCCGGTGCTCGATCCGGCCAAAGCCTGCGGCGACCAGGCGGCGCGCTCCACAGCCTCCCACGCCACTTCCAGCAGCAGGCGATGCTGCGGGTCCATGGACGCCGCCTCCCGCGGGGAGATGCCGAAGAAGCCGGCGTCGAACCCCGCGATGTCATCAAGGCTGGCCATGTCCCGCGCGTACGCCCGCGCGGCGCCGGGATCGTCCACGTCCCAGCGGTCGGCGGGCACGGGGCGCACCGCGTCTCGCCCTTCGCGCAGCAGGCGCCAGTAGGCGTCCAGATCGTCGGCACCCCCGGGAAAGCGGCAGCCGGCGGCGACAATGGCGATGGGCGCCCCGTGGAAGGAAGGGGAAGCCTCCGGGGGACCATCGCGCGATGTCAGGGGCTCCGCCATGGCCCGGCTATGTGGTCGCAGGGACGGGGCAGCAGGCCGCGTCCGGGGCGGTGGCGGTTCCGCGCAGGCGCGCCAGCAACCCGGCAAGGGTCGATGCCTCCCACACCACGGTCAGGTCCACGGGCCGCCCGAGCGGCGCGGCAAGCTCACGCGCCAGAGCGACACCCAGAACCGAATCCAGCCCGTATTCGGCGAAGGCGCGGTCGCGCTCGATGGCGCCGGGGGACAGGCTGAGATGGCGGCCGAGCCAGTCGCGCACCCAGGCTTCAAGGTCCGAACCCTCCTGATCCGTGCCGCGCACCCGGCGCCCTAGGTCTTGAGCCGCCGGCCGGGCGGCTGCAGCGCGCAACTCGCGCTTCAGGATCTTGCCCGTGGGGTTGCGCGGCAGGACGTCCACGAAGGTGATGGCCGTGGGCACCTTGTAGGCGGCAAGGCTCCGCCGGCAGACCGCCTCCAACTCCTGCGCGCCGATACTGACGCCGGGCTTCAGGACCACATTGGCCCAGACCTCCTCGCCGAGGAACGGGTCGGCGACGCCATAGACTGCCGCCTCGGCCACGGCGGGGTGGGAATACAGCGCATTCTCTACCTCGGCGGGATAGACGTTGCGGCCGCCAATGATGATGAGGTCCGTCAGCCGGTCCTCCACCGAGAGGTAGCCGTCGGCATCCAGACGGCCGATGTCGCCGGTGTGCAGCCACCCCTGACGGATGGCCTTCGCGGTATCCGCCGGCCGGTTCAGGTAGCCCAGCATGACGTTGGGGCCGCGCAGCACGATCTCCCCTGCCTCGCCCTTCGGCAGGTCGCGGCCATCGGCCGGATCGACGATGCGCAGGTCCACCCCGTCGATGGCGGTGCCGACCTTCCCGCGCCGCAGGCTGTGGGCGTGGTTGTAGGTGGCGAAGGGCGAGCACTCGGTCTGGCCGTAGCCCTGGTGGATGGGCAGGCCCATGTGCCGGTGCCAGCGCTCCTCCACCTCCAGTGGCAAAGGCGCTGCGGCGGAAAACCAGTAGCGCACGCGGGGGCCGTCGGCCGCAGTGATGCGGCCTTCCAGAGCAAGGAAAGTAGTGGGGACGCCGAACACCATGGTTACGCCATCCGCGCGCAGCGATTGCAGCACGGCCGCGCGGTCGAACCGCCGCTGGAGCACCACGCAGGCGCCGGCGGCGAGGGCGGGCCAGAGGATGGCGTTCTGGCCGAAGCAATGATGCAGCGGCAGGAACAGCAGCAGACGGTCGGCGCCGGTGACGCCCATGTAGCGCACCTTGGAGCGGGCGGTGAACGCCACGTTGCCGTGGGACAGCATCACCCCCTTGGGGCGGCCCGAGGTGCCGGAGGAATAGACGACGACGGCGGGATGGTTGTCCGCCACATCCTCCACCGCCCACGTCCCGGTGGCGGCGGTGCCGGCATCAAGCACGGGCAGACCGCTGAGGGACAACCGCGCGGCGACATCCCCCTCCGCGACAGCGATCCGGCACGCGCTGTCGGCAAGGATGAAGGCGGTTTCGGCTTCCGCGAGCATGGGGTTGATGCAGACCGCCACGGCCCCCAGGCTCAGCACGCCGAGGTAGCTGGCCACGAAGTCCGGCCCGTTTGGCAGCACCAGCGCCACGAAGTCCCCGCGCCCGATGCCTTCGGCCAGAAGCCGTGCGCGCACGCCGGCAGCCTGGGCCCGGACATGGGCATAGGACTGAGTCGCGCCGTCGAACAACAGGCAGGGCCTGTCGTCGGGCATATGGGCGAAAATGCTGGCGACGTTCAAGAAATCGCCCCCGATCTAGGCTTCCCATCCCAGGAAAATGTGTTTTAACTCAAGTCTTTATCGTCTTGCGGCAACGCTACAAACCGGCCACGCCGACGTCAAGCGACACATCTCATGCGCAGGCCGCATCGCGCCGCGCCCGTTCGATCCTTACCATGCGGCACTCCTGACGAACCGGCTCTGTCCACCCTGCCCGCGCCAGCCTTCATGAGGAGGACGAACGCCGTGGCGCGGGCGCCATCCACACGTCGCCAGGGATCAGGACAGGACTTCCCCATGCGTAATCCGGCACAAAGATTCCAGGGCCCGCAGCAGGGACATGCGATGGTCATTCAAATAAAAATGATCGCCCGCATACATCCTCAGGCTGAACCCGGAGGTCGAGTATCGCGACCAGGCCCGCAAATCCTCTTCATCGATCGAATCCCGCGCACCACCAAAGGCGTGAATGGGGAAATCGAACGCCTGCGCCTCCCGAAAACGGTAGGTTTCAACCGCCTTGAGATCGGCGCGGATCACAGGTAGCAGCAGGTCCAGCAGTTCGCGATCCGCCAGCACCACGTCGGGCGTCCCGTTCAGGGCGCGCAGTTCACCGACCAGCTCGGCGTCGGACAGAACGTGCAACGGCGGACGGGACGGCGGCAAGTGGGGCGCGCGTCGTGCCGAGACGAACAGCGCCGCCGGCATCAAGGCTCCCCGCTCCCTCAGCCGCCGCAAGGCTTCGAAGGCGAGCAGCGCGCCCATGCTGTGGCCGAACACGGCATAGGGCAGATCAAGCCGGCGCACCATCGCATCGGCCAGCCCCTGCGCCATGTCGTCCATGGCCTGGAGCGGCGCCTCGCGGATCCGCCCGCCATGGCCCGGCAGCTGAACCGGCACCACCTCGATGGCGGGATCGATGGCCGCCTGCCACTGCGTATAGGCGCTGGCATTGCCGCCCGCGAAGGGCAGGCAGAACAGGCGCAGGCGACGGCCTCCCCGCGTCGCGCCCCCCAGAAACCAGGGCGAAGGTTCGGCATTCATCTGGCGACAACGCAATGGAGGATGATGGCGGTATAATATTGCAACGCGAGCCCCTGGCATTCCGGACAGTCATCGCAAATCTTGCGGCTTGGACGGCCCTTCGGGGTCACCGTCGTTTTTCCGCAGCTGAACAGATATCCCCGCCATCCGCCACACTGCAACGCAATCTTGGCCCCGGCCGCCCGATGTCGCGTTTTCCCTTTCTGATTTTGAGCGCGATTCGCCGACCAAACTGGTTCAATTTGCCCGGATCGCGCTCTAGTCTCGCGCCCGAGGCCGTGCCGCATCGAGTGATTCAAGCGCATGAACGTTCATCGGACCCCTGTGATCCTCGTCGGTGCGCAGCGCCTTTCGCCGGCTGATGTCTGGGCGGTGGCCCAGGGCACGAGCCGCGTCGCGCTGGATGGCTCCGCTGCATTTCGCCAGCGCATCGAGGCCGGCTCCGGCCTGCTGGGTCAGCGCATCGCCGCGGGCGAGCGGATCTACGGCGTCACCACCGGATTTGGCGAATCGGTGGTCACCGAGGTGCCGGTGCACCTGACCGATGAGCTGTCTGCCAATCTCGTGCGCTTCCACGGCTGCGGCACCGGTGCGCTGTTCTCGCAAACCGAGGCGGCGGCGGTATTGCTGGCGCGCATCGCCTCCCTGTCCGCCGGCTGGTCCGGCGTGCGGTTCGAGGTGATCGAACGCCTCGCGGCGCTGCTGGACCTCCGCATCCTCCCGGCCATCCCGAGCGAAGGCTCGGTGGGGGCGAGCGGCGACCTGACCCCCCTGTCCTATGTGGCAGCCGTGGTCATGGGCGAGCGCGAGGTCTACAGCGGCGGCGAGGTTCTTCCGGCGGCCGAGGCCATGCGGGGGGCGGGCATCACCCCCATCGCTCTGGCGCCCAAGGAAAGCCTCGCCATAATGAACGGCACCAGCGTCTCGGTGGCGCTGACGGCCCTTGCCTTCGAGCGCGCCCGCTGGCTGGCGCGGCTGGCGGCGGCGCTTACCGCGCTCGCCAGCGACGTGACGCGCGGCAACCCCGCCCATTTCGATCCGCGCATCTTCGCAGCCAAGCCCCATCCCGGCCAGATGCTGTGCGCCTCCTGGATCGCCGAGGACATCGAATACCGGCAAGGCACCGTGCACCAGGGCCGGCTGCAGGATCGCTATTCCATCCGCTGCGCCCCCCATGTGGTGGGGGTGCTGATCGACGCGCTGGACTGGATGAAGCCCTGGATCGAGACCGAGCTGAACGGCGCCTCAGACAACCCGCTGATCGACCCGGAGACCGGCGACCCGCTGTTCGGCGGCAACTTCTATGGCGGCCACGCCTGCTTCGTGGCCGATGGCCTGAAGAACGCCACGGCCAACATCGCCGATCTCCTGGACCGCCAGCTCGCGCTTCTCTGCTCCGCCTCGACCAGCAACGGGCTGCCGGAAAACCTGGTGGGCACGGACGGCGACGGGCACCGGGCGCACCACGGCTTCAAGGCCATGCAGATCGCGGCTTCCGCATTGACCGCGGAAGCGTTGAAGGCAACCATGCCGGCCAGCGTCTTCAGCCGCAGCACCGAGAACCACAACCAGGACAAGGTCAGCATGAGCACGATCGCTGCCCGTGACAGCCTGCGCGTGCTGGAGCTGACCGAGACGGTGGCCGCCATCTGCCTGTTGGCGCTGGTGCAGGCGGTGGACCTGCGCCGGGGCGAGGGCTGCCATGTCCGCAGCCGGCTTCTGCGCGACGCGGTGCGAGCCAGGGTGCCCTTCAATGATCGCGACCGGCGCCAGGACGGCGACATCGCCATGGTCAAGGAAATGATCCAGCGGCGCACCCTGCCCCTGGACTTCAACTGATGCCCCAGGCGACGCAGTCCCCGGCGGCGCCCGCCCTGACCGACCAGCAGCGGGCCCGCGCGGTCCGGCGGCTGTTCCTGCGCATCGCGCTTCACATTTTCTTCTGGGACATCGTGATGACGCGCGGGCCGCTGAAGCGGCTTCGCCGCCCGCCCGCTCCGCGCTGGGCCGCCCTCGCCCGGCAATATCGCCGCGAGGCCGAGCGCCTGGGCGGCGTGCTCATCAAGCTCGGCCAGTATGTCAGCGCCCGCGTCGACCTCCTGCCCGAGGAGGTCACCCACGTGATGGCCGACCTGCGCGATGCGGTGCCCCCCGTGCCGGGCCCGCAGATCATCGCGCAGATCGAAGAGGATTTTCTCCTCCCCATCACTGGCCTCTACCGCAGCTTCGATGAGGAGCCCATCGGCGCGGCGTCGCTCGGGCAGGCACACCGGGCGGTATTGCCGGAGGGCCAGCCGGTGGTGGTGAAGGTGCTGCGGCCGGGCATCGATGCCATCGTCGCCAGCGACCTCGAAATCGTCGGCCAGTTCATCCGCCAGCTCAAGCGGCTGGAGAGCATCCGCCGCCGGGTGGACCTCGACCTTCTGGCCAGCGAGTTCACGGCGGTGACCTACCGTGAGCTGGACCTCGTCGCCGAGGCCCGCAATTGCGAACGCTTCGCCCGCGAGTTCGCCCACGAACCCGCCATCCACACGCCCACCATCTACTGGTCCCGCAGCGGCCGGCGCACCCTGACCATGGAGGATGTCTCCTACTTCCCCATACACGACGTGCTGGGCTTCGAGGCCGCCGGTATCGACCGCCGCCGCGTCGCCAGCAAGCTGATGGACTGCTACCTCGACCAGGTATTCCGGCACGGTTTCGTTCACGCCGATCCGCACCCCGGCAATCTGTTCGTGCGGCCGCTGGCGGCGGACGGTGAGAGCGCGGCGAGCTGGCCGCCCTTCAGCCTCGCCTCGGGGCGGGTGCACATTCCGCACGTGGCCAACCGGCCGTTCCAGGTGGTGTTCATCGATTTCGGCATGGCGGTGGAGATCCCCGAGCGGCTGCGCCATTCGCTCACCACCTACGCCACCGGCATGGTGGCCCGCGACGCCTACACCATCGTCCAGTCCTATGTGGAGGGCGACCTGCTCTTGCCCGACACCGACCTCGACGAACTGGAGCGCATGACCGCGGCGCTGATCAACAAGTTTCCCCACGCTCTGGTGGGTCAGGTGCGCAAGAAGGACCTGACGCCGTTCGCCGAGCTGTCGGAGGAATACCAGACCCTGCTCTACAACTCGCCCATGAAGATGAAGGCGGAGCTGTTGTTCGTGTTCCGCGCCATGGGCATCTGCTCGGGGACGGTGGCGGGCATCGATGCCGCCTTCGATCCCGCCGAGCGCTTCATGCCGCTGGCCCAGCGGCTGGTGGCGGACGAGTTGAAGCCGGATTCCGACCGTCTGAAGCGCCTCGTCTCGGCCACCGTCCGGCTGCCCATGCGGCTCGACAATCTGCTCACCACGCTGGAGCGCGGCAAGCTGCGCATCCGCACCGACGGTGCCGACCGCCGCCGCGACGACATCCGCCAGCTCACCCGCGCGGCCAACCGGCTGGGCGTCGCGGTGCTGGCCGGCAGCGCTATGATCTGCGCGGTGCTGCTGGGGCGGCAGGGGGAGATCGTCACCACCCCCACCGGCCTCGCGGTCCTGGCCATCGCCGTGGTGGCGGCCGGGGTGCTGATCAAACAGCGCTCCTAGAGCTTTTTCCGTTCGCCTCAGCTCAAGGGGGCCGCCGTGGGCTCTCGTGTTGATGCGTTTTCTGCGTGCGAACCGGTGTCCACTTCGCTTGAAAACGCTTTGAGGGGCGCCGCAAGGATCTCCCCGACGAAGGCGACGAAGTTCGCCTTGGCGTCGTAGCGGGCCAGATCCTGCTTCAGGCATTGGGCTGCCTCGCGGTATCCCGGCGACGCCAACATGCGCGCCACCGTCTCGCGCACGCGCTCGACGGTCACCTCGTCCTCCCGCAGGTTTTCCGCCGCGCCGGTCTTGGCCACCATGGTGCCGTAGGACAACTGGTCCGTGTTGCTGGCGATGCCGAGGAAGGGCGTTCCAGCCATCAGCGCCTGGCATCCGCTGGAGGCGCCGGCATTGCAGATGACAAGCGCCGCGCGGGCGGCCGCCGCATCCCCCGGCAGGTAATCGGCAACGAAGGCGTTGACAGGTACCTCCAGAACGGCACCGGGATGGGCGGTGGCCGCGATCACCGTGACCGGAAAGTCGGCAAGCCCGGCCAGGATCGCCTCCAGGAGAGCCGGCTCGCCCGAGCTGCCGAGATTGACATAGATGACCGGCTTGTCTCCGGGCACCGCGTCCCACCACGGTGGCGGCGCCATCTGCGGGCTGAAGTCGAGGGGGCCGATATAGCGGTGGTTCGGCGGCAGGGGACGGGTGGGGCTCAGCTCCGGAATGTCGGGATAGACCACATAGTCCCCGGCGCAGAAGGTCTCCCGAAGCCCCGCCCCGATTGGCGCGACCCCGTTGTTGAGGGCGGCAATGTTGATAGGCAGCGCCATCATCATGGAGCCCAGCGGCGTCAGCAGCGACAGCAGCCGGTCCCCGGTGTCGCGGCCCAGCACCTTGTGGAGCGGATGGTCGACCAGGGCGAACGGCTCGTCCGACCACGGGCTCCAGTGGGCGTTGATGATGTTCACATAGGGCACCTTGGTGAGCTGCGCGCTGATGGCGAGGGACTGGCGCATGTCGCCCACCACCAGTTGCGGCTGAACCAGCCGCATCAGGCGCACGTCCTCGCGCACATAGGCGTTGAAGGTCTCGACGCTGAACAGCGGCTGGTTCTGCTTCAAGAGCGCGGTGCTGGTGGCGGGATCGATGGAGGATTTCAGGGCGATGGTGCGGTAGGGGCGCGGGCCGATGAGGGCGTTGAAGCGCGGATCGCACGCCAAGGTCACCCCATAGCCGGCGGCATGGAGCGCATCGGCGAGCAGGGTGGGGCGGACCACATGGGTCAGGGTCACGGCCTCACCCATCAGCAGAATATGCGGCTTCATCTCCCCCTCCCCGCTTCGGAAGCTGTCCGCAGCGCGCGACGCGGCGGCATCCCCCGAACCCACCTTGAGAAAACGACCCAACTGGTGTGACTATAGCCCCCACCCTGGGCCCCGACATCATCGCTGCCGCCGAGATCCTGACAATGGCTGATTTTCTCCTCGTGCACGGCGCCTGGCACGGCGGATGGTGCTGGCGGCGCGTGGTCGCGATCCTTGCCGGCGAGGGCCACCGCGTGTTCGCGCCCTCCCTTACCGGCCTCGGCGACCGTGCCCACCTGCTCTCGCCCGACGTGGGCCTCGCCACCCATGTGGACGACGTGCTGGCGGTGATCGAGGCCGAGGAACTGGCCGACATCGTGCTGTGCGCCCACAGCTATGGCGGCGCGGTGGCGACGCAGGTCGCGGACCGCGTGCCGGAAAAGATCGGCGCCCTCGTCTTTCTCGACGCCCTGCTGCCGCAGGACGGCCGCTCGCTGCTCGATCTCGACAGCCCCGAGCGCCGCGAGGCCATCGTCTCCCGCGTGGTGGAGACGCCGCGCGGCCCGGTGCTGCCCCCCGCCCCCGCCGCCCTCTATGCGCTGGCCGCGCCCGAGGACGTGGCCTGGGTCGACCGGCGCTGCGTGCCCCAGGCGCTGCGCACCTATACCGATCCGGCGGTGCTGACCGGCGCCTGGATGGAGATCAAGGTTCTGGCCTATGCCTGCACCCTGCGCTTCCCCGCGCCCGACTTCCGGGACATCGCGGCGCAGCTCGCCAAGGATCCGCGCTTCACCATCCGGGAGCTGACAAGCGGGCACGATGCCATGATCGATGTTCCACAGGATGTGGCGGACCTGCTCCTCGCCTGCGCCGAGGCGGCGCGTACTGCCGAAGCGACATGCGCCGCGCCCACAGGATCCCGCTCGTGAGCGCACCCGCTCCCCTCCCGGCCGCGAGCGAAGACGCCGCCATCGCGCTACCTCCGGACAAATTCCACCGCGTGCTGGCCGGGCTGCTGCTGGTGCTGGCGCTGAGTTCGCTCGACGCCAACATCGTCGGCCCGGCCCTGCCGCTGATCTCCAGCGAGTTCGGCGCCCTCGACAGCCTGACCTGGGTGCTGACCATCTTCCTCCTCACCAGCACCGCCGCAACGCCGCTCTACGGCAAGCTCAGCGACATGTATGGCCGCCGGCCGCTGCTCACCATCGCGGTGCTGCTGTTCCTCGCCGGCTCGGCCTTCAGCGGCCTCGCCCAGAGCATGAACCAGCTCATCCTCGGCCGCGCCATCCAGGGCGTCGGCGCCGGCGGGCTGATGACGCTCACCCAGATCACCATGTCGGACCTGGTGTCGCCGCGGCGGCGCGGCAGCTACCAGGGGCTGTTCGGCGCGGTGTTCACCATCGCCAGCCTCGCCGGGCCGCCGCTGGGCGGCGTCATCGCCGAATTCTGGTCGTGGCGGTGGATCTTCTACGTGAACCTGCCGCTGGGCGCCGCCGCCCTGACCCTGCTGTGGATGGGCCTGCCGCCGGGCGTCCGCACCACCAGCCACCGCATCGATGTTCTCGGCTTCGTCGTCATCATGGCCGCCACCAGCTGCGTGCTGATGGCGCTGAACCAGGGCAGCCACGGCAGCTGGACCTCCCCCATCGTCATCAGCCTCGCCGTCGCCGCCGTGGTGCTGGCGCTGCTGCTGGGGCCGATCGAAGCGCGGGCGAAAGAGCCCCTCATTCCGCTCGCCATGGTGGGCAACTCAGTCTGGCTGATCGCCACCGGGGTCGCGACGCTCGTCACCATCGCGGTATTCGGCGCCCTCGCCTTCATGCCGCTCTACCTGCAACTCGCCGGCGGGCTCTCGCCCACCGCCTCCGGCATCGCCATGGTGCCCTCCGCGGCCGGGCTGATGCTGTCGCTGCTGTATGGCGGGCGGGCCATCACCCGCACCGGGCGCTACAAGGTGTTCGCGGTCACCGGCGTCGGCGTCGCGACGCTCGCCCTGTTCGCGCTGGCGCTTGCGGCCTATGCCCTGCCCTCCCCCTACCTCCTGGGCGCGCTGCTGTTTCCTCTCGGCGCCGGGCTGGGCCTGCTGATGCCCGGCCTGACGGTGGCCTACCAGAACGCGGTGGCCCACGAGGACATCGGCACCGCCACGTCCACGGCGGGCTTCTTCCGGTCCCTCGGCGGCGCCTTCGGCATCGCGGCGGCCGGCGCCATCCTCGCCATTCAGGCGGGCGGGCTGCTGCCGGCCGGCGGCGGCGCGCAGGACATGGACAATATCGGGCTCGGGCAATTGTCCCAGCTGAGCCCGGCTGCGCAAGCGATGGTGCTTGCCGACTACCAGTGGGCCATGGTCACCATCTTCGCCGCCGCCGGCGTGGTGGCGGCGCTGGCGTTCGCGCTCATCCGGCTGCTGCCGGAGCAGGAATTGTCCGACGTGGCCAACCGGCCCGAGTCCAACGCGCTTGAGTCCAACCCGCTTGGGTCCGACCCGCCTGGGGCAAACCCGCCCGGGACCAAGTCATGACCCGGACGCGCCGGTTCCCGGCGGCGCCGTTTCAATCGGCGCCTGAGCCGCAATCCAGCCGATCTCCTCCAGTTGCGCGATGGCGGCGCCGATATCGGCCTTCTCCGCCATATCCTCCTGCCGCTGGTTGAAGAGTTCGGGCGGGACGGCGGCCTCCGGCTCCAGGTCGGTAGCCAGGAACGGATCGAGGCGCACGAAGCGGTCTTCCAGGATCCGGCTGGCCTGATAGGTGGTGGCCTGCAGATTGGCTTCCATCACCAGCTTGATGAGGGCGAGCGGCCGCTCCAAGTTCAGCAGCCAGCCGCCGTATCCCACGTCGCCACCCGGCAGCGCCATGTAGCTGTTGGCCTGCCCCTGCCCGACCGAAAGGACCATGGTGGTGGCGATGTCGGCGGCCAGGAAATCCATGGCCATGGTGAGGGCGCACATGCTGGGATTGTTGGCATAAAGGCCGCCGTCCACCCGCCCCTGGAACACCGGGTGCAGCACCGGGATGGAACTGGAATGGAGCGCGATGTCGGCCAGCAGCGGCGAAACCGGCAGCTCCTGCACCCCGAGATTGTGATGAAACTCAATGGACCAGTGGTGATATTCCTTCAGTCCCACCTTGTTGTCGACGGCCACCGCCGGCATCAGCAGCCGGCGCCGGACATCGTGCAGGCGCACCTCGCCCAGAAGCTCCCGCAGGTGCTGGTAGAGCTTCTCGTGGGTCAGGAATGCGGACAGGCCGGACATGGCCGCCAATGTGCGCGGGCTGAACGGCCCCGCCCCCTCGAACGGGTGCCAGAGCTGCCAGAATGCGATGGAGCGCTCGACCCCTTCGCGCACCGTGTCGGACACGGCGATGATGGCGCAGGTAACGGCGCCGGCGGAGGTCCCGGCGAAGACATCCACGTCCTCCAGCAATCCGGGCTGCTGGTCCAGCAGCCGCCGCAGCAGGTGGCAGGTGATCAGCGGCCGGGTCCCGCCATCGAGGGAAAGGATCTTGAGAGGCGCCATGGAGCCGAAAAACCCCGTCTGTGCTAACAACCCCCGGAGGCTGGCCTGAACCTGCCGATTCCGTGTCGGTTCACGTTAGCATGTCATGGAGCGGGAGCGATTTGGGATGGGCCGTCCTGCGAGGTGTCATGGCTCCAAGGTGGCGCAAGGTGACAGGGACGAAATGAGGATGGGCTTGCGCAACGGTGTATCGCCACGGCCCACGCCCTCGCTTGGCTTGTATCCGGGTAAGGAGAGCGAGGCCTGATGCTCGACATCAAGCATGCCACCCTCGGCGACATCCTGACCGTGAACCTGACCGGCCAGCTGAACACCCTGGGCTGCGGCCAGCTGGGCGAGGTGCTCGACGGCTGGCTCGCGACCGGCGGAAGCAACACGCTGATCGACTTTGCCGGCGTCACCTACATCAACAGCTCCGGCCTCCGGCTGCTGTGGCGCCACCACAGCCTCGTCACCGGCAAGGATGGGCTGGTGGTATTTTCCTCCGTCCACTACACCATCTTCCAGGTCTTCGACATCAGCGGGTTGGCGCACCTGTTCCAGTTCGCCAACACCTTCGACGAAGCCCTCGGCCGCTTCCAGCCGCCCCGCACGGACGGTTCGGCCGAGACCGCATAAGGTCCGCACCGGGCGTTTCCCTCATCACGCGCTTTTACCGGTCGCGGGGAAATCCCCGACGAACAGCGGCCACCTGCGGCTGGAAAGCCCTGTGCGGAACCCTGCACCGCATCCAAGCAAAACGGAAGAGGTCGCGCAGTCAATTTTATGCGCCGGCAAAGTGACCGCCAACACCTATTCTTCCACCGCCGACAAGCTTCATCTTGGTCCTAGGACCAGTCCTAGGGTCTCAGTCCAACTTTACAAGCTTAACCCTGAATCTCATAGGCTCCGGCCGTGGCTCAGCGCGCATGGCGCCTGCGGACCATTCTTGTCTGCGTAAGCAATGGCCCTGGCCGTTGGTGGCATCTCGCCGTTTCGGTGGAGCCCGGCCCGGCATACAGGATAAGGGGGGGCAGCATGAGCGCGGCATCCATAGACCGGATCATCATCCGGCATCTGTCCGGCTCCAAGGCCAATCAGATCGAGCAGATTCCGGTCCAGGACCTCCAGGAGGTGACCATCGGGCGCGATCCTGCCTCGACCATCGCCTTCGACGCCAAGCGCGACGACGTGGTCAGCCGCCATCACGCCGCCATACGCATCCCGGCCAACGACGACAGCGCGTTCCGGCTGGTGGATCTCAACTCCAGCAACGGCACGCTCCTCAATGGCCAACCGGTGAAGGAGGATGCCGAACTGCTGCCCGAGGACACCATCGAGCTCGGCAAGAACGGGCCGAAATTCGTATTCGACGTGCAGCCCCGTCCGCCGGCCATGAGCGCGCGTACCCGCATCATCAGCGCCGTGGACACCACCGCGACGCGTGTGGTGAACGCCGTCGGCGCCACCGGGCAGATCGACGGCGACAAGACCGGGCAGGTTTCAGCAACCACGGCCTCCATGGCCGAACCGCCCAAGGCCGGGGTCGGCAAGGAAACGGTCATGCGCATGCTCGGCGAGGAGCGGCGCAGCACCAGCCGGGTCTGGGCGGCCTCGCTCGCCGGCGTGGTCGCCTTCGTGGCGCTGGTGGGCGGCGCCTTCTACTGGCGCCACCTCAACGAACTCGGCGAAATTCGCGAGGCCCAGGCCCGCGACAACGCCCGCGTCGCCACCGAGGCCTCTACCAACCTGTCCCAGCAGCTGGGCATGTCGGCGCAGCAGATCGTCAGTCGCTATGGCGATGCGGTGCTGAAGATCTACCTCCAATGGCGCGTCTTCGACCAGGAGACCGGCAAGCCCATCTTCCATAAGACCGTTGTCTACGACGGGCGCACCTATCCCGCCTATGTGCGGCTGCCCGGCGACCTCGGCGTGGTGCGCTGGCTGACGCTGGACGACGAGAACCGCAGCAATCCGAGCATCGGCGAGGCCGGCGAGGGCAGCGGCTTCGTGGTGAGCGAGCAGGGCTTCATCCTCACCAACAAGCACGTGGCCGCCGGCTGGATGGTTCCCTACGACGCCTCCGTCGGCCAGTACGGCATCGTGTTCGACCTCAAGCAGCCGGCCGCCTTCAAGAAGCGCGACAAGGCGACCATGATCAATCTCGAAGGGGCCTCGGACGAAGCCTCCCGGCTGCGGCGCTGGGTGCCGGAGGCGGGGGGCGTGGTGTTCCATCCCAACGTCGCCATCCCCATCGGCTCCATCGACGGCCTCGACAGCTCCATCGCCAAGCGCGTGTTCATCGGCCGCAACGAATATCTGGAGGCCCGCTTCGCCGGCAGCCGGCTGAGCATCAACGCCACACTGGTGCGGCCCTCGTCCGACGCCGACGCCGCGCTCATCAAGATCGATTCCCCCCAGCCCCTGAACAAGATCGACATCTCCGCCAACGATGAGCTTCGCGTCGGCCAGAAGGTGATCGACCTCGGCTATCCGGCGGTGTCGGTGGAGACCTACACCCAGTTCACCACCCGCGAGGCCGGCGGCCCCTCGCGTGTCCATGACGAGCTGGTGCCGCAGCCCAGCGTCAACGAGGGCATCATCTCCGCCCTTGGCAGCGCCTCGCGGCGGGAGGGCGACCAGACTACGCGCTCCAGCGGCGGCGACGTGTTCCAGATGAGCATCAACACCAGCGGCCCCGGCAACAGCGGCGGCCCGGTATTTAATGCCGAGGGCAAGGTGATCGGACTGCACACTTACGGCCGCAAGGTCGGCGATGCGCGGGTAACCCTCGGCGTCCCGATCCGCTACGGCCGCGACCTGCTCCAGCCGCAGCGCGCCGCGCAGTGACGGGAGGCGCGCCATGACTGCCCGCGTCGCCAACGCCCGCGTCGATGCTACCCTTGCCCTGCGCGCGCGCGGCGCCATGCTGACCCATGTGGGCCGGGTGCGCAGCAGCAACGAGGACAGCGTCGTCTTCGTCTCATCCCCGGAGGACGGGCGGCTGGAGGATCGCGGCACGCTGGCGCTGGTGGCCGACGGCATGGGCGGCCACGCCGCGGGCGAGGTGGCGAGCGCGCTCGCGGCCGAAGTGGTGCGGCGCATCTATTGCAGTAGCAGCCTGCCGGTGCCGGAAACCCTGCGCACGGCATTCGAGGCCGCCAATGCGGCGGTGATCCAGCACGCGGACGCCCATCCCGAATGCCGCGGCATGGGCACCACCTGCACCGCCGTGGCCATGGTGGGCGGCAAGCTCTATCTCGCCCATGCGGGGGACAGCCGCGCCTACCTCCTGCGCGGCGAAATACTGACCCAGCTGAGCGAGGACCATTCCCTCAACGCCCAGCTGGTGCGGGAGGGCGTGATGACGCAGGAAGAGGCTGAGACCAGCCCCAACGGCAATGTCATCGTCAAGGCCCTCGGCTCGCGGGCGGAACTCGATCCGGCGGTGTGGAGCGAGGGGCTGCCGCTGGCGGACGGCGACCGGGTGCTGCTGTGCTCGGACGGGCTGTCGAACCTCGTCCCGGATCGCGAGATCGCTGGCGTGCTGCAGCGCCTGCCCCCCACCGATGCCTGCGACGCATTGGTGGAACGGGCGCTCGCAGCAGGGGGCTACGACAACATCTCGGTTGGCGTGTTCGCCATCGAGGTCCCGACGGCGCCAGATCGCGCTGGTTCGGACCGCTCAAGCGCGGCCCGCACCACGCGGCGCATCGTGCCGCAGGAGATTCTGGCGGAAGGCAGCGACGCACGAGGAGCCACGCGGCGCATCAAGCTGTGAGGGCACCATGACCACGGCGACCACCGAACGCATCGGCCATTACGAAATCACAGCGCTGCTCGGATCGGGCGGTAATGGCCGCGTCCATGCCGCCCGCGACACCATGCTGGGCCGCGAGGTGGCCATCAAGTCGCTGCGCCCCGAGCTGATGAACGACGCGAGCTTCCTCGATCGCTTCCGCGCCGAGGCCAGCAGCCTCGCCCGGCTCAACCATCCCAATATCGCGACGCTCTACGCCCTCCAGCCGGAGGGCAGCAACCTCTACATGATCATGGAGCTGGTGCGCGGGCGCACGCTGGAGAGCGTGCTCCAGCAGCGCGGTGGTCCGCTTCCGGTTCAGGAATGCCTCGCCATCGTGGCACAGGTGGCGGACGGCCTCGCCTATGCCCATTCCATGGGCGTGATCCATCGCGACATCAAGCCGTCCAACCTCATGATCACCGACGACGGCCGGGTGAAGATCATGGATTTCGGCATCGCCCGGGTGGCCGGCAGCCAGCGGCTGACACGCGACGGCTCCATCATCGGCACCCTGGCCTATATCGCGCCGGAGCAATTGCGGGGCAGCCCCGGCGACGAGCGCTCCGACCTCTACAGCCTGGCCATCGTGGTCTACGAAATGCTCTCCGGCGCCCCGCCGTTCGCGGCGGACACCGACTACGACCTGATCCAGGCCCATGTGAACACCAAGCCGCAGCGCCTCATCCCCAAGGTCCCCGGCCTGTCGGTGAAGGCCGAAGGCGCCATCCTGCAGGCACTTGCCAAGAAGCCGGAACAGCGCTTCCCCACCGTCCGGGCGTTCAGCGACGCGCTCGGCGCGACCAGCCTGCGCGCCGAGGCCACCGGGGTGATCCAGAACTATACGCGCCTCATCTCCAACACCTCTGGCGGCACCTCGAACACCATCGCGCCCTATCCGCGTCCCACGCCCGGCCCCATCGGCCGCCTGCGGACGGCGCTCGACGCCGCATGGCGGCGCTTCAAGGCCATGCCGATCGAGCTGCGCGGGCTCGCGGTCGGCGGCGTGGCGGCGATCGCGGTGGCGGGCGTGGTGGTGGCGGACAGTTTCCGTGGCCCCACGCCGGTCCCCGCCCCCCGCACCGATACGGCGCGCGTGCCCGCCGAGCGGCGTGGCCCCACCGGCAACGCGGCCACGGGCAACGCGGCGACCGGCGCCACCGCCAGCAATGCCGCGCGGATCGAGAACATGTATTTCGATCGCAACACGCGACCTTCGGCCACCGCTGCGACCACCACCACGGAAGCCAGGGTCGCCACGGCGCCGCCGGCCATGACCTCCGCCGAACTGCGCACCGCCATGAGCGAGGCCATGGAGCGCCGCGACTACGGCCGGGCCTATGAGCTGGCCTCCCGCCTCGCCGAGACCGGCAATGCGGAGGCGCTGTACACCCTCGGCTTCCTGCTGGAGAAGGGCGAGGGCGTCGGCCAGAGCTTCGTTTCCGCCGCCTACAAGTATCGGCAGGCGGCGGAAAAGGACCTGGCGAAAGCCCAATGGCGCCTCGGCAATCTCTACTATACCGGAAAGGGCTTCGGCGCCCCCGACTACAAGGAGGCGCGGGCCTGGTATCTCAAGGCCGCGCAGCAGGGCATCGCGGAAGCGCAATACAATCTCGGCGTGATCTTCGAGAACGGCCAGGGCATCGATCCCGACCGCAATGCCGCCCGGTATTGGTACGATCTCGCCGCGGCCCAGGGCTATGCCCGCGCCCGGCAGGCGCTCGAAGCTTTGGGCGGTCCCGCCAAATGAGCCCGCGAAAGGGAGCCTGCCAAGTGGACGTGCCAAGGGAGGCCGCCAAACGAGCGCGTGTGGCCCATGTCGATGGGCGCGGAAAAGGTCATTCCCCCTGACGCCCAGCAGGCGCGCATTGAGTTCAATAGTCGCCGTCGGTGATCACCTGCCGGCCACCCGTCGCGGCAGCGGCGCCACCCGCGCCGGCAGCGGCCGGGACCCCGCCGCCAGCGATCTGCGGCGGACCAGAGGGAGGCGATCCTCCGCCGGAGGACGCAGGAACCCCGCCGGGGCCCGAAGGAGCCGACGCCGCGCTCGCGCCTCCGCTTGCCGCCGGTTCCGGGGTCCGGGACGCCGGCATCTTGGGATCGCGCGCCCCCGCGTCGGGCTCGCGGGAAGCCGTATCGCTGGGGGCGTCCTGGTCCTTCCTGTTCTTGCGCGAGCCCGAGCCCGATTTCTTCGACACGCTTCCCGATCCGCTGCTCGACCGGCTGCGCCCGGAACTCGATCCCCCCGACGGCGCGCGGCGCGAGGGCGCGGGAATATGCAGCATGCCCGGCACCATCAGCAGCCCGCGCGGAATGCGCAGGGCCTGCGCCTGCTCCGGGACAAGTGCCGCCAAGGCAAGGAGCACACCACCGCTCAGCAGGGCCCGCCGCGAGACCGGCAAGCTCTCGTGAAGCAGTTCTTCTTCAGCGGAAGAAGGCGATTGTGGCGCCGGGCTGGAAGTATGGTCGGTCATGTTCATCCTCGATGCGACCCTGCCTGTGGTGTGCGGCCCTGACTTGAGGAAGAGCACCCGGGAGCCGGCCCATGTATCCGGCTGATGAAAGGGGCGCGTTTGAAAGGGGCGCGTTCGAGATGACAGCCACGAAACCGGTCGCCATCCACTCAGGCTGGCTTCCGCCGACATCGGCGCCGGCGGCGGCGCTTCCTGCACCGTTGGCGCGCATAGAGTAGACCTTGACGCGCCAGCGGCAATCCGACCGATCGTCCTACGACCTGTCCTATGACCTTTCACACGGCCAGAATCGGCCCGTGCTTATGTGAAGTCGTATCTTATTATAATACCTATATTTTCTCGGATGCCTTTGTTCCAAGAACAGGGCTCACCCCGATCCGCCGCGATTATTCGTTGATGGCCCGCAGAGCCGACCCTTTACTTCACAGACGTGTGCTATAAGCGGCGACGTCTCAGCAGATCCGAGGCGACGGTGACGCTCCAGAGGTCGATATTGTCCCTGCCCCCCGGCGCGACACCGCTCCCGAGCGGGAAGCCGGACCTGCGCGAGCGCGCCCTCGAGCCCGTCGCCGCGCACGACCGCGTCCAGTCCGAGCAGCTCAAGGTCCTGTTCCGGAACACACCCGTCGGCGTGCTCGGCGCCATGATCGGCGGCCTCATCCTCGCGTATGTGCTGTTGCTGCACGACGGCGTCTCCTTCGACACCGTGGCCACATGGTCTGCCATACTTGTCGCCGTCGCCCTCAGCCACCTTGTCCTGTGCTGGATCTACTGGCGCGTGGCGCTGCCCGCGCGCCTGCCCATGCTGGCCCTGATCTTCACCGCGATCAGCCTCATGGAAGGCATCACCTGGGGCACGGGATCGGTGCTGCTGGTCTCGCCCAGCCGCATTGAGCTTCAGCTCTGGGTGATGATCGTCACCTCGGCGGTGGCATCGGGCGCCGCCTCGGCGTTCGGCAGCTACCTGCCGGCCTTCTATGCGCTGCTGTTTCCCGCCATGCTGCCCTATCCGGTCTGGGCGGTGCTGCATGGGGGCATCCTCTCCCATGCCCTGATGGTGCTGGATCTGCTCTATGTGGTCGCCATGGCCGCGCTGGGCTGGCGCTCCAACCGGGGCCTGGTGGAGGCCCTGCGCCTCAGGTTCGAGAACATCGACCTGTTGGTGGAGGTCCGGAACGAGAAGGAACGCGCCGAGCAGGCCAGCCGCGACAAGTCGCGCTTTCTCGCGGCAGCAAGCCACGACCTGCGCCAGCCCGTCCACGCGCTCACCATGTTCCTGGGCGCCATGCAGAATTGCAACCTGGACGCGCCGGCCCGCCAGATCCTGGGGCACATCGATGAATCCGTCTCCGCCCTCGACGGCCTCTTCACCTCGCTGCTCGACATCTCGCGCCTCGACGCCGGCGTGGTGCAATCGGATTCCCGCGCCTTCCACATCCAACCGCTGGTGGAGCGGATCGTGCGCGACTACGACGAGGAAGCCGCGCGCAAGGGGATCGCCCTCGTGGTCCAGCCCTGCTCACTGGCGGTGATGGCCGACCCGATCCTGCTGGAGCGCGTGTTGCGCAATCTGGTCTCCAACGCGGTGCGCTACACCGACAGGGGACGCGTGCTCATCGGCTGCCGCAGGGGCAGGCGCCTGTCCATCGAGGTCTGGGACACCGGCAAGGGCATCCCGGGCGAGGAACAGCAGCGGATTTTCCAGGAATACTACCAGCTCGGCAATGCGGAGCGGGACCGGGCCATGGGCCTCGGGCTGGGGCTTGCCATCGTGAAGCGGCTCGCCGAACTCATGGCCTGCCCGCTGGCGCTGCGCTCGCAGCCGGGCAAGGGCTCGGTGTTCGCCATTTCGGTGCCTATCGCGACCAGCGCGCCCGAACAGCCCGCCGCCAGCGCCGGGCCCGCCCGCGGAGCCATGGTTTCGGGCCTGATCCTCGTGGTGGACGACGAGGCCCCCATCCAGTCCGCCATGCAGAGCCTGCTCGCGAGCTGGGGACACGAGGTGATCGTCGCCGAATCCCTGGCGCAGATGCTGGACAAGGTCGCCACCTGCCCGCGCCAGCCGGACCTCATCATCTGCGATTATCGGCTGCGCCAGGGCGAGAACGGCATCGCGACCATCCAGCGGCTGCAGTCCGAATACAACGAGGACATTCCAGCCCTGTTGATCACCGGCGACACCGCGCCGGACCGGCTCAAGGAAGCCCGCGAAAGCGGCTTCCTGCTGCTCCACAAGCCGCTCCACAACAGCAAGCTCCGGGCCGCCATCACCAACCTGCTGGCCCAGGGCGCGCGCACCCCGCCCGTGGAGGAGGAGACCCGGCTCAGATAAGGTTGCCCTGGCGGGCCGCGCTCGCCGCCTGGGTGCGGTTGATCACATGCAGTGACCTGAAGATGCTGGTGATGTGCACCTTCACCGTCTTCTCGGACAGGTCGAGCGTGTTGCCGATCTCCTTGTTGGAGAGGCCGCGCGAGAGCAGCTTCAGCACCTCCAGCTGCCGGGTCGTGAGGTGGGGCGCGGGCTCCTCCGCCGCCTCGCTCGTGGCCACCGGCGCGGTGTCGGGCAAAAGGGTGAAGGGCGGCACATAGACATGGCCCTTCAGCACGAACTCCATGGCGTCCAGCAGGGTCTGGCGGCTGGCCGATTTGGGGACATAGCCGAGGGCGCCCAGCGCCAGCGCCTCCTTCACGTCATGGGCGTTTTCGGACGAGGACAGGACGATCACCGGCAGCGCCGGCCGGCGCCGGCCGAATTCGGGAATGGCGGACATGCCGCCCATGCCGGGCAGGCCGAGGTCCAGCACCACGATGTCGAGGTCCGCGTGCTCGTCCACGATGTCCAGGCCCCGGGCGCAATCGTGGGCTTCCAGCACACACGACCCCGCAAACCCGCTCAGCAGCAGGGCGGCGACGCCCTCCCGCACAACGGAGTGATCGTCAACGATGAGTATTTTCATGGCCGGCAACCACCGAACGCCCCGAACTTCGAGCGGCTGGCGCGAAAATCGCCGGTCCACAATCTATATCTTGACGGCAATGCCCGGCAAGATGGGCCAATGGGCCTAGGACGCCGCCGCAGGAGACGTGGCCATGGGGCTCGGGCGCCCGTCCCTGCAAGCGGTGCCGGCGCTTGCCCCCTCATTCGAAGCGCGTCGTGCGGTGCATCAGCCACAGCCGGCTGCACCCCATCACCGGTACCGGCCTGACCCGAGGCCGACACGACGAAATCCGCTCCCGGGCGCGCTGGCGATCAAGACCCCGCCGGGCGACGCGGGGCCTCATTCCATCCACCGCCGCCGGCGGTTATGGTGCCCCCCGACAGCGGCGGCACACCCGGCGCTCCCACCTTTCGAGGACATCTGCGTGAACAAGCGCGCGCTCGGCACCTCCGGCATCAGCATTGCGCCCCTTGCCCTCGGCGGGAACGTCTTCGGCTGGACCGCGGACGAGGCCACCTCCTTCTCCCTCATCGACGCCTTCGTGGCGCGCGGCTTTTCGCTGATCGACACCGCCGACGTCTATTCCACCTGGGTGCCGGGACACACCGGCGGGGAATCGGAGCGCATCATCGGCGCCTGGCTGAAGCGGGGCGGACGGCGCGAGGCGGTGCATGTTGCCACCAAGGTGGGCATGGACATGAAGGCCGCCGGCAAGGGCCTCTCCAAGGCCCACATCATCGCCGCGGCGGAGGCATCGTTGCGGCGGCTCGGCACCGACTACATCGACCTCTACCAGGCCCATATCGACGACAACACCGTGCCGCTGGACGAGACCATGGAGGCGTTCGCCGGCCTCGTGGAGGCCGGCAAGGTGCGCGCGGTGGGCGCGTCCAACTACACTGCTCCCCGGCTCGCCGAGGCCCTCGCAGCAAGCGACGCCAAGGGCTATCCCCGCTTCAGCGTGCTGCAGCCGCACTACAATCTCGCCAACCGCGCCCTGTTCGAGGGCGCGCTGCAGGAGCTTTGCCTGACGGAAAACATCGGCGTCATTCCCTATTACGCGCTCGCGGCAGGCTTCCTCACCGGCAAATACCGCAAGCCCGACGACCTCGATGGCAAGGCGAGGGCCGGCACCGTGGCCCATTATCTCGATCCACGCGGCCTCGACCTGCTCGCCGAGATGGACAAGATCGCCGCACGCCTCGGCGCGACACCGACGCAGGTGGCCCTCGCCTGGCTCATCGCCCAGCCGGGCGTCACCGCCCCCATCGTCAGCGCCTCCAGCCTCGCCCAGCTCGACGACATCATGGCGGCGCCCGGCCTTTCCCTCGATGCGGCGGCACTGAGCCGGCTGGACCGCGCCAGCATCTGAGGCGCGCGCTCCTGCTCGCCACCGCCATCGCGGTACGCGAACGGCGGGTCAGGATCCTGAAACCATGCCGTCCTCAGTCGCGGTGAGAAGATCAGACATGGCTTCAAAGATAGCTGGAGGGAGGCATGTGGACGCCGGTGATTTTGCGGATCTCGTCGGCGACGCGGGCCTGCCAGTTGCCGCTGTGCAGGAAGCTCACGGTTTCCTGCTGCGCGCCTCCCGGCGCCGGATCTCGCACGCCAAGCTCATCGGTGGAATAGTTGGCCTTGTAGAGCCGGGGCGCGTCAGGCGCGTCGTAGTCGAACCAGATGTTGCACCTGCCGCCGAAGCTCCAGTCGGCCACCAGACCACGCAGGCCCACCCGCAACAGAAGCACGGTGTGGCCCGTGGCGACCTGCTTCCTGCCGCCGTGCGAGAAGCGGCCGAAGCTGGCATTCTCGCCGAAGAGCCGCTTCGCCAGATCAACGCCCAACGGACCGAAGACCACCCACGCCTCGCTCACCAGGCCCGCGTCATAGACCGCTTCCCAGAACCGGCGCCGGGCCGGCCACATGGATCCGAAATCGTGCGCGCCAGCTGCCCGGTCCGCCACGTCGAGGAACTGGCGCAGCGACTGCTCCGTCAGCCAGCGACGGACCATCTCGCCCTCCTCCACCATCCGCGCCCAGGCGGCGGGGCGCAGGCGGGGATCGCCGAACAGCATCAGCAACAGGTCGAGATAGGCATCGCGAACCGCGCGTTCCGGCATGGCGTCCCGGAAGGGGCGAAGCAGAGCCCGGCAGGTCTGGGGTCCAAGTTCTTGAAACACCAGCCGACCGTCTGGCCGCACGGCCACATCCCGCACCAGCTTCAGCCGGTCCATGGCATCGCGCACCTGTCCCGTCTCGATCAGGCCGAGCAGCAGCGCGAGGCAGGCCTTGGCATAGCCGCTGGTCGCGTCGAGGCTGCCGATGCCGCTTTGCTTCAGAACCGCCACGGGGGTCACCCGTCCCGAGAGCGCGGCCTCCGCGACCCGGCGTGGCCCTTCGACCTCATGGAACAGGCCGTAGGTGGCCGCGAGCCGGTCCCACGGGCTGCCCATCAACGACGCGCTGTTGCGTAGCAGCCGGGCGGCCTCCGCCATGCCCGGCTGGCCCGGATCGAAGCTCATCATCCAGGCCGAGGCCAGGCTCCTGAGCGACCGGCGCCGCGGGCTGGCGGCAACCGCGCCCAGCACCGCCGCGAGGCAGGCCGAGTCCTGCGCCAGCGCCGGGCGGGTCTGCCACAGGCACCAGGGCGCGGCCCGCAGATCCGTGCGATCCAGCGGACGGCCGGCGCGACAGGCCGCCGCGATCGCCTCGGCGATCTGGTTGTAGTTCCGTCCCTTGGCCGGTGCGGAAAAGCCGAGCATGTCGACCGGGATCCGCGCGAGCGCCCTGGCGACCGCCGGTTCCCTGGGAAGGAGCGCCGTCGGCGCGGACCTGCGCCCCACCGCGCGCAGTGCGTCCTTAAGGCGGGTGGGGACCTCGTTCACTGCGCGCCCTCGCTCACGGCGCGCCCTTACCCGCCCGCGCGGCGCTGGCGGCGGTGAGGCGATCGATCTGCTGCTTCATCTCGTCGGTGAGCGTGCGGATCTCCTCCAGGCGCCGCCGGTTGTCCACCTCCATCACGAAGCGCAGGTCGATGCGGCGGTTGCGGGCCCAGGCCTCCCGGCTTTCGGTGGGGTCGATCGGGCGGGTCGAGGCATAGCCGGAGACCGACAGGATTTCCTCGCCGCGCAGGTTGCGAAGACCACGCAGGCGCGGCGCTCCCGCGACGATGGCGCGATAGGTGTTCACCGCCCGCTCGGTGGAAAGCTGCCAGTTCGTGCCGTCCTCGCCGGTGCTGTCGGTGTGGCCCTCGATAAAGACCGTCTCCAAGGAGGGACCCGCGCCCGGCTGGCACGCCGTGCCGCCCGCCGCACCTTCGGCCACGTGGCAGGCGGTGTAGGCAGGAAGCACCCGGTCGAGGACCCGGGCGATCTTGTCCACATTGGACCGCGCCCGCCCGGCGAGATCCGACCGGCTCGGCTCGAACCGCACCGCATCCTCGGTCAGGCGGAGCACGCCGTTCTGCTCGTCGATCTGCACGTTGAGGCCTTCCGCGCGGAGCTGGCTCTCGATGTCCTGCAAGAGTTGGCGACGCACCTGCTGGGAGGCATCCACCGTGGCGATGGCCGAGCGCACCTGCCCGCTCATGGCATCGAGCTTGCGGGCCACCTCGCGGGCCACCTCGATGGCATCCTCCTGCACGTCGGTCTTGGAGCGGAAGTCCAGGGCGAACACCATGAGCATGATGATGAAGATGAACAGCACCCCCACCATCATGTCGGTCATGGAGATGAAATAGTTCTCACCTTCCTCGGACCCTGCGTGCTCGGTGTCTTCAGTGATGGCCATGGCGCGCTCCGGTCATTCCGCGGCCTCGACGCGCAGCGCGCGTTTCAGGTCGTCCACCGCCTCCACCATCTCCTCGGTATTGTCCTTCAGGCCGCCGATGCAGCCGGCCAGCGTGTCCACCGCTTCCCTGAAGGTCACGTCCACGTCGCGAACGAAAGTGGCGATCCGGTCCTGCTGCTCGTCGGTTCCGCGCGTCAGGCGCTCGAACGCCTTGCCCAGCGCCTCGTCGACCGCCTCGAAACGGGCCGAATAGCTGCGCCAGACCTGATCGAGGTTGGAGACATGGCCGGTCAGTGCCTGGGCCAGCCGCCGCGCCTCCTCCTGGCTCTTGTCGAGCACCGCCACCGACCGGCCGGCGGCCTCGCCGAGCTTCTCGGTCGCCCCCGCGATGCGCTCGCCCGACTGGGCCAGCGGCACGCTCGCCGCGCGCACATCCTGCGCAGTGCGGCTGAAGGCATCGGCCACCTGGCGCGACTTGTCGGTGGCGTCCATCATCGCCTTGGCCTGCGCCGCCAGCGTCACCTCGCTGGCCCGCATGGCGACGATAAAACGCTCGATCTCGCCGTTGATGCGCGCGAGCGCATCCGCAAGCCCGTCCTGGAGCGCGCGCGCCGCCTGGGCCGAGGCCTGGGCGACGGCATCGGTCGCCTCCGCCTGGGCGGCGGAGACGCGGACCCGGGTCTCATCGAGCTGGCCGGCCATCTTCTCCTGGAAGCCGGACAGGCTCTCGCGAAAGCCGCCCACCTGGGCTTCGAGGCTGCCGAGCACCCGCCCCATGACCTCCTCCAGCCGCGCCGAAGCCCCGCCCGCCGCGGCACCGAGGCCCTCGTCCACCTTGCGATTGGCTTGCTCGAAGGTCTCCCGCATGGCGGTGACAGCATCCATGAGGACCGCACGGCTCTGGTCCGTGCCTTCACCCAGGCGTGCGCCGGCGTCGGTGACGAGGCGGTTGAGGTTTTCGGCTGCTTCCGACATGCGCCGGCCGAAATCCTCGCCGGACCCGGTCAGCCCCTGCTGCACGCCCACCATGGCACCCTGCATGCCCCGGAGCGTCTCGGCGAGCCCGCGCAACTCGGCCCCGGCCCCGTTCTGCACCGAATCGGTGAAGCGCGTCAGCATCTCGGACATGCCGCTCTGGCTGCTGTCGGCGAGCCTATGGACCGCCTGGTCGATGCTGGTGGTCACCGGCGACATGACCTTGTCGAGCGCCGTCTCGAACATGCGGGACATGCCCGGCGTCAGCTCCTGCCCCATGCGCGCGAAGAAGTCGGCGCTGTTGATGGACTTGAGCTGATCGGTCTGTTCGGCGGCGAAATCCCGGCTCTCGGCCGCGATCTGCTGTGCCGACAGATAGCGCACCCGGTCCTCCACCGTCTCGCAGAAGCTGATGAAGAAGCCTTCCATGAGGATGGTATAGATGCGGAACAGCAGCGAGAGCGCGATGGAGGCACCAAGGCCGGCGATGGAGGTGGCAAACTTGAAGGTCGCCACCTGAAGCAGTTCGCGCGTCGCGCCCTGCATTCCGGCGGCATCCGAGCTGTTGACGGCCATGGCCGCCTTGTTGAGCGCCAGCACGAGGCCGGCGAAGGTGAGCAGAAGACCGATGCCGACGAAATAGCCCGGCAGCGCGCCCATCATCTTCAGGCCGAAATATTTCTCCCGCGCCATGCCCAGATTGAAAAAGGCGTGGGCACGGGCGGTGCTGCGGATGATGCGTTCATCCGGCCGATGAACGAGCACGGTGTCGAACTGCTTCCACGCATGACTGATCAGTCGATCGCGCTCCATGAGCGCGCGCGTGGCGTCATAGGTTTTGGCGAAGCCTTCCATGTCCCCCGTGCCCGCGATACGCAATCGCAGGCGCCGCAGCCTCCACCCGATCGGACCCACATGCAGGATGAGGAAAGCGGAGGCGAAGCCAACCGCCGTGGCGAACAGGGCGAAGGCCAGGGCGAAAGCATAGGGCTGGGTGCCGACGGTGGAAAAATCACCGCTGAAGGCGCGCGCCGTCCCGCCCCAGAGCGCGCTCATGTCGACGACAGGAAGGAGCCAGTACAAGACGCCGAAGATGCCGAATACGATTGTCCAAAAAAGAACGCAGCGCCCCAAACCCTTCAAGACCGTCATTCCATCCCCGCTCCCGCCGGTCGCGCTTCCGCGCGCGACGCGGTCCCACCGCGACACTGCCCGGCACAATGGCGTGCGGGACGGCCGGGGAGCAAGTCCCGGATTGTACCTTGGGAAGACCCACCCGGGCGGGTTCAGGACACCCCGCAGGCTGATGCGATTCAGGCGTCCGCCACGCGGTGGGCAGCGCGGTCATGGGCAAAATCAGGCCGGCTGAAGATGCCGTCCCCGCGCCATGACAGGTCGAACCCCGGGATGTTCCGGCAACAACTGGCCGCCGGGCGATCTTGACGATCGTCCGACGGCCCATGGGTCGAGATGCCTTCGTGCGCCCGCTTACTCGGCAGCGCCCACGCCGCTGGCCAGGCCCGCCGGCGCGCGCGACCGGTCCAGAACCGAGACAAGCCAGGCCGTGAAGAAGGCGAGCGGCATGGAGACGATGGTCGGCGGGTCGATGGGGAAGATGGGCGCGGCATTGCCGAGCACCTTCACCCACACCGGCGGGCCGAGGATGGTGAGCGTCACCGCCGCGATGAGGCCGACCATGCCGCCGGTGATGGCGCCCCGCGTCGTCAGCCCGCCCCAGTAGAGGGTCAGCAGCAGCAGCGGCAGGGTCGAGCTGCAGGCGATGGCATAGGCGAGGCTGATCATGTAGGCGACGTTCTGCGTCTGGAACACGATGCCGAGCAGCACCGACAGTACGCCCAGCCCGATCGTCGCGAGGCGGGAGACCCGGATCTCGCTGGCTTCGCTCGCCCGGCCGCGGCGGAAGGTCCGGGCATAGAGATCGTGCGAGACGGACGAGGCGCCGGCGAGGGTCAGGCCCGAGACCACCGCGAGGATGGTGGCGAACGACACCGCCGAAACGAAACCCATCAGCGGGCTGCCGCCCAGGGCGTGGGCGAGGTGGATGGTCGCCATGTTGCCGCCGCCGCGCAGGGCGCCCTTCGCATCCACATAGGTCGGGTCGCCGCCGATGATGGCGAGGGCGCCGAAGCCGAGGATGAAGATGAGGGCAAAAAAGCCGCTCACGCCGAGCGTCCCCCAGAACACGGACACCCGCGCCGCCCTTGTGTCGGGAACGGTGAAGAAGCGCATGAGAACGTGCGGCAGGCCGGCCGTGCCGAGCATCAGGGTGAGACCGAGGGAGATGGTCTGCAGCGGGCTTCCGGAGAACACCTGCGGCAGCATGATCGCCTCGTGGCGGGGATGCACGGCGATGGCACGCGAGATGATGGCGTCATAGCTGAAGCCGAAATGGACCAGCACCGCCAGGGCCATGACGATGCCCGCGCCGATCAGCATGACGGCCTTGATGATCTGCACCCAGGTCGTCGCCATCATGCCGCCGAACACGACGTAGCAGATCATCAGGGCGCCCACGATGATCTGGGCATAGACATAGTCGAGCCCGAACAGGAGCCGGATCAGCTGCCCCGCCCCCACCATCTGCGCGATGAGGTAGAAGACCACGATCACCAGCGTCGCGAAGGCGGTGAACATGCGGATGGGCCGCTCGTCCAGCCGTGTGGCGAGCACGTCGGCAATGGTAAAGCGCCCGAGCTTCCTCAGCCGCTCCGCCACCAGGAACACCACCAGCGGCAGTCCCGTGGAGTAGCCCACGGCGAAGATCAGGCCGTCGAAGCCCGAAGCGTAGACCAGGCCCGCGAGGCCGAGCAGCGCGCCGGCCGAGATGAAATCGCCGGCCAGCGCGATGCCATTCTGGAACCCGGAGATGTGACCGCCGGCCGTGTAGAAGTCGGAGGCTGACCGGGTGCGTTTCGCGGCCCACGCCGTAATCCCCAGCGTGACCAGCACGATGGCGATAAACATGCCGATGGCAGTGGGATTGGCACCGCCGCCCGCCGGCTCGGCCGCCATGGCGGAGGTTCCGGCCATCAGCGCCGGGATGAGAACCCAGAGGGTCTTGGCAAATTTGCCCGCGGTCATGGCATCATTCTCCCCGGCCGGAAGCGGTGCGGTTGGCGATCAGGACGTAGAGGCCTGCGAGCGCGATGGTGGAGAACACCACACACAGGCCGAATACGAGCGCGACGGTCACGGACAGCCCAGGCGCCAGCGCCCGCGTCATCGTTGCCGGGTGGATGATGAAGGTGGCGACGAAAGAGCCGTAGATGAGCGCCTGGAGCGCCGCCAAGGCCCAGCCGAGCCGGGCCGCGGGCAGCGCCGCATCCTGTGCGGACGCGTCGAGGGAGGATGTGTCGATGGAGGACATGAGCTTCAATCCATGATTAAGATCGGAAGAAGGGATTTTGGGGCGGCATTTATTCCGCAGCCGCGGCGTCGGGCTCCGCGGCCCGTCCGGTGATGTGGCCGAAGCCGTCATTGACGCGGCTGCGCTGGTATTTGTTGAGCCAGGTGCTGAACTGGACCGGCAGCAGGTCGTAGGGGCGCTCCTGGCCCAGAACCATGGCCGCGTAGACCGGCCAGTGGGGATTGGCGAGCATGGGACGGCCGAGCATCACCACGTCCACCCGCGCCTCGCGGACGATGGCGTCGGCGAAGTGCGGGTCGGCCAGGTTCCAGTTCGCGGCAGTGAGGATGTCCGCCTCCCTGCGGATGCGCTCGGCGGCCGGCACCATGAAGCCCTCGGCCTCCCACGGCGTCTGGGCCTGGCCCGAATTGCCGCCGAACGACACGTCCACGAGATCGAGGCCCTTCGGCTTCAGCAGGCGGGCCAGCGCCACCGAATCCTCGATGGTCTGGCTGCCCGGCGCAAATTCGGTGACGCCGAAGCGCATGGAGAGCGGCAGCCGCTCCGGCCATTCGGCGCGCACCGCCTCGACCACCTCCACGAGGAAACGACTGCGCCCGGTAAAGTCACCGCCGTATTCATCGGTGCGATGATTGGAGAGCGGCGAGAAGAAGCTCGAGAGCAGGAAGCCGTGCGCGGCGTGGATTTCCAGCCATTCGAAGCCGGCCTCGCGCGCCCGCCGCGCCGCCGCGGCATAGGCGCCGGCCATGGCAGCGATGTCGTCCCGCGTCATTTCCCGCGGCGTGCGATGCATGACGCCGCCAAACGGAAGCGCGGAGGGGCCGATCATCTCCCACGCATCGGGATGATCGGCGGGAAGATGGCCGCCGCCCAGCCACGGCGGCTCCACGCAACCGCGCCGGCCCGAATGGCCGAGCTGGATGCCGGGGACGCAGCCGACCGACCGCACGAACCGCGCGATGCGCGCCAGCGCCTCACCCTGCTCATCGTTCCACAGGCCGGCGCAGGTGGTCGACATGCGGCCTTCCGGCGCCACCGCCACCTGCTCCACCATGACCATGCCGGCGCCGCCCGCCGCCTTGGACCCGAGATGGGCCAAGTGCCAGTCGGTGACGAGACCGTCCGGCGATGAAAACTGCGTCATCGGCGACACCGCTATGCGGTTCCGCAAGGTCACGTCCCGTACTTGCAATTCGCTGAAAAGAGAAGCCATGTCCAACCTCGTCCCACTGGATCGATCTGCGTCACATTCCGAATAATCGTCGTACCAAGACTTTCGTCCCGCCTCGAATGCCTACGACACAGGCAGGAATCCCACGAAATCGGCACGCGTTGCCGGGATTTAAGCCAGCGCTCGGCTTGACCCTCATCCATATTGGACATGAGATGGTGGGGCCTCTTTCACAAACTGGCCGCTGAAGAACAGATTTCGGTCAATCGACGACCAAAGGCTGTATCTGCCGCAGCCGGACGCAGGCGCAGGCGACCGGGAGCCCGAAATGCGCATGCACGACATCGGTTCATGGCCACGCAATGCGACGCTGGCGAGCAGCGACGGTCGCGGGTGGGCCAACATCCAGGCGGCCCTGCTCGCGGTGGATGCGTGGAGCGGCGAACTCGCCCCGATCGGGAATCCGTGCCTGGGCTATTGCGTCAACCAGCCGGCGCGGATCCGCCGCCGGGTCAGTGGCGGCGGCGCCATCGAGACCGCCACGCTGCGGCCCCGGCAGTTCCATCTCATTCCCGCGCTGGAAGCGAGCGAGTGGCATCGTCACGGTCGCTCGGAGATGCTGACCTTGTACCTGCGGCAGGAGATGCTGGACGCGGCCGCGGCCCGGGCGTGCAGCGCGCATGTGGGGCGGGTGGAGCTGGATGTGCCGCTCGGCGTGCACGATCCGCTGCTGGAACAGCTGGCCCTCGCCGTGCTGGATATCCTGCGGCATCCGGAAGACGCCGGATCGCGCTTCTATGCGGATGAACTTGCCCACGCCGCCTATGCCCACGTGGTTCGCGGCTATACGGCGGTGGGGCGCTCCTCGACGTTCGACGGCGAGCGGGACGGCGCCCCGGAGCGGGCGCTACGCCGCGTATGCGAGCTGATCGTCGACCGGATCGCTGAGGAATTGCCCCTCGACGCCCTCGCGCGGGAGGCGGGAGTGTCGCCGCGCTCGCTTTCGCGGGCCTTCAATCGACGCTTCGGCATGAGCGTCCACCAATACATCGTCTCGCGCCGGGTGTTGAAGGCCAAGGATCTGCTGGCCTCGACCGACCTGCCCATCGTTGAGGTGGCGCTGGAAGCGGGATTCTCCAGCCAGAGCCATCTGTCCGCGGTATTCCGCAAGCAGACCGGTGTGACCCCGAGCCTGTTCCGCTCGGCGCGGACCTGAGGCGCGGGGTCACGGCCGCTGAAATGGCCTGGTCCCGATCGTGGACCAGGGTGAAAAGTCACGCCCTCCGAAAGGAGGGCGCGATGGCTCGGATTACCTTCGGGCTGGCGGAGCGAGGTTTGCACAGGTCGCGCGCGAACCTGTTCGGACATGCCCGCAAGCCGATCGACCACGTGCTAAAGCGCGGAGTGGTCCCGCACCGCCTCGGCCAGCGCCGGCTTGAGATCGGCGAAGCGTCGGTCGAGGGCGGTGGGGTCGGAGCGATTGAGGGCGATCATCTGCGCCCGCGCCTCGCCGCCCCGCACCACCTCGAATCCATCCCCTTCGATGGCAGCGACCACCGCGTCCGCAACCGCATCCGCCGGTTCCTTGGTGAAGCCCACCTCGGCGCCGGCCCGGCTGGTGCGCATCATCGGGGTGTCCGTCGCACCGGGATAGATGGTCAGCACACGCACGCCCTCCCCCACCAATTCCCGCCGAAGCGCCTCGTCGAAGCGTGCGAGGCCCGCCTTTGTGGCGGCATAAGTGGCGTAGAACGGCATGCCGATGAGCGCGATGGCCGAGGTAACGTCGGCGATCAGCCCCTCGCCGCTTGCCCGGAGCGCCGGCAGGGCCGCGCGGGTGAGGAGGATGGGGGCGACAAGATCCACCTCCACCATGGCACGGATTTCAGCCTCGCTCGTGTCCTCCAGGCGGCCGGCCCGCACGCCGCCCGCATTGTTGACAAGGATGTCGAGCCCACCCAGGTGAACCAACGCGCCATCGAGGGTGGCCTTCCGCCCGGCCGTCTCGGTCACGTCCGCGCAGATGCCGTGGACATCGCCGCCGTTGGCTTTAAGGCTCGCGACCGCCGCGGCAAGCACATCCTGCCTTCGGCCGGTGATCACCACCCGCGCGCCCTTCTTGAGAAGTGCGACGGTGATGGCGCGGCCGATTCCGCTCGAGCCCCCGGTGACGAGGACCCGCTTTCCTTCGATCTTCATGGCTTCCTCCTTCAGGAGACCGGACGCGACTGCCACCTCACTCCGCGGCTGCGGGCGGATAGTTGGAGGGGAACAGGGCGCGGCGGCTTTCCTCGTCGCCGGACGCCTTGAAGCTGTGGTCCTTGCCCACCGCGCGGGCCCGCGACACCGCCTCGCGCGCATCGATCTGCGCGAACCAGCGCTTCAGGTTGGGGAAACCGGCGAGCGGATCGCTCTCCACCTTCAGCACCCGCGCGGCGCGGTCAAGCCAGCCCCAGGCCGACATGTCGGCGATGGTGTAGGTCTCGCCCACGATGAAGCGGCGGGTGGCAAGATGGTCGTCGAGCACCTTGTAGTGCCGCTCAACCTCGCGCCGGTAGCGGTTCACGGCATAGTCGAGGCCCTGCGGCGCCGCATGCTGGAAATGCACCGCCTGCCCCGAGAACGGGCCAAGCCCAGAGGCGATGAAGAGCAGCCAGGACAACAGATCCGGCCGGTCCTGCGGCGCGCCCAGGAACTGCCCCGTCTTCTCCGCGAGATAGAGCAGGATGGCGGTGGAATCGAACACCCGCGCCTCGCGGCCGCCGGGACCCTCGGTATCGACGATGGCCGGCACCTTGCCGTTGGGATTGATGGCGCGGAACGCCGGCAGATGCTGCTCGCCCTTCGCCGTGTCGACGGGCACCACCTCGTAGGGGAGGCCTGCCTCCTCCAGGAACAGGGCGACCTTGGCGGGATTGGGCGTGGGATGGAAGTAGAAGCGGATCAAGGGATCACCTTTGCCGGGCGGGCCGACCCCTGAGGGCCGACGCGCATTTGCATTTTAGATCGACTGATATAGAATGCACGGCAACGCGGGGACCGCAAGCTTCCTTCTGCGATTTTTGCGCGGTGCGAATGTTCTCGCGCGGCGCCCTGCGCATCAACGAGGCAGACGATGATCGATCTTTATTATTGGCCGACACCGAACGGCCACAAGATCACGCTTTTCCTGGAAGAGGCAGGGCTCGACTATCGGATCGTTCCGGTGGACATCAGCGCGGGCGACCAGTTCAAGCCGGCCTTTCTTGCGATTGCGCCGAACAACCGTATGCCGGCCATCGTCGATCACGCCCCGACTGACAAGGGCGCGCCGATCTCGGTGTTCGAATCCGGTGCCATCCTGCTTTATCTCGCCGAGAAGACGGGGCGTTTCATCCCGTCCGACCTGCGCGGCCGCACCAGCGTGACGGAATGGCTGTTCTGGCAGATGGGCGGGCTTGGCCCCATGGCCGGGCAGAACCACCATTTCAGCCAGTATGCACCGGAGAAGATCCCCTACGCCATCGAGCGCTACGTGAAGGAAACCAACCGCCTCTATGGCGTGCTCGACCGTCGGCTGGCAGCGAATGCCAAGACCGGGAGCGCGTTTGTCGGTGGCGCGGACTATTCCATCGCCGACATGGCCATCTATCCCTGGATCGTGCCCCACCAGCGCCAGAGCCAGGATCTTGCCGATTTCCCCCATCTCAAGCGCTGGTTCGAGGCGGTGGCGGCGCGACCGGCGACCATCGCCGCCTATGCCCGGGCCGAGCCTTATTCCAGCCGGCCGGCGGTGACCGAGGAAGGCAAGAAAATCCTCTTTGGCCAGACCGCTCGCCGCGCCGGGTGACGACAAGGTGGGCGGGCGTTAGGCTCGCCCACCAGTTCCAACCGCAACGAAAGTCCCCTTCACACATGGCACGGCCACGGGCGTTCGACGAAAACGAGGTTCTGGACGCGGCGATCCGCTGCTTCTGGACGCGCGGCTATGAGGCAACCTCGGTGCGCGACCTCGCGTCCAGCATGGGGCTGACCGGCGCCAGCCTGTACAACGCCTTCGGCGACAAGCACGCGCTCTATGAACGCGCGCTGGAGCGCTACGTGGACGAGAGCGTGGCCGACCGCATCCGGCGCCTCGAGGATCCCGCCATCGCCCCGCGTGCGGCCATCGGCGCCTTCTTCGATGAGATCGTGGAACGCTCGCTGAACGATCCGGACATGAAGGGCTGCATGGTGGTCAATGCCGCCGTGGAGCTTGGGCCCCATGATCCCGAGCTGCGGGCCGCCGCAGGCCGCACCCTCGGCGAGATCGAGGCCTTCTTTCGCCGCCGCGTGGCGGCAGGCCAGAAGGACGGCGCCATCAACCCCGACCAGACGGCGGAAGATCTCGCGCGCATGCTTCTCGGCGTGCTGCTGGGCATCCGGGTCCTGTCCCGTATCCGCCCCGAGCGGGCGCTGCTGGAAGGTGTGCTGCGCCCGGCTCTTGCAGCACTGGAGCCGCGCTGAGCTTACCGGGCGTGGGCAGCAGGGCAGGACATCCAGGACCGATCGGGAGGGAGACACGCCTATGATCAAGGCTTTCGTATTCGACGCCTACGGCACGCTCTTCGACGTGCAGTCCGTCGCCGACGTGACGGAACAGGCGTTTCCCGGTCATGGCGAGATCATCACCCAGATCTGGCGTATGAAGCAGCTGGAATACAGCTGGCTGCGCTCGCTCATGGACGACTACCGCGACTTCTGGACGGTGACGCGGGAAGCGCTGACCTACACGCTCGGCGTGCTCGGCCTCTCCCCCACCGCGACCCTCTTCGACGATATCGCCGAAGCCTATAACCGCCTTGCGCCCTATCCGGACGCGGTGGCGGCCCTTGGCGGCCTGTCCGGCGTGCACCGCGCCATCCTGTCTAACGGCAGCCCGCAGATGCTTGATGCGCTGGTGGGCGGCTCTGCCCTGCGCGACCTGATCGAGACCACCATCAGCGTGGACGAAAAACGCGCATTCAAGCCCGATCCGCGTGCCTACGAACTGGTGGAGGAGCGGCTTGGGGTGAAGCCGCACGAGGTGATCTTCGTCTCCTCGAACGGTTTCGACATCGCCGGAGCCAAGCGCTTCGGCTTCCGCGTCGCCCGCATCGCGCGCCTGCCCCAGGCTGCTTTGGCCCAGGAGGTCGCCGAAGAGATGACCGGCGCGCTGCGGCCGGTGACCTTTTACAAGGCGCTGCGGACGCAGGAGGAAGCTCTGGGCTATGCGCCCGATTTCTCGGTCTCCTCGCTCGCCGACCTGTCGCGCCTCGCCGTCGCCGCCTAAGTCCTATTTCGGCAGCGCCTCCAGGAAATCCTCCTGGAACTCCTTCAGTTCCACGGTATTGAGATCGGAAATGGCCCAGTAGGTCAGGCCGGCCTCGGTCCAGTTGAGAAGCGTGTAGCCCTCATGGGCGCGCGCCATGAACGCCCTGTCCAGGTGCGCGTCAGACCCGGCGGGCCAGACGAAGACATTGATGACATGCCCGTTGCGGCGATAGACGATGGCCGCCACCACCCGCCCGCCGATATAGTCGAGCCGCCCGCCCGCCAGCGGAAAGCCGCGCGCCGCGAGATCCACCACCGGGGGCGAGAAGTCGATCTTGCCGCCGAACCAGGGCTTCACCGTGTGCTGGTTCGAGCTCGCCACGTCGGTCAGATGCTCCGCCAGCAGGGAGCGGACATGGCCGGCGACCAGTTCCTCCTCCAGCGAGGACCCACCCCTCGGCGGCGGCACCACCAGGAGGAGCGCCGCTGCGACCACCGCCAGCGAGGGAATGATGCTCCACTGCCGGAGCGCAGGCAGCATGGCGCGCAGCCGGCCGACCAAAGCGGCCATCCCGGAAGGCCGGGCCAAACGCTGGGCCACCGCAGCGCTGCGCTCCCGCGCCAGGACGGCAACCACGCTGTCGCGCAGGACCGGCGGCGCGCGCCAGCGCACGTCGTCCTGGCTCACGACCCGCCGCACCAGCGTCATGCGTTGGAGGGCACCCGCACAGGCGGGACAATCGGCGAGGTGGCGTTCCACGTCCATCACATGGGCGGCATCCAGCTCGCCATCGAGGTAGCCGTTCAGCAGCCCCTCCCATGCGGCGCAGGGCCCGGCTTCCGGAACAGTCGTGCTCATGGGACCGCCTCCCCGTCAGGCGCGGCGCGCGACCAGAGGTCGGCGAACAGCCGGCGCGCGCGGGACAGGCGCGACATCACCGTGCCGACCGGAACCCCCGCCACCTCCGCGATCTCGCGGTAGGACAATTCGTCCAGCTCACGCAGCACCAGCACCTCGCGCAGCGGCTCGGGAAGGTGTTCCAGCAGCGCGCGCACGGCTTCCGCCTCGGTGCGGCGCAGCAGAAGGCTCTCGGGCGTGTCCCCGTCAACAAGGAGACTGGCCGCATCCTCCGGCGCCTCTCCGTCGCCATGCGGCAGGGGGGCGGACTGCGGCGCCCGCCGATGCTGCATCCGCCATGTCGCATGGCAATTGCGCACGATGGCGAGCAGCCACGCCCGCGGGCTCAGGCCGCGGAAGTCGGCGAAGCTGCGATAGGCGCGCAGAAACGCGTCCTGCACGATGTCCTGCGCCGCATCCGGATCCCGGCTCAGATAGCGCGCGAGGTTATAAGCTGCGTCGAGGTGCGGCAGGATCAGCGCGTCGAACCGCGCCGCCGTGGCCCCATCGCGCCCGTGATCGGCGGCAGGCGCAGTGTGCCCATGGCGGGCCGAGAGTTCCGCCATGGGATGCGCCTGACCGGAGCGGATGCGGGCGACGCGGGACACCAGGGCGGCGAGGCTAAGGGCGAAAGCCCGCCATCCGCCGGGCCGGACGAAAAATACGCCCGCCCCTCCCGCCTCCCCGGCCGGACACCACGGCGCGTATCCCGGACCTGTTGCCAGCATCGACCTGCCCCGCTTGCTCAAGCTCTCTCGCAGCGGAACCCCGTGTTCCGCTGCGAGTCTTATTCGTTGAAATCAGCCCGCAGGTTTCACCACCACCTTGCCGGTCATGTGGGGATGCAAAGAACAGAAATACGTGAAGTCGCCGGCCGTGTTGAAGGTGAAGGAGTACTTTCCTTCCGTATCGAGAACCTTGGACCGGAAGGCCTGCTTCTTGTCGACCACCGTGTGCGGAATGTCGTCGTTGTTCACCCAGGTGACGGTGGTACCGGGCGCAACCGTCACCTCGGCGGGGGTGAAGGTGAAATTGTCGATTGAGACCGTCACCTCCTCGCCGGCCGCGGCGGGCCGGCCCGCAAGGCCGAGGGCTAGTGCGAGAAGGGTTGCGGCGAAGAGGGCCGCGGCGGGACTGGACCGCAAGGCGGGGACGCGCATGAAGGACTGACTCACGGAAATCTCCTTTCAGGACAGCGGGAAGGGGCGCAGGTGCGCTCAGCCTTCCAGGGGCTGGTCGATGATGGCGAGGGGCTGCGAGCCCCGGACGAAGTTCACCGTGGCGATGCCTAGGTTCTTGCGCAGCTCGCCTGCCGGCAGCTTCAGCGGGCCGGGGGACGGCGCGCTACCCGGCGCCGGCTGGGGGAAGGCGGTGGAGCGTGCGGTGTGGAAGGTCACGTTGCCCTCCACCTTCTGCATCACCTGGTGGATGTGGCCGTTCAGCACCGTCACCGAGCCGAAGCGCTTGAGATAGGCCAGCGCCTGCAGCCCGTCCGACGTGCCCCATCCCCATTCGGGATAGACGGTCCAGAGCGGGATGTGGGCGAACACCACGATGGGCGTGGAGGACGGCAGCCCCGCCACGTCGCTCTCCAGCCATTCGAGCTGCTCGGTGCCGAGATTGCCGAGGCCGCCGCCCTTCAACTCCACCACGTTCACCAGGGCGATGAAATGCACCCCATCGTGGTCGTAGCTGTACCAGCCAGCGCCCTTGGAGCCCTTGCCGTAGCGCTCCAGATAGGCCTTGCCCTGTCCGTCATCGAGCAGGTCATGCTCGCCCGGCACGTAGAACACCGGGATGCCGGCTTCCTTGATGATCTGGTCGGCGTCGTCGAATTCCTTCTCCCGCGACAGGTGGCTGATGTCGCCGGTGTGGATCATGAAGGCCGGCTTCTCCTTCAGCGTCCTGATGCGTGCCACCGCCTCGCGCAGAGTCGAGAGGGCATCCGGATTGGCCGGCTTGTCGAAGCCCACATGGCTGTCGCTGATCTGGAGGAAGGTGAAGGCTTTGACTGGTTCCGCCGCGAGGGCGGAGCCAAGCCCGAGGCCGCTCGGCAGGCCGCCGGACAAGGTCCACAGGATGCCGGTGCCCGCCCAGGTCATGCATTCCAGGAAGCCGCGGCGGTGGATGCCGTCCGCGTCGGGGGCGGGCGTGGTGGTGTCGGATTTGCTCATGGGTCTCTCCGGATGGGCCGGACACGTCCGGCGCGGGAGAGCGGCGCCCCCGGGGGAGCGGCCGCTTCAGCTGGCGTGGGCGGACCCACACCAGCCAAGACCGCGGAGCATTCGGTTTTATTCGCGCATCCGACGATTTTTCGCCGGAAACTTTCAGGCGGCGAGAGACGGCAGGTTTTCGATGGCTTTCAGTGCGGCATCGAGCGCAGCCGCAGCTGCGCCTTCCTCGCCACTGGTGCCTTCCACGCCCACCACCTCGATGTCGCGAAAGCCAATGAAGCCGAGCACGTGGGTAAGATAGGGCTTGGCATAGTCGAAGGGGGCCAGCGCCCCGCCCGGCTCGTAGCTCCCCGCGCCATAGGCGAGCGCCACATAGGCCGCCTTGCCGGTGACGAGGCCCTGGAAGGTGGTGCCGTCATAGGCGACGGTGCGGTGGATGCGCACCACATGGTCGATCCACGCCTTCAACGTGGAGGGCAGGCCGAAATTATACATTGGCGCGGTGATGAGCAGGGCATCCGCCGCCTCCACCTCGCCGATGAGCCGGTCGGAGAGCACGGTCGCGGCCCGCATCGCATCGGTGACCTGGTCCGCCGGAGTGAAGAAGCCGGCGATGGTGGTGGCCTCGATGTGCGGGACGGGATCGGCCGCGAGGTCCCGCCGGACCACCGCGCCGTCGGGGCTGCCGGCGCGCCAGCGTGCCTCCAGCGCATCGCCGAGCCGCCGCGACCGCGAGCCCTCGATACGTGCGCTGGAATCGATGCGAAGCAATGTCTTCATGCCAAGATACCTCCAAAAGCAGAGGCAAGATGGCGCGCGCCCACGGCGGGGAAAAATGGGGACTGCGACAGTACATTCGTGCATAAGCTGCACGAATGGACACGGCCCAGCTGCGCATTTTTGTCCATGTGGCGAGACGGGGCAGCTTCGCCGCTGCCGCCCGCGACCTCGACATGGACGCTTCCGCCGTCTCCCGTGCCGTGGCGGCGCTGGAGGCGGAGCTTGATGCCCGGCTGATGCACCGGACCACGCGCGCCATGTCGCTCACCGAGGCGGGGCAGGCGTACCTTGCCCGCGTGGAGCCCATCCTCGACGAGCTCGACCGCGCCCGCGACGAGGTGGCGTCCGCACGCGCGGAGCCGGTTGGCACACTCCGGCTGACAGCCTCCGTCGCCTTCGGGGAGGCCTGCCTGATGCCGCTGCTGGCGGAGATGCGCACGCGCTTTCCCCGCCTCAAGCTCGATCTGATCCTCACCGACACCAACCTCGACCTTGCCACCGAGCGGATCGACATGGCGCTCCGGCTGGCGCCGGACGTGCGGGCGGACGTGATTGGCATAAGGCTGTTCGCCACCCGGTACCGGGTGGTGGCGAGCCCGGATTATTGCGCGCGGGAGGGCGCCCCGCGCACCCCGCAGGAGGTCGGGAAGCATTGCGCCATCGTGTTCGGCCTGCCGGACTTCCGCCTGCGCTGGATGTTTCGCCGCGACGGCCAGGTGGAGGAGGTCGCGGTGCGCGGCGATATCGCCATTTCGAGCGGCCTCGCCATCCGCCGCGCGGCCCGCGACGGGCTCGGGCTCGCGCTGCTACCGGACTGGCTGGTGGGGCCGGACCTTGCCACCGGCACGCTCATCGACCTCTTTCCCGACTACGACATCACCGCCACCTCGTTCGATACCGCCGCCTGGCTCATCTATGCCAGCCGGCGCTATACGCCGAAGAAGGTGCGGCTCATGACGAAGTTCCTGCGCGAGCGCCTCGGCAGGCCCGGCTGAGCGCAGACCGTTCAGGCCCGGCCCGAGGAGACCGGCAGGGCGGCGAGCCGTGCCCTCAGGCGGGGCACCACGAAATCCACGAAGGCGCGCAGTTTCGCCGCCTGCAGGCGCACGCCCGGATAGACCACGTGCACGGGCAGCGGCTCTCCCTCGAAAGCCTCCAGCAGGATGCGCAGGCGTCCGTCGGCCACAGCCTCCTCCACCTGATAGGACAGCACGCGGGTGATACCACGCCCCCGCGCCGCGGCCGCGATGGCCGCATCGGCGGTGTTGACGGTGAAGCAGGCCGCCACGCTCACCTGCTTGCGCGCCCCGCCCGAGGGACCGGCAGAAAACGTCCAGACCGCATTCTCGGTGACCTGCGAGAATGAGATGATCCGATGCGTCGACAGGTCCGCCGGGACGGTGGGGGTGCCGCGGGTGGCAAGATAATCCGGGCTCGCGCACACCACGCGCCGGACCTCCCCGACCCGCGTGGCGACCAGGCTCGAATCCGGCAGATGACCAATGCGCACTGCCGCGTCATGGCCTTCGTCGATCAGGTGGACCACCCGGTCCACCAGCAGCAGCCGCGCCTCCAGGGCCGGATAAGCCTCGATGAGATCCTCGATCGCGGGCGCCACGTGCAGGCGGCCGAACATGACCGGCGCGGTGACAGAAAGAACGCCCCGGGGATCGGTGCGCTCACCGGCGGCGAGCAGGTCCGCCTCGGCGAGATCGGCAAGGATGGCCCGGCAGGAGGCAAGATAAAGCTCGCCGGCCTGGGTCAGGTGCAGGGCGCGCGTGGTGCGGTGGAGGAGGCGCGTGCCGAGATGCTCCTCCAATTGAGCCACCGCGCGCGTGATCGCCGCCGGCGAGCGGCCGAGCCGTCGCGCGGCACGGGCAAGGCTGCCTTCGTCGAGGGCCGTGACGAAGGCGGTCATGGCGTCGATCCGGTCCATGCCTTGATTTCACTTTTCGAAATAATGGGTTTCAAACTCTACCCATTCTGATCAACGGCTGGAAGACCTAGCTTTCCACCACGGCGCCCCACGAAGAGCCGGACCCGACGCAGCCGCAGCGGCTTCGTCACCGCCTCAGCCCCCCGCCCGGGGACGCCGAAGGAAGGATCAATCCCATGAGCCGCATTCCCGCCCTCGATCCCGCCACCGCTACCGGCAAGGCCAAGGATCTTCTCGCCGCCGTCGCCGCCAAGTTCGGCTCGACCCCCAACCTGTTCAAGGTTGCGGCCCGCTCGCCGGCGTCCCTCGAAGCCCTCATCGGCCTGTCCGGCGCCCTCGGCGGCGGCGCGCTGCCGGCGAAGATCCGCGAGAGCCTCGCCATTGCCGTGGCCGAGGTAAACGGCTGCGACTATTGCCTCTCCGCCCATTCGCTCATCGGCAAGGGCGCCGGCCTCAGCGACGCCGACATCAGCCAGGCCCGTTCCGGCCGCGCCACCGACGGCAAGGCCGAAGCCGCCCTCGCCTTCGCCCGCGCGGTGGTCGCGAGCCGCGGCAAGGTGAGCGATGGGGACCTCTCCCAGGCCCGCCAGGCCGGGCTCGGCGACGGCGATATCGTGGAGATCGTGGCGCATGTCGCCATGAACATCTTCACCAACTACCTCAACAACGTCGCGGAAACCGAGATCGACTTCCCGGTGGTGCGCTCCGGCGCTCCGCGCGCGGCCTGACATTCCATCGACCGGGACCGTCATGCGGTCCCGGCCTCCCTCTGGAGGACTTGCCATGTCTGATCCGTCAGATCCGCTCAATTCGGCGCCTGCCAGCGACATCGCCTTCACGCCCGCGGTCAAGGCGGCGCAGGCCAAGCGCGGTTCACGCGCCATGTATGCCCGCGTCGAGGCGCGGGGCGGCTTCCGCACCCGGATCACGCCGGATCTCGTCGCCTTTCTCGGCGAGCTGGACACGGCCTATCTCGCCACCGCCAACGCGTCGGGCCAGCCCTATGTCCAGCACCGCGGTGGCCCGAAGGGCTTCATCCGCGTCGTCGACGAAGAGACGCTGGGTTTCGCCGACTACAGCGGCAACCGCCAGTATGTGACGCTGGGAAACGTAAGCGAGAACCCCAAGGCCTTCCTGTTCCTCATGGATTACGCCCATCGCCGCCGCATCAAGATCTGGGGCGAGCTGCGCGCGGTGGAGAACGACCCGGATCTTGTCGCCCGCCTGATGCCGGAAGACTACGGCGCCCTGCCGGAGCGCGCGCTGCTGTTTCGGGTGCGCGCCTGGGACATCAACTGCCCGCAGCATATCCCCCAGAAGATCGACGCGCCCCTCGTCGCCGCAGCGCTGGAGGAGCGCGACGACCGCATCGCCGCTCTGGAGGCGGAGGTGGCAGAGCTGCGCGCGCAACTCGACGCGCGCGGATAGCGCTGGGACGGGCGGCGGCCACGGCTCCTGAAGACTGCTCGTTCACTCCTTCGTGAGGCGTGTAACGCACGGCCCCCGGCGAGCGAACTCCTCACCAACAACACACCAGAGCGGGGGCTTGCGATGACTGAAGGACCGGCCGGTATTTCCCATCCCGACGTGTCCACGTCCGGCGTAATCACGTCCGAGCGACCCACGTCCGGCGTGTCGACGTCCGGCATTGGCTCCTGCGCCATCGCCGTCATGGCAAAGGCCTCGGCGGCGGGGCGGACCAAGACGCGCCTTTGCCCACCGCTTTCGCCCCACGAGGCCGCCGCCTTCAACACCGCCTTCGTGCAGGACATCGTCGGCAACATTTTCGCCGCCGGCGCGCTGTCGCGGATCACGCCCTATGTGGCCTATGGACCGGCGGGCGCGGGGCACTTCTTCGATGCCCTGCTGCCGCCCGGCGTGGGCCGCATCGAGGCCGCGCTGCCCGGCTTCGGCGCCTGCCTGCGAGCCACCATGGGTCACCTCTTCGCTCTCGGGCACCCGGCGGCGGCGGTGCTCAATTCCGACAGCCCCACCCTGCCCCCTGCCCTTCTCGCCGAACTGGCCGACGCACTGGCGCGACCCGGAGAGCGGGCCGTGCTCGGCCCCTCCACCGACGGCGGCTATTACGTGCTGGGCCTCAAGACACCGCGCTGGCGGCTGTTCGAGGACATCGACTGGAGCACCGAGCGGGTCTGCCAGCAGACGCTGGACCGGGCATCCGAAATCGGCCTCGACGTTCACCTGCTGCCACCCTGGTACGACGTGGACGATGCCGCCGCGCTGCGGCTGCTGCATGGAGAGGTCATCCAGGCCGTGCCCTTCGGTACCTCGGGCCTTCAGCGCGGCGCCGCCCGTCATACCGAACGGCTGATGCGCCGCCTGCTCGCCACGCAGGACCTCGCTGAACGCCTCGGCCTGCCCACTGAGCGGCCCGGCGACATCCCGCAACGCCGCGCCTCGTGAGCGCCCCCATCCCCTTGACGGACAAAGCCCCATGAACGTGATCACCCCCGGCAGCGCCCTCGATACCCGTCGCTATTTCGAGCGGGCGGAGACGAACCGCACCAGCGTTCCGGTGAAGAAGCCGGTGTGCCTCTATCTGGAGACCACCAACCGCTGCAACCTGTTGTGCACCACCTGCCCGCGCACCTATGAGGAGCTGGAGCCCCCGGCCGACATGAGCTGGGAGCTGTTCACCTCCATCGTGGACCAGATCCCGGACCTGGAGCGCTGCGTGCTGCACGGGATCGGCGAGCCCATGCTGGTGCCGAACCTCGACAGGATGGTCCGGTATCTCAAGGATCGCGGCACCTATGTGCTGTTCAACACCAACGGCACGGTGCTGAACGAGAAGAACGGCCGCGCCATGATCGAGGCCGGGCTGGACGAATTGCGGGTCTCCCTGGACGCGTCCAATGCAGCCTCCTATCGCGCCATCCGCGGCAAGAATTATTTCGACCGCATACTGAAGAACGTGCGCGCCTTTCGTGAATTGCAGGAGCGCGAGGGCCACACCAACCCGCGCGTCTCCGCATGGCTCACCGGGCTGAAGGAGACCATTTCCGAACTGCCAGCCTTCGTGAAGGTGGCCGCCGAGCTGGGCGTCAAGGAAGTCTATCTCCAGCGCCTCGTCTTCTTCGAACAGGAGGCCATTGGCCTCGCCCGGCCTGATCAGGCGCTCTACGAGCAGATCAATTCCGACGAAGCCCGCTATATCGCCGAGGCGACCGAGATCGCCCATAAGCTGGGCATGGTCTTCTCAGCGTCCGGCGCCGCCGCCGAGCCGGGCATGAGCCTGAAGCGGGCGGAGAATGGTTCGCCCTGGTCCATGTGCCGGCGCCCGTGGACGGTCATGTACTTCACCGCCAACGGCCGCGCCCTGCCCTGCTGCATCGCGCCCTTCTCCCAGCGCGGCTACGAGAATTACACGCTCGGTGACGCCACCCGCCAGAGCCTGTCCGAGATCTGGGAGGGCGAGGCCTATCGCTGCTTCCGCGACGGGCTCCTGTCCGAGGCGCCGCCCGCCGCCTGCGCCAATTGCGGCCTGCGATGGAGCCTGTGATGGCCGAGGCTGGAACCCAACGCGTCGCCCTTGTCATCCCCGCGCTGAACGAGGCGGACGCCATCGGCGCGACCCTCGCCGAGATCCCGGTGGGGGTGGTGGACGAGATCATCGTGGCCGATGGCGGCTCGACCGACGCGACCCGCGAGATCGCCATCGCCGCCGGCGCTACCGTTCTCGCCTCCGGCCGCGGCTTCGGCCGCGCCTGCCTTGAGGGCGTGTGCGAGGCGCGCGGCGCCGACATCATCGCCTTCATGGATGCCGATGGCGCCGACGACCCGGCCTTCCTGCCCGCGCTTCTGGCGCCGCTGAAGACGGGCACGGCGGACTTCGCCATCGCCTCGCGCACCCGCGGCGTGCGGGAGGCGGGCAGCATGGCCTGGCACCAGGTGGCGGCGGGACGCGCCGCCGGCCTCGGCATGCGGACGCTCTACGGCGTCGCCTATTCCGACATGTGCACCTTCCGCGCCATCCGCCGCGATGCCCTCGTCGGCCTCGGGATGCGGGAGCTGACCTACGGCTGGAACATCGAGATGCAGATGCGAGCGGCTCGTGCCGGCCTCGCCATCGTGGAAATCCCTGTCGCCTACCGCCGCCGGCGGGGCGGCGTCTCCAAGGTCGCCGGCAACCTGCGCACCACGCTCACCGCCGGTACCCGCATCGCCGCCACCTTCCTGCGGGTGGCCACTCAGCTTTCCGGACCCGCTGCCGCGCCGAACAAGATGTGAGAACGTCCATGCTGCTACAGCCTTTGCACGAGCCCGACGACACCAAATGGCCGGTGCGCTCGCCGCTTCCGTCCGGCTTCCTGCCGCTGATCGAGCGGGCCGACCATCGCGCCCCATCGGTCTTCCGGCCCGAGAACATGATGCGCGAGGCGCGCCGCCAGAAGGGCCTGGCGGCAGGGCCGGTGCCGCGCATCGTCCTGCTCGATCCCGACGGCGACATGGTGGATTATGTGCGCGCCCATCGCGCCGCGCGCCGCTCGCCGGTCTGGGCCTGCTACCACACCGACATGTGGGAGTGGGAGGAAGAGGGCCTTGCCTTCGGCATCGTCGGCTATGCGGTTGGCTCGTCCTTTTCCGTGCTGGTGGCCGAGCAGGCCTTCGTCTGCGGCTGCGAGCTTCTGATTTCCATCGCCTCCGCCGGCCAGATCGCCGATCACGCGCCGCCCTCCTACCACATCCTTATCGACCGGGCGCTGCGCGACGAGGGCACGAGCTATCACTACCTGCCGGCCTCGCCGTTCGTGGCGGCGGATCCCGATCTCATCGCCATGGCCCGGCGGGCCTTTGCCCCTGCCGAAGGCCCGGTGCTGACCGGCGCCACCTGGACCACCGATGCGCCGTTCCGCGAGACCGAAGCCGCCATCGCCCGCCGCAAGGCCGAGGGGCTGCTGGCGGTGGAGATGGAGGCGGCCGCCCTCTACGCCTTTGCCCGCGCCCAGGGCCGGCCGGTGCTGTGCCTCGCCCATGTCACCAACCAGCTCGGCTGCGTGGATGGCGATTTCGAGAAGGGCGACCACAACGGCGCCAGCCGCTCCATCGCGCTGGCCGCCGCCTTCGCCCTGGCGTGGGACGCCCACGCGCTCGTCGAAGCACCCGCCAGCCGCTGACACAGGGAGACACCCCATGCTCGAGCGCATCTCCTACCGCCCCCTTGATTGTGACAGCCTGCCCTTGCGCCTCGGCGACCGCGCGGAACTCGTCGCGGCACTCGGCCCGGCGACGGAATGGCGGGTGCGCGAGGTGGGCGACGGCAACCTCAACCTCGTCTTCATCGTGGAGAGTGATGAAGGCTCGCTGGTGGTGAAGCAGGCCCTGCCCTATGCCCGCGTGGTGGGCGAAAGCTGGCCCATGTCGCTCGACCGCGCCTTCTTCGAGCATGAAGCCCTGAAGCGTCTCGGCGCGCGCGATTCCGGCCGGGTTCCGGACCTCAAGCTGTTCGACCCCGCCCAGGCGCTCCTGGTGATGGAGCACCTGACGCCCCACAAGGTGGTGCGCCGCGCCCTGATCGAAGGCGAGGAACTGCCGCACCTCGGTGAGCATCTCGGCCTTTATCTCGCCCGCACCCTGTTTCGCGGCTCCGACTGGTCCATGCCGACCGCCGCGCGCAAGGCGGACCTCGCGCTGTTTGCCGGCAACGTGGAGCTGGCCGGCATCACCGAAGAGCTGGTGTTCTCGGACCCGTTCAAGGACGCTCCGCTGAACCGCTACACGCCGGGACTCGAGGCGACCGCACAAGCCGTGCGTGCCGACCGCGCCCTGAAGATGGCCGCGCAGGAGATGAAGGTCCGCTTCGCCACCTGCGCCGAGACCCTGCTGCACGGCGACCTGCACACCGGATCGGTGATGGCGACGGCCGACGACACCCGCGTCATCGACGCCGAGTTCGCCCTCTACGGCCCCATGGGGTTCGATGTGGGCGTGTTGCTGGCGCACCTTTGGATGGCCTATTTCACCCGCAAGGCCCACCGTCCCGACGCGCGCGCGGCAGCCCGTGCCGGCGATCAGCTGCTCGCCACGGCGGGGACCTGCTGGCGGGTGTTTGCAGCGGAATTCTCCCGCCTGTGGCGAACCGAGCGCACCGGCATTCTCGGCGGGCGCGACCTGTTCGAGGACCAGGGCGATGCGGTGGGCAGCGAAGCCGCCCTCGCGCGGCATCTCGACACCGTGTGGCGCGATGCGCTGGGCTTTGCCGGCATCGAGATTCACCGCCGCATCCTCGGCCTCGCCCATGTGGCGGAGTTCGAGGCCATCACCGATCTCGGCCTGCGCGCGGCGTTGGAGCGCACCGCGCTTGCCTTCGGCCGGCACCTGGCGGTGAACCGGCACGACATGGACACGGTGAATGCGGTGAACCGCATCGCCCGCAGCATGGAGGGGCGGTGATGGGCCGCCCTCTCCCCGCCCCGGCCTCACCTGCGGGTGATGGCGATGCGGATGATCTCGTCGCCGGCGATGGGCGCACCATCCTTCGGCACCCAGGTGGCTCGCTGGGGCAGCTCGGCACGGGGGATATCCAGCAGGGCGATCTGGCGGCCGAGGATGGCCACCGTCTCGAGGGGCACCGCCACCGGCCGGCCGCCATAGCCGAACCAGCCGCCCACCGGCACCACCAGCACGATGCCGCCCTCGGGCGTGCGCGCCACTTCCCGCACATAGCCCAGGGTACGGTCATCGAAATCGAGCAGCGGCAATCCGACGAGATCACCCACCCGCACCTTCTGCGGGAAGCGCTCGGCCATGCGCTCGGCAGGCGAGAGGTCGTCGTCCGCCGGGCCGGTTTGCGTGTTTGCGTGGGGCGGCCCGCCCGCGACAGCGGAAGCAACGGGCGCCGCGCCGACAAGGGCCAGGGCGAGAAGCAAGGGAGCTGCGCGCATGGCTACGATCCTCCAAACAATTTAATTGTCGAAAGCACAATACACAAAAAATCCGATAGTTAAATTATAAAATACGAACCTATCGAAAATAAATACATGATTTATAGTTGGAGGCGACCATGATGACTGTCTCATCCCGCACAAGGCGCATGCATCCGCTTCCAATCCGGATCATGCATTGGACCAATGCCCTGTCCATGATCATCATGATCGGCAGCGGCTGGAAGATCTACAATGACGAAGTGATCTTCGGGTTCCTGCATTTCCCACAGGAGATCGTGCTCGGCATCTGGGCGCAGCATGCCCTGCAATGGCACTTCTTCGGCATGTGGATCCTGGTCTTCAACGGCTTGTTCTACCTCGCCTACGGGATCGCCACCGGGCGCTTTGCCCGGCTGTTCTTCCCCATCCGCCCGCGCGAGGTGGTGGCCGAAATGGTGGCGGCGCTGACCTTCCGCCTGAAGCATGCGGACCTGACGCACTACAATGCGGTGCAGAAGGTGCTTTATGTGGGCGTCATCGCCATCATCATCGTGCAGGTCGTCTCGGGCCTCGCGATCTGGAAGCCGGTGCAGTTTTCCTTTCTCGTCAGCCTGTTCGGGGGCTTCCAGGGCGCGCGGCTGGCGCATTTCCTGGGCATGGCGGCCATCGTGGGCTTCATGGTGGTGCATGTGGCGCTGGCGCTGCTCGTGCCCCGCACCATCCTCGCCATGCTTACCGGCGGGCCGGCCGTACCGGCCGAAGATCCGCATCCCGAAGGCGCCCCCGCGCCCACCACTCCCCATTGACCGGAGGCGAAAATGGCATTCCGCAATCCCTTCGCCGCACGGCGTCCCTCGGTCACCACGCCCGACAAGAGCCTGCTGGTGGAGAACCGCAAGCTGGTTGAGACCATCGACCGCCGCAAGGTGCTGCGCGGCACCTTCAGCCTCGGCGCCCTCTCACTGCTCGCCGGCTGCGACATCTCCGATCGCGGCGCGGTGCAGAGCGTGCTGAAGACCGTCTCGGACTTCAACGACGGCGTGCAGGCGGCCCTGTTCAACCCGAACAAGCTCGCCCCCACCTTTTCCCCCGACCTCGTGGTGAAGCCGCCGCGCTTCAATGCCTATTACGAGATCGACGAGGTGAAGCCGGTGGATGTCTCCACCTGGAAGCTGGAACTCTCCGGCCTCATCAAGGACAAGCGCCCCTGGACGCTGGACCAGATCTACGCCCTGCCCGAGCAGGAGGAGATCATCCGCCACATCTGCGTGGAAGGCTGGGACTATATCGGCCAATGGTCCGGGCCGAACCTGAAGGATTTCCTGACCCGCATCGGCGCCGACCTCTCGGCGAAATACATCGCCTTCTACGGCAACGACGACTACATGGAGAGCATCGACATGGCATCGGCGCTCCATCCCCAGACCATCCTTGCCACCAAATACGCCGGCGAGCCCATCACCGACCCGTTCGGCGCGCCCCTGCGCCTGCGCACGGCGGTGAAGCTGGGCTTCAAGAATCCCAAGTGGATCCGCGCCATCGAGGTCACCAACACTTATCCGCTCGGCTTTTGGGAGAAACAGGGTTTCAACTGGTTCGCCGGCCTGTGAGGGCTTCTGACGAGGCCGGGCTCTGGAGCTGACCAGCATGGCCTCGTCCGCGCATATCCTGTTTTCGGTCCTCATCGGGCTCGTGCTCTGGTGCGGCCCGGGCTGGCTTGTCGCCCGTGCGGTGATGAGCCACCGCGCCCCAGCCGTTGCGCTGGCGCCCGCCCTCGGCTGGGCGGTGCAGAACATGACCGTGCTCGCGCTCGCCCCGGTCACGGGGCTATCGCGAAGCACCATCCTGCTGGTCACCGCTCTGGTGTGCGTCGGTGCGCCGCTCCTGCGCTTCGGACGGGGGGCGCTTCCCACCACACACACCGGTTTCCGCATTCTCCTGCCCGCCTTGGCGATCGCCGCGCTGCTCGCGTGCATTCCCGCAGCCGCCGTCCTGCCCAAGGTGGGCGCGGACGGCGCTATCGCGCTGGCAACCCCCATCTACGATCACGCCAAGATCGCGCTCATCGACGAGATCGCGCTCCACGGGGTGGTGCCACCAGCCAATCCCGTGTTCGGCGCCGGCGGCGCACCAGGGGTGATATCCTATTATTATCTCTGGCATTTCGGCGCGGCCCAGCTCTCCATCCTCACCGGCGCGATGGGATGGGAGGCGGATGCCGCCGCAACCTTCCTCTCCGCCTTCGCGGCGTTGGCGCTGGTGGCCGGCATCGCCTTCCGGCTCCGCCCTTCTGTCATGGCGCCGCTGCTGGGGCTGGCGGCTGCTGCCTCCGGTTCCCTGAGGCCGCTCCTGGCCTCCCTGTTCGGTTCGGCGCGGGTCGAGCAGCTCATAGAGCCGGCGACCGGGCTCGCGGGCGTGCTCTATCAGGCGAGCTGGAGCCCGCACCATGTGGCGTCCGCCTCAAGCGTGGTGCTTGCCGTCTGGCTGCTGGCGCAGATGCGGGCGCGGCCTTCGCCCGGCGCGGCAGTGGTGCTCGCGCTCCTGATCGCGGCGGGGTTCGACAGTTCCCTGTGGGTGGGTGGCGTCACCTTCGCGCTCTCGGGCGGGGCTGCCGCGCTGGTGCTTGCCATCCGCCGCCCCGCCGAGGGACGCGGGCGCTTTGTGGCGCTGGCCACGGCGGCGGGCCTTGGTGCCGGTGCGCTGGTGGCGCCCATTCTGCTGGCGCAGCTTCATGTCGCGGCGATGCGCGGGGGCGGACCACCGATCCGCATCGAGCCGTTCGCCGTGCTCGGGCCAGCGTTTCCGGCGGGGCTGCGGATGATCCTCGATATCCCGGCCTATTGGCTGCTCCTGCTGCCCATTGAGTTTCCCGCCATCGCCCTCGCCGGAGCCGCCGGCTTCCTCATGATGCGCCGCCGACGCCATGGCTGGGACACCGACAGGTTCCGCCTCGTCTCCGCGCTCGGCGCCCTGTCCCTTGGCGCTTTTGCCGTCAGCGCCTTCCTTGTGAGCACGGCGGGCGAGAACAACGACCTCGGCTGGCGCGCCGTCTTGCCGGCGGTGCTGGCGCTTTCCGGGTTCGCGGGCGCGGCGATCGCGGCGGTCCTGCAGCGCCGGCGATGGCTTGCGACGGCGGCGGCGGCCCTGCTCATCGCCGCGGGTCTACCGGATAGCATGGGGCTCGCGACCGGCAACCTGAATGGGGTGCGCAGCATCGATGGTCGGACATTCGCCGGCGATCCCGCCTTGTGGGCGGCGGTGCGCCGTGAGGTGGCGGCGGACGTGCGCGTCGCCAGCAATCCGGGGCGGCTGGAAAAGCTCACGCCATGGCCCATCAACCTGTCCTGGGCCCTGCTGGCACAGCGGCGCTCCTGTTTCGCCGGCCCCGAAATGGCCCTCGCCTTCGCACCGCTGACGCCGCAGCAACGCACCCAGGCGACCGACCTGTTCGCCCGCGTCTTCGACGGAGCCGGAACGCCCGCCGACCTCGCGCTCTTGCACCAGAGCTTCGGTTGCGGGGCGGCGGTGGTGACGGCGCAGGATGGAGCGTGGCGAAACGATCCATTCGCGGCAAGCCCCCTGTTCCGTCTGGCGCAGGAGGAAGAGGGCCGCTGGCGGATTTATGTGGCGGCCGTGCAGCCCGGAACGGCGCCATAGCCGCCCGGCAATCAGATCCATCCAACGAAGAAAGCCGGTTCCGTTCAGGTTTCACCAACCTGAACGGAACCGGCCTCGTATGGAAGCCCCGGCCGTGGCAGCCTGTCCTTGCGGACGGGCCGCCGCGGCCGGGCTGCGGTCAGTTGTGGCCGAGACCGCGATCACCCAGTTCGAACAGGAAGGCGTCATTGGCGGAGATGCCGGCCGTTTCGTGCTCGGCGCCGGCGAACCCGCCGGTGTGCGCCTGGTTGCCATAGCCGAGAACGTGCTGGGCACCGCCATCGCGATCGGCGGTGATGCCCCGCGCCACACGGATGCTCTCGCGGTTGGCTTCGGTCACGCTGTCGTCGGCGCGGGCTGCGGCAGTGAAAGTGAGAGCCCCGGCGAGGATGGCGAGGGAAAGGATCGACTTACGCATGATGTAATCTCCATGTTCAAAGCGTTGACATGGAGGTTTCCGCAAATCACGCCCTTCAAGTTACAGATCATCGTTTTTCATCTGGTCAACTGTTTTTGACCACGACCCCTGAAAATCAGTTCAGAGGCAGGGAATAAAACGAGCCGCGGGGAAGTCTTCCCCCTCGTCTGATGCCCTCGGCCAGCGCGCTCGCAGTCTCGTGATGGGACGCGACGTAACACACCACGGCCCGGAGGCGAAGACATCCGCATGAGGGGGAACTTCATGACCAGTCCTGAACCTGATCTCGAGGCGCTGATGCGGGCGAGCCAGTCCGGCGACGCCGCGGCGCACCGGGCGCTGCTGCACCACCTGTCCGGCCGCCTGCGCAGCTATTTCCGCAACAGGCTTCGCCGCTCCGGCACGGGCACGGACGAGGCCGAGGACCTGGTGCAGGACACACTTCTCGTCCTGCACACCAAGCGTCACACCTATGACGGCTCGTCGCCGGTGCTGGCCTGGACCTACGGCATCGCGCGCTACAAGCTCATCGATTATCTGAGGGCCAACGCCCGGGCCCTGCGCCATGTCCAGATCGACGAGGTGGATGATCTCGCCGACGCGCACGACGGGTTCTCCGCCGTGGATACAGCACGCGAGCTTCATCGGGCGCTGGCGACACTGCCACGGCATTTCCGCCTGCCCATCGAATACGTGAAGATCGAGGGCCTCAGCATCGCGGAAGCGGCCGCCCGCATCGGCATGTCCGATGCGGCGGTGAAGATCGGAATACATCGCGGCATGAAGCGGCTCGCCGCCGTGCTGTCGGAGGCACGCCCATGAATACCGATGACCTCATCGACTTCCTCTCGACCCGCGTCGAGGCCGTGGACCCCCGCCGGCAGGATCGCATCGTGGCGCTGGCCGTGTTCGGATCGCTGGCGGCGGCGGCGCTGGTGTGCATGCTCACCCTCGGCCTGCGCCCCGACATCGTGGAGGCGCTCCGCACGCCCGGCTTTTTCCTGAAGATCGGCTTTCTCGGCACCGTGGTGGCCATCGCGATCTACGGGCTGCGCCGCGCCGCGCGCGCCGGCAACGCCCGGTCACGCACGCTGCTGTTCGTGCTGGTGCCTCTGGGGCTGGTCTGGTTCGCGGCGGGGGTTCAGCTCGCGTCACTGTCGCCGTCGCAGTGGTACGAGGTGGTCATGTTCCGCGAGTGGCGCCTGTGCGTGGTCGCCATTCCACTGCTCTCGGCCATCCCGCTGGTGCTGCTCACCCTGGTGCTGCGCGAGGCGGTGCCGACGGAACTCCCGTATTGCGGAGCGCTGCTGGGACTGGTTGCGGGCGGCATCGGCGCCCTTGCCTATGCCTCCTACTGCCTGAACGACACGCCGGTCTATGTGGGCGTGTGGTACGCGACGGGCATTGCCCTCGTCACCGTGTTCGGCTGGGCCATGGGGCCGCGACTGCTGCGCTGGTGACACCGGCCCGGCAACTCCGGCGACGCGAGGCCGCCCGCACAAGCCATGCGGGCGGCCCACTCGGGTGGCTCAGTGTGCGGTCGGCCTGTCACCTTTCACCGGCAGGGAACGGGACAGGAAATCGCGCATCAGCGCCGCGATTTCGGAGCCCTTGTCCTCCAGCGCGAAATGCCCACTGTCCAGCAGATGAAGTTCGGCCCTGGGCAGGTCTTTCAGATAAGCCTTCGCGCCGGCGGAGGGAAAGATCTCGTCCCTGGCACCCCACACGATGAGAGTGGGCGGGTGACGCTCGCGGAAGAAGGCGTGGAAGGCGGGATAGAGCGCGACGTTGCTCGCATAGTCCTTGAACAGGTCGAGCATGATCTCGTCCACCCCCGGCCGGTCGAGCAGGGCCTGGTCCACCAGCCAGGTGTCGGGATCGATCCGCGAGATGTCGGCGACGCCGTTGACGTATTGCGCGCGGGTGGCCTCCGCCGTCAGCCCGGCCCGCAGGGCATCGCGGTTCGCCTGTGCCCCGTCCGCCCAATAGGCCTTCAGCGGGGTCCAGAAGGGGCTCAGGCCCTCCTCATAGGCATTGCCGTTCTGCACCACCAGCGCGGTCACCCGCTCGGGATGCATGAGGGCCAGCCGGTAGCCGACAGGCGCGCCATAATCCATCACATAGAGGGCATAGGAACTGGCATGCAGTTCGCCCATGAGGCGGTCGACGAGGCCGGCATAGGCGGCAAATCCATATGAAAACCGGGCGCGATCGGGCACGGCGCTATGGCCGAAGCCGGGATAGTCGGGCGCGATCACCCGGTAGCGGTCGGCCAGCAGCGGGATGAGGTTGCGGAACATGTGGGAGGACGAGGGAAAACCGTGCAGCAGCAGGAGCACCGGCGCGTCGGCGGGACCCGCCTCGCGATAGAAGACATCGACGCCGTCGATGGTCTTCGACCGGTAATGGACCGTCGGCGAAAGGACGGTCTGCGAGGCTCCCGGCGCGGGAGCCGGCGGGGCGGATCGGGCGGCGGGAAGCGGCAGGCCGAGACAAAGCGCCGTCGCCCCGATGGCGATCAGCGTACGGGACAGGGAAGGCATCGGAAAACTCCGCAAGGGGCAGCAAGGTCGCCACGCCGGGATCGGCCGGCGCGGCGACCGGTGATGCGCGAGCGCGCGCGAGACCGGCGTCAGGCGGCCGGAGCCACGCGGGCGAGGAAGGCGCGGATGGCGGCGGCGATCTCCGGCCCGTGGGTCTCCAGAGCGAAATGGCCGGCGTCGTAGGCGTGCACCTCGGTGGCCGGCACCAGCGCCTTGAACAGGTCGCGGCCGGCGGCGGTGAAGAAGGGGTCGTTGTCGCCCCAGGTCACCAGGATGTTCGGCTGGTGCGCGCGCAGATAGGCCTGCCACTGCGGATAGGCGCCCACATTGTCCTGGTAGCGGTAGAGCAGCTCCAGCTGGATCCGGTCGTTGCCGGGGCGGTCCAGCAGCCACTGGTCGTGCTGCCAGGCATCCGGGCTGACGCGATCCGCGCGGGCCGAGGCGCCGTGCTCATACTGGAAGCGCGTGGTCTCGGCGGTGAGGAAGCCGCGGAGGGGCTTTTCCGTCTCGGCATTGCGGTCGGCCCAATAGGGCCCGAAGGTGCCCACCGCGCTGGCGGCGAAGCCTTCCAGGTTCGCCACCGCATTCTGCACGATGAGGCCAGTGACCCGCTCCGGATGACGGGCCGCGATGCGCATGCCCACGGGTCCACCGAAATCCTGCAAGTAGAGCGCGTAGCGGGGCACGCCGAGGTCTGCGAGCAACGTCTCCACCACGTCGGCGAGGGCATCGAAGCTGTAGGCGAAATCCTCGGGCGCCGGGGCGCTGGAATAGCCGAAGCCCGGATAGTCCGGCGCGATCACGCGGTAGCGGTCGGCCAGCGCGGGAATGAGATTCCGGAACATGTGGGAGGAGGAGGGAAAGCCGTGCAGCAGCACGATCACCGGCGCGTCGGCCGGTCCCGCATCCCGATAGAAAATGTCGAGGCCGCCGACCGCCGCCCGGCGATAAGCCACCGTGGCTACCGGAGTGGAGCCGGCCGCAGCCGGACGGACGGCCTGGAGAAACGCATTCAGCATGGGGCACCTTTCGTAACTGGCTTAATGCCACGAGTGGAGTTACATACCCAATGTAACCTGTCAAATTATTTTTAATGGTTTCACGGCTTCGCCCCGGCCTTGCGCCAAACCTGTGACGAACTATGTTCCCGGTTACAGCGCCCGCTGAGGCGTCGGATCAAGAAAGGGACGCGGGCCTTGGCCACACCGCAGGACAGCGACTTCCGGGATGGCATGCCGTTTCTGGGCAGCCGCCTCTGGATCGATTTCGCGAACTCCGCGCCGGTGGCCCTTGGGGACTTTCTGGCGACGCCTGAGGGATGGGCGAGATGGCTCGCCGCCGCCGGCCTCAAGGTGGGGTCGGGGCTCAAAGGCGCGGCTGACGCCAACCTCGCGGACGTGCATGCCCTGCGCGCGGCCCTCCAGCGCCTGTTTGACGCGCTGGAGACCGGCAGCCGCCCCGCTGCCCCGGACCTTGATCTCGTCAATCGGCATCTGGTCGCCGGCGCCGCGCCACCGCAGTTCGCCTGGCGTGACGGCAGGCTTCTGGTGGAGCGGCAAGAGGCCGGCGACATGGATCCCCTGGTCGCCATCGCCACGGATTTCGCCGACTTCGCGACCCACTACGAGCGTGCGCGACTGCGGCACTGCGCCAATCCGGAGTGCAGCCTGATCTTCTACGACACGGCGCGGAACGGGACCCGGCGTTGGTGCTCCATGTCCGCCTGCGGCAACCGGCACAAGGTGCGCAGCCATCGCATGCGCGCCGCAAAGCTGGAATGCTCCTGATCTTGTCAGAGCACTTTGCCGGGCGGCTCCTTGCTTTCGCCGCACCCCGGATGGATGATTTGACATGATTTTCGCTTTGGCGCGTGGCGTGTGGGGCTCATGGATGAGCGCTCTTCCCCAGCCGCGGGCCTGAACTGGAAGGCGGGTTCACGATGCGCGACGGCGTGCGCTTCGCTGGAGGGCAAGAAGGCATCTCGACGGATGCGCTGATCGATGCTCTCTCGGGGGATCTTTCGGCCACGCCGGTCCCATCCGTGCGCCGCACGCTCGCCCTGGCGTTCGCCTTCGGAAGTGCGGCGTCCGCAGCAACCATGCTGGCGCTGCTCGGCCTGCGCCCGGACATGGCTTCGGCCCTCGCCACCGCGTCGTTCTGGATCAAACTCATCTTCCCGTCCGGCCTCGCAGTTGCCGGGCTGATGGCCGTCGACCGGCTGGGCCGGCCGGGCGCTGAAGCTGGTCGCGGCTATACGGTGGGGATCGCCGTGGCTGGCACCATGGCCCTGCTCGCGAGCGTCCAGCTCGCCTCCGCGCCGCGGGACGCGATGCGCCCGCTCCTCCTCGGCCACACGCTGGACCACTGCACGGCCCTCATCATGCTGCTCGCGCTGCCCATCCTGGCCGCCGGCATGTATGCCATGCGCCAGATGGCTCCCACACGGCTGCGCCTTGCGGGCGCCGCCGTGGGCGTAACGGCCGGGGCGCTTTCGGCCGCCATCTACGCCATCGCCTGCGACGAGACGGCCCTTCCCTTCGTGACCTTGTGGTACGGCGCCGGCATTGCCCTCACAGGTGTGCTGGGCGCACTTCTTGGGCCGCGCCTGCTGCGATGGTAGGGACCCTGCCGCTGTGGTCATCGGCCATCATCCGCTTGCGTTTTAGGGCGATCGATCTAGAATGGGTTTGGTCACTGGGCCATTGGATCGTTGGGCCGGGCGCGACGGTCTCCGGCGGCCCATTGGCGGCAGCGGTATTGGTCGCGCGCGGATCTGAATGCGGAGATGGACGTGTCGGCGCCAAACCCGCCACTGGACGCCCTGATGATCGCCGCCCAGGCTGGCGACGAGGCAGCCTATCGCGCCCTCTTGAAAGCCTTGGCGGCAACTCTCCGCAGCTATTTCGCGCGCCGGCTCGGCCGCGATGCCTCGGTGGAAGATCTGGTTCAGGACACGCTGATCGCCATCCACGAACGCCGCGCCACCTATGATCCGCAGCGGCCGTTCGCGGCCTGGTTCTTCGCCATCGCCCGCTACAAGCTCATCGACCACCTCAGGGCGACGCGCCGGAACGCGTCGAGCGTTGTGGACGAGATCGACGATATCGCCGGAGCGGACGAGGAGGCGCCTGCCAGCGCGCGGCTCGACCTGGAGCGTCTCTTGGACGGCCTGCCCCAGCGCTCCCGCGACATCGTGCGCACGGTGAAGATCGAAGGACAGTCCGTGGCCGAAGTCTCGCTGCGCTCCGGCCTGTCGCCCACCGCGATCCGCGTGCTCCTGCACCGCGCGGTCAAGACCATGTCGGCCAAGGTGGGCAATTCCCGTCAATGATCGGATGCTGGCCGGCTGCGGCGCGAATGCGACCGGCGGCACCGCCTGTCATTCCACCTGTCCTGCGGCACTCCCCTGCTCCACCAGCCAGTGCTCGAGCGCATCCATGTGCCGCGGGTTGCGTGCCCCCTTGCGGCGGATGAAATAGTTTCCGGTGTCCAGTTCCACCGCCGGTCCCAACACGTGCAGGCGTCCGGATGCCACATGAGCCCCGATGTAGCGCGCATCGGTGAGCAAGACGCCCCCGCCAGCCAAGGCCGCTTCGAGGGCCTGCGCCCTGTTCTCGACCACAATGCTGCTCCCTGGCACCGCCCCGCCTTGTCCCGTCCCCTGCCACCACAGCGTCCAGTCGCGATATCGGGCGCGGGCGCGGATCACCGGCCACGAGGCCGCAGGCCCGAGCACAAGGCCCGGCGCCGCAACGGGCACCAGCGTCTCGCGGAACAGCAGCGTCGCCGCGACATCCGGCCAGGCGCCCGACCCGTTGCGGATGGCGCAGTCGATATCTTCCTCAACGAGGTCCGCCACCCTCTGCGTCGTGAGCACGGCGATCTCGATGCCGGGATGGGCGCGCTGGAATTCCGGCAGGCGCGGCAGCAGCCAATTGGCGGCCAACGTGTTCACCGTGGAGAGCCGGATCTGCCGGCGCCGCCGCTGCAACGGCGCAACCGCCGCCTCGATCCGCTCGATCGCGTCGCCCATGGCGGCGAGGAGGGCGGTGCCGTCATCGGTCAGCACCGAGACCCGACCCTCGGTGCGGATCAGCCGGGCGCCGAGTTCCGCCTCCAGGTCGGCAATGCGGTGGGAAAGCGCGGACCGCGAGATGCCGAGGGCCTCCGCCGCGGCCTCCTGCCGCCTGTGGCGGGCCAGGGCATCAAGGGCGGCAAGGCCGCGCAGCGAAGGCAGGCTGAAGGACATGGCGGCTCCGTTCAGCGCGACCGGACCGGCGACCGGCAACAGGTGAGAACTTCTCACTCATTTGAGCGCAGACATCCGCTAGTTTCCAGCCCTTGACGTTCAGCGACGGAGCCCTTCATGACCACCCCTGTGCGGACGCCGCTCGCAGCGATGGATGTGCCGCCGCGCCGCAAGCCCTCGAACTACCCCGCGCCGTTCGCGGCGCGCATGTCCGGGCGCGAAAAGCGCCAGCTCGGCGACGCCTTCGGCCTTTCCCGCTTCGGGGTGAACCTCACCGCCCTCGCGCCCGGCGCGCAGTCCGCGCTGCTCCACCGGCATACGCGGCAGGAGGAGTTCGTCTACATCCTCGCCGGCACGCCGACCCTGCGCACGGACGAGGGCGAGTTTACGCTCGGCCCCGGCATGTGCGTCGGCTTCCCGGCGAACGGGCTGGCGCACCACCTCGTCAACCGGACAAGCGAGGAGGTGCGTTACCTGGAGATCGGCGACCGGGACCCTGAGGATGCAGGCGAATATCCCGACGACGATCTGGTGGCCCGGTTCTCCGACCAGGGCTGGTCCTTCACCCGCAAGGACGGGACGCCATGGTGAGGCGGCGATGATCTCCCGCCTCCATATCGATGCCAACGACCGGGTGGCGGCGACGCCACGAGCGTCCGCGCCTCAGGCGAACTGGAGGCCGTGCCCGACGGACCAATTCTCCTTCGGGGCATCGGCGATGACGACGAACACGTCTTCGGGCCGGATACCTGGGCTTTCGCCGAGCAGGTCCGCGATGCGCCGGAACAGCGCCTTCTTCTGCTCCGGCGTGCGGGTGTTGAACACGGTAATGGTGATGTAGACGAGATCATCGCCCCGCTGCACGCCATAGGCCGTGCCATGGCGGAAGTTGCCGGGCGCGTGCTCGCTGATGGTCATGAACTGGTCGTCCTCGGGGACGTTGAGCGCCTCCCGAAGCGCCCGGTAGAGGCTGTCCAGAATGGCCTCCCGGTAGGCTTCAGGCTTGCCGGCGCGCAGGGCGACATGAATGAGCGGCATGTGCGGGTCCTTTCCTCGTATGGCCCGCTGCAACGTTAGACGCCGCACCATCATTTTGATAAGATATGATTGTTGATATCAGTGATAATCAATCGAAATGATGGAACATCCCCTCGACCTTGACGCGGTGCGGGCCTTCGTCCGCACCGCCGAGTTGGGCAGCTTCACGCGCGCAGCGGAAGTCCTGCAGACCACGCAGGCGGCGGTCAGCCTGAAGCTGAAGCGGCTGGAGGAGCGGCTCGGCTGCAGGCTCCTTGAGCGCACGCCCCGCTATGTGGAGCTGTCGGCCCGCGGCGAGGTCTTCCTGAAGGACGCTCGGGACCTCCTGGAGATGCACGACCGCGCCCTGGCCGCCTTCGCGCGCGCGCGCCAGCGCCTCGCCATCGGCATCAGCGACCATGTGGCGGGGCCGGAGCTGCCGGCCCTGATTGCCCGCATGAACGCTCAGGACCCGCAACTGCTCATCGAGATCCGGATCGGATCGTCCGGCGACCTGCTGCAGAGCTTCGACCGGCGGGAGCTCGATACGGTGATCGTCCGCCTCCATGCCGGGCGCAACGATGGGGAACTGGTGACCGAGGAGAAGTTCGGATGGTTCGCCGCCCCGCACTGGCAGCACCGCGCGGGTGAGCCCTTGCCGCTCGCCACCATGGCCGAGCCCTGCGGCGTGCGCGCATTAGCCGGGCAGATCCTCGATGCGGCCGGCGTGCCGTGGACGGAAATCTTCGTCGGTGGCGGCGTGACGGCGGTGGCGGCGGCGGTGACGGCCGGACTCGGCGTCGCCGCATTGGCACCGCGCATGCTGCCCTTCGGCGCCGTCGACGTCGGCCGCAGGCTCAACCTGCCCGAGTTGCCGCGCCTGCCGGTGCTGCTTCACACGCGGATCAAGGATGGACGCCCGCGCGATGCGCTCGCCGCGCTTTCCGCCGCGTTCAGGGGCGCCGTGCGCGGCTAGAGCACTTTCCGCTCGCCCTGGATCACGGCTCTGGGCTGTTGTTTCGATGGGTGTTCGTGACGCGAACCGAAACGCAACCCGCGTCCTTTGCCGCCACCTCAACAGACGGCACCGGGAGAGATGCGCGGGGGACGGTCCGACCACCCCTTGCCTGCAACCACCCGCTCCGGACCTACCACCAACGCAAAGGCCAGCTGCCCCGCCGCGCCAGATTGTGCCAGCCGAACGCATACAGCGACAAAAGCACGGCACCGAGGCCCACCGGCACCAGCAGGAAGCCCGGTTTCATGGCCTCCATCACCACGATGATCGGATTGATCGCGGCCGGGGGATGCATGGTTCCGCTGGCCCGCATGGCCACCATGGCGAGCCCCACCGCCGCCGCGGCGGCAGGCTCGGAAGGCCCAAAGGCGGCAAGCATGGCCAGGCCCACCAGCGTCGAGACCAGATGACCACCCACCAGCGCCCGCGGCTGGGCGGCCGCGGCTTCGGGCATGCCCAGGACCAGGACGATGGAGGTGACGAATGGAATGAGAGCCAGAGGCGTCTCGCCGAAATAGGCGGCAACTTCCATCGCCGCGACTGCCAGCGTTCCGCCCAGCCCCTGCCAGCACCACAGCAGCAGCGTGCGCAAGTCCTTGCCAAAGACGGTACGCGTTGGAGCGGAGGTATCGGATGAGGCGCTGGGGCGTGGCGCGGAAGTGGGCATGCCTTAATTTACATCAGCGCGTGCGCCGTTCGCAAATACCAATCCGACGGCTTGGCCCCCCGGCATCGCGCACCTACAGGACCGGCCCGAGCATGGCGATGGCATTGTTCCAGAGCCGCCGCCCCACGCTGTAGGCGTCCACTTGCGCCCGCGTCACCGGCGTTGCGGCATCGAGGAACACCTGCTGGCGGGCCCGGACCGCGCGGGTGAAGGCTTCGTCGTGCAGGAGCATGTTGTTCTCCGCGTTCAACTCGAAGCTGCGGCGATCGATATTGGCGGAGCCGATCAGGGTCACCTCGCCGTCGAGGGTGAGCGTCTTGGCGTGCAGCAGGCCGCCGACATATTCGCGGATTTCCACGCCCGCCTCCAGCAGGTCGCGATAATAGCTGCGGCTGGCGGCTGCCACGATCCAGGAATCGTTGCGCCGGGGAAAGACGATGGTGGTCGCGACGCCACGCCGGGCGCTGGCGCACAGAGCGGCCTGGAGCGGCTCATCCGGGACGTAATAGGGCGTAGTGATCACCAGTTCGCGCCGGGCCGCATTCATCAGCGCGACGAACGTCTCCGGCATGGCCGAATAGCGCACGCCGGCGCCCGAGCCGATCACCTGCGCGACGAAGCCCGGGACCTGGGCAGGCAACGGCTCGGCAAACAGGGACGCAAGATCCTCGTCGGTCTGCGCCATCCAGTTGCTGGCGAACAGATACTGGTTCTGCCGCACCACCGGCCCCTCAAAGCGGGCCATCACATCGACCCAGGGCGCGAACCGGGCCTTCACCGCGAAGGCGGCGTCGGCGCAATTCTGGCTGCCGCAATAGGTGATGGTATTGTCGATCACCACGATCTTGCGGTGATTGCGCATGTCGATCCGGCCCTTGAACAGCCGCAGCAGGGGATTGCCCACCGGCAGCGCCGCCGCCAGCCTCACCCCGCTCGTCGCCATGTCGCGCCAATGGGCGGAGCGGATCAGCGCCCGGGAGCCGAGGTCATCGGCCATGGCCCGGCAGACGACGCCGCGCGCGGCGGCGCGCTTCAGCGCCTCCATCACCTTCAGGCCGCTCCCGTCGGCGAGCCAGATATAGAACAGCACATGCACGCTGTGCCGCGCGGCATCGATGTCCGCGACCATGGCGGCGATGGCCGCCGCGGAATCGGGCAGCAGCACCGCCCGGTTGCCGGCCACCGGCACGAAGTGGTTCACCGAATAGCCGACCCGGAACAGCGGCACGCAGCGTTCGGGGACCATCGCCTCGGCGGACGCTCCGGCCACGTCCGGAGCGGGCGGCAGGGCCTTCAGCGCCGCGCGCAGCCGCTCGATGGGCTTGCGCCCCAGATTGACCTCGCCGAACAGGATATAGGCCAGGACGCCGACCACGGGCGCGAGCAGGATCACCAGCACCCAGGCAAACCGCGAAGAGGGCTCCCGGTGGGGGCGCAGCAATGCGCGGACGATGAAGACAAGCTGGAGGCTCGCGTGGGCCGCAAACAGCATCCAGGCGAGGACGGCGGAATCATGCATGTCGCGGCACACGCTTGAGCAAAGCAGCCCGCATTAAACCATGTTCGGCGCCTGCGCGAACGCCGCGCGCGCTGCGGCGCATTGCGACGCGGCCGGATGAGCGGGCAAACCGGAGCCCCGTGATCGCAACGGCGCCGGCCATGGCAACAAACGTCCGGCCCACCCGCCCATTGCCCAGGCCCGCGCCTGCGCCATGATGGAGGCCACCGGTCATCTGACCGCCCTCCCCCGTCCCGGGCTTCCCATGCAGCACATCCTCACGGCCTTTTCCGCCCTCGACCCGCTCATCGCGCTCGGCGTGTTCGTCGCCACGGCGGCGACCGATGCCTGCTATGTGGCCTTCACTTCGGCCGTGGTGGCGCGCAAGCGGCTCTCGGCCGCCAACTGGTCCAGCGTCTGGTACATGCTCTCGTCCTTCGCCGTGATCAGCTACACGGAGAACTGGGTGTATGTGGTGTTCGCGGCGGCGGGGTCATGGGTCGGCGCATTCCTGTCGCTGACCCTCCTCCATCGACCCGGAACGGCACCGGCGCCCATCGGCTCCTCCCCGCCGGAGTGATGCGCGTTCAGGGGCGGACATCTGCAGCCGTATGGCGGTGGGATTATTTTATCCGGGTAATATTGACGGGATAAATTTACCCGGGTATTAAATGCGCCATCCCTTGCTTGATGAGCGTGCCATGATCAATCCCCCAACCAAGCCCTGCACGGCCTTCGAAGGCCATCGACTGCTGCTCTCGGGCCCGTTGGCCGAAGTCGCCCTCGCCGTTCGACGATCGGCCGAGACCAAGGCGGCGGAGACAATCCTCGTCTTCGACGATGGCACCGGTCGCATCGTCGATCTCGATCTGCGCGGGACAGATGCGGAGATCGTGGAGCGCCTGTCGCGGCCTGCGCCAACCGTCGTCGGCCGCCATCGCCCACGGGCCGACGCGCCCTCCGAAGCGGTCCCGGACGAGGCTGAAGGCCCGAAGGGGCGTGGACGGCCGAAGCTGGGGGTGATCGCCCGCGAAGTGACCTTGCTGCCGCGCCAGTGGGACTGGCTGTCTGCCCAGCCGGGCGGCGCCTCCGCCACCTTGAGGCGCTTGGTGGACGACGCCCGCCGGACCACAAACCCACGGCAGCAAAAGCGCGCCGCCCAGGAGACCGCCTATCACTTCATGCAGGCCATCGCAGGCGATCTGCCCGGCTATGAAGAGGCAACACGCGCCCTTTTCGCGGACGATCGCCCGGTGTTGGAAGAGCGGATCGCCGACTGGCCCAAGGATGTTCGGGCCTATGTGCTGCGCCTGGCGTTCGGCCCGGCCGATCACGCGAACTCAAACTGACAGACGGTGGGCAGATGCCATGAACGCGTCCGACACCATCGGCTATCTCGAGCCGACGCAAGAGGCCGGCCGGCTCTTCCTGCAACGCGGGTTCGTGGGCAACGTCGTCATGTTGAACCTGCTGCGCTTCCGGGATGTCGCAGACTATTCGGACCATCCAGGCCTTGCGCCCGCCGGGCCGATCAGTGGCTCGGAGGCCTTCGACCGCTATATCCGGCATACGCTGCCCCATCTGCGCGCGAGCGGCGGCGACGTGCTGTTTCTCGGCTCGGGAGGCCCGTTCCTGATCGGCCCCGACAATGAGAGATGGGACAGGGCGATGCTGGTACGCCAGACGAGCGTCGCCTCCTTTCTCGCCTTTGCCAGTCACGATGCGTATCTCGCCGGCCTTGGTCATCGCACGGCGGCCTTGGAAGATTCCCGCCTTCTTCCCCTGTCGGAAATGCCGCTCCAACCAGACGGCCGATAGCTGTTTCGGCTTCATTCGCGCCGGCTCCGTGCGGCCATGGGCAAGGGTCTGGGTCCGCGGCTCCGGGCATGGTGAGTTGAATTCGCCGGGGTGGAGCCTTATGCGTGGACGCCATGGACACCCACGCCGACGCCGCAAAACCCTTGAGTTCCTTGTCCCGCCACCGGCCGCAGTCCCACACGGCGGCGCCGTTCCTGCCCATGAGCCGCGCCGAGATGGCCGCGCTCGGCTGGGACGCCTGCGATATCGTGCTGGTCACCGGCGACGCCTATGTGGATCATCCAAGCTTCGGCATGGCCATCATCGGCAGGCTGCTGGAAGCCCAGGGCTTCCGCGTCGGCATCATCGCGCAGCCCGACTGGCAGTCGGCGGAGCCGTTCAAGGCGCTGGGCAAGCCGACCCTGTTCTTCGGCGTCACCGGCGGCAACCTGGACTCGATGGTCAACCGCTACACGTCCGACCGCCGGCTGCGCCACGACGACGCCTATACGGCCGGCGGCGAGGGCGGAAAGAGGCCGGACCGCTGCACCATCGTCTACACCCAGCGCTGCCGCGAGGCGTACAAGGACGTGCCCATCGTGCTCGGCGGCATCGAGGCCTCGCTGCGCCGCATCGCCCACTACGACTACTGGTCCGACAAGGTGCGCCGCTCGATCCTGGCGGACGCCAAGGCGGATCTGCTCCTCTACGGCAATGCCGAGCGTGCCGTCGTGGAGGTGGCGAACCGCCTCGCCGCCGGCGAGGCGCCGCGCGATCTGAATTCCATAAGGGGCGTCGCCCTGTTCCGCCGCGTGCCGGAAAATTACACTGAGTTGCATGCCGACGATCTCGACTCCTCCGATGACGGGGCTGCCCGCCGCCCCGGCGACGTGGTGATCCGGCTGCCGGCGTATGAGCAGGTCGAGCAGGACAAGGAAGCCTATGCCCGCGCCTCCCGCGTGCTGCACCGGGAGAGCAATCCCGGTAATGCGCGCCCGCTCGTGCAGCGCCACGGCGATCGCGACCTGTGGCTGAACCCGCCGCCGATCCCGCTGACCTCCGCCGAGATGGACGCGGTCTACGACCTGCCCTACGCCCGCGCGCCGCATCCCTCCTACGGCGATGCGAAGATCCCGGCCTGGGACATGATCAAGTTCTCGGTGACCATCATGCGCGGCTGCTTCGGCGGCTGCACGTTCTGCTCCATCACCGAGCACGAGGGCCGCATCATCCAGAACCGCTCGGAGGGCTCGATCCTGCGCGAGATCGAGCTGATCCGGGACAAGACCCCGGGGTTCACGGGCGTGATCTCGGACATCGGCGGGCCCACCGCCAACATGTACCGGATGGCGTGCAAGGACCCCAAGATCGAGGCGGCGTGCCGGCGGCCGTCCTGCGTCTTTCCCGACATCTGCCCGAACCTGAACACCTCCCACGACGACCTGATCCGGCTCTACCGGAAGGTGCGCGAGGTGGAGGGCGTCAAGAAGGTGATGGTCGCCTCCGGCGTGCGCTATGACCTGGCGGTGAAGAGCCCCGAATATATCAAGGAGCTGGTGACCCATCACGTCGGCGGCTACCTGAAGATCGCGCCCGAGCACACCGAGCGCGGCCCGCTCGACAAGATGATGAAGCCGGGCATCGGCACCTATGACCGCTTCAAGGAGATGTTCGACGCCGCGGTGAAGCAGGCCGGCAAGAAATACTATCTCATCCCGTATTTCATTGCCGCCCATCCGGGCACGACCGACGAGGACATGATGAACCTCGCGCTCTGGCTCAAGAAGAACCGCTATCGCGCAGATCAGGTGCAGACGTTCCTGCCCTCTCCCATGGCCACGGCCACCGCCATGTACCATACCGGCGTCAATCCGCTGCGGGGCGTGCGGCGGGGGGCGAGCGACAAGGTGGTGACGGTGACGGGGCTGCGCCAGCGCCGCCTGCACAAGGCGTTCCTGCGCTACCACGATCCCGAGAACTGGCCGCTGCTGCGCGAGGCGCTGAAGCAGATGGGCCGCGCCGATCTGATCGGCTCGCGCCCCGACCAATTGGTGCCGGCCCACCAGCCGCCCGGCACCGGCAAGGCCGCCGGCACGCGGCGCCCCGTGCGCAGCACCGCCGGGACGCAGCGTTTCACCACCAAGGGCGTTCCCATCCGCAAGTAAAGGTCCGGTGGGCAGGCGGGGTTTCCCGCATTGCCGGGCGACGATTTTTACTCGGGCGCTGCCGCGGGCTCACGCTGCAGGACGGCGGCGAAAAAGCCGTCCGTATCGTGGCGCGCCGGCGTCAACGACAGGTGATCCGGATGCGCCGAACCGGTCAATTGTGGAGCAGCCTCGCGCACCGGCATGACATGAAAGACGGGATAGGCCGCAAGGAATGCCGCCACCTGGGCCTCGTTCTCCTCCGGCAGCATGGAGCATGTGGCGTAGACGAGCCGCCCGCCGGGCTTCACCAGCCGCGCGGCGCTGGCAAGGATACGAGCCTGCAGCGGCAGGAGATGATCGAGCCCCGCCTCCTGCTGCCGCCAGCGGGCATCGGGATTGCGCCGCCACGTGCCGGTGCCGCTGCATGGCGCATCGACCAGCACGCGATCGAAGCCGCCCTTGTGGCGCTTCACCCAGCGATCGGTTTCGCTGGCCAGGGGCCGGGTCTCGATGTTGTGGAGGCCTGCACGCCGGAACCGCTCGGCGGCGCGCTTCAGGCGGCCATCCGAGACATCACAGGCAATCACGTGGCCCTTGTTCGCCATCTGCGCGGCAATGGCCAGCGTCTTGCCGCCGGCCCCGGCACAGAAATCCACCACCCGTTCGCCCGGCCGCGCATCGACCAGCATGGCAACGAGCTGCGAGCCCTCATCCTGGATCTCCACCTCGCCGCTCTTCAGCATGGGCAGGCTGGCCAGCGAGGGGCGCTCCTTCACGCGGATGCCAAAAGGCGCCAGGCGGGACGGCTCGGCCTTCAGGCCAAGATCGCGCAGCGCGCGCAGCATCGCCTCGCGCGTGGACTTGACCGGATTGACGCGCAGATCGAGCGGAGGCGGCGTCAGAAGCGCGGCCATCTCGCGCTCGAACGTGTCATCGAAACGCCGCCGCAAGGGCTCGACCGCCCAGGACGGACATTCAAAGCGCACCTCGTCCGGCATGGCCGGGTGGTCGATCGTGCACCCCTGCAGTTTGAGCAGCAGCGCGCGCTCATGATCGGTCAAAACGGCAGGCGCGAATTTTCCACCGCTGAACAAGCCATGGATCTGGTCCGGCGTCTTGCTTCCGGAGGTCTTATTCCCCGAGGTCTTACCCCCCAAGGCCGTGCCCCCATCAAGCGCAAGCCATGCCAAAAGCCGGTTGCGCGGCACGTCCGGACGCCCGTGCTTTGCCAACCACCAGACTATTCGCGCGTGATGCCGCAGTAGCGCATAGAGCAGATCGTAGATCTGGCCGCGATCCCTGTCTCCGATTTGGCGTCGGGCTCGAAACCACGCCGAGACGACAGCATCGGCGGGGCGCGCGACACTGTCGACTTCATGCATCAGTTCGAGAGTAGCTTGCAGACGGGCGGCGGGAGTCACAGGAGAGACGATCAGGCTGGAAAACGGCGGCACCATAGATGAAGGCACTGCCGCTGACTATGGATTCGCACGTCTCCCAGACTGTGCCTGTGGGGGCAACATGAGGAGCCTCCCCAGCGTCCGCGCGACCGGCCCCGAGCTTCCAGCGATGGCGAGCGCGGCGCCAGGGCCGAGGACCGGAATGGCACGTGTTGCCCCGCCTGTGTATTTTCTTCTTCAAGTCTCAAACAGGCATCAAGCCCAGGCCCGCACCCGTTGCCTCTGGGTTCCGAGCTTCTCGATGCCCAGTTCCATCACGTCGCCGGCCTTCAGGTAGATCGGCTCCGGCTTCTGCCCCATACCCACGCCCGGCGGCGTGCCGGTCGTAATCACATCGCCCGGAAACAGGGTCATGATGCGGCTGATGTAGCTCACCAGCGTCGCGACATCGAAGATCATGGTGCGGGTGTTGCCGCTCTGCATGCGCCGTCCGTTGACGTCGAGCCACAGGTCCAGCGCCTGCGGATCCTGAACCTCATCGGCAGTGACGAGATAGGGCCCGATCGGCCCGAAGGTGTCGAAGCCCTTGCCCTTGTCCCACGTGCCGCCGCGCTCCAGCTGGTATTCGCGTTCGGACACGTCGTTCACCAGGCAATATCCCGCCACATGGCCCAGCGCCGCGTCGGGCGTGACGTAGCGTGCGGTCTGTCCGATGACGATGCCCAATTCGACTTCCCAGTCGCCCTTGGCGGACGCCGGCGGAAGGACCACGTCGTCGTTGGGACCGACGATGCAGCTCGTGGCCTTGGAGAAAATGACGGGCTCGCTGGGAAGAGCCATGTTGGCCTCGGCGGCATGGTCTGCATAGTTCAGGCCGACGGCGATGAACTTGCCGACGTTCCCCACCGGGCACCCCAGGCGCGGTTCGCCCTCCACCACCGGCAGCGTGGACAGATCGAGAGCGGACAGGCGCGCAATGCTGCCCGGCGAAAGCACATCCCCCGAGAGGTCGGCGATCACGCCGGAGAGGTCGCGGATGCGGCCGGCATCATCGAGGACGCCCGGCTTTTCGGTGCCGGCGGGTCCAAATCGCAAGAGCTTCATTTCATGTTCCTTCCCTGGAGGTTTCGAGCATCCCGCCCGCGCTTGCGGCCCCCCGGCTGCGCCAGGGGGCGAGGCGTGGATCAGGCTAGGGCGGGGCGAAACCGCCGGGCCACCAGGGCGAGGGTGCCCAGCCCGCACGCCAGGATGATGGGCACCAGGACCAGCATCACGTCGGCCGGCGTGCTGCCCTGCGCCACCAGCACACCCGCCAGCAGCGGACCGGCCATGGAGCCGAGACGCCCGACGGCGACCACGACGCCCACACCGGTGCCCCGGATCTCCGATGGGTAGCATTGCGGGGCGATGCCGTAGAGGATCGACTGCACGCACAGCACGCCCACGCCCACCAGGGTCACGGTGACGAGCATGGTCGCGAGCGCTGGCGGAAGCAGGCCCAGCATCGCAAGGGCGGCGGCCACGAAGGCGAAGCTGGCGCCGATGGCCACGACGCGCTGGCTGCCGTCGAGGACCCGCCCGCCGATGAGGCTGCCCACGGTGCCGCCGAGGCTGTAGAGGATCAGCGCCAGCGAGGCCTCGCTACGCGAAAAGCCCTGCCCCACCAGGAGCTGCGGCAGCCAGTTCATCAGCAGATAGACCACCATCAGGCCGAGGAAGAAGGCACTCCACAACAGCACCGTGGTGACCATGGCGTCGGGACGGAACACCTCGGTCCACGGCGTCTTCCGCTCCGAAGTGCTCGCCACCGTCTTCAACGGCGGCAGGCCGGCATAGATGAAGGGGACAAGGAGCAGCGGCAGGATGCCACCCACGAGGAAGATGGAACGCCAGTCGCCGCCATGCAGATCGAGCAGGGCGACAAGGCTCGCCACCGCGGCCCCCAACGGCATCCCGGCATACATGATGGCCACCGCGCGCCCCTTGCGCTCCGGGCCGACGGCTTCCGAAGCGATGGACACGAGGTTCGGCAACGCGCCGCCGAGCCCGACGCCGGTGAGGAAACGCAGCGCGATCAGCATCTCCACCGAAGTCGAGAAGATGGTGGCGATGGAGGCGACACCGAAGGCCGCCAAAGCAATGACGAGCCCGGCGCGCCGCCCCCAGCGATCGGCCGTATAGCCGCCCACGAGCGCGCCGAACATCAGCCCGAAGGTAGCGGCGGAAAAGAACAGCCCCATCTGCTGGGGCGTCATGTGGAACGCCGGCCCGATCTTGGGGGCGGCGATGCCGGCCGCTTGCAGATCGAAGCCTTCGATCACGGCGGCAAGCGAGACGTAGACAAGCGCCCTGCTTCCCGCAGAGGCCGATTTCAATGCAATCGTCATGTTCATTTTCCTCCCGTCTGGTGCGACCCGTTGCGGCCAGCGTTCATGGGTCCGCCGATGATCCCCGGCGGTTTCAGGTTGTGTCGCGGACACGGCAGGGCGCATCCCGCACGGGGTGCGCCCTGCCGGACTTGCGATGCGGTTGTCAGGCGACGGCGGCCTTCGCCTCGGCGAGGTCTAGGGCAACGTCGACGATCATGTCCTCCTGTCCGCCCACCATGCGGCGGCGGCCGAGTTCGGAGAGGATTTCCCGGGTGTCCACGCCGTAGGTCTGCGCGGCGTTCTCCGCGTGGCGCAGGAAGCTCGAATAGACCCCGGCATAGCCCAGCGAGAGGCTCTCCCGGTCCACCCGCACCGGGCGGTCCTGCAGCGGGCGCACCAGATCATCGGCGGCGTCCATCAGCGCGTAGAGGTCACAGCCGGTGTCGATGCCCTTGCGGTTGAGCACCGCGATGAGTGCCTCCAGCGGCGCATTGCCCGCCCCGGCGCCCATGCCGGCCAGCGAGGCATCCACGCGCACGGCGCCGGCCTCGATCCCCGCCACCGCATTGGCGATGCCGAGCGTGAGGTTGTGATGGGTGTGAACGCCGATCTCGGTTTCGGGCCTGAGCGCGTCGCGCAGGGTCTTCACCCGCGCCGTATAGTCTTCCGGCAGCAGGGCACCGGCGGAATCCGTCACATAGACGCATTCCGCGCCGTAGCTCTCCATGAGCCTGGCCTGCTCCGCGAGGGCCTCGGGCGGGATCATGTGGGCCATCATCAGGAAGGTCGCCGTGTCCATGCCCAGCTCACGGGCTGCCTCGATGTGCTGGCGCGACACGTCAGCCTCGGTGCAATGGGTGCACACGCGCACCGAGCGCGCGCCGGCCTCATAGGCATGCTTGAGATCATGCACCGTGCCGATGCCCGGAATGAGCAGCACGGTGACCACGGCATGGCTGCATTCCTCCGCCACCGCGGCGATCCACTCGGCGTCGTCATGGGCGCCGAAGCCGTAGTTGAAGGTGGAGCCGGTGAGGCCGTCGCCGTGGCTGATCTCGATGGCGTCCACCCTGGCCCGGTCGAGGGCCCGGGCGATGGCTCGCGTCGCCGCAAGGTCGTACTGGTGCCTGAGCGCGTGCATGCCGTCGCGCAGGGTCACATCCTGGATGTAGAGCTTGTCTTTGTTGGGACGGGCCATCACGCGGCCTCCTTCGCAAGCCTGCGCGCGGCCCAGCGATCAGCGGTCACCAGCGCGGCAGAGGTCATGATGTCGAGGTTGCCGGCATAGGCCGGCAGATAGTGGGCGGCGCCCTCCACCTCGAGCAGGATGGTGGTCTTGAGGCCCGAAGCAGTGCCGATGCCGGGGATGCGCACCGGCGCGTTGTCGCCGATGACCTCGAACTGCACCTTCTGCTTCAGCCGATAGCCGGGAACGTATGTCTTCACCGTCTCGGCCATCTCAAGGATGGAGGCCTCGATGGCCTCCCGGTCGCCGCCCTGGCTGAGGGTGAAGACCGTGTCGCGCATAATCAGGGGCGGCTCGGCGGGATTGAGGATGATCAACGCCTTGCCGCGCTCGGCCCCGCCCAGCACCTCGATGGCCTTCGAGGTGGTCTCGGTGAACTCGTCGATGTTCGCCCGCGTGCCCGGGCCGGCGGACTTCGAGGAGATGGAGGCGACGATCTCCCCGTAGACCAGGCGCTTCACCGCCCGCTTCACGGCATAGACCATCGGGATGGTGGCCTGGCCGCCGCACGTGACCATATTCACGTTGGGCTCTTCGAGATTGGCATCGCCATTGATGGCCGGGATGGTGAAGGGTCCGACCGCCGCGGGAGTGAGGTCGATCACCTTCTTGCCGTCCTTCTGGAGCAGCGCATTGTTGGTGAGGTGGGCCTTGGCGGAGGTGGCGTCGAATACCACGCCGATCTCGGCGTAATTGGGCAGGCGGCGCAGCCCCTCGATGCCCTCGTGGGTCACCGGCACGTTGAGGCGCGCGGCGCGGGCGAGGCCGTCCGACTTGGGATCGATGCCCACCATGGCCCCCATCTCCAGGTGCCGCGACGTGCGCATGATCTTGATCATCAGGTCGGTGCCGATGTTGCCCGAGCCGATGATGGCGGCTTTGATCCTGGGCGTGCTCATGCCTGCTTCTCCGAGGTGCTGAGGGTCCCGATGGAGACCTTGACCGAGCCGAGACCGGCGATCCGCGCTTCGAGAACATCGCCCGGCGCGACCGGAACCATGGGGCCGAGGGCGCCGCTGAGCACCACATCCCCGGCCGTGAGGGGCGTGCCGAGGCGGGCGCAAGTGCGGGCGAGCCACAGCACCGCGGTAAGCGGATTGCCAAGGCAGGCCGCCCCGCCGCCGAAGGAGGCGGCGACGGCGTTGCGCTCCAGCACCATGCCGACGCCGGCAAGGTCCATGTCATCCAGCCGGCGGATGGGTCCGCCCACCACATAGACGCCGCTGGAGGCGTTGTCGGCGATGGTATCCGAGATGCGGATGTCCCAGTTCTTCACCCGGCTGCCTACGATCTCGATGGCCGGAGCCACGTAATCGATGGCCCGGCAGACCTCGGTGGGGGTGACATCCGGCGCGGCGAGGTCCGACTTCAGGACGAAGGCGACTTCCGCCTCCGCCTTCGGCTGGAGCAGGCGGGCGAAGGGCACTTCCTCTCCGTCGCCATACTCCATGTCGGCGAACAGGACGCCGAAGTCCGGCTGATCGACGCCGAGCTGCTGCTGGACCGCCCGCGAGGTCAGGCCGATCTTGCGCCCGACCAGGCGCCGGCCGCCCTCGACGGCACGCCGAGTATTGAGAAACTGGACCTCATAGGCGGCCTTGAGGTCGAGGCCGATCAGGTCCCGCACCGGGTCGCAGGGCGCGCCCGTGAGCGTCGCGTCGGACAGCCGGTCCGCCGCCTCGATGATCTGCTGTGCGCTCATCTGAAATCACCTTGAAAGAAATTCGAGCACGAGCGCGTTGAACGCCTTCCAGTGCTCCCACTGGGCCCAGTGCCCGCAATTGTTGAAGACGTGCAGTTCCGACTTCGGGATGCCGGCGATGAGGCGCAGGCCCACATCCATGGGCACGAAGCGGTCGTTGCGGCCCCAGATGACCAGCGTCGGCGCCTCGATCTCGCCGAGGCGGGGGCCGAAATCGGGATATTGCTTGGGATTGGCCGCAAAGCTCGCGACGAAGTTGTCCAGATGATCCCGGCGCTTCAGCATGTTGTCGAGCCGCGCCTGGAACAGTTCTTCGGTAAGGTCGCCGGGATCGAAGACGAAGACATTCATCATCGCCTTCAGGTTTTCGATCGTCGGCGAGCGGTAGAGCCCATTGAGCAGCTTGATGCCTTCGGTGGGCATGGGGGTGAACGGGCTGACGCCGCCCGTGCCGCCACCCATGAGCACCAGCTTGCCCACCCGCTCGGGATGGTCGAGGGCGAAGGCCACCGCGCTGTGGCCGCCCATGGAATTGCCCAGGATATGGATGCGCGAGAGGCCGAGCGCATCCACCACGCCGGCGAGCACCCGTGCATTCAGGTTCGAGCGCGAGCCAGTGTTGACGATGGTGTCGCTCTTGCTCCAGCCGGGGCAATCCACGAGGAGCACCCGGAATCCGGCCTCCACCAGCGGCGTGATGTTGCGGTTGAAGTTGGCCCAGCCCGAAGCGCCGGGGCCGGAGCCGTGCAGCATCACCACGGTCTCACGGGCATCGCCCGGATCGCAGTCGTTATAGTGGATATTGAGTTCGCCCTCGCCTTCGCGGACGCGGACGAAGCGGCTGGTTTCGGATTCGGTGAAGGACTGGCTCATCTCACGCTTCCAGGGGGCTGACGCGACAGAAAGCGCCGTTCACATAGATCAGCGGCTCGCCGCCCGGCGGCTCGGAGGCATGAAGCACCTCGCACAGCAGGGCGTGATGGGTGCTCTCGTCGAATACCTTGACCACGCGGCAGTCGAACGTGGCGAGCGCACCCTCAAGCACGGGCGCGCCGGAGACGCGGCTGTGCCAGTTGCCATGCTCGAAGCGGGCGGGGCCGAACACCCCCTCCACCATGCCGGCGAACACCTTGGCGAGATGCGCCTGGCTGGCGGCGAGCACGTTGATGCACAAGGCGCCGCTGGCCAGAATGGTGTCCGCGGCGGCCACCTTCTTGTTGACCAGAACCACCATGCGGGGCGGATCGACAGTGACCGAGCACACCGCCGTGGCGGTGAGCCCCACCACGGTCTCGCCGTCGCGGCTGGTGATGATGGACACACCCGATGCCAGGTGGCGCATGCCGGAGCGGTGGTCATCCGCGCTGACGGTGGGCAGCTCGCGCAGGGCTTCGTTCGACGCCCAGTCAAGGCGCTGGTTGATGTTCTGTGTCATTGAAGGAGCCCCCCTGCTCACGGCCGAACGCCGAACGGGTTCGCCGCCGGCATGGGATTGCCGAGCATCTGTCCGCCGAGGAGATCGCCGATATTGTCCTGGTTCTGGGTGATGTGGTTCGCCCCCACGAGGATGTCGCGCAACTGGCGCTGCATGGGGTTGTTCAGCCAGACGCCGCGCGTCGATGTCTTCTTGAAGATCATGTGCGCGGCGTCGAAGCATTCGCCGCCGGTGAACTGGTTGGTGGCGAAGTGGCGCACGCGCACGTCGATGGGCACCAGTTCGCCGCGCTCGGCAAAGCTCCAGGCCTCGTCGGTGTTGTGCAGGATACGGGCGGCCGCGCCCAGGATCTTGGCGGAGGCCTCGCCCAGCCGGCCCTTGATGAAGGGGTCGTTCACCGCCGCGCCGACGGCCTGGTTCAGGTTCTGCCGGGGCTTCATGTGCTCGACGTAGAGGTCCACCATGCCGCGGGCCATGCCGACGATGACCGAAGACACCGCCGCATAGAACACATAGAAGAACGGCATTTTGTAGAGATTATCCACGTGGCCGTGGGTCTCCTCGCCGTAGGCGGCGATGACGTGGCTGCGATAGGACGGAACGAACGCTTCCTTCACCACCAGCTTCTTGCTGCCGGTGCCGGCGAGGCCCACCACGAACCAGTCATCGACGATCTCGAAATCGGACTTCTGCACCCAGAAGGAGCGGAACACCTGCTCGCCATTCTCCGCCACGCGACCGCCGAGGAAGGCGCCGCCCTCCGCATGGTCGCAGCCGCTGGAGGTGAGCCACTCGCCCTTCAGGACATAGCCGCCATCCACCGCCGTCACGGTTCCGAACGGGGCGTAGGAAGACGAGACCAGCCGGCTCGTGTCCTCGCCCCACAATTCGTCGCCGCAGCGCTGGTCGAGCAGGCCCACCTCGAACGGATGGACACCGAGGACCATCACGTTCCAGGCGCTGGACGGGCAGCCGCGGGCGAGCTCCATCAGCACCTTGTTGAGCACGTTGGGGCTCATTTCGTAGCCGCCCCAGCGGCGCGGCTGGAGGATGCGGAAGAAGCCCGCATCCTGGAACGCCTGGATGGTCGCGGCCGGCACCATCCGTGCCTTCTCGACCGCGTCGGCCTGCTCCCGCAGCCAGGGCACCATGGCCTCCGCGCGGGCGACAATCTCGGCCTCGGTGGGCGTGCAGCTTGATCTGTCCAACATCCTGATTCTCCTGGCGTTCCTCGCTGGGCTTCGCATGCACGCTGTCAGCGTGGCTCGGCGCTCATGACGCCGTAGCCGGCGATCCATTCATTGATCGGGCGGTAGTAGTCGCGGTGCGCGCTGTAGCCGCCCCGGGCCGCCGCAAGCGCCGCGAACGCCGCCACCCAGGTGCGGACCTCATGGGTGGAGCGGCCGGCTTCCTTCGAGATTTCCTCGATGCTGAAGTCGTCCACGGCGTCGAGCCGGGCATCCAGCAGAAGGTCGATGAAGGCCTGATCCCACTCGGCATTGAGAGGGGTCTGCGCGGACAGCTCGGTGCCGTAGATCTTGCCGGCGGCGATGGTGCGCTCCTGCCGGGCCGCACGCGCTTCGGGGGTGGGATTGCGCCCGCAGATCAGGAATTCGCCGATGGCTTCGGGCGCGCCCTCCAGAAGCGGCACCGGAGGCTCGTGGGACAGCCCGCCGGTGCCCAGCACCAGCACCCGCTTGTCGAGGGTGGCGATGAATTGTCCGACCACTTCGCCGAGGCGGCGGATCCGCCGATAGGGCGCAAAGGGGGGCGCCACCGAATTGATGATGATGGGGATCACCGGATAGCGCGTGAGACTGCCGGTCAGCTCTTCCAGGGTCTGGGTGCAGCCGTGATCCACCTGCAGGCGATGGGACAGGGAGATGTCCACGTCGTGATCGAGGATGAAGCGCGCCAGCTCGAGCGCCAGATCGCGCTCCACCGAGAGCGGACCCGGCAATGTCATGTAATCGCCGACCGACTCCGCCGCCGTTGCAATGACGAATGGCGGCATCAGATCGTAGAAGAGGCCGTTATAGTGATCCGGCGCGAAAATCACGATCAGCTCGGGGTCGAATGCTTCCACATCGGCGCGGGCGCGGGCCAGCACCGCATCGACTTCGGCGATCACCTCCGGCGCGGGATCGTTCAGGCCACGCAGAGGCGTGTGCGAAAGGCACTTGAGCTTGATGGTCATGATGGCTCCCTCGACCGTGGAAGCTGCTGGCCCACGGCAATGCCTGGCCCGCTCCTCCCTTCCCGGTCGCGTTCTTCGTTTTGAGCGGGGTCACCTTATGAGCGCCGGTGCCGAAGAAGGAACACCAAACCATGACACTGTGCACTGAGTGCACAGGACTGTTTCTAAACGGCTTTTTTAGCGATCAGGGTAACGCGGCGCCCCGCCGGCCAGTGCCGGAATTCAGCAATTGCGCGCGTTTCCCGCGCATGCAGTGACCTCAGCGGGCACCACGCACCGGTGCAAGCCGCTGGGATTTTTGCGTTATGCTGGCGAAAAAGGAGCGAAGCATCATGGCGAGGGAGAGCCCCTACAAGAACGTGCGGGGGCTGAGCCGGGGGCTCGCGCTCCTCAACGTCCTCAACCGCATCGACGGCGGCGCCAACGTGGCGCGCCTTGCGGAGCAGACAAAGTTGCATCGCACCACGGTGCAACGTCTTCTGGAGACCTTGCAGGCGGAAGGCTATGTCCGGCGCAGCGAGTCCGACGACCGATACTGCCTGAACCTTCGCGTGCGGGAACTCAGCGAAGGTTTTCGCGACGAGCACTGGATTTCCGCGCTCGCCTCGCCCCTTTTGGGGCAATTGCTCAAGGAGGTGGTCTGGCCGACGGACCTTTGCACCTTCGACGTGGACGCCATGGTGGTCCGCGAGACCACGCATCGCTTCAGCAAGCTCTCGTTTCACCGCTCCATGATCGGCCGGCGCCTCCCCATGCTCCAGACGGCGAGCGGCACGGCCTATCTGGCATTCTGCCCGCAGGAGGAGCGCGAGAGCATCATCGACTTCCTGGCACGGCAACCAAGAATGGAGTGCCGGCTGGCCCGTGACCGGCCGGCCCTGGACGACATGCTGGCGCGCGTGGTGCAGCGGGGCTATGGCACCAACCACATGAACTGGACGGACGAGCCGAAGATGGCCGGGATCGCGCTTCCCATCCGCGGCAGGCAGGGGCTCCTCGGCTGCCTGAGCGTGGTCTATGTCGCCTCGGCCATGACCACGGCGATGGCCGCCTCGCGCTATCTGGAGTCTCTTCGCCGGACGGTGAAATCAATCGAGCGCGACGCGGCAGACAGTTTATTTCTGCAGCCATGATATTTTACGGTAACTCGACGAAGTTCAGGTTCACGTTTAAAGCAAAAGCATCCCAGATGATCTGGAGCGTCACCTTCTTCCCGCCCGATGCGCGGGTGACGTTCCCGCTGATGTCGCCCCCCGGCGTCTGGTGGTGTCCGGGCTGGTCTCACCCCGTTTGGGCCGGCTGATCATCACCACCGCTACCTCGCTCTGTCTGCTCCACGCGTTCACTTCACGACCCCTATCGGCGAAAACGGGGTCGTGCGGAACATGCCGTTCGTCAACACGAACCGCCGTCCGGAAGGGAGCCTACAAACGTCGCCATGACGCGGCATGTCCGTCACGCGGACATTCGGGATAATCCGCTGTTGCAAGGCCATCCATCGTCCTAACCCAAGAGAAGAAAAATAGAGCGGGAGGATGACATGATCGATGGCACCGGCGACCTGCCATTGGCCGAAGAGCCGCGCACGCTCCGAACCTAGGGGCGGCCCGCGCTTAAAGCGCCTTCTGTCGAGACTGAAAAAGATCACGCCCTGGCCTGGTCCAGACCGTGCCCGTTTTGCCTTGCGCTGAAGCGGAGGGGACCTACGGCGCGGCGTGCGTCTTGTTGCGCGAACACAGCCAATAAATAATATGGAGGCCCCGAGGATCAATGACGCACGCCACCTATCTCATTTCAGGACACACAGCGCCCGGCCTCAACAAAGGACAATGGCGCATCATCTTCCTTGCGAGCCTCGGCGGCTCCCTTGAGTTCTACGACTTCATTATCTACGGCATCTTTGTCCAGTACATCTCCGCGCAGTTCTTTCCGGCCGACGACCCCTATGTCTCCCTGATCCTGTCCTTCTCGGTGCTGGCCCTCGGCTTCCTGGCACGGCCGTTCGGTGGCGCGCTGCTCGGCACGCTGGGGGATCGGTATGGACGCAGGCCGGTCTTCATCGCCTCCCTTGGCCTGACCACGCTTGCAACCATCGCCATCGGCCTCCTTCCCAACTACCAGTCATGGGGCATCGCCGCGCCGGTGCTGCTGGTGGCCTTTCGTCTCGTGCAGGGCATCTGCCTCGGCGGCGAGCTGCCGGGCGCGGTCACCTATGCGGTGGAGGCAGCGCCACGGCGCGCCGGCCTCGCGTGCGGTTTCATCATCTTCTGCGTCAATGTCGGCGTGCTCATCGCCACCCTCGTCAACCTCGGCATCCAGCATGCGCTTCCGCCTCAGGACGTTGCCGAATACGGCTGGCGCGTCGCCTTCCTGCTCGGCGGCGTCATCGGCCTGATCAGCTTCGCCCTGCGCCGCAAGCTGGAGGAATCGCCCGAGTTCGTGAACCTCCACGGCAAGGCGGCGAGGCATCCGCTGGGAGAACTGATGCGCAATCACGGCCGTTCGGTGCTGGTCGCGGCCGGTGTCGCCGCCATCATCGCCGGATTCAACGGCATGCTCTACGGCTTCGTGCCCGCCTTCCTGGTGAAGACGCTGCACTATCCGGCCCCCGATGTGGCGCTGGCCATGACGGTCGCGTTGGTGGTCAGCTCCGCCGGCCTCATCATTGCGGGATGGGCCGGCGATTTCGTGCCCGGACGCCTCATCCTGCGCACCGGTTCGCTGACCATGCTCATCGTGGTGGTTCCGCTGTTCGCGCTCATGGCGAACCACGCGATCAGCATCGTGCTGGTGCTGAGCCTGCTGTCGCTGGTGTTCTCTCTGGCAAGCGGCATCTGGCCCAGCGTCCTTGCCGGCCTGTTCCCGACCCAGGTCCGCTTCACCGGCCTTGCCCTGTCATACAACATGAGCGTCACCCTCCTCTCGGGCTTCGCACCGCTCGCCGCGACGATACTCATCGAGCAGACCCGGATGGACGCAGCGCCGGCGCTCTACATCGCCCTGTGCGCGGCCCTGAGCTTCTGGTGCAGCTTCCTCGTGCCCGGACGGGCACGCGCGGCGGCGGTTCCGGAAGCCACGCGGGCAAGCCTCGATGCCTCGGACATGCCACCGGCCTGAGACCGTCCACGAGACGATTGCGGGCGGCCGGCGTACACGGCCTCCCCCACCGCCCCTGACACAGCGCTCACCCCCAATACAGAGGAACAACGCCATGGGCGTCATAGCGCTCGGTTATCTCGGCATCCGTTCGGACAAGATGGATGACTGGCAGGACTTCGCCTCGGGACTGCTGGCCATGCAGGCGGTGGACGCGACGCGCTCCCACGTCACGTTCCGCATGGACGACCAGCGGCAGCGCCTGTTCGTGGTGAACGAGCCCGGTCCGGTGGTGGCCGCCATCGGCTGGGAGGTCGAGGAAAAGGGCGACCTGGACCGCTTCGCCGCGCGGCTCGAAGCGGCCGGTGTCACGGTGAGGCGGGGTGCGCGCGCGCTCGCCGACCAGCGCTTCGTGGAGGATCTCATCACCTTCGCCGACCCGGATGGCAACAGTGTCGAACTGTTCTTCAATCCCATGCGGGCCAGCGAGCCGTTCGTGCCGGGTCGCCCCATTTCCGGCTTTCGCACCGGCCCCTTCGGCATGGGCCACGCGGTGCTGCATGCCGTGCGCATCGATGCGCTCCTGCCCTTTTACCGCGACCTTCTGGACTTCCACATCAGCGACTACGGGCTCACGCCCTATCCGCTGTATTTCTTCCATGTGAATGGTCGCCACCACAGCCTCGCCATGGTCGGCTCGGGACAGACTGGGTTTCACCACTTCATGGTGGAGTTCAACAACCTCGATGACGTGGGCCAAGGCTACGACATTGCAGGGCTGCAGGAGGGGCGGCTCGCCTATACGCTAGGCCGGCACACCAACGATTACATGACATCTTTCTACGCCAACTCACCCTCTGGCTTCTTCGTGGAGAACGGCTGGGGCGGGCGGGTGATCGATCCGGCCACCTGGGAGCCGCACGAGACCTTCGCCGGGCCGAGCTTCTGGGGCCATGAGCGCCTCTACCTGCCCGAGGAGCCTCGCGCACGCCTGCGCAACATGCGCCTCGCGGCGGCCGCGCGCGGCCTTCGGGCGCCGGAGGTGGTGGACTGCCCCTGGCTCTATGGCCAGTTGGTCGGCTGATCGCGCCGGCTCAATGCATCGGGCGGGGACCGTCGAGAGCTGCGGCAACGAACAGGCGCCGCATGAAACCCTCCCGACTGATTGCTCTATCCTTCTGACGACCGGGACCAAAGCCGGCCGTGCTCCGGCGGCATCTGTCCGCCAGGCGGACGCTTGTGCCGGCTGCATTGCTGGCAAGTGCCGGCTCTGGGATCAGTCACTTCCACAAACAGCTGAACAACACGGGGGAAGCCATGCCCGAGGCAACCGGCACAGCCGAGGATCAGTTCGACGTCGTCATCGTTGGCCTCGGCCCCGTCGGGGCCACGCTCGCCAACCTGCTTGGCCTCCAGGGCGTCTCCACCCTCGTCCTCGAACGCGAGACCGAGGCCTATCACCTGCCGCGCGCGGTGCACTTCGATGACGAAGTGATGCGTGTGTTCCAGACCATCGGCCTTGCTGACGAGATCACGCCGTGCACCCGCATCAATCCGGGCATGCGCTTCGTCGACGCCAACGGCGCCCTGCTGATGGACTGGCCGCGCGCCCCGGACGTGGGCGAGCTCGGCTGGCACGCCAGCTATCGCTTCCACCAGCCGGACCTCGAGCGGATCCTGCGCGAGGGCCTGAAGCGCTTCGCCTGCGTGCGGGTGCAGACCCGCTGCGATGCCTTCGCCTTCGAGGACGACGGCGACGCGGTCACCGTGCGCTACGAGGACCTCGACACCGGCCGCCTGCGACAGGCCGGCGCCCGCTATGTGGTGGGCTGCGACGGCGCGCGGTCTCTCGTGCGCCGGTTCATCGGCTCGTCCATGGATGACCTTGGCTTTCATGAGCGCTGGCTGGTGGTGGATGCGGTTCTCCGTCGGCCGAAGCCGGAGCTGGGGGACCACACCATCCAGTATTGCGACCCGGCACGCCCGGCCACCTATGTGCGCGGGCCGGGGGACCGCCGGCGCTGGGAAATCACCGTCCTGGCCGAGGAAGACAGCCGCGCCATGGTGCACCCGCAGAAGGTCTGGGCACTGCTCGCACCGTGGCTCGCACCCGATGAGGCGGAGCTGGAGCGGGCCGCGGTCTACACCTTTCATTCCGCGGTCGCCCGTCTCTGGCGCTCCGGCCGGCTGCTGCTGGCGGGAGACGCGGCCCACCAGACCCCGCCATTCATGGGCCAGGGCATGTGCTCCGGCATCCGCGACGTGGCCAACCTCGCCTGGAAGCTCGAAGCGGTGGTGAAGGGGCGCGCCGGCGACGGCCTGCTGGACACCTACCAGAGCGAGCGCGCACCCGATGCCCATGCCTATATCGAGACCGCGGTGCGGCTCGGTGGCCTCATCAACACCTGCGGCACCGAAGCGGCACTCAACGCCGCCTTCCGCGACGCCGACGGCGTGGTACGCCTGCGCAGTCGGGTGCCGCAACTGGGACCCGGCCTCGTCATCGGCCGTGCCGATCGGGTCGGAAGCCGCGTCGCCCAGCCACGCCTCGGCGACGGCCGCCCGCTCGACGACGCGGTGGGCTACGGCTTTGCGCTGCTGTGCCGTGACCAGCTCTGGCACGGCGCCGCCGAAGCCGCGCGACTGCGCTTCGAACAGGCCGGGATTGCCATCGTCACCGTGGCGGACTGTCCCGGCCTCGCCCCGCTGCTCGACGAAGCCGGCGTGCCGGCACTCCTCGTCCGCCCGGATCGTTACGTGGCCGGAGCTGCCGCAGATGAGGCCGACCTCGCCGCCATGGCGGATCGGCTGACGCCCCAGCGGCCGCAACACGCTTCCGCCGCCTGATCCGCACCCGCGAACCGCGCGACCGCGCCAATCCCCCTCCTCACCAAGATGATGCTCAAGGAAAAGGTTTGCCCCGATGAAGTTTGCTTCCTTCACCCATGCCGGCCGTGCCGGTTACGGCCTCGTGACGGACGGAGGGATCATCGATCTCACCCGCCGCTTCCCCGAAGCGCCGACCTTGCGGACCTTCATCGCCGGCGGGCTGGATCGTGCCGCCGCCTTCGCCGGCGCGCCGGCGGATTTCGCCTTGTCCGAGGTGACGCTCGCTCCGGTCATTCCAGACCCGGACAAGATCGTCTGCGTGGGCCTCAACTACCATGACCATGTGAACGAGACGGGACGCACGGTCACCCCCAATCCCATGCTGTTCGCGCGGTACGCTGGAAGCCAGGTCGGCGCTGGCACGGCCCTGGTGAAGCCGCTGGAATCCGACGAGTTCGACTATGAAGGCGAACTTGCCGTCATCATCGGCAAGGCCGGCCGGCGCATCTCCGAGGCCGACGCCCTCTCCCATGTGGCGGGCTATGCCTGCTACAATGATGCTAGTGTGCGCGACTGGCAGCGCCACACCTCGCAGTTCATGCCCGGCAAGACCTTTGCCGCCACCGGCGCCTTCGGCCCCTGGATGGTGAGCGCCGACGAGATCCCCGATCCCACGCGCCTCACCCTCGCCACCCGCCTCAACGGCGCGCAGGTGCAGCACACGAGCGTGGATCTGATGATCACCCCCATCCCCACGTTGATCGCCTACACCTCCACCATTCTGCCCCTGCTGCCTGGCGATGTGATCGTCTCCGGCACGCCTGGAGGCGTGGGGGCGCGTCGCACGCCCAAGCTGTTCATGAAGGACGGCGATGTGGTGGAAGTCGAGGTCAGCGGCATCGGCGTGTTGCGCAACCCCATCGTCGCCGAGCTTGCCTGAGGCTCGCCCGCAGGTCATTCCATCAGGGAGTGTTGAAGCATGCCGGCCCGGGCAAGTCTGGGCACGGCATGTTCAACACGTATACCATGTGAACCAAAAGACCGGATCGTCCGGCTGGGTGGGGAACGCCGAGGATTGGGTCGGACCATGGGCCAGCGACTGGCTGACGAGCGCGCGACCACGCCGGACCGCAGCGACAGCGTGCGCGCCTTGCGCCGGGGGCTCGCGGTGCTGCGCTACATCAACGCGGTGGGCAGCACCAATGTCGCCTCCATCGCCCGCGCCCTCGATATCCCGCGCCCCACCGTCTACCGCCTGCTGCAAACCCTGGAGGAGGAAGGCTACGTGGCGTTTTCCGCCTCCTCGACGCAGGTCCGGGTCACGCGCCTCTCCGCCAGTCTTGGCGACGGCTATGCAGCGCATTCCCGGGTGTGCCAGGTCGCGGCCCCGGTGTTCGGCGAATACGGTCCGCGTCTGGTGTGGCCGCTCGACCTGACGGTGTATGAGAACGCCGCCATGGTGATCCACGAGACCACGCACACGCGCAGCCCACTCTCCATCGACCGTGGCATGATCGGCTATCGCTTGCCCATGCTCCGTACCTCGGCCGGCCGGGCCTACTTGGCCTTCTGCAGGGAGGAGGAGCGGGCAATGATCCTGGATCACCTGCGCCGCATCCATGATCCCGAGGACCGCCCTTTCCTCGACGAGGCATGGCTTGGACGCATGATCGAGGAGACCCGGCGGCGCGCCGTTGCTGTGCGCGACGGGGGTGAGTTCAGACCGAAGACATCGAGCATTGCCGTTCCCGTCTTGATCGGCGACCGCGTCGAGGCGGTGGTATCGATGATCTGGATCCGCTCCGCGCTGTCCCTGGATGATGCCCTTTCGGCCCATTCCGAGGCGCTGGCATCTATCGCGACCGCCATTGCGCGTGACGTCTCCGCCCAGCAGAAATAGGTGCTGCACGATAGCCCTGCCGACCGGTGCAGGCGTGCAAGCGCGGGGCAGATGCACGTCCGCAGCATGCTCAATCTGCGCCAGCGCGGCGATCTTGAGGTCGTGCTGGCTTACCCCGACCGCCCGACTGCCGTGCAGTCCCCGCGGAACAACTCATCGCCACCGGTTCAGGAGCCATAGCGCGCCCCACGATCCCAGCAGCGAGATGACCATTTGACCGGCAAGCGCGATCGCCATCTGGGGCCCTCCCGCCGCGGCTAGCGAAGACGACCCATCCATAAAGGGGAAAAGAAGCGTCACCATCACCGCTCCTCCGACAGGAGCGATGAGAAGCATGCCGACAATTGAGACGACGATGTTCACGATCCAGCCAAGCACACCGCGCTTTCGCGTCCAGGCCTCGTGGATCGCGACGGCCAGCGCGGCGACAAGAACAGCCGCCGCGATCACCATCGGACCTCCCACGCTGCCCAGCGGAATGGCGCCGGTCCATTGCAGTAGCAGAATGCCGATGACGGAGATCAACAGGATGTACTTCATGAGGTCCGTCCCTGCTGTACAGATCGACGTCATAAAGGTTGCTGGCGCAACCCCAGTGTATGACAACCGTGCCAGCGTCCGCGACCCTCATGATTTCACGCTTCGCGGCGGTCCGAACCGGCCTCGGGTTCCAGGTTAAGGTTCTCCGCTCCCCCAACAGCTTCTTCTACCGCGCCCCGATGGACTGCATGACGTGTTTGACCAGCGCCCGCTCGGAGCCCACGCCCGCTTTGCGGTACATGCGCAACCGGCAATTCTTGATAGTGCCCTTGCTAAGGCTCAGCTTCTGCGCGATCTCCCCGGTGGTCTGCCCGTTCATGAGCAGAAGCAGGATCTCCTTCTCGCGCGGCGTGAAGATGCTGAGCGCTTCCTCCAGCAGTTGATCGGGATCACCTTCCTCCTCCCGCTCCGGCGCATCGAGCACATACATCCGCCCGCCCGGAGCGAGCGGGAAGTCGCGGTCGAACACCTCCACCTTGACGGTGAGCGCGCCGGCGGCGCGGGTCTGCCCTGCCTCCGCGACACGGAGCGCGGCTACCGCATCGGCGAGGGCCGGGGCGCGGCGCGCCGCCTCCCGCCACGCGTCGTTGGCGAAGACATCGACGCCGAACCGGTCCTCGATGAGCGTCGGGCGGGTGATGAAGCCCTCCACCTGTGGTCCGCGCGGATTGCGCAGGTCGTTGAACAGCGCGCCAAGATGCGAGCGGTGGAAGCCCTCCAGCATGGGGAAGATGAGCCGTGCGCGCTCGATGTCGCTCGCGGAGAAGCGCCCCCTCTCGCGCTCCAGGAACAGGCCGAAGCAGCAGTGGCCGACGGTGGAGAAGAACATGCCCAGCTCGTCGGAGATGCTGGCCAGCGTCTGGAACACCTTGTGGTACAAGTCCCACGATTGGCCCGGGGATCGCACGTCATTGAGCATCACGACGCCGGGACTGCCGTTGTTCCGCCAGTATTCGAAGAAGGGGTCCACCGAGGAGTAGAGATTGGCGTAATACGCCACCACGTCGCTCGCCACGTCCTTGGTGTAGAGCACGTCCGGCGGGGCCACACGCGAATAGCGGATGATCCAGCAGGCATCGTGGTTGATGGCCGCGCCAGCGAGTTCCACCAGTTCGCGGTGGAAGCGGTCCGAACCGATCACGCGGGCCACCTCGCCCACCCGCGCGAACCATTCCGGGCTGTTCAGGCGCACGGCGCTGTAGCGGGCAGGAAGGGGAACGGACCGGGGTTGCTCCGGATCTGCCATCGCAGCTTGCCCCAACGGTATCGCCACATCTGGAATTCGTATTGGGGCGAATAAAGCCGAAGCACCGGCACTTGGCAATTGCGGGCGGGACGTGCGGGCGGCATGGCAGGCGCTCTTTCTCCCGGCGGGGCGCAGGGCATTGCCCCACTGGGGGCATGCATTGGCAGAACCTTCGAAAAAGACCGGAGAGCGCGACGGCGACGATCGCGCTCTCCGGCCAGCACCCAGGAGGAAGCCCTGGGGGCCGCAACAGCCTGAGGGGCTAAGAGAGGGCTCAGGCCGTGCGTTCTTCAAGCGGATGGGTGCGCAGGCGCAGCGGATCGTAGAAGGGCGTCTTCACCACCCGCGCCGCGAAGGTGCCGTCGGCTCCCCGCAGCTCCAGCTCCGTGCCGCAGGCGGACAGCTCCGGCGCCACATGGGCGAGCGCCAGCGAGCGCATGAGGTAGCGGCTGTAGGCGGTGGAGTTTACAAGGCCCACCTCCTTGCCGTCCCTGAACAGCCTGGCGCCCGGCTCGACGGCGGCATGGTGGTCGATCTCCACCCCCACCTGCGCCACCCGCTCCTGCCCCTTGCGGCGCTCCAGGGCGTCCCGGCCGCGGAAGGCCGGCTTGGACAGGTCCACGGTCCAGCCGAGGCCCACTTCCCACGGCGAGGTATCGCCCTGGGGCATGTCATAGGGGAAGAACAGCAGGCCGCCTTCAACCCGCACCTCGTCGAGGCACGACCAGGAGGCAGGCAGGACCCCCAGCGGCTTGCCGGCCGTGAGGATGCTGTCCCAGAGGAACACCGCATCGACCGAGGCGCAGAACACCTCGTAGCCACGCTCACCGGAATAGCCGCCGCGGGCGATGGAGACCGGGCGGCCGAACAGCGTCGTCTTCTGGTGCCCGAAATAGGGCAGGCCCTCCAGCGCGAACGCCGAGTGGGGGCTGAGGATATCAAGCGCCTTCGGCCCCTGCAGGGAGAGGATGTGAACGTCGTTGTCCTTGGTGAAGGTCACGTCGCGCCCTTGGGCAATGCCGGGCAGGATGTCCTCCAGCGACCCGCCGCCATGGGAGATGCGGTAGGCGTCCGGACCGTCGCAATAGACGAGCACGTCGTCGATGAGCGCGCCCTCCTCGTCCACCACGCTGGTGAGGGAGGAGGCGCCGGGGGCGATCCTCGAAATGTCCGAGGTGCACATCTCGTTGAGCACGGCGAGCGCCTCGCGCCCCGACACGTCGATCATCCTGAGCGCCGACACGTCGAACAGGCCGGCGGCGGTGCGCACCGCGACCACCTCGTCATAGGGATCGGTGGCGTAGTTCTGCGGCACCGGCATGTCGTTCCACGACGCCTCGAATCCGGTGCCGAGCGCACGATGCCGGTCCGACAGTACCGACAGGCGGGAATAGGCGGGAGTAGCCTGGGTCATCTTGGGAAATCCTTCAACAGATCAGAGGTGGAACAGCCAGTTGGAGACGAGCACCACGACGATGCCGGCGATGAGCGCGAGATAGGGCAGGATGCCGGCGCGCTTCTGCGTCTTCGTCCCGTCGCCGACCTGCAGGTCCTCGAAGGTCTCGTGCGGGAACTTGCCACCGTCCTGCACGTAGTGCCGGTAGATGAAGACCGGGATGATGAGCGCGGCGGTGATGAGCCCCGCCCATAGGGCCACCGGGTTCCACACCTTCGCGCCGGCGCCCATGAAGACGGCATTGGCAAAGGCAAAGACGGTGCCCAGCACCAGCAGGATGGTGGGCGCCTTGTAGGGCCGCGCCACATGGCCGGAATCGATGCGGTGGATCCAGCCCGAATTGAGGTTCAGGAAGTTGAAGATGATGTAGCCCACATTGGCCACCGCCAGCACGAAGAAGAAGCTGGTGGCGTCCGCGCAGGCGATGGCGAGCAGCACGAGGTTGAACCACAGGTCGGTCCACATGGCCCGCGTCGGCGCACCATGCTCGTTCACATGGTCGAGGAAGCGCGGCAGCCAGCCGTCCACGGCGCCCTGGTAGAGGGTGCGCGAGGAGCCCGCCATGGCCGTCATGATGGACAGCACGAGGGCGAGGATCATCAACATCACGAGGGCGCTCTCGATGATCTTGCCGCCGCCCACCATGTGGGCCAGCGCCTGCGCCACCCCGGAGCCATCGACGATGGCGGGGTCGAGCATGCCCGAGAGCCCGAGCGCCCCCTGGAAGGTGAAGGGCACGAGGATGAACAGCGCAAGGCACAGCAGGCCCGAATAGAAGATGGCCTTGAAGGTGTCCTTCTCGGGATTGCGGAACTCGCTGGTGTAGCAGACCGCCGTCTCGAAGCCGTAGGTGGACCAGGCGGCGATGAACAGGCCGCCGAGCACCAGCGTCCAGCCGGGGATGTCCCAGCTGCCGGGATCGGCCGCGCCGGCGGCGGCGAGCGGCACCAGTGGCGAGAAGTTCGCCCAGTCCACCTTGCCGGTGAGGATCGGGACCAGGCCGACGATCACCATGGGCACGATGACCGACAGGCCGATCCACTTCTGCACGCTGGCGGTGCCGAGGATGCCCCGGTGCTGGATGGCGAACACCACCAGCATCAGCGTCGCGCCCACGAAGAAGGCCGCGTTCAGCGAGAAGGAGACGGGACCGATGGCGTGGGAGAACAGGGTCCAGTCCCGCACGGCGGGGGTCAGCGCCGCCACCGCGGCGGCGGCCTTCTCCACGTCGGTGCCGGCAAGGCTCGCGCCATGGGCGGCGAGCCATTGTGCCACCTCGGGGCTGTTGAGCGCCGGGACGGGGGCGAACGCATTCAGGATGTAGGCCGCCGCGATGGAGCAGCCGAGCGAGAGCACCGGGCTCCAGGCGAACCAGTTGCACCACACGGAGAGCGGTGCCACCAGCTTCACGTAGCGGACCCAGGCCGCCGCGCCATAGATGGAGGCGCCGCCCGACTTGTTCGGGAACAGGCCGGCGATCTCCGCATAGATGAAGGACTGGATGAAGCCCATGCCGATGGACAGGGCCCAAATGAGAAAGGAGAGCGAGCCGGTGGTGCCGGCAATGCCGCCGATGGAGAAGAGCACGAGCGCCGGAACGCCGCTCGCCACCCAGAAGGCGCCGGTCCAGCTGATGGAGCGATGAAGCTTCCCATCGCTCTCCGCTGTTGCGTGGATATTGGTAATGGTCGTCACGTTGTCCTCCCTTGTCCGGCGTTGCGGGTGAAGCGGACTGCGCCGTCGTCCCGTCCGGACGCTTTTGTTTGGTGAGACCGCTTGTTTCGTGAAACTGTTGCGGCCGGGATCGACTTGGCGATCGATGGCCCCGGCCGCTGTCCTTGCGCTTTACTGGATACCCTGCTGCTTGCGCAGTTCTTCGGCGATCTCAAGCATGTCGCCGACGATGCCGTAGCGAGCGATGGTGAAGATCGAGGCCTCCGGATCCTTGTTGATCGCGACGATGTTCTCCACGTGCTTCATGCCCCACTGGTGCTGCACCGAGCCGGAGATGCCCATGGCGATGTAGAGGTTGCACTTGGCCGCCAGCTGGCCGGACTGTCCCACCTGCCGGGCCTTGGGCAGCCAGCCGCTGTCGGCGATGGGCCGCGAGCAGCCGAGCGTGGCACCGAGCCCCTCGGCCAGCTCCAGGAACTGGGCCACGTTGGCCTCGTCCCCGACCCCGCGGCCGATGGACAGGATGAAGGGCGAGCCGGGAATGTCGATGCCGCCGCTGGCCGGCGGATCGCGCCACTCCAGGTGCCGGCTGCGCGGCCTGCCCTCGCCCGCATCCAGCGCCGAGACGGTGGGGCTCGCCGGCACGGTGGCTGGCGCGAATGCGCCGCCGCGCAGGGTGACAAGCACGCCGGACCGGCCGGGAAAGTCGATCTCCACGAAGACCTTCTCGTTGTAGCCCGCCCGCGTCGCCACCACCTCGCCGTCCTCGACGGCAAGGCCGAACACGTCGGTGGCAAAGCCGAGGCCGAGGCCCACCGCGATGGCGGGAGCGAGCGCAAAGCTGTCCACGCTGTGCGGCATCAGCACGAGGGAGGGCGCGCGCGCGGAGATGACGGCCTTCAGCACCGCCTCATAGACGTGCGGCTCGAAGGTCTCCGCATCGGGGCGGGCGACGGTGATCACCTCGTCCACCGCGCCGACGCTGACGGCGCCGACGAAGGGTGAAGGATCGGCGGCAATGACCAGCACGGTGACGGGGCCGCCGAGGGCGCCCTTCAGCTCGCCGGCGGCGCCGATGGCCTCCAGCGTGGCGTCCCGCAGCACGCCGCGCCTGTGCTCGGCCAGAATGAGAATTCCGGACATCAGCCCTTCACCTCCGTGATGATTTCCAGAAGACGGGCCGCCTGCTGCGCGGGCGTGCCCTCGATGATCTCGCCCCGGCCCCGCTCGGGCACGAAGACGCGCCGCACCCGGCTCAGCGACCCGGCCGACCCGATCTCAGCGTCCGCAAGACCGATATCGCGCGGGGACACGCACTCGATGGCCTTGGCGTTGGCCTGCTTGATAGAGCGCAGCGAGGCGTAGCGCGGCGTGTTGATGCCGAGTTGGATGGTGAGCACTGCAGGCGTCTCCACCTCGAGGCGCTCCACGAGGCCGCCTTCCAGCTCCCGCTCCACCTGGGCAAAAGATGCACCCGGCTTGAAATCGAGCCTGGAGACCACCGCCGTGCGCGCCCAGCCGAGCAGCGCGCCCACGGACATGCCCGTCTGCGCATGCCCCTGGTCGGCGGACTGGGCGCCACACAGCACGAGGCCGGGTTCCTCGTTCTCCGCCACCTTGGCGATGACGCGGGCGATGGCGACCCGGTCGGCGTCGCCAAGGTCGGCGTCATCCACGCGGATCGCGCGGTCGGCGCCCTTGGCGAGCGCCTTGCGCAACACGTCGTCGGCATCCTCCGGCCCGACGGTGAGCACCACCACCTCAACCGCGCCCTCGGGTGCGGCTTCCTTGATCTGGACCGCCGCCTCCAGCGCATATTCGTCGAATTCGTTGAGGTCGTGCTCGCAGAAGTCGGGATCGACATCGCGGCCGTCGTCGCGAAGCTCGAACTCGTCGTCGAGCGAAGCGACACGTTTCACCGGCACGAGTATTTTCATGGGTGTCCTCACGGCTGTTGGAAGGGTTCGGGAGTGCGCGCCGCGCGCGATGCGGCGGCGCAGGAGAAGACGGCACGCTTGCCCACCGCGAAGCGCACCTGCGGCTCACCATCGTCGGCGCACCGCCAGGCGTCCGCGAACGACAGGTTGGGGTGGCGGACGGCGAAGGCCCGGTTGAGCCCGTAGGCGTCGTCCAGCAGCAGCCGCAGCGCCGAGGCCGGCGCTTCTGGATTGAGCGCCACGGCACGGCGTACGTCCGCCTCAGAATGCACGGCGAGGCGGCGCAACACCTCCTCCCGCGCCATTGGATTGCGGGCGACGGCCGAGGCCACATCCACCGTCCCCTCCGCCTCCAGCCGGCGCAGGGCGTCGGACGGCAGATCGGGACGGCAGGCAACGGCGGCGCGTACCCAGTCGTCGGCATCGCGAGCGAGGCGGGCGAGCGCATCGGCGGGGCAATGGAGGTTGCGGCCGGCGGCATGGCGCACGCCCGGGTGAGCATCCTGGCAGAGACCACGGATCACCGCTGCCGGAAGACCGGGATTACGGGCAAGCCAGGTGCGCACCCACACGTCCCCATCGCGGGAGAGGGCTTCCGCCAGATCCTGCGGCAGCGCCGCATGCCGCGCCTGAGCCCGGCGGACCCGCACGTCGCCATCATCCGCCAGCGTCACGTCATGCCGCTCCACAAGACGGCGCAAGGCCTCGGCCCGCACCGCCGGGTCGGGATCGCGCAGCAGCGCCTGCCGCAGGGTGGGCGGCAGAGCCGGATTGGCCGCCGCGCGCCGCCGGATGGCGGCATCACTATCCACGCAGGCGTCTGCCACGCGGGTGAGCGGGCAATGGGGATGAGCCACCACCTCCGCGCGGACGGCGGCTTCGCCGCCGGCGAGAAGGGCGCGCAGCAGGTCCCCATCCGCACGCGGATGCCGGGCAAGTCCGGCGCGCTCCACTCCGGTCGCACCGTCGAGCACCGCATGGAGTGCCGGAGCGGGCGTCGCGGGATTGCGCAGCAGCGCGGCGCGCACGGTGCTATCCGCATCGGCGGCGAGGCCCGCCAGCACCGTCTCCGGCGTATGGACATGGGCCGCCACCGCCGCTCGCATGGGTGCGCCCTCCATGTGGCGGGCGAGGCGCAGCAGCGTCTCTCCGGAGGTGGCCGGATTGCGCACGATGCGCTGGCGGATGGCGGGCCGCTCCTCCCCGGCCAGAAGGTCGAGAAAGGCAGGCGGCGTAAAGGACAGCCCGGCGAACACCAGCTTGAGGCGCGCATTGGCCAGCAGCAGCCGCGCCAGCGCCGTCCGGTCGCCCCGCGCGCCGTCGGCGCCGTAGGCCGGCAGCGCCAGATAGGCATCCCCACGGGCGAGAAGCGCACCCGTCAGCTCGGCCATGTCGGCGGGCGCGTCCATCGCTCAGACGACCGCTGCGGGGGCGGCGAGCGCGACGGGTTCCGCCGGTTCGAGCGCCTCGGCGAGCAGCTCGGTCAGCTCCAGCACACGGAAGTTGCGCTCATTGCCGGTGGTCTTCACCGCGTCTTCCAGCATGGTCATGCACTTTGGGCAGTTGACCACCAGGGCGTCGAGGCCGGAGATCTCCGCCGCCTCCCGCGCGCGGATCTCGCCCACCTTGGTGGTGCCAGGCGGATCGGGCACCCACACGCGCCCGCCACCGCCGCCGCAGCAGAAGGAATTGTCGCGGCTCTTGCCCAGTTCCACGAGCTTCACCCCGGTCGCGGCCAGCACTTCGCGCGGGGCGTCATAGCCCTTGTTCAGGCGACCGAGATGGCAGGGGTCGTGATAGGTGACGGTGAAGTCCAGCTTGCGGGCCGGGGCGATGCGGCCCTCCTCGATCAGCTCCTTCAGGAAGGCGCTGGCGTGGCTCACAGTGTAGGCGCCGCCGAGGTCCGGATACTCGTTCTTGAGCGTGTTGAAGGAGTGCGGGTCCGTGGTGACGATGCGGGCGAAGGCGCAACCTTCCAGCGTCGCGATATTGCCCTCGGCGAGTTGCTGGAACAGCCCCTCCTCGCCCACGCGGCGCACATCGTTGCCGGCGGTGGTCTCGCCCTCGTAGAGGATGCCGAAGTCGATGCCGGCGGCATGGAGGATGCGGGCGAAGGCGCGGCTGACCTTCTGGTTGCGCGGATCGAAGCTCGCGTAGTCGCCCACGAACCAGAGCACGTCCACCGGCTCCTTGCGTGCATCCTTGATCTTGAAGGGCAGGTCCTTGGTCCAGTTGGGCCGCTTGCGGCGACTTTCATTGAAGCAATTGCCGGTTTTGTTCACCGCGCCGAGAGTGCGCTGGAGCGCCGGGTCCATCTCGCCTTCGTCCACCAGCGTGCGGCGGAGCATGTTGATGAGCGGCACATGCTCCACCCCCACCGGGCAGATTTCCGTGCAGGCGCCGCACTGGCGACACGACCAGAGCGTCTCCGGCCGGATCTCGCCGCTGGCGAGGCCGATGAGCGGGCTGGCGCAGCCGGCGGCGCGCGGCTTCGGCAGCACCTCGCCGAGATGGGCGTTGGCCTGTTCACGCAGGGTCAGGACCACGTCGCGCGGGGAGAGCGGATAGCCGGCCGCCCGCGCCGGGCAGGCTTCGTGGCAGCGGCCGCACTTGGTGCAGGCATCGGCCTGGACCAGATAGCGGCTCGCCACATCGCCCAGCTCGCGATAGCCGATGCGGTCGGCGTCGAGGTCGCCCAGCGGCAGCCGGCGCGCGGCATCGGAATCGCGCAGCAGCCAGGAGGTGGCGGCAGTGAAGATGTGCTTGGCCTTGGTATAGGGAATGAGGGCGATGAAGGTGAGCGCCAGCACTCCGTGCACCCACCAAAGGCCCATGCGCAACGCCCCGGCGCCGGCGCTGGTGAAGCCCACGGCCTTCAGCCCGGCGGCGATGCTGGCGCCCACCGGCGCCCACCACCGTGTGTCCCATACCGCCGGATCGCCCTGGAGCCACACCATGCGCGCGCCGGAGAGCAGGAAGCCGGTAATGCCGATGAGCAGCAGCGTCCACAGGAAGGCCCAGTCCTCCATGCGGTAGCGCTCGCGGGAGAAGTCGGCATCCTGCGAGGTGCGGTCGGGGCGGGTGTAGTCGAGTTTCGGCGGGCGCAGCCAGCCCCGCCGCCACATCATGTAGGCGAGGCCGCAGATAAATCCGGTGCCGGCAATGGTCATGGCCAGCTTGAACAGCAGATAGAAATGCCCGTGCCAGAAGTTCAGGCCGACAAGCGGGCCGAGAATGTCTTCCTGCAAGGTAATGGTGGCGGTGCCGATGAAGAGCAGTGTGAAGCCGTAGAAGATGAAGGCATGCAGCCGCCCGGCCGCCGCATCCCGCCGCCGCAGCGTGCGGTGGGAGGCGATCACTTTTGCCGTGTCGGCGAGGCGCCGGCCAAGGTTCGCCCAGCTCAGCCGCGCGCCGGTGCGACCGCTGCGATACTTGCGGACCTGCACATAGACGCCCCAGCAGAACGCGAAGATGGCGCCGATGGCATAGACATAGAAGAGCGCCAGCATCCAGGGCGAAAAGTCCTGGAACAGGATGCGCGTGATCTGGGACGGTTCGATGCCGTTCGGAATCATGGGGTGCTCGCCCTCTGGATCTTCTTCTTGGCTGTGCCTGCGCGTGCGGGATCGTGCCCGCCACGACGCGCCGCGCCGTTCCACCGGCGGCATTGGGGCCCGGCCGCAGCCGGGCATGCGGGGCGCGTGCCCTGACGCGCCCCGCCCGCTTCGCCCAGGGCGAGGGGAACTAGCCCTGGTAGCGGATCTCGTAGGAGCCGCCCGGCTGGTACGGCGTGCCATAGACGGCGGCCTCCCGGCGGTAGGGCTTGGGCTCCTGCGGGTTCGCCTCCTCGATCTCGCGGGCGAGGCGCTGCCCGTCGAAGGTGGCGTCGGCGATGAGCTTGGGCGCCCAGGCGTCGCCGATCACATACACGCCCTTGATGCCACGGGCGTCCCACTCGCCGGAGCGCGCCTTCAGCGCCCGGTAGAGGGCGTCGTCGGAGCGGCGGGCGGTGACGAGGACGAGGGTGTCGTAGTCGTGCCAGGCGTGGGTGGTGTTGGCGGTGCGTGGTGACTTTCCAGGGCCGGTATAGAGCCGCTTATGGCCGTCGCCCCAGAGATTGTAGAGCTCGATCCGCCCATCCTCCACGCGGCTCGCCCAGGTGCTGGACAGCACGTTGATGTGCAACTCGTGCAGCATGCGGTGCATGTTCGGCGCTTCGAGGGTGAAGTGCATGTAGCGGCCCAGCTCGACGCCGGACGCGACCGTCACCTCGTGCCCCGCCTCGGCCAGCTTCTGGGCGAGGCTCGGCGCCATGTAGTAGGGATCGGCGTTGAGGATGACGACGCGCTTGCCGATGGGCTTGTCGCCGCGGATCACGTCTTCCGGGGTCAGCACGTTGGCCCGCGGCGTCTCCAGGCCCGGAATGGGCGCGTGGGTGAGGCAGTTGGTGCCGTCCGCCACCCAGTGGGCGCCGGTGGCGATCACCACCTTGTCGGCGCCGTAGGAGAGCACGTCCTCCACCGTCAGCTTCTTGCCGCCGAGGGCGATCTGGCTGTCGCGATTGCGCTTCACCAGCTTGGCGAGCTGCACCTCGCGATAATCGCGGTGGTAGCTCCACTCGCCGAGGCCGGGCAGGCTTGCCACCTCGTTCACATAGCCGCCGACTTTCTCGGCGCTGTCCACCAGATGCACCACATAGCCGCGCTCCATGAGCACGCGGGCGCATTCCGAGCCGGAGGGGCCGGCGCCCACCACCAGGATGGCGTCGTCCGAACCCTTCTTGGGGAAGCGTTCGGGGTGCCATCCGCGGCGGAATTCCTCGCCGGCAGTGGCGTTCTGGGTGCAGATCATGGGCGGGCCGCCGATCTCCCAGCGGGAGATGCACACGTTGCAGCCGATGCAGGTGCGGATGTCGTCGAGACGCGCGTCCCGGATCTTCTCCGGCAGGAAGGGATCGGCGATGGAGGGCCGGGCGGCACCGATCACGTCGAGCTCGCCGTTGCGGATGACCTCCACCATCTTCTCCGGATCGGTGAAGCGGCCGACGCCGAGCACAACCTTCTTGGACGCCTGCTTCACGAACTTCTGCCAGGAGAGCTGGTGGCCCTGGCGGTAGAAGCGCGAGGGGCCGGCATCCTCGCCCCATTCGGCGATGTCGCCCACGTTCACGTCCCACAGGTCCACGAGATCGTCGGCCAGCTCGACGAACTTGAGCCCGTCGCGCTCCACCTCGATGCCTTCCTCGCCGATCAGCGTATCGACGGCGAAGCGGGTGGCGATGGCGCATTCGGAGCCCACCGCCGCCTTCATCTGCTCCAGCGTCTCGATCCAGAACCGGGCGCGGTTCTCGAAGCTGCCACCGTATTTGTCGGTGCGCTTGTTGTAGTATTTGGAGAGGAACTGCAGCGGCAGATAGGAATGCGCGCCGTAGCAGTAGATGATGTCGAAGCCGGCATCGCGGGCGCGGCGCGCCGCCTCCACATAGAAGCCCTGCACGCGACGGATGTCGTCGTGGTCCATCTCGTGGCAATAGGTGAGGGATTCGAACTCCGACGCGTACTGGCTCGGCCCGCGCGCGGTCTGGCGCGTCTCCATGCAGGGGGCGTGGGCGCCGCCGTACCACAGCTCAACGCCCGCGAGCGCACCGTATTTATGGATTTCCGAGGTCATGGCGGCGAGGTTGCGCACGTCGCCCTCGTCCCAGATGCGGGCGGACACGCGATGGGTGTCGTCGGATTCGGGATGGATGGAACAGTATTCGGTGTTGAGCGCCGCCCAGCCGCCTTCGGCCTTGAGCGAGCGGTGCGCGGCCTGGAAGCCGGGCTTGTCGGAACCGGCGCCGATGCAATGGGGCACCTGGTAGAAGCGGTTCCGAAGGGTTTTCGGGCCGATCTTGATCGGCTCGAACAGAATATCGTATTTGCTGACACCCAGCGTTTCGTGCGTCATCTCGACTCCCCGTGAAAAATCCGGAAGGCAGGTGTGCGACGACCGGATTTATTTGCCGATAAGGACAAGCGGCAGGCTCAGCGCGCACGGGTGCGCACTCGAAAACATGCGTTTAGCGAGGATGAGCGTGCTGTGTTGTTCCCGGTCGTTTTCTTATTGGGGGAATTCTAACTCGGTCGACTACCGAGCCGGCAATAGTGCCAAATGGCACTATCGGCAGGTGAGGCTGCGGCCGGCTGCAGGCCCACGGCGCCCTGCGGGTGGGCTTCCTGTCCACGGGGGCATGGCGGATCGCGGCCCGAACGGCGCCCGATGCGAACGAGATCGCGGTGGCGCGTGGTTCCGATCACACCCGCATGGCAGAACAGCGGCGCGCGCGGCGTGATCGGAAACCTTGAAGTCTTCCTACGCACGAAAGGGCATCCAAAGCCCTGGCCCGAGCTTCAGGGATTGCCGGTCAGCGCCGACGGGATGCGGAAACGATCCCCCACCGGGCTATCCTCTCGTCCGCGGTGAACTGGCCGGCAGGGCGGGACCACCTCATCCCGCTGGACAGCCGGCAGGTCGGGGGCATCCTTCTGCTTGAGCTTTACGTCCCAGGTCGCGTCGGCCTGCGTCCCACGTCGTCAAATCCGCTCCAGCAACAGCGCGGCGCCCTGGCCCACGCCCACGCACATGGTCGCCAGCGCATGGCGGCCCGCGCCACGCGCCAGCTCCAGCGCTGCCGATCCCGCGATGCGCGCCCCGCTCATGCCGAGGGGATGGCCGAGCGCGATGGCGCCGCCATTTGGGTTCACCCGCGGATCGTCGTCGCTGAGGCGAAGCGCGCGCAGCACCGCGAGGGATTGGGCGGCGAAGGCCTCGTTCAGCTCGATGATGTCGATGGCCTCCAGCCCGACCCCGGTCTTTGCGCAGAGCTTCCCCACCGCCGGCACGGGACCAATGCCCATGATGCGCGGCGCGACACCCGCCGAGGCCCCGGCCACCACACGGGCAAGGGGGGTGAGCCCGAAGCGCTTCGCCGCCGCCTGCGAAGCCACGATCAGCGCCGCCGCCCCGTCATTGACGCCGCTGGCATTGCCGGCGGTCACCGAGCCATCGGGCCGGGTGATGGGCTTGAGCTTAGCGAGATCGGCGAGGGTCGTTGCGCGCGGATGCTCGTCCTTCGCCACCTCTTCCGTCTTGCCACGGCCGAGCGCCACGCTGACGGGCAGGATCTCGGCGGCAAGCCGGCCGCTCGCCTGGGCCGCCGCCGCCTTCTCCTGGGACCTGAGGGCGAAGGCGTCCTGGTCGGCGCGGCTGATGGCGTGTTCGTCGGCCAGATTCTGCGCCGTCTCGGGCATGGAATCGGTGCCGTAGTCCTGCGCCATGCGGGGATTGACGAAGCGCCAGCCGATGGTGGTGTCGTGGATCTCCGACGCGCGAGACCACGCCGACGATCCCTTGGGCATCACGAAGGGCGCACGGGTCATGCTTTCAACCCCACCGGCGATGGCGAGCTCCATGTCGCCGGACCTTATGGCGCGGGCCGCCGCCGCCACTGCTTCCAGCCCGGAGCCGCACAAGCGGTTGACCGTGACGCCGGGCACGCTCTGCGGCAGGCCGGCGAGCAGCAGCGCCATGCGCGCCACGTTGCGATTGTCCTCGCCCGCCTGGTTGGCGCAGCCCATCCACACCTCCTCCACGGCGGCGGGATCGAGGCCGGGATTGCGGGCAAGGAGGGCGCCGAGTGGCAGCGCGGCGAGGTCGTCGGCGCGCACCGGCGCGAGCGCGCCGCCATAGCGGCCAATGGGGGTGCGGATGAAATCGCAGATGAAGGCGTCGGTCATTGGGAAGCTTTCAGGTCGTCGGGGCTCAGGCCCACCTGCGCCGCACGGCGCAGGAGCTCGGGAACGCCCCAGGACAGCGGATCCTCGGCGGCGAAGGCCTCGATCCGGCGGACGATTTCGGAAAGACCGACGCGGCCGGCATGGTGCATCGGCCCGCCACGCAAGCGCGGGAAGGCGTAGCCGTGGATCATCACGAGATCGATGTCGGCGGCGCGCGCGGCGATGCCCTCCTCGAGGATGCGGAAGCCTTCCTCGACCATGGAGCTGATGGCGCGGGCGACGATCTCCTCGTCGGAGAAGGCGCGGCGCGCGATGCCGGCGCGGGCGGCTTCCTCCACCACGATCCGGTCGATCACTGTGGAGGGAGAGGCCTTGCCGCCGTCGTAGTCATACCACCCGGCGCCCGTCTTGCGCCCGAGCCGACCGGTCTCCTCGACGATGCGGTCGGCGATGGGGATGTAGCGGAAGCCGTCCTTCGTGCGCCAGCCGAGCCTTTTACGGTTGGCATAGGCGATGTCGAGGCCGGAGAGGTCCTGCACCTCATAGGGGCCCATGGCCATGCCGAAGCCGCGCAGCGCCGTGTCCACCTGCGCGGGAAGAGCGCCTTCCATCAGCATGATGTCGCAGGTCTGGCGATAGCGGGTGAGGATGCGGTTGCCGATGAAGCCGTCGCACACCCCGGCGAGGATCGGGATCTTCTTCAGCCGCGCGGCGAGGCGCAGCGCCGTCGCCAGCGTCTCGGCGGAGGTGGTCCGAGCCCGGATCACCTCCAGGAGCTTCATCACGTGGGCCGGGCTGAAGAAATGCAGCCCGAGGAAGCGCTCCGGACGGCGCACGGCCTCGGCGATACGGTTTACGTCGAGATAGGAGGTGTTGGTGGCAAGGATGGTGCTTTCCGGCAGCGCCGCGTCGAGGGCGGTGAAGACCTCCCGCTTGACCCCCATGTCCTCGAACACCGCCTCTATGGCCAGGTCGGCCGGCGGCAGCGCGCCATAGCCCTCATGGAAGCTGAAGCGCGTGGCCTGCTCCGCCTCGGCGGCCCCGGCGGTGGTCTTGCCCCGCTTCACCGCGTCCGCATAGAGCCGCGCCACATTGGCCCGCGCCCGCCCGACGCCGGCGGCGTCGCTTTCCACCAGCGCCACGGCGATACCGAGTCCGGCGAGGGCGTAAGCAATGCCGGCGCCCATGGTGCCGCCGCCCACCACCACGGCAGATCCGATGTCCGTCCCACCGCCTTTCCCCTGCGCCATGGCGGCACGCTCGGCGAAGAAGACATGGCGCAGGGCCGCCGCCTGATCCGAGGTCTTCAGGGTAAGGAAGGTCTCGCGCTCCAGCGCCAGGCCCGCGTCGAGCGACTGGCGGGTCGAAGCATCAACGAGATCGATGGCTTTCAGGGGCGCGATCTGGCCCGGGCTGCGCTTGCCTGCCTGCTTGCGCGCCGCCTCCACCCCAGCGGGATCGGGCGGCGGGGCTGGCAAGGCGCCGGTGGCGGGGCGGTCCGGAATTGGAAAGGTGCGGGCGACGGTCACCGGATCGGCGGCGATGGCGTCCATCAACCCGATGTCCTCGGCTTCATGCGCGTTGATGATCCTTCCCTCGCCGATCAATGAAAGCGCCGCCTCCAGGCCGACGAGGCGCGGCAGCCGCTGGGTGCCGCCGGCTCCCGGCACGATGCCGAGCGTCACTTCCGGCAGGCCGAGTGTTGCTCCGGGCGCGGCGATGCGGGCCCGGCACGCCAGCGCCACCTCCAGCCCGCCGCCGAGAGCCGCGCCGTTGATGGCCGCGACCACCGGAACCGGAAAGGCCTCGATCCGGCGGATGATGTCCGGCAGGTGAGGTTCGACAGGCGCGGCGGCGAACTCCCTGGCGTCGGCGCCGGCGATGAAGGTCTTGCCGGCGCCCGTCAGCACCACCCGGCCCGCCCCCGCGGCCTCGGCTTGGTCGAGCGCGCGTTGAAGGCCCTGCCGCACGGCTTGGGATGTGACGTTGACCGGGGGATTGTCGATGGTGACGAGAGCGACGCCGTCGTCGACAACGCAATGGACAGGTCCGGACATGGCCGCCTCACCTGCAGGCATAAGGGGAGCCCACCGCATCGGCATCGGGCGCACTCGGGGTGGCGGGCCGCATTGACGCGGTCACGCCCGTGACTTCTCGTAGGCCTCGCGCAGCATGGTGCGCAAAGCGAACTTCTGGATCTTGCCGGAGGCGGTGGACGGCAGCTGGTCACAGACCTCCAGCCGCTCGGGATAATATTGCTTGGCCAGGTGCTGGCTATCGAGGAAGCGAACCATCTCCTCGAAGGAGAACGTCTTGCCCTGCTTCGGCACCACGAAGGCACAGGCGCGCTCGCCCAGGCGCTCGTCGGGATAGGCGACGATGGCCACCTGCTGGATGTCGGGGTGCTTGTAGAGCACCGCCTCGATCTCCACCACGGGCAGGTTCTCCGCCCCGCGGATGATCACGTCCTTGGTCCGCCCGCAGATGCGGATATAGCCGGCATCGTCTATCCGCGCGATGTCGCCGGTGTCGAACCAGCCCTCGGCATCGGTGGCGTTCCACTGGGGCCGCTTCAGATAGCCACCGAAATTGGAGCAGCCGCGCACATAGAGCGCGCCCTCCTGGCCAGCCGGCAGCACCGTGCCGTCGGCGGCGCGGATCTGGATTTCCATGCCGGGCAGGACAAAACCGTCCGTATTGACGGAGCGTTCATCGGGGTCGGAAGGCGAGACGAGGGTCACCGCGCCGTTCTCGGTCATGCCCCAGGCCGAGACGATCTTGGTGCCGAGCACCCTGCGCGCCCGCTCCACCAGCGCGCCGGGGATGGCGGTGCCGGCGCACAGGAAGATGCGCAGCGTGGAGGAATTGGTGCCGAGCTCCTCCACCGCATTGGTGAGATCCATCAGGAAGGGCGTCGAGGCCATGGTGAAGGTGACGCCTTCCTGCGCGATCACCTTGGCGGCCAACGCCTTGTCCCAGCTGTCCAGCAGCACCATGCGGGCCTTGAGCATGACCGGCATGAGCAGGCCGTACATGAAGCCCGTCTGGTGGGCCATGGGCGAGGCCATCAGAACCACGTCGGACGCACCGAGGCCCAGGCGGGCGGCATAGGGGACGAGGTTGGAATACATAGTGTTGGCGGTGTGCATCACGCCCTTGGGCTCGCCAGTGGTGCCCGAGGTGTAGATGAGCTGACACACGTCGTTGGCGTCGCCCCGGTCGCGGGCGCTGATCTGCCGGATGCCGGACACCTCGGCGTCGAACGCCGGGTCAAGCAGCAGCGCTTCGAACCCGTTCGGCCCCGCTCCTCCCACGACGATGAGGTTCGAGAGGTCTGGCAGCTCGGGCTTGAGCGTCTCCGCCATGGCCTCGTGGTCGAAGCCGCGGAACACCCTGGGGATGGCGAAGGCCTTGGCCTCGCCGTGGCGCAGCATGAAGCGCAGCTCGTGCTCGCGGAAGATGGGCATCACCGGGTTGAAGACGATGCCCAGGCGCCGGCAGGCGATGTACAGGACGACGAACTCCCAGCCATTGGGCAGCTGGCTTGCAAGAACGTCGTCCTTTCCAAGGCCGAGACGGCGGAGCCCGACCGCGGCACGCCAGGCCAGATGGTCGATCTCGGAATAGGTCAGGTCTCGCCGTGCCCCGGTGCCGACCACGATGCTCACCACGGCGGTGGCATCGGGCTTTTCGGTGCGGCAGGCGTCGAAGTAATCGAGCAGCGTCTTGCCCGGCCAGAGGCCTTCAGCCTCCATTTTGGCGCGGCGCGGCTCGATGAGAAGGGCATCGAATTCCATGGGTTCCTCCCCTTATTCTTGGATCAGCCGCCGACTGCTGCCCGGCCCGCCCGTTCACGGGCGATGATGTTTTTCATGATGTGCGCGGTGCCGTCGCCGATCTGCAGACCCAGCACGTCGCGCAACCGCTGCTCGAAGGGCAGTTCGTTGGAATAGGCGGCGTGGCCATGCACCAGCAGGCAGGCGTGGATCGCCTCGTAGGCGAGGAGCGGCGGCCACCATTTGGCCATGGCCGCCTCGGCCACGTGCGGCAGGCCGTTGTCCTTGAGCCACAGCGCGTTGTAACTCAGCAGCCGCGCGCCTTCGATGCGGGTGTCGAAATCCGCCAGTTGGTGGGTGATGCCCTGAAATGCGGCGAGCGGCTTGCCGAAAGCGCGCCGCTCGCCAATATAGGCCCAGGCCTCGGTGAGGGACTGGCGGGCGGTTCCAAGGCATTGCAGGCCGATGAGCGAGCGCGAGAAGTCAAAGCCCTGCATCACCTGCACGAAACCTTTGTTCTCCTCTCCCAGCAAGTGATCGGCCGGCACCTTTACATTGTCGAAGAAGATGGAGCCGCGGCCGATGGCATGCTGGCCCACGTCTGTGAAGCGGGTGGTCGAGATGCCCGGAGTGTCCATGGGCACGAAGATGGCGGAGATGCCATGCGCCTTGTCCTCGGGCCTGCCCGTGCGGGCAAAGACAATGGCGGCGGCGGCCTGGTCGGCGGCGGAGATGGAGGTCTTCTCGCCGTTGAGGACATAGTGGTCGCCGGAGCGCTCCATCCTGAGGCCGAGATTGGCCGCGTCCGAACCGCCGCGCGGCTCCGTGAGCGCGATGGCCAGCATGATCTCGCCGGCGGTGAGCCTGGGCAGCCAGTGGCCCTTGATCTCGGGATTGGCGAAATTGGCGACGATCTGGCCGTTCAGGGAGGCGAGGATATTCACATAGCCGAAGTTGAAGTCGCCCTTGGCGATCTCTTCGATGATGACGCCTGAATACATGCTGCCGGAGCCGATCCCGCCGAATTCCTCGGGCAGCTCGGGGGCGATCAGGCCGAGACTGCCCATCTCGCGCACCAGATCCTTGCCGAAGCTGCCGGTGCGCTCGCGGTCCCGATAACCCGGCGCGAGGCGCTCGGCGGCAAACTTGGCGGCGAGGTCGCGCAAGGCGGTCAGGTCTTCATTGTCGAAAACCGTTGGATATGCCGTCGGATTCATGGAGTTTCCTACCCTGGCTTTTCCTGCCGGATTGAGCTGTGGCCGCCTTCACGCAGCCTTTGAGTGTCGCGGGCCGGCGCCGGCGCGGCGCGCCGGCCATGGCGGCAAGAGGACCTGATGCGCACGTCTTGCGCCTGCATCGATCCAGCCGCCGCGATCCTGCCCCGCAGCGTTGCGGGCCGTTACCGCCATGCCGGCGCCCTGACACCGGCATGGCGGCGCCGTGTCGCCGCTGGCGCCCATGGCGGGACGGGATCGCCTCACGGCACACCCCCGTTCGGGGGACTGAAGCCACCGGACAGGACGGCGGGCCCACCTGCCCGGTGGCGGTCCGGCCTACTTTCCGAACTTGCGGAAATCGGGCTTGCGCTTCTCGCGGAAGGCGACACCGCCCTCCTTGCTCTCGTCGGTGTCGTAGTAGAGGCTGAGCGCGCGCATGCCGAGGGCGGAGATGCCCCGGATGTTCTCGCTGTCGGCGTTGAACGACACCTTGGCGAGGGCAAGCGCCGTGGGCGAGCGGTCCATCAGCTCGGCCACCCAGCGGTCCACCTCGGCGTCCAGCTCCTCGTGGGGCACGACCGCATTGGCAAGGCCCATGGCAAGAGCCTCGGCGGCGCTATAGCGTTTGTTGAGATACCAGATCTCGCGAGCCTTCTTCTCGCCGACCACGCGGGCGAGATAGGCGGTGCCGAAGCCCGGATCCACCGAGCCCACCTTGGGACCCACCTGGCCGAACTGGGCCTTGTCGGAAGCGATGGTCAGGTCACAGATGGTGGCGAGCACGTTGCCGCCGCCGATGGCGAAGCCATTGACGCGGGCGATGACAGGCTTCGGCACGTCGCGGATCAGGCTCTGCAATTCATCGATGGGCAGGCCGATGACGCCGCGCCCGTCATACTGGCCGTCGTGGGCCGACTGGTCGCCGCCGGTGCAGAATGCCTTGTCGCCCGCGCCGGTCAGCACGATCACGCCGACCTTGCGGTCCCAGCCTGCGGTCTGGAAGGCGTGGATCAGCTCGTCCACGGTGTGGCCGCGGAAGGCGTTGTATTTGTCCGGCCGGTTGATGGTAATCCAGGCGGCGCCGCCGCGCACCTCATAGAGAATGTCAGTATAGCTCATGATTTCCCCCTCAACCGTGCATGGTGAGGCCGCCGGAGACCGATATCACCTGGCCGGTGATGAAGGCGGCGTCGTCACTGGACAGGAACACGATGGCGCCCGGCAGGTCGTCGGGCTTGCCGAGACGGCCGAGGGGCACCGCGCGGGTGAAGGCGACGCGCAGCTTCTCCTTGTCGCCGGCCGCATCCATGAAGCTTTCCAGCATGGCCGTCTCGGTGACGCCCGGGCACACGGTGTTGAAGGTGATGCCGTTGCGCGCATGCTCGCGGGCGAGCGTCTTCATGAAGGCGATGACCCCGGCCTTGCAGGCGGCATAGACCGCTTCGCCGGAGGAGCCGCCGCGCCCGGCATCGGACCCGATGGAGACCACGCGTCCGGAAACGCCGCGCGCGACCATGGAGGCAAGCACTGGCTTGGTGATGTTCAGCACCGAGCGCAGGTTGATGTCGATGATCCTGGTCCAGAAATCGGGCTCCGACTTCAGGAACGGCACGAACAGGTCCCAGCCGGCATTATTGACCAGGATGTCGATGGGACCGAAGGCGCTCTCTACTTCGGCCACCTTGGCCGCGGTCGCTGCAAAATCTGTGAGGTCGACGACCGCGATGGTGGCATCGCCACCGGCGGCCCTGATTTCCTTGGCTACCCGCTCCGCCGCGGCAGCGCTGATGTCGGCGACCACGACGCGGGCGCCTTCCTCGGCAAAGCGCCGGCAGGTTGCCGATCCGATGCCGCCGCCACCGCCGGTTACAACAACTATTTTACCCTTCAAGCCTCGCACGGTGGTCGTCCTCCACAGTCATGGGCAGGGGCGAAGGCGCCGATATTTCGGTGTGTTATCGCCTATTCCGGCGGGGGCTTCTCGTTGAGGCACCCGCCGCCACCCGTATGACATAGCTCTATTGGCTCACGCTTTTTATGTCAATATCTTTCCATATCTAAGCCTGCCCGGGATCCCTTGACCGAGCGCTGCGGCGCGGTCAAAGTGCTGATATGAAAAAGAATGGCGGCACTTCACGCGGGATTTCGTCGGGACTGAGCAACAGGCTCTTCTTCCGGCTCTACCAATGCGCCAACATGTTGCATAAGACCGGCACGCGGGCGCTGGACGACTACAAGATCACGACCCAGCAATGGGCGGTGCTCGGCGCCCTCACGCGCCCCGCCTTCGCCGAAGGGGTCGCCGTGGGCGACCTCGCCGCCTTCCTGCTGGTCACGCGGCAGAACCTCGCCGGAGTGCTGCAGCGGCTCGAGGCTATGGACTATGTGGAGCGCGCGGTGGATGCCAACGACAATCGCTCCCGCCTCATCTGCCTGACACCCAAGGGACGCAGCCTTTGGGATGCCAATATGCGCCCCGTGATTGCCGACTATTACGACGAGGCACTGGCCGGCTTCTCCACCGAGGATAAGATCCACATGATCCACTACCTCGATAAGATGCTGACGAACTTCAAGATTCTCGATCCGGAAGCTGCCGCCCGTCACGCGGATGAACGGGAGGCCGCGCCGGTCGCCGCGCCGGAACCTAAAGTCCGGCGCGCGCCCTCGCCTCGGCGGTGAGCGCCTTGGCGATGATGATCTGCTGGATCTGGGTGGTACCCTCATAGATCCGGAACAGGCGGGCGTCGCGATAGAGCTGCTCGGCCCGGTATTCGCGGATATAGCCGTTGCCGCCGTGGACCTGCACATTGCGGTCGGCGATCCGGCCCACCGCCTCGGAGGCGAACATCTTGGCGCAGGAGGCTTCCACGCTCACGTCCTGCCCGGCATCGCGCCTGCGGGCGGCATCGAGCACCATGCAGCGCGCCGCGTAGGCGTCGGCCTTCGAATCGGCAAACATGGCCTGGAGGAGCTGGAAATCAGCCAAGGGCCGGCCGAACTGCCGGCGCCCCACCGCATAGGCCAGCATGTCATCAAGGATGCGCTCCGACAGCCCCACGCAGGCGGCCGCGATGTGCAGCCGGCCCTTGTCCAGCACCTTCATGGCAGTCTTGAAGCCCTGCCCCTCGACGCCGCCGATAAGTGCAGACGCCGGGACCCGGCAGTCATCGAAGATCACATCGCACACATGGGCTCCCTGCTGGCCCATCTTCTTTTCCGGCTTGCCGGTGAAGAGCCCGGGCGTTCCGCGCTCCACGGCGAAGGCAGAGACGCCAGAGGCGCCCTTCTGGCTGGGATCGGTGCGCGCCATCACGGTGAACAGGCCGGCGTGCGGCGCGTTGGTGATGAACCGCTTGGTCCCGTTCAGCACATAGACATCACCGTCGCGCCGCGCCGTGGTCTTCACCGATCCGGCGTCGGAGCCCACGTCCGGCTCGGTGAGGGCAAACGAGCCGACGATCTCGCCGGAGGCGAGGCCAGGCAGATATTTCGCCTTCTGCTCCGGCGTGCCGTCGATGGCGATGCCCTGCATGCCGATGCCGACGTTGGTGGCGAACATGGAACGGAATGCCGGCGCCGCACGGCCGAGCTCGAACATCGCGAGCACCTCCTCCTCCATGGTGAGGCCGAGACCGCCAAAGTCCTCCGGGGCGGTCAGCCCGAACAGCCCCAGATCGCGCATCTCCGCGACAATGGCGGCCGGGATGGCATCCGCCTCGGCGACCTCGGCCTCTGCGGGGATCAACCGCTCGTCGACGAAACGGCGGATCGCATCAAGCAGCTGGGACAGCGTCCCCGGATCCAAGGCCATGACATCCTCCCCGTTTTATGCAAATATCTTTGCATATATACGCAAGACAGCCGAACAGGCAAGGAGGCTCAGTTTCCCTTATATAAGGCTCCAGTCGGCACATTCGCGACGCGCTACGGCTGCGATATTAAGGAAATATATTATTATGATTGAAATGGAAAAAGCGCATGAAAGCCGTCCCCTTGAGGGAACACGGCGTCAATGGCTTCTCCCTTCGCGACCTGCCGGAACCCGCTGCGGCAGAGCCATCGGCAAGGATTCGGATGCCGGCGGAATCGGTCGACCGGGTCGCTCTCTGCCTGCGCGGCGCCGGCGCCGTCATGCCCCAGCAGCAGCCGTGCGTCATGGACGCGAACCGCGTGGGCGTCGTGCACGAGGCGTCCGACGGATCGGGCGCTGCCCCCGGCGACTGCGCGATGCTTTGTCCTTACGAATTTTTCGTCAGCCTGCCCCGCGGCGGCTTTCCAGCCCGCATGGACAGCACCTTCTCGCTGGCAGAGGCGGCATCCACGTTGGCCCGCTTCCAAGGCCCGGCCCCGTAGGCGAGATCCTCATTCGCATTTCCTGACCAGAACCGAGGGCCACAGACATGACGTATGAAACCATCCTCGTCGCGATCGACGGACCGGTCGGCATCATCACCCTCAACCGGCCGGACGTCCTCAACGCGCTGAACCGCCAGATCACCTCGGAGCTGTCTCATGCCGCGGCCGCCCTCGACGCTGACGGCTCCATCGGCGCCATCGTTGTGACCGGCTCGGACAAGGCCTTCGCTGCAGGCGCCGACATCAAGGAGATCAAGGACAAGACCTTTGCCGAAGTCTATGAAGCGCAGCTCATCACCGCCACATGGGAGGGCTTGGCACGGGTGCGCAAGCCGACCGTCGCGGCGGTGTCGGGGCATGCGATCGGGGGCGGTTGCGAGCTGGCCCTGATGTGCGACATCATCGTGGCGTCGCAGACCGCCCGCTTCGCGCTGCCGGAAACCACGATTGGCATCATCCCCGGCGCCGGCGGCACCCAGCGCCTCACGCGCATCGTCGGCAAGGCGACCGCCATGGACATGATCCTCACCGGCCGGGCCTTGTCCGCGGTGGAGGCGCAGGCCATGGGGCTCGTCAGCCGGGTGGCGGCAGAAGGGCAACATCTGGCGGAGGCCGTCGCCATCGCCGCACGCATCGCCTCGTCCTCCCGCCCCGTCGTGGCGCTGGCGAAGGAAGCGGTGAACCAGGCCTACGAGACCCATCTCCAGGAGGGCCTGTATGTCGAGCGCCGACTGCTCTACGCCACCTTCGCGCTAGAGGACCGGCGCGAGGGGATGAACGCCTTTGCGGAAAAGCGAAAGCCGGTTTTCCGAAATCGGTGAGCTGGTTGCCGGTGACCTGGCTGCTCGCGAATTGAGCGGTGCAGCTCTGCTCCGGTCTCGGTGCATCGAGATCGCGGAGCGGACCGAGCTCCGACGCTCTGCTTTCAGCACGGATGGCCTGGACTTCTGCAGGCGCTGGGGGCTTCGGCCGCTCCCAGTGGCAGCGGAGCAGCGGCGTACGGCGCAATCGGCTTATGCGGGGGGCTGCTCGCGCGTTGCGTTGCGGCCGTGAGCATTGGCGCCTCGGCAGCGCCTGAACGCACAAAACCCCCGTCGCTGTGCGACGGGGGTTTTGA